>NZ_JBRBUI010000045.1:0-733840 GCF_052826185.1 Heliomarina sp. | reverse complement strand
TGAACCTGCAATTGCCTTGTACACGAAGCTCGGGACCCGCGAAGATGTCATGCATTTCGATTTCCCATTGGACTAACAGCAGCCGTTCGATCCAGTCGCAGCATCCCTCAAAATGGGCTCAAACCGAGCTTCTGCGCACTGAGTCCAACTATCCCCGGGCCCGCGAAGGTCTGCTTGGCGGACAAAGCGGACATCGGATCGCAGATGCATCGGATCATCCTGCAGAGGCGACCTTCATATACCGGCTGGGAGAATACCCGACATGACGGGCGAAGGCGGTGCTGAACGCACTGGTTGATCCGTATCCAACGTTGGTCGAGACATCAGAAATATCGTGCCGGCCCGTGCGCAGCATGTGCTTGGCAAGCGTCATCCTCCAGTTCAGAAGATAGCTGAACGGCGGCTCACCGACGATCCGGTTGAAACGCGTGAAGAACGCTGAGCGTGACAATCCTGCGGTCCCCGCCAATTCGGCTACTGTCCACGGGTGGTGAGGAGCGGCGTGTACCGCGCGTAGTGCCGGGCCGATACGGGGATCGACCAGACCGCGCAGCAGGCCGGATGTTGCCCCGGACCGGGTCGTGGACCTGAACGCCTCGATCAGCAGAACCTGCAACAGGTGTTCGACCACCACATCGCCTGCCGGTCGGTCCGCACGCGCTTCCTCCCGCACCAGATCCGCCAGGGCAGCCAGGCGGTCATCGCCACCCACGACGACGATGTCAGGCAGGAGCGACACCAGTAGATCGGCATCCGGGCTGCCGAAGCTGCAATATCCGATCAGTTGCTGAACCTCGACCGGCCCGTCCGGCCGGCCGATCCGGAACACGCCGTTCTCGCCAAGGACGGGGCGGGTCCGGAGCCCCGGCGGGGATGGCGGGTCGATACTGGACACGGTGAACCCCGACGCGGCCGGAATAAGGACGAAATCCCCTGCGTTCAGATCCAGTGGCGGCTTTCCGTCCACCTCCAGCCGCACACGTCCGGAGAGCTGCATGCAATAGAACACCTCCTCCACGTCTTCCCGGCGCACCGAAAACGCCCCTGAGCCCTCCGTGAGCTTCGAATGCGGCGCGTGGGGTCGCAGAAGGGAGATCACCTCTGAGAGCGGATCGGCCATTTTCGGACTCTCGATAAAAAATTCTGGATTATTTACGGTAGTTCATCCTGTCTTGTGTGTCGACATTAAGAGCACCAAGAAAAGGAGAGTTTATATGAATACCGTCATGATTACTGGATGCTCCTCGGGCTTCGGCCTCGAGACAGCGCGCCATTTCCTCGATCAGGGATGGTCCGTCGTCGCCACGATGCGCAAGCCGGATACATCGCTTCTGCCTGTTTCGGACAGATTGCGCCTCGTGCCGCTGGACCTCACCGATGGCCACAGCATCGCACAGGCGGTCGAGGCCGCGGGGCCGATCGACGCGCTGGTCAATAACGCGGGCGTCGGCTGGCTTTCCGCTTTCGAAGGAACGCCGGACGACACGGTCCGCAGGATTTTCGAAACCAACACCTTCGGGACCTTCGAGATGATCCGTGCCGTTTTGCCGCAGATGCGCGCCAAGGGAGCGGGCGTCATCGTCAACGTCTCCTCCAGTGTGACGCTGAAGCCATTGCCCCTGCTTTCGGTCTACACGGCCGGCAAGGCCGCCTTAAATGCCTACACCGAGTGTCTTGCGCTCGAGCTCGCGCCCTTGGGCATTCGAGCACGGTTGGTCTTGCCCGGCCAGGCGCCGGCAACACGGTTCGGAGCGAATGCGAGGGCCTTGATGACCGAGGCCGATGAGACGCCAGAGGCCTACACCCCGTTTGTGGCACAGGTGATGAGCGACTTTCAGGCCAATTCGACCAAAGAAGCGACCCACCCTGAAGACGTCGTTCAAGCCGTTTGGCGTGCGGTGACAGATCCGGACTGCCCGCTTCACCTTCCAGCTGGCAGCGACGCAGAAGCACTGGCCGCCTGACTGGAGCGCACTCGGGCATCGGCGAAGGCCGCTGCCCGTTTGCTGTATGCAATCCTGCCAAGACACAGGCTGCCGCCGCGCGGATTCGTTTATCTCGCGCATCGCGGCATGAAAGGGCTCAAACCCGACTTTCTCCGCATGCGCACCTTTCGATGATATACTTCAACGCCAACGTCGGGTTGGCGTTGTGGCAGGGCGTGGCGGATCGGAGGAACCGCCATGACAATTGCGAACTTACCTGCCATTCGGGCTTGCCGCCCAGCTTGGAATAAAGGCCGTGTGGTCGGCCAGAAGCGCCCCTTGATGCCTAAGCACGTCTGGGCCATCCGCGTTCGTCTCGAAATCGCCGAGAACCACAGAGAGCTGGCACTGTTCAACCTCGCCATCGAGAGCAAGCTAAGCGGGTGTGACTTGGTGAGGCTCAAGGTGGCCGACGTCTATACCTCCGGTCATGTCAAGCAACGCGCTTCGATCATCCAGAACAAGACGCAGAGGCCGGTCCGTTTCGAGATCGCAGAGGGCACGCGTAAGTCGCTTGCGCGATGGATGGACGAACGGCTGATGGTCGGTTCGGAGCACCTGTGGCCTGGCCGGTTTCACGAACGACTTCACATATCGACGCGGCATTACGCCCGGTTGGTCCATGACTGGGTCAAATCCATAGGGCTCGACCCGACATCATATGGCACGCACTCGATGCGACGTACAAAGGTGGCACAGATTTACAGGAAGACCGGCAACCTGAGGGCGGTCCAGCTCCTGCTCGGCCACACCAAAATGGACAGCACTGTCCGCTACCTTGGCGTCGAGCTCGACGACGCACTGGCTATCTCCGTAAGCGTGGAAATCTGAGACCTCGGCGCCGTCACTGGCGGCCCGTTGCTGCCATTTGCGGGGCACTTGGCGAAGGTCCGGTGCTTCGCAGCCCACTAGCGTCGAACCCTTGGAAGTTGCAACTCGTGACCTCCCTTTCAGAAGTACCCGACAAAAACACCTTGAAACCGCCATCGGATGTCGATAGCCGGTTCCCGACAAAACAACTCAACAATGAGGTCCCCGATGACGAGCCAGATTCTCCCGGCTCTTGCAGTGACTGCTCTGGTCGTCTCGGCCAGTGCGACCCACGCCCAGACGGACTACCCCTTGACGATCGAGAATTGCGGCCTGTCCGTCACCTTCGAACAGGCGCCGCAAAACGCCGTTGCCCTGGGCCAGAACAGCGCGGAGATCATGCTGCTTCTCGGGCTCGAGGACCGGATGGCCGCGACCGCGTTCTGGCCCAATTCGGTGCTGCCCGAGGTGGCCGAGGCCAACAGCGGCGTCGAGTTGCTCACGGTTGAATTTCCGACGCTGGAATCCGTTCTGTCGAAGCAGCCCGACTTCGTGGCGGCGATGCTCACGACCCTTCTCGGGCCCGACAGCAAGGTCGCCAAGCGTTCGGATTTCGAGGAGCTTGGTATCCCGACCTACTTGTCGCCAAGCGCCTGTGCGACGACGCTCGACGCCAATGACGCATACGGCTCACGCGAGGAGCTGTGGAGCATGGACCTGCTCTACAAGGAGATCGAGGACCTGTCGCGGATCTTCGACGTCGCCGACCGCGGAGACGCGCTGATAGATGACTTCAAGGCGCGCGAGGCCGCCCTGCGCAAGCAGTTCTCGGGAAACGCGGATCTGACGTTCCTTTTCTGGTTCTCGAGCCCGTCGCCGGCCGACGACGCCTATCTGGGCGGGGGTAACGGGCCGTCCGGCTACATCGCGGACATCCTCGGCGGCACCAACGCCATCACGACCGAGGCCGACTGGCCGGCGGTGAGCTGGGAAGGCATCATGGCCGCCGACCCGACCGTGTTCGTCTCGGCCCAGGTCGACCGAAACCGCTGGGACCTCGACACCGCCGAGAACAAGATCGAATTCCTGACGTCCGATCCGACAGTCAGCCAGATGGAGGCGGTGCGCGAGGGCCGGATCGTGACCATGAGCGGCGCGGCCATGAACCCCAGCATCCGCACGCTCTACGGCGCCGAACAGGTCGCCGAACAACTGAAAGCGCTCGACCTGCCGTGATGTCGTCCGACGCTTCCGAGGGCGGGGCCGGACGGCTTGGCCTCTTCCTGTGCCTGTCCCTGGTCGTCCTGACCTTCGCCGTCGCAGCCGCGACGGCGATTGGCGATTACAACATCGGGTTGGGCACGGTCTTTCTGTCGGTCACAAACGAGATGGGCCTGACCGGCGCCGAGATCGCGCCGATCGAACAGAGCGTCGTATGGAACCTGCGCCTCAGCCGGGCGCTGGTGGCGGCCCTGGCCGGCGCGGGCCTGGCGATTTGCGGGGCGATCCTGCAGGCGCTGCTGCGTAACGCGCTGGCCGAACCCTTCGTGCTGGGCGTGTCGGCGGGGGCCTCCACCGGCGCGGTCTGCGTCATCGTGCTGGGTATTGGCGCGGGCAGCCTGTCGCTGTCGCTGGGGGCTTTCGCAGGTGCCTTTGCCGCCTTCGCGCTGGTGGCGCTTCTGTCCAACGGCGCGACGAGCGGGCCGAACCACACGATCCTCGCCGGGGTCGCGGCATCGCAGCTGTTCAATGCGCTGACCTCTTACATTGTCACGACCTCTGGCAACGCCCAGCAGGCACGAGACGTGATGTTCTGGCTGCTGGGCAGCTTCGGCGGCGTGCGCTGGCCGGATTTTCAGCTTCTTCTGGCCGTCGTGATCGTCAGCCTTGCAATCTGCATCTGGATGGCGCGCTCGCTCGACGCCTTCACATTCGGCGACGAGGATGCCGCCGCGCTCGGCGTGCCCGTCGGCCGCATCCGGCTAGTGCTGTTCGCGGTGACTGCCCTGCTGACCGCCACGATCGTCAGCATGGTGGGGGCGATCGGCTTCGTCGGGCTGGTCGTGCCGCACGCGGCGCGATACGTCGTCGGCCCGCTGCACCTGCGGCTGTTGCCGGCCTGCGCAGTCGTCGGCGCCATCTTCATGGTGATCGCTGATATCGTCAGCCGCGTGATCGCCACCCAGCAGACGGTGCCTATCGGCGTCGTCACGGCGCTGGTCGGCGTGCCCTTCTTCGCAATCATCCTCTACCGCGCGAGGCCGCAGACATGAGCGTCAAGGCGATGAACTTGGTCTGGGGCGTGAAGCGCAGCACCATCGTGTCCGACGTGTCGCTGACGGTCGCGCCGGGCGAGACGCTCGGCCTGATCGGGCCAAACGGGTCGGGCAAGTCGTCCTTGTTGCGGTTGCTGGCAGGACTGCGGCGGCCGGCCTCGGGGCGGGTCGAGATCAATGGCCAGGACATCGCGCAAGTTTCGCGCAAGGCGCTGTCGCGGCAGGTGGCCTTCGTCCAGCAGAGCGCGGCGACCGACACCAACGTCACCGTGGCCGATGTCGTGCGGCTGGGTCGGACGCCGCACCGCTCGGCGCTTGCCGGCTGGTCCGAGGCCGACGAGGCGTCGGTGACCGAGGCGCTCGACCGCGTGGACATGGCATCGCGCCGCAAGCAGGCGTGGCAGACCCTGTCGGGGGGCGAGCGTCAGCGCGTACATATCGCTCGGGCACTGGCACAGGCGCCGCAGGTGATGTTCTTGGACGAGCCAACCAACCATCTCGACATTCATCATCAGATCGAGATCTTGCGGATGGTGCGCGATCTCGACCTGACCAGCGTCATCGCGCTGCACGACCTGAACCTTGCCGCGATGTTCTGCGACCGGATCGTCGTTCTCCGGGAGGGGGCTGTTTGCGTTTGCGGCACGCCCCACGCGGTGCTCACGAAAGACATCCTGCGGGACGTCTTTCGCGTCTCGGCCCAGATCGACGGAACGGCAGATGCCGGGCGCCCGCATATCCGGTTCAGCGCGGAATGAGGCCGCGGGAAACCTCGGGCCAGGATACGCTGACATTCGGCTTCTCGGCGATCTCGAGTGCGCAGTCGGAGCTTGCATGAAGGCCGTGGCCAAATCGCGTCCCGTGGCGAACGAACGGCTCGGCATCACGTTGCGCATCCTGTCGACGTTGGCCTTCGCGCTGATGGGCGTCTGCGTGAAGGCGCTTGGCGACACGGTGCCCTTGGGACAGGTCGTTTTCTTTCGCTCGGCAGTCGCGCTGCTGCCTCTGGTGGCCTTTCTGTGGTGGCGGGGCGACTGGCCGAAGGGCCTCGTGACCTCCCGCCCCTTCGCTCACATCGGGCGCTGCGTGTTGGGCGCGGCGGCCATGTTCACGTCCTTCGCGACCATCCGTCTGCTGCCCCTGGCGGAGGCGACCATGCTCTCGTACCTCGCGCCGGTCATGCTCGCACTGCTCGGCTGGGCGCTTCTGGGCGAGCAACTGACGGCACGGCGGATCGCCGGCGTAGCACTCGGTCTCGCCGGGGCGGCGGCGTTCTGCCTTCCGGCCTTCGCGGGCGTGCTGCCAGACGCGGGCGGCCTGGGAGTGCTTCTCGGCCTCGTTACGGCGGTGCTTACCGCCGGAGCGTTGATCCAGGTGCGCCGCCTGACGCTGCTGGGCGAAGGGGCCGCGGCGATCGCGTTCTGGTTCGCCATCGTCTCCGCACTCGCCGGCCTCGCGACGCTGCCGTGGGGATGGGCCTGGCCCGGCCCGGTGGGTTTGATGCTTCTGGTCGCCACGGGCCTCGCGGGCGGCCTTGCCCACATCCTGATGACGCTGTCTTTCACGCACGCGGAAGCGTCGGCGCTGGCACCTTTCGAATACCTTGCGGTGCTCTGGGCGGTGGCACTGGGGTTCGCCTTCTTCGGCGAGTTACCGGGAGTTGCGTTCCTCCTCGCAGGTCCGCTCGTCCTGATCGGCGCGATCATCGCGCGGCCGGCCAAGCCAAGATAGGACGCGGCACAAAGACGCCAACCTTGCGGCTGTTGATCCAAGAATATCTGCCGGGCTGCTGTATCGATTGATTCAGATTCGCGCTTTCCGGACCTTCATGCTGGACGCAGCGAATGACAGCTTCCCGCCCTTTTTACCCCCAAACCCCTGCCAAAGATTTAGATGCCAGCGTCATTTCGACCGAACAACCCTGACATCGAAAACACCATTCAGACTAAAAATAGTATTTATTGCCAACGCCTTACAAACTGCGTCCTAAAAAGGCGTAGTCAACAGCTTCGGAGAATTCCGGCGTCAGAGAACGCCTTTACCCGATTACCAAATCCAACCACGCAACAGCCAAAATTCTATAACCCTCTAATACAAGGGAAAAATCCGGCAGCGTTGGGCGGTAGAGAATAGTTGCATCGAGGCAAGTGGCGGAGAGACAGGGATTCGAACCCTGGAGACGGTCTCCCGCCTACACACTTTCCAGGCGTGCGCCTTCGACCACTCGGCCACCTCTCCGTAGGGCGGGTATTTGCCGGAACACTTGCCCCATTGCAAGGAGAAATCGGTAAAAATTCCGAGCAATCCGCGCTTTCTTTCGCGTGCACCGTCGCGCAAGGGATATAGGGTCTCCCGATGGTCATGCCCCACCCGGCGACCGGCTCAGGAAGGCTGCGCAGCGGCGTCCGGCTCTTCCGGGCCTTCGGGGGTCTGGTTTGCATCGGTCCCTGCCCCAGGCGCGCTCTTCTGCGGCTCGGGGCGCTGGTTCAGCGCCTCGGGGTTGCGCAGCCAAACGTCCCGCTGGGCAAAGGGAATCTCGATGCCTTCTTCGACGAACCGGGCCGCGATATGGTGGTTCATCTCCGAATGCACATTCATCACCCAGTTCACATCGCGCAGGATGGCGCGGATCTCGAAATCGAGACTGTCGGCGCCGAACCCCTTGAACAATACATTGGGTGCCGGATTGGCCAGAACCATCGGATGGTCATTGGCGATCTCGCGCAGGATCTCCTCGACCCGGCGCGTATCGGTCCCATAGGCCACGCCCACCGGCACGATCACCCGGCCAATCGTGTTGCCCCGGGTAAAGTTGGTCACCGTTCCGGAAATGAAATCCGAGTTCGGCACGATCACATCCGTGCGGTCAAAAGTCTCGATCCGGGTCGAACGCACCGAGATATCGCGCACATAGCCCATCTGGCCGTTGACCTCGATCCAGTCGCCCTTGCCGATGGGACGTTCGATCAAGAGGATGATGCCCGAGACGAAATTCGACACGATGTTCTGAAGGCCGAAACCGATACCTACGGAAAGCGCACCAGCCACATAGCCAAGCGCGGTGAGGTCGATGCCAGCCGTGGTGATCGCGACCAGCGCCGCGATGGCGATCCCGACATACCCGATCCCCGAAAGCACCGCCGTCTGCCCGCCCGCATCCATCTTGGTCTTGGGCAGGATAGAGCTGCGCAGCGCCCCCTGCAGCATCCGCGTCAGCATGTAGCCGATGGTAAAGACCACCGCGAAGGTCAGGAAATCGGTAGGCGAAATCCGGCTGTCCCCGATGGCAAATCCTTCCTGGAACCTCGCCCAGACCTCGGTCAGGTCGGCCAGACGCGCGCCCCAGATCAGCGCCAGCAGCGGCAGCGCCAGCACCGCCACCAGAAACCCGGCCAGAACCGGCACAAGCCCTGTCTGCTCGGACTCACTGGCCCCGGTGGCAAGATAGTAAAGGTCGTAAATCAGCCGCTGAATGATCGTGACGACCCCGGCCAGGAACAGCGTTCCAACCGCCGGGTAGACCAGCGCATCTGCCGCTGCGCCGTAGCCGATGGCTGCCATGATCGGCGCGACGACGCCGACGGCCATGGCCATGCGCCCCAGCGCCCAGATCACCCGGTCGAGGAAACCGATCTCATCGCCCTCCTCCGTTCTGCCGCTGGGCAGGATATGGGCAAGCACCTGCCCAAGCCGGAAGATCGCGATCGAGGTCAGAACGAGGATCGGGAAGTCGAGCAGGTAACGCGTATTATCCGTGTATTCCCCGACATCGCTGATCGTGCTGATGAAATCATGCGCCGCGAGCATCACGCCCAGAACGACGCTCAGAAACCGGGCCTGCTTGCGGTCCGACGGTTCCAGCCTGACCGTGGCCGTCGCATCCGAGCGCGAAAAGACCTGTTCAGCCATCCACCACATCAGCAGGATCAGGGTAATCCAAGCCGGTATCTGCTGGACCACGGGCTCGGTGATCGGAGCCAAAAGCCCCATGTTGTTGATCGCGGTGGTCACCATCGCCACGCCAAGCATCGGCAAAATGATCTGCCCAAGCGAGGTCAGAAAACTGAACACCCCGGCCCCACGGCGCGATTCCAGCCGCAGGTGGTTCGACAGGCGGGTCGCCCATGACCGTCCGCGCGCGGTCAGCACAAGCCCCAGCACCAGAACCAGCAGCGACACCGGCAGATCGCCCCAGAACTTGCGCCTGAAGTCTTCCGAACGCCAGTTGTCGACGGAATCCTGCGCCAGTGACCGAATATTGCTGCCGAAGGCACTGGCCACCACACCCCAGCGGGCCGGGTTCAGCGGACTTGGCCCAAGCTGCAACAGCTGGTCCGCGCGCCTTTCGCGGATGATATTGTCGATCTCGCCGATCAGCCCGTTGGCAAGGCTGTAGGCCTCTTCCGCATTCAAGACCGGCGCTTTGAGCTGCGCCATCTGATCGTTAAGCTGCTCGCGCCGCGTCGCCACTTCTCCGGGCTCCGGCGCGTCGCCCTTCTCGACATCTGGGGGCGGGCCAAGCGCATTAATCTGACTTTGCAAAGTACTGATACGAGAGGAGTTTATCCCCTCGGCGGCCAGAAACTTCTCGCGCCAATCGGCAAGCTGCGACCGCAGGGTCTCCAGCGTTTCATCCGAGGCCTGGTCAGCCTGAATCAGGTTTTCCGCCCGGTCGGCCAGAACCTGCCAGGCATCGTAATCGGGGGCCTGCTGCGCCTGAACCGCGCCGCCAAAACCTAAGACAAGCAGACACAGGAAACCGGTGACGGCGGAAAGCAGGCGATAATGCATGGGATCAGGTCTCAGCTATCCACAAAGACGCCGGGAATCGACGCAGGCGCGCGATCCATCCACGACGGCACCGGCAGTCCTTTTTCGGTCAGGAATTCCGGGTTGAACAGTTTCGACTGATAGCGTGTGCCGTAATCGCACAGGATCGTCACGATAGTCTTGCCCGGCCCCAGATCCTTGGCCATGCGCACCGCGCCCGCGATGTTGATGCCGCTCGATCCGCCGACACAGAGCCCTTCCTCGGACAACAGGTCAAAGACGTATGGCAGCGCCTCTTCGTCCGGGATCTGGTAAAGCATGTCGGGCCGGAACCCTTCGAGGTTGGCGGTGATCCGCCCCTGCCCGATGCCTTCGGTGATCGAATTGCCCTCGGGCTTGGCCTCGCCCTCCTTATATAGGCTGTAGACGCCCGACCCCATCGGATCGGCCAGACCGATCTTGACGCCCTTTGGTTGCAGGGCCATGCCGACCCCGGCCAGCGTACCGCCCGACCCGACCGAGCAGATGAACCCGTCGACCTTGCCGTCGGTCTGTTCCCAGATCTCGGGACCAGTGCCTTCGACATGCGCCTGCCGGTTTGCGGTATTGTCGAACTGATTGGCCCAAATCGCGCCTTTTGGTTCGGATTGTGCAAGCCTTTCGGCCAGTCGCTGTGAATAACGCACGTAGTTATTTGGATTTTTGTAAGGCGCAGCAGGCACCTGAACAAGCTCGGCACCGGCCAGACGCAGCATATCCTTCTTTTCCTCGGACTGGGTTTCCGGGATCACGATGACCGTCTTGAACCCCATCGAGGCGCCGACCAGCGCCAGCCCGATCCCGGTGTTCCCGGCCGTGCCTTCGACGATGGTGCCACCCGGCTGCAACTCCCCGCGTGCCATCGCGTCGCGGATGATGAACAGCGCCGCACGGTCCTTGACCGATTGACCGGGGTTCAGGAACTCGGCCTTGCCGAATATCTCGCACCCGGTTTCCTCGCTCGCCTTCCGCAGGCGGATCAGGGGTGTGTTTCCAACGGCTTCTGCCAGATCACGTGAGATACGCATGGCGTTCCTTTCCTATCTTCAGCAAAGGTGTAGCCCTGCTGACGCCCGATCTCAAGCGATCAACGCGTCCCAAGCTCTACGCCCCGCGAACGGTTTATCGCGAAACCGCGCTCTGCTAGGTATTCCCGTCCCGCCTTGCTGACAGTCACAAAACCGTCAGCCCCGGACGCCGGTCAATCCCGCGATGCTTTTCCTAAATGCCCGCCTCGGCCCGCAACCTGTCGCGGTGGCGCGACAGCCAGAGCGATGTCGTAACCAGCGGCATGTCGCGATGCCGCTCAGCGTCAATATCCGCGATCAGCTCGTCATAGCTCACCAACCGGCTCACAAGATCCTCGCCCTCGCTTTCCAGACCGCCCCCGCCTTCGGGGCGATCCTCGAGGTCGCAGATGCCGATGAACAGGTTAAGAAACTCCCCGGAAGACCCTGTAGAAGAATAACATTTTCCAGCCGCGTGCAACTGACGAACCGTCAGCCCGGCCTCTTCCTGTGCCTCGCGACGCGCGGCCTCTTCGGCGGTTTCGCCCGGATCTACCAGACCGGCAACCGGCTCCCAGATCCACGGGTCCGGATCGCCCAGCATGAAGACCGGCGCGCGGAACTGCTGCACCAGCAGCACCCGGTCGCGCAGCGGATCATAAGGCAGCACGACAGCCGCCTCGCCCACCATCAGCGCGCCACGATTAAGCACATCGCTCATGCTCCCGTCATGCCGGCGAAACTGCAGGTCCATCTCTTCCATGGTGAAGAAATTCATATAGGGCCGATGATGCGCATGCACCTCGACATCCTTTGCCAGATCCCAGTCGGTGCTGGCCGGGCGTCGCCGGGCGACCATCCGCGCATTGGCCCGGATCGAGATCGGCGTGAACCGTTTTACCATCTCCTCGGCACTGATCCGGCCATACCACGCCATGATCTCGACGGCAGCGATCATCTGCAATTCGGCCCATTTCTCTTCCCAGTCCGAAAGCAGCCATGGCGCGCCCGGCTCCCAGCGGCCGGTCGCCGAAAAGAACACCAGCGCCCGATCCCCGCCGACAAGCTGCACAGGCTTAAGGTCGTAATCAAACGCACCCTCGTAGAACCGCAGCCGCGCCACGTCCTCATCACTCAACCCACGGGCCAGCAGCCCCTCGGCCCGCGCGCCGGGTCGTTCGGCGATGATCGGAAAGGCCTCACCCGCCGCCCAGAACGCCGCGTGATCTTCAAGCACGGCAGGTGCTGTCTCGACCGCATGGCCAAGAACGCGCTCAAGCAGCGGCAGATGGCACAGCGTGCCATAGAAAAACAGGTCTGACATGAAAACTCTCCCGCTGGATCAGCGCCACTGACGCCAGGCATATTCGGTTGCGAGCCCCGCCAGTATGCCGCCGACGATCAGCGTCATCACGATATGGGTCACAAAGATCGTGATGGCATAATCCAGCCCGATCTGAAAGATCGCCGCGACTGCTTCAAGCGGGCCGTCATAGCGGTTGCGCATCGCCCGGCGCATCATTTCATAGCCGCCCTGGATGAAAAGCGCCCAAAAGACCATGACCACCATGCCGGTCAGCCCGTTGTTCACCGCATTGGTCATCCCGCGCCCGGCGCGGTCGCCCATGACCACCCAACCGATCGCCAGACCGATCGCGACATTCACGTAAGTGAACCAGCCGAAATCCATGCCCTCTGTCATCAGCGGCATGATCTGTCCGGACACGATAAAGGCTAGGAACGCAAGGCTGAGCGCAGCAACTAGTCGTGAGGCGTCGGGCATATAACTTCCGGCAATTTGGCTACGAAGGCCGCGACACCGTAATCTGGGTGACGTCGACGCCCTTACTGTCAAAGGCCGACGCGCATGAAGTCAAATAGAAATTCCACATGCGTCTGAACCTGTTGTCAAAACCCATCTCTGCGATCTGGTCCCACCTTTCGTTGAAGGTCTCGTGCCAGCGTCGAAGGGTGATGTCATAGCTCTTGCCGAACTCGATAGAACGTTCCACCGCAAGACCGGCCTGTTCGACCTGCGCCCGCAGCACCGCCGGGCTGGGCAGCATGCCGCCGGGAAAGATGTATTTCTGAATGAAATCAACGCCGCGCTTGTAAACTTCCCAGCGCTGGTCCGACACGGTGATGATCTGAAGTGTCGCCGTCTTACCCGGTTTCAGACGTTCGCGCAGGGTTTCGAAATAGACCGGCCAGTATTTTTCGCCCACCGCTTCGAACATCTCGATGCTGGCGATCCCGTCATAACTGCCGGTTTCATCGCGGTAATCCTGCAGCTTAAAGCTCACCAGATCGGATAGACCTGCCTTTTCAATACGTTGCTGGGCGTAGTTGAATTGCTCTTTGCTGATCGTCAAGCCGGTCACGCGCAGGCCCCGTTCCCGCGCGGCATATTCCGCGAAACCGCCCCAGCCGCAACCGATCTCAAGAATATGATCGCCCGGTCGCGCGCCCATCTGATCGACGAGAGAGGCGTATTTCGCGGTCTGCGCGCTCTCGGTGCTTTCCTGACCATTCAAAAACAATCCACTTGAATAAGTCATCGTATCATCAAGCCATAGCTTGTAAAATTCGTTACCCAGATCGTAATGGTACGAAATATTACGACGCGCCTGCGCCTTGTGATTGCGCTGTAGCCAGAACCGTAGCTGCTCGTAAAACCGCACCAAGCCCATGCCGGGAAACCCGTCGTATAGCGCCTCGTTCCCGGTGCTGACCAGATCCATGAAAGCCTGCAGATCCGGTGTGCTCCACCATTCCTCCAGATAGGATTCCGAAAAGCCCAGATCGCCCTCTCGGATCAGGCGCGCAAAAACGTCGTTGTTGTGGATGTGCAATTCCGCCACCGGACCAGGCTCCTTGCCCTCGGCGCGGAAATGGCGACCGTCGGGCAGGATGATGTCCATCCGTCCGCGTTGCAGCGCGTTCAGCATCTCCATCACCTGAGGGAAATAGCGCGGCAGGTTTTTCTGCCCCTTGGTATCGGTCAGGATCATCGGTCGTTTCCCATCGAGTTTAATAAAATCTTAAGATGCGTTTCGCATTTGTGGCAAGAGATGACGGCCATCGGCTTCAGAAATCCCGGTTTTCATAGGCGTCCAGAGCGGCCTGCCGGCCCTCTTGAACACCGACCACCGGCTCTGGATAATCATCACCGGCTTGCATCGACCAGTGCCGGGGGATCGCGTCAAAGTAGGACAGCGCGGTTTCCGGCGGCTCGTCCTGCCCCTCGGCGATCCAGGCCTTGGCGTAAACCCCGTCGGGGTCGAACTTATCCAGCTGCGTCACCGGGTTGAAGATGCGGAAATAAGGCGAGGCATCCGGCCCGGAACCCGCCGCCCATTGCCACCCCATCGAGTTATTCGCCGGATCCCAGTCGATCAGGCAGTCCTCGAACCATTTTTGCCCGATCCGCCAATGACACATCAGGTTCTTGGTCAGATAGCTCGCCACGATCATCCGCGACCGGTTGTGCATACGCCCCGTTACGTAGAGCTCACGCATGCCCGCATCGACAAAAGGCACGCCGGTGCGCCCCTGTTTCCACGCCTTGACCTCGGCCAGACGCTCATCCTCCTGCCATGGGAAGCTGTCCCATTTCTCGCGCCAGTTATCCGTCAGGATGCGCGGCGTGTGATGCATCAGGTGATAGGCGAACTCGCGCCAGACCAGCTCCTTCTGAAAGGTTTCGGCCCCGGCCTTGCCATCCTCGCGCGCCCGTTCAGCCGCCGCCCAGCAGCGGTGTGGGCTGATCTCGCCCAGCGACAGGTTCTCGGACAGGCCCGAGGTTCCGTCCTCGCCCGGCAGATCGCGCCGTTTCGCATAATCCGCGACCCCGTCGCGCATGAAGTTGGCAAGCCGCGCAATCGCCGCCTCTTCGCCTAGCTGCACGTAGGGGCGCACGACATCAGCCCCGCGATCCATCGCCGCGCCAAGCTCCCAATCCTCCAGATCGTCGCTGTCAGGCCACTTGCCCGGCGCTGAAATATCCGACGGCGTCGAAAGCGGCGCATCCACATCGCGCCCCTTCACCGCGTTCCAATAGGGCGTATAGACCTTGTAAAAACTGCCCTCGCCGGTCTCAACCGTCCAGGGTTCGAACATCAGGTGCCCGCCAAAGGACTTTGCCTCGATCCCCGCCGCTTTCAGATCGGATTTCACCTCGGAATCCCGCTCAACTGCCCCCGGATCGTAAAGCCGCGACCAATAGACAGCGCCAGCGCCGGTTTCCTCGATCAGCGCCTGCAACTGGGTCAGCGCGCGGCCCCGGCGCAGGATCAGGCGCGAGCCCTTGTCGGACAGCGCCTTGCCGAAACACTCAAGCCCCAGACCAAGCCGCCATTTCGGCGCGGCGCCAAGCGCCTCGGCCTGATCGTCCAGAATGAACACCGGGATCACCGGCCGCCCGCTTTCGCAGGCCGCGTGCAGCGCCGGATGATCCGACAGACGCAGATCGCGCCGGAACCACAACAGTATCGGAGTATTTTCGCCCGTCATTCACCACTTCCCATTTTAACGGGATACGTAGTCCGCCGGAGCTTGGATCAAAGTAAATCGTCCAAGGCGTTCAAGAGTTTATCCATTTCACCTTGGGTTGTGTAATGGGTAAAGCTTAGCCGCAGAACGCCGGTTTCGGGGCTGACCCCGATGCCTTCGAGCACCCTGTGCGCGTAGAAATCGCTCGCGCCCGCGATGATGCCCCGCTCGGCCAGTGCCTTGGCCACCTTGACCGGGTCTTGCGTCAGCGCCAGCGCCACGGTCGGCGCACGCCCCTCGGCCCGGTCCGGCCCCAACAGGCGCACCGCATTGCGCGATTTCACCGCGTCGAGCAGCGGTTGCAGCAGCGTCGTTTCCTGCCCGCGCATCAGGTCATGCACGAACTGTCCCCGCTCCACCGCGTCACTGCCGGTAAACCCATGATGCGCGCCCAGCAGATCGATGTAATCCGCCATCCCTGCGCAGGCAGCGATCTGGGCATGATCGGGACCCGCCGGGGTGAATTTCTTGTAGATCGAGTCGCCGTTGAAATAATGCCCCTGGTTCGGCAGCAGCTCGGCCAGCGCCCGGCGCACCACCATCAACCCCTGATGCGGGCCGTAGGTTTTATAGGCCGAAAACAGGTAGATATCCGGCCCCAGCGCGTTCAGATCGGGAAACCCATGCGGCGCATAGGAAACGCCATCGACGCAGACAAAGGCCCCTGCCGCATGGGCCATCGCGGTGATCTCGGTCACCGGATTGATATGGGCCACGACGTTCGAGCAATGCGGGAAACAGACCAGCCGCACCTTTTCGTCGAGCAGATCCTCAAGGTCTTCAGGGTTCAGCAACCCGCTGTCTGGATCGACCCGCCATTCGCGGATCTCGATCCCCTCCTCCGCCAGACGCCGCCACGGTCCCGAATTGGCCTCGTGATCCTGATTGGTAACAATGATCGCCTCGCCCGGGCTCAGCCACTGGCGAAAGGCCTGCGCCAGCACATAGGTGTTCTGCGTGGTCGACGGCCCGAAACTCAGCTCGTCCTTCTCAACCCCCAAAAGCGCCGCCATCCGCGCGCGCGCCTCGTCCATTTCTTCGCCGCCAAGGCGGCTGGGGTCGGCATCGCCATAGGGCTGCATTTTGCGCTCGGTATAGAACCGCGTGAGGCGCTCGATCACCGGCGCGCAGGCATAGGATCCGCCCGCGTTCTCGAAATGCGCGAAAGCAGCAAGCTCGGGCTTGGAAAAAGCCGGAAACAGAGAGCGAACATAGTCGGAATCGAGTTTCATGCCGTAAGGGAAATACGAGTTTACCAAGGAAGGCAAGTATTTAGGCGCAAGCGCCTCTCGATTGCAGACCGCTTGGCGTCCCGCCCCTAGCGTCCGCCCAGACGCATGTTCAGACGCGGCTTGCCACTGGGAGTGATACCAATTCCGACAGGCCCGCCACCGGGCCGCACGGTCGCGCCGACGCCCTTGGGCCCAACGGTGATCGATCCGTCCTGATTGGCGGTGCGCACCTTGGGTCCGTTGCCGCCGACGGTCACCGAACTATGGGCGCCCTTCTTCTTTTTCTTCTTGTTGTTGTTGCCTTGCTTGCCCCGGTCTTGCGATCCGGCATCGGCAACCAAGACCGCCGCGCCCTCTCCCGACATGGCAGAAGAAGAAGCCATGCCGGGATCGGCGGAGTTAACAATCGCTACAGCTATGCTGCACAGAAAAATCAAACTCGGAACTGGGGCACGGGCCAAGCCGCTAGGGGGATAGGGGGGACTGATCGGCATGGCGTAACTCCGAAATAGATATTTCAGTTACTGCAACAGCGTGACAATCGTTACACTCAACTTATGATTGAAAAATACCGATCAGATCAACCCTTAAAGAACAATTAAAAAACGGTTGCGGCAAGTTTTTTGCCGCAACCGCACAATGCCTAAGCAAATTTCAGCTTACCGGGGTTCGCTGGCAAGCCCGCGATAGATCGCCCAGCACATCAACAGCAGAACGACCGTGAAAGGCAGTCCTGTCGAGATAACCATGGACTGAAGCGAACTCAGACCGCCCGCCGACAATAGCAGCACGATGGCCACGGCGCCTTCGAAGATGCACCAGAACACACGCTGCGGTACCGGCGCGTCGACCTTGCCACCCGCCGTGATCGTGTCGATCACCAGCGAACCGGAGTCCGACGAGGTCACGAAGAACACGATGACCAGCACGATCCCGATCAGCGAAGTGATCCCTGCAAGCGGCAACTGGTCCAGCATCTTGAAGAGTTGACGCGGCAGTTCGGCGTCCTGTGCGGCGGTGTAGCCGTCCTGCACGACCTGCTGGATCGCGACGCCACCAAAGACCGACATCCACAGCACGCAGACAAGGCTTGGGATCAGCAGCACGCAGATCACGAATTCACGCACCGACCGGCCCCGGCTGACGCGGGCGATGAACATGCCGACAAAGGGTGACCAGCTGATCCACCACGCCCAGTAAAACGAGGTCCAGCCCTGCATAAAGTTCACGTCCTCGCGTCCCACGGGGTTCGACAGCGCCGGCAGGTATTCCACATAGGCCAGCAGATAATCGCCAAACCCGGTCAGGATCGCTATGGTAGGCCCGGTGAACAGAACAAAGAGCAACAGCAGGAACGCCAGCCCCATGTTGATCTCCGACAGCACCTTTACCCCGCCATCAAGGCCGCGCAGCACCGAGATCAGCGCAATCGCGGTGATGCCGGAAATCAGGACCACTTCGACCGTGTTGTTGATCGGGATACCGAACAGCTCGTTCAGACCGGCATTGGCTTGTGTCGCACCGAAGCCGAGCGAGGTCGCAAGACCGAACAGCGTCGCAAAGACCGCCAGCGTGTCGATGGCGTGGCCCCACCAGCCCCAGACCCGGTCGCCGAGGATCGGGTAGAATGCCGAACGGATCGTAAGCGGAAGACCCTTGTTATAGGAAAACAGCGCCAGCGCCAGCGCAACGATGGCATAGATCGCCCAAGGGTGCAGACCCCAGTGAAAGATCGTCGCCGCCATGCCCAGACGCACCGCAGCCGCCTCGTCACCGGCTGCCGCACCCAGCGGTGCCCAGTCAGTCCGCGCGCCGCCTTCTGCCGCCGTGCCCCCCATCGAGGATGAGAAGTGGCTCATCGGTTCGGACACGCCGTAGAACATCAGACCGATGCCCATGCCCGCCGCGAAAAGCATCGCGAACCAGCCGATATAGGTGTAATCGGGCTTGGCATCGACGCCACCCAGCCGGACCGACCCAAGCGGGGTGACGATCAGGAACAGGCAGAACAGCACAAAGATGTTCGCCGCGCCAAGGAAGAACCAGTCAAAGCCCTTGGTCACGGCGCCAAACAGCCAGCTGAAGGCCTCGCCCGCCTGCTCCGGCAGGGCCAGCGTGTAAAAGACAAAGGCCACGATGGCGATGCCCGAGACCAGGAATACGGGGTTGTGAATGTCAAAACCGAACGGCCCCAGCTGGCCGTCGATATTATCCTGTCCGATCTCGTAATCGGTTTCGATCACGTCAGAGGCACCGCTTGGCTCCGGTATGCCCTGATCGCCAGAAGTGTCGGTCATATGCGATCTCCTTGTTGTTTGATGCCGCGCCTCCGGGGGCGGCTATTGTCGTTTCATCCGGTCCGCGCAGGACTTGCGCGGCTGATGGCACAGGTCAGTCGCGAACTACCATGACAGAAGCTGCGGCATGGGCCGCGATCTTGCCGCCGTTCGACGGCCAGATGTATTCCTTGATGCCGGGCACATGGCTGGCCATGACAACCAGATCGGCGTCGGTTTCTTTAACCGCCTTGAGCAGAATCGCATCCAGATCGATCGCCGGGTCGTTGACCACGACCGCCCGCGCCGAGGCATTGACGGAATTGCTCGCACCGAAATCGGCCGCAAAGGCATCAAGCTTCGTGCGATATTCTTCCGGGGTATGCGCGACCGAGCCCGGCGTATCCGCCGTCACCCCGACCATGATCACCTCGGCCCCGTAATGTTTTGCCAGATCGGCGCTGCATTGCAGCCCTTTCACCAGCTTTTCCTTATGTGCCAGGTCTACCGGCACCATGATTTTGGAAAACACGTCTGTCCCTCCTAACCCGCAGCGAGTCGGCCATTCTGGACGACAGGCTGTTTGTCAGCCCGACGCTAGCGGTATTGGTGTTGCTCGGGTCCGAACGGCGTATCCGTTCGATCACCACCCATGCGACACAATAGCCCAATAATTAGACAAATTGCAAACAACTGCGGCCATTTAACTGCAATGCGCGACACGCATGCCAGAGGGTACCTGAGGGGTCAGCACCCGATTTGCCCGATGCCAATGGCTCGAAATGCAAACGACGCGCCCCGGCCAGAGGCGCGTCGTTCTACGAATTTCGACTTCGGGTCAGGATCAGGCGTTGACGTCCACGACAACGCGCCCCTTGACCTTACCGGCAAGAATGTCGCTGCCCAATTCGGGCAGATCGGACAGGGTCGCGGGCTGGATCATCGCCTCGAGCTTGTCCATCGGCAGGTCAGACGCAATGCGCGACCAGGCCCGCAGCCGGTTGTCATAGGGCTGCATCACGCTGTCGATCCCAAGAAGGTTCACGCCGCGCAACAGGAACGGCACGACCGTCGCAGGCAACGCCGCGCCACCGGCCAGACCCACCGCCGCGACCGAAGCGCCGTATTTCATCTGGCCAAGCACTCGCGCCAGCATCGCGCCGCCCACCGCATCGACGCAGCCGGACCACATCTCGCTCTCGAGCGGGCGCTTGACGGTCTCGTTTATGTCCTCGCGGGCCACGATCTGCGTCGCGCCCAGCGATTTCAGGTAATCCGCGGTCTCGGGCCGCCCGGTCACACCGGCCACCTCGTAGCCGAGATTGCCAAGGATCGCCGTCGCGACCGACCCGACACCGCCCGCCGCGCCGGTGACCAGCACCGGACCATGGCCGGGTTCCAGCCCGTGATCTTCCAGAGCCATGACCGCCAGCATCGCGGTGAAACCGGCGGTGCCGACCGCCATCGCCTGTTTCGTATCCAGCCCCTCGGGCAGCGGCACCAGCCAGTCGGCCTTGACCCGCGCCTTTTGCGCATAGCCACCCCAATGAGCCTCGCCCACGCGCCAGCCGGTCAGCACGACCTTGTCGCCGGGCTTGTAGCGGTCATCGTCCGAGGCTTCGACCGTGCCCGCGAAATCAATGCCCGGTACATGCGGATAGCGCCGTACCAGACCGCCGCCCGGCCCGATGCACAGCCCGTCCTTGTAATTGACGGTGGAATATTCGACCGCGACGGTCACCTCTCCATCAGGCAGATCCTCCAGCGAGATCTGGCTTACCCCGGCACTGGTCTTGCCGGTTTCATCGTCCTTTTCCACCACGAGCGCATTGAACATCTCTAACTCCTGCTTGCTGGATTCACCGGCCAAGACGCCTCCTCGCGCCTTCGCCTCCTTGGTCAATTTGAACAGCTAACAGCCCCCCGGCCCCGCTGCAACGCGCTCAGAAATCTTCCGGCATCATAAACAGGTCGGTCACCGGCGCCTCCGACCCCGTCGCGGTCAGCATCGCGTGGACCTGTCCGCGGTGATGGGTCTGGTGGTTGAAAAAATGCGGCACCAAAACCGACATGGGCTGGGTATTCTCCCTGCCCGTCAGCCCCGAGAACCACGTCAGGTCGCCTGCCAGATCGACATTGTGCAGATGCGCCGCCCAGAGCGAGATGCGCCCGTCCAGCTGGAACCGCTCGGCACTCCACGCCGCGAGCGTGGGAAACCTGTCAAGCGCCTCTTTCGCGGTGCAGTCGGGCTTCTCGCCGCCGTCGAAACGCGACATCCAGATCTTATCGCCCCAGCACAGGTGGTTCAGCGTCCCAAGGATTGAGCCAAAGAATGCCTTGCGGTCGCGCGTCAGTTCCTTAAAGTCCAGCGCCCCGAGCATGGTTTCAAGCTGCTTGTTCTGCCAGCGATTGTAACGCGCGAAAGTCACGCAATACCGGGTATCGATCATCCCTGGTGCCCTCCGTCGAACCGGATGAAATATCGCGAAAAATATTGTCAGCTTTGGAAAACGCTTACAAATAAAAACGTTAACCGGACTGTGTTATGCTGCCTTGCAGAATATGTAACACCCGCATGACAATCACACCTTGTCTTACGGTGTGATCGGCTTAAACAAAATTGCATGATCGAAACTCTGAACATCATCGCGGCGATGCTGACCATCGGATTTGGCCTCGTCGGACTGATATCGCCCAATTACACCGCGTCGGTGCTTGATCTTACCCCGCGCGGCAGCACTATGGGCTATTCCGAGCTTCGCGCCTCGACGGGTGGCCTGTTTGTCGTGGCGGGGATCGCCGCGCTCTGGCTCTCTGCGCCGATCGCCTACGCGATGCTCGGTTTCGTCTATGCCGGGGCAGCGCTCGGGCGGCTCGTGTCGCTGCTTTTCGATCATCCGCCGGTGAAAAAGGTCATGGCCTATGGCGGTATCGAGGCGGCGCTCGCGCTCTGGCTGATCTGGGCCAATCTCAGCTTCTAGCCCGATGCTGCGCTGCGGCGGTGTACAGGAGGTGTACAGGTGCTGTACGGGTTGTGCATCGCGTACAGCCCGCTATTTCAATCATTTTTCCCACCGCGCGTTGCCCCCGACACAGATTGACGATTGAAACCGCGCGGCCCCCGTCCTATATGAGACCTGTCCTTCGGGACTATGGACATAAACGCGCTCGTAATAAGCGGATCGGACCCGGGGGCGGTACCCGGCGGCTCCACCAAACATCCTTCATTTGGGGATCATGGGGCCGAAACAGGATCGACGAACGTCTAAAGGGGTTAGCTTTGTCCCGGCTGTCTGCCACCGTTATCGGCGAAACAAGTACAATTGCAAATGACAATCGTGCTCCGGTCGCCGTTGCTGCGTAAGCAGTAACAAGACCGAAACTTAAGCCCTTGCGCCTAGCAGCGTAAGGCGGGGTTCGCAGGCGCCTGGCAACAGAAGCCTGCACTTTCCTCCGCCACGCTCCAGAAAGACACGGCAGGGATCGCTGGCAATTGCTCACCCCGCTACAGACCTGTAACAAGGCGTTTCGAACAGATTCTGCTTTTAACAACTGCCGCTATGCTACTGAAATCCCTATAGTTGAATTTCTCCACAGACCGGCCTTTCGTTTCTCTCAGAATCTTCTATGTTTGAGTTACTTTGTTCAGGACACGCTCAATGGCGCACGGAATAGACTATGGAAACCTGATGCACACCGCGATGCGCGGACTGATAAAAACAGTCCTCGCCAAGGTGGCAGAACTCGGCGAACTGCCCGGCCAGCATCATTTTTTCATAACCTTCGACACATCTCACCCGGATGCGGAACTGGCCGATTGGCTGGCCGACCGCTACCCCGGCGAAATGACGGTTGTCGTGCAGCACTGGTTCGACAATCTAGACGTGGGTGATGACGGATTCGCAGTAACGCTGAATTTCGGCAACCAGCCCGAACCGCTGTACATTCCCTATGATGCGATCAAGACGTTCGTCGATCCGTCGGTGGAATTCGGCCTGCGCTTTGAATCGCCCGAGGATGAGGAAATCGACGAGGCCGATCTTCCGCCCGAGCCGATCAATACCGATCATGCCCGTGAAAAACCTGAAGAATCCGAGAAATCGGATGCCGAGATCGTCTCGCTCGACAGCTTCCGCAAGCACTGAACTTCGGCGTTCTACTGCCGTTTGAGATGCGTGCTGACTGCCGGTTTGGCGTCTTCGCTGTTCAGCCTGCTGAATTCAAGATCAAGCCCGCCCTCGGCCAGCGACCTGTCGAACTGCTGGATTTCATAACCGCCATCTGCCGTCACATAGAGAGAAAACACGGTCAGCGTGTCGTCGACGATCCGTGCCCAGACATAGGGAAGCCCCTTCATCGGATCGAGCTGGACCTCGTGGCCAAAGACGTTCTTGGTCATCGCCGCCGCATAAACCCCGTCGCGGTCGCTCGGCTGGAACTCGATGTGATAGGATTTCTGCGTGGCCTTGTCGCTGCGAAACGTGGTCGAACTCCAGTCGATGGAAAAGCCTTCCTTGGTCTCGCGGATCGCAACACTCATGTCCCGGTCGACCAGGGAACCGTCATAGGTCTCCACCTCGGCCGAGCCGGAATAGTCGCCTACAAACGGGGTGATAGCCGATTCCGCCATCGCGGCAGTGGCAAGGAATGCGGTCGCGAAACTGGCCAGCAGGCTTACGGCAATCGGGCGCATGTCGGGGATCCTGTTCTGGAAAGCCATCATAATCTTTCAACATAGATAGATTATGCACCGGTACAATGCCTGCAGGGCGGCCATTCTCCTGTACCCGATCACGTCTTGGCCATATGGTCTGGCCAAGCTCAGCATTTGCGTCAGCGCCCTACCCCGGCTAAAGCGCAAGGCAAGACATGCAAGACGGAGAGAGAGATGTCCGATACCCGCACCGAAACCGACAGTTTTGGCCCGCTCGAAGTCCCGGCGGACAAGTACTGGGGTGCCCAGACCCAACGCTCGATCATGAATTTCCCGATCGGCTGGGAAAAACAGCCCGTACCGATTATCCGCGCCCTTGGCGTGGTGAAGAAAGCCTGCGCGATGGCGAACAAGGACTCCGGCGCACTTGATGCGAAACTGGCCGACGCGATCATCGCCGCCGCAGGCGAAGTCATCGAGGGCAAGTTCGACGACAACTTTCCGCTCGTCGTCTGGCAGACCGGTTCGGGCACCCAGTCGAACATGAACGCGAACGAGGTGATCTCGAACCGCGCGATTGAAATGCTGGGCGGCAAGATGGCTTCCAAGGACCCTGTCCACCCGAACGATCACTGCAACATGGGCCAATCCTCGAACGACACCTTCCCGACCGCCATGCACGTGGCCATCGGGATGCAGGCCCGTGACGTGCTGCTGCCGGGTCTGAAAAAACTGCACGAGGCACTGGTCGCGAAATCGGACTCCTTCAAGGACATCATCAAGATCGGCCGCACCCATACGCAGGATGCGACCCCGCTCACGCTCGGACAGGAATTTTCCGGCTACGCCCATCAGGTCGCCAAGGGGATCGAACGCATCGAAGCCTGCCTGCCCGACATCTATGAACTGGCGCAGGGCGGCACCGCCGTCGGCACCGGTCTGAATACGAAAAAGGGCTGGGGCGAAACCGTCGCCGCGAACATGGCCGAAATCACCGGCCTGCCCTTTGTCACCGCGCCCAACAAGTTCGAGGCGCTGGCCGCCCATGACGCGATGGTCATGTTCTCGGGCGCGCTCAAGACGGTCGCGGCAAGCCTCTTCAAGATCGCCAACGACATCCGCCTGCTGGGCTCCGGCCCGCGTTCCGGTCTGGGCGAGCTGATCCTGCCCGAGAATGAGCCCGGCTCCTCGATCATGCCCGGCAAGGTCAACCCGACACAGGCCGAGGCGCTGACCATGGTATGTGCCCATGTGATGGGCAATGACGCGGCTGTCGGCATGGCGGGCTCGCAAGGTCACTTCGAACTCAACGTCTACAACCCGATGATGAGCTATAACGTGCTGCAATCCATGCAACTTCTGGGCGACAGCGCCTCGGCCTTCACCGACAACATGGTGGTCGGCATCGAAGCGAACGAGGCCCGCATTGAAAAGCTGATGAAGGAATCGCTGATGCTGGTCACGGCACTGGCCCCCACCATCGGCTATGACAATGCCACCAAGGTCGCCAAGACCGCGCATAAGAACGGCACGACCCTGCGCGAAGAAGCCATCGCGCTTGGCTTCGTGGACGAGGAAACCTTTGACCGCGTTGTCCGCCCCGAGGACATGATCGGTCCCAAGGACTGATCCCGGTCACATGACACATCACGGGCGGCCTCTTTGGCCGCCCGTTTTGATTCCTGCCCGCGCTTTCACCCGCGCATTCGTGATCCAGCCGGGTTTGGCAATCCGCATCGCTTGCGCCAGATTATGCCCATGATCACAAGACGCTCGCTCCTCGCCGCCTCGACGGCCATGCTCGCCACCGGCGCCCTGACGGGCCGTGCGCGGGCGCAATCCCTTTCCGATCTCGAAACCGCTGGCGACAGGTTCGACCAGTTGCATTCACTGCAGGTGATGCAAGGCGATAAGATCCTCTTTGAACGCGCCTTTCGCGGCCCCGGGCTGGACCGGCTCGCCAATATCAAGAGCTGCTCCAAGAGCATCGTGGCCTTGCTGTTGGGCAATGCCATCGACAAAGGCGCGGTGACGGGTGTCGAGGCGACATTGGGTGAGGTCGCGGCCGCGCTGATCCCTGCCGGGGCCGACCCGCGCGTGGCCGATATCACGCTCGAAGACCTCGTGACCCTGCGCGCCGGGCTGGAACGCACCTCGGGCGGGAATTACGGCGAATGGGTTTCTTCGCGGAACTGGGTGGCCAATGCCCTGTCCCGCCCCATGGTGGCCCGGCCCGGTGGGCGGATGCTCTATTCCACAGGATCAACCCATGTGCTGGGCGCGGCGCTGGCGGAGGCCACTGGCGACAGCCTGCTCGCACAGGCACGCGCGGCACTGGGCCGCCCGCTAGGCATCGACATCCCGCCCTGGACCCGAGATCCGCAGGGCTACTATCTCGGCGGCAACGAAATGGCGCTGACGCCGCGCGCGATGCTGCGCATCGCGCAGGTCATGCGCGACGGTGGCCGATACAACGGGGCGCAGGTCATCCCGAAAAGCTGGATACAGACCAGCCTGCGGGCGCGCACCCGCTCGCCCTTCTCTGGCATGGGATACGGCTATGGCTGGTTCCTCACCGACACGGGCTATGTACTGGCGCGCGGCTATGGCGGGCAGGTGATTGCCGCCCATCCGGACCGTGGGCTTGCGGTCGCGCTGACGTCCGATCCGCTGCGCCCTGCCCGTTCCGGCGGATATTTCGGCGATATCGAGGCCCTGCTGAACGGGCCGATCCTTGCTCTTGCATAAAAGCGCTGGCAGAGTGAGCGCATGAGCAACGTCGTCAACCTCAACCAGTTCCGCAAGACCAAGGCCCGCAAGGAACAGAAACAGCGGGCGGAAGAAAATGTGGCAAAGCACGGCCGGACCAAGGCTGAGCGGCAGGCCGAGGCCGATGCCGCCGAACGTGCGACGCGGCTGCTCGAAGACCACCGGCGGGAAACGGACGAAAGCGCCGAGGAATGAACAACCGCCCGGTCAAGCGCTCGCTGACCCTGAAAGGACACCGCACCAGCGTCTCGCTAGAAGATGATTTCTGGTCCGCCTTCCGCGAAATTGCCGCCGCCGAGGACAAGCCGATCAACCTGCTGGCCGCCGAGATCGATGCCGAACGCGGGGTCGACTGCGGGCTGGCCTCGGCGATCCGGCTGTATGTGCTGCGTCACTTCCGGAGCCGCGCTTAACCCGATCTTTACGGGGACGTGCCACCACGGAGGGATGAGCGAGACTTTGATTCAAATCGATGCGGATCGCTGGATTCTCCAGTTGTTCAGCTCGCAGACCGCCTGCGAGGGCGGCGTGGTACGGCGACGCACGCGGGATGTGAAACGCTTCGTCGGGCTGGACCGGCTGCGCCACGAAATCGACCGGCGCGGATATCGGGCGGTCGAAAACGGCGGCCATATCGTGATCTTCTGCAATACCGAGCCGATCACCCGGCTCTGACCCATAGGAGGTCCAAATTTCTGACCCAGAAATTTGCCAAGAAAATCCTATTTTCTTGGGTCCGCCCCGCGCCGCGTCAGGCTCAGCCGGATCCCATCGCGCGCCCGCACCGTCAGATGCGCCACTGGCACGGGCTGGTCTTCCGCAACGACCTCGAAATGAAACTCCCGCACCAGTATCGACAGGATCAGCGGGCCTTCCATCATCGCGAACCCGGCGCCCGGGCAAACCCTTGCCCCGGCCGAAAAGGGAATAAAGGCCTCGCGCTGGCACTGCCGTCCGTTCTCCCCGTGCCAGCGCGCCGGATCG
Source organism: Heliomarina sp. (assembly GCF_052826185.1). Lineage (NCBI taxonomy): Bacteria > Pseudomonadati > Pseudomonadota > Alphaproteobacteria > Rhodobacterales > Roseobacteraceae > Heliomarina > Heliomarina sp. The sequence goes on along the minus strand of NZ_JBRBUI010000045.1, from coordinate 706,487 downwards.
AACCCGTCGGGGTTGTCCCACAGCCGCTCGTGCCGGTGCAGGTGCCACGGGCTGAGCACGATCTGCGCGCCGGTCGGTATGTCGCGCCCGCGCATCTCATGCGGACAGGATGCCTCGCGCACCATCATCGGCACCGGCGGGTACAGACGCAGCGCCTCGCGGAACACGTCCCGCGACAGCCTGAGCGCATTGATCGCGGCGAAACCTTCGCCCATGCCCGCAGCCTCTTGTGCCACCCGCTCCTGCCAGTCGGGATAAAGCGCGAGCAGATAGAGCGACCAGGCAAGCGCCGAGGCGCTGGTTTCATGCCCGGCGAGGAAAAAGATTGCAACCTGACCGACCATTTCCTCGCGTGAGAAGCACTGCCCGGTGTCCGGGTCGGGCGTGGTCATGATCTTGGTCGCAAGGTCATCGGGGGCACGGCCCTCGCGGATTTCGGCCTCGCGTGCAGCCACCAGCGCGGCGATCAGCGCCCGTATTTCTCGCGCGGACTGCCGTGTGGCTCGGCGATGCAGGCGCGGCACCCAAGTCGGCAGCGGCACAAAAGCCGCGAGGTTCAAAATAGGCTGGCTGCGCTGGTAGGCGCGAAAACGATCGAATACCTGCGCGGCGACCTCGTGGTCGATAGGGATCGAGAAAAGCGTCCGAAAGATCACATCCGCCGCCGCATGGCTGGTGACCGCCTCGATCTCGGTCTCGCCCGGTTGCAGACGTGCGACTGCCGCCCGCGCCGCATCTTGCATCGCCGGAAAGGTATCGCGCAGCCTGCCGCCTTCAAAGGCCGGATCAATAATGCGCCGCTGCCGCTTCCATGTCTCACCATTGCTCAGGAAAACTGAATTGCCAAGCAAGGGCCGCAGTCCTTCTCCGATCCTATCGGATTTCGGAAAATCCCCGGGCCTTTCTTTCAAAACCAGCCGTACTAGTTCCGGCTGGTTCACCAGATACGACCGGAAAAACGGCGTGCGGAATTCGGCCATCCAGGCGCGGTAGAGCTTTGCCGGTTGCGCCGAGAGGATGTCGCGCCGGAACAGGCGCAGATAGCGCCAGAGCGAAACCTTGTCGGCACGCGAGGCGGGTTTCGGCGGCATCATGGACCGGACACCGATCGATAGCCCGAGACCGGCGTTTCGATGCGCGAGGCCGAAGGCGCGCGCCCGGCGAACCGCGTCGCCAGTCGCTGCGGACCGGCGGTGATGCGGAAGTAATCATAGTCCCCCGGACGGTCGAAGGCGCAGAGATACTGGAAGTGCAGCCGAAAGAACCGCCAGCGCAGCTCTCTCCATCTCTCGGGGCTGAGCGTCTGGGTGAAAGCGGCTGAAATCACCAGCGGTCCGCGTCTGCCGGGTGGCGCCACCCCGCTCACCGCCACCGGGTCGCACAAGGCAAAGGCGCAGCCATCGCCGGGGGCCGTCACATCCACCCATGTCACCCGTTCCGAGGCCGAAAGATCGCGGAGATCCCGGCGCAGCCGGTCTGCGGCGGGCAGGAAAGACATCATCGGCACCACATGCCCAAGCGACAGGAAGGACAGCGCCGGGCCGTTGTACGGCACGCGGCCCGCGCGCAAGAGGTCCGCAAGGATCGACACCGCCAGATGCGCGCCGGAGGAATGGCCGACAACCAGAACCTCCTCTGCCCCGCCCTGCAACGCCTCTGCGATGGTATTCCCCATTTCCGCAATGCGCTCTTCCAGCTCGGCCGGATTGGCACCGTGCCAGCGTGCTGAAAACGCATAGTCGTGCATGAGGTAATAGGCGAAATACCGGCCATCGCGTTTCTTGAACCAGCGCAGGATCAGCCGCGCCACCAGCAACGCGGGCAATGCGGCCAGCACTCCGGCGTAAGGGGCAATCAGATAAAACACCCCCAGCCCCGTCAGCACGGCCACCAGCGCCTGTACCAGCAGAAAGCCAACCGGGTAGAGCGCCGCGATCACCGGTCCCTTGCGCAGTCGCATCATCCGCCACAAAGCACCGGTCGAAATATAAATCCATGCCGTGCGCGCCAGTTGCAGATAGGTGCCGGGTATCGACCCGGTCATGCTGTCGCGCACGATGTCCGACCAGACCAGCACCTCGACATCGGCACTAACCGCCGCGCCCTCGATATTCGCCGCGACGTGCCAGCCATAGGCACCGCCCATCTGCTTGGGGCTCAGGGACAGCTCATAACCGGAAATCGCCGCCTGCGCCGCGCCTTCCTTTCGGTAAAGCTCGCGGTAGCGGCGCGGGTGGATCGGGTCGTAACCGGGGATGTAGAATACATGCCGATGCCGCACCTGATCCGCGCCGCAAATAGACTGCTCGGGCGTCACCTGTTCTTCGGCCATTCTGTCCCCATCTTACTGCCCTAAAGCTTAACGGGGAATTTCCCCGAGCGTAAGACGTCAGCCCAGTGTCGCAAGCGAGGGGAAGGTTTCGAGCAACCACCATGAGAACATGCTGAATGCTCCGGTCACCAGCGCCAGCCCGACAAGGAGCAGAAGACCGCCCATCACCTTTTCGATCAGGCCCATGTGACGTTTCAGCCGGTTCATCACCACCATGGAGCGGGTCAGGAACATCGCCGCCAGCAGGAAAGGAATGCCAAGCCCGGCCGCATAGATACCCAAAAGCACCGTTCCCCGCGTCAGAGAGGCCTCTGAAGCGGCGAGAGACAGGATCGCGCCAAGCTGCGGGCCGATGCAGGGGGTCCAGCCAAAGGCAAAGGCCAAGCCGAGGATATAGGCGCCGAACGACGACCCGCCCGCGTCCCCCGCATCCATGCGGGCCTCGCGGTCGAGGAAAGGAATGCGAAAGACGTTCAGGAAATGCAGGCCAAAGATGATGACCACGACACCGGAGATCCGCGCGAACAGCTCCTGGTTCTTCAGGAAGAACGCCCCAAAGGCCGAGGCTGTGAAGCCGAGCAGCAGGAACACCGTGCTGAGGCCCAGAACAAAGAACAGCGCCGCGATGATCGCCTTGCGCCGCCCGGCCCGGTCATCCTGCATATCGTTCAGCGTCACGCCGCTCATATAGGCAAGATACGGCGGAACGATCGGCAGCACGCAGGGCGACAGAAAGCTGATGATACCGGCGACGAGTGCCACGATCATCGCGGGCGCAAGGCCGGCATCTATGATTTCAATTCCGAACATATACATCGTCTTAGGGCATTCACCCGACCGGGTCACGCCCCCTACCCATGGCAGATGGTCACATCCCTGTGGACAGGCTGAAACATCGCGATTATCCCGAAGGCATGACTGAGATCGCCGATACGCTGGACGCCAACGGGCTGCTTTGCCCCCTGCCCGTCCTTAAGGCCCGCAAGCGCCTGCAACCGCTGGCGCCGGGTGCCGTTCTGAAAGTGCTAGCCGACGATCCGGCCGCGATCATCGACATGCCGCATTTCTGCGCCGAGGCCGGTCACGCGCTGATCTCGCAAGAGGAGCAGGACGGTCAGCAGATCTACCTCATCCGCAAGGGCGGTTAGGAACCCTGGAAGACTGACGAACAACAGCGGCAAAGAAAAACCCCGGCACATCGGCCGGGGTTTTCCGTTTTTCAGAACTGTGGCCCGGGTCAGCTGCCCAGCGACCACCAGCCGCGCCGCTTGGGCTTGTTAGGCTCATCCTTTTCCGGCTCGGAATCGCCGTTGGCAGTAACCGGTTCCGGCTCTTTGGACGTCTCGGCCACAGGGGCCGGGCTGGCCGTCTTGGTCTCGGGCGCAGCAGCAGGCTCTGGCACGGTCTCCGTCTCTGGGGCCGCCTCGACCGCCGGCTCGGGTTTTTCTTCGGCAACCGGCTTGGGTTGTTGCTCTGGCGCAGGCGCTTCCGGCACGGCAGGGGTTTCCGCCACTGGCTCTGCCGCTGGGGTCTCCGCTACAGGTTGCGCCGCCGCTTCTTCCGCCGCCGGCGCTTCGGCCTCAACAGGTGCCGCTTTCTTGCGGGACCGGCTGCGCTTGGGCTTGGGCTTTTCCTGAAGCGCTTCGGCTTCGGTCACGTCTTCCGAAACGCTTGCATCCGCGCTGGCGGTTTCCTCGGCGGCCGTCTCCGCTTCCTTCGGCTTGGAGCGGGATCTGGACCGGCTGCGCGACCGCGTTTTCGGCTTGGGCTTATCCTCGGTCGCGGTCTCGGCTTCGGCGTCAGCTTCGGCGGTTTCTACGCTCGCCGCTGCCGTGGCTTCAGCCATTGCAGGCTCGGGCTTATTTTCCTCACCGGACTGCTCGTCGGACTTGTCGCCCTCGGAGTCGCCATTGTCGTTCGATTGGTCCTGCCCGTTCGAATCGCCGTTCGACTTGCCGCCACGCCGCCGCCGACGACGACGCTTGCGCTTGGGCTTGTTCTCACCGTCCCCGTTATCCGACGGCGTGCTGTCCGCAGACCCGGATCCAGTATCCTCGTCTTCGCTCTCGCTTACCTCCTCGTCCGCGTCGATCTGGTCCATGATCGAGGTATCGACCGAAACCACCGGCGCCGCGACCGGGATTGCGCGGGTCGCCGTCTTGAACTTTTCAAGCGAGAAATCGGGGCTGACCAGATGCGGGTCGCCTTCGATACGCACGGACAAGCCGTAGCGCGCCTCGATCTGGGCGATGTGTTCGCGCTTCTGGTTCATCAGGAAATTCGCGATACCGACCGGGCACTTCACCAGCACCTCGCGCGAGCGGCGACGCACGCCTTCTTCCTCGATCTGGCGCAGGATCGACAGCGCCATGTTGTCGTCCGAGCGGATCAGGCCGGTGCCGTGGCAGGCCGGGCAAGGCTGGGTCGTCGCCTCGATCATGCCGGGACGCAGACGCTGACGGCTCATCTCCATCAGGCCGAAACCGCTGATCCGGCCCACCTGAATGCGGGCGCGGTCGGTCTTCAGCTTGTCCTTCATCTTCTTTTCGACGGCGGCGTTGTTCTTGCGCTCGTCCATGTCGATAAAGTCGATGACGATCAGACCGGCAAGGTCGCGCAGGCGCAGCTGGCGGGCGACCTCTTCGGCGGCTTCAAGGTTGGTCTTGAGCGCAGTTTCCTCGATCGAGCCTTCCTTGGTGGCGCGGCCCGAGTTCACGTCGATGGCAACAAGCGCTTCGGTCACGCCAATCACGATGTAACCACCGGATTTCAGCTGTACGGTCGGGTTGAACATCCCACCCAGATAGCTTTCGACCTGGTAGCGCGCGAAAAGCGGCATCTGCTCGTTATAGAGCTTCACGTTCTTCGCGTGGGACGGCATGATCATCTTCATGAAGTCCTTGGCGATGCGATAGCCGCGCTCGCCCTCGACGAACACCTCGTCGATGTCGCGGTTATAGAGATCGCGGATCGACCGCTTGATCAGGTCACCCTCTTCGTAGATCCGGGCCGGCGCGATGGATTTCAGCGTCAGCTCGCGGATCTGCTCCCAGAGCCGTTGCAGGTATTCATAGTCGCGCTTGATCTCGGCCTTGGTCCGCTTGGCACCGGCGGTGCGCACGATCAGGCCCGCGCCGGTTGGCACGTCGATCTCGGCGGCGATTTCCTTGAGCTTTTTACGGTCGGCAGCATTGGTGATCTTGCGCGAAATGCCACCGCCACGGGCGGTGTTCGGCATCAGCACGCAGTACCGGCCTGCAAGCGAGAGATAGGTCGTCAGCGCCGCGCCCTTGTTGCCGCGCTCTTCCTTGACGACCTGAACCAGCAGCACCTGCCGGACCTTGATGACTTCCTGGATCTTGTAGCGACGCGGACGCGGTTTGCGCACCGGGCGAAGATCTTCGGCGTCATCCTCTTCGGCAACGGATTCGATGGTGTCGTCCTTGTCCGCCGCGTCTGCGCCGTCCTCGTCATCGCCATCGTCATGCTGATCGTCGTCCTGATCAGAGTCGTCATGATCCGTATCGGGCTGATCACTGTCTTCGGGTTCTTCGACCGGCGTTTCGGCGACGCGTTCCATCGGCGAGGACCCTTCGGGCACCTCGCCCGCGGCATCCACCGCTTCCGCCATGTCATCGCTCAGGTCGATGGTCTCCATCCCGCTGATTTCGCCCTCGACCTCTTTGGTCTCAACGGCATCCTTCGGGGTGGTTTCCTCGCTTTTGGAGCGCGAACGCGAACGGGATTTTCTTGACTTGGGCTTTGCGGCCTCGGCCTCGTCCTTGGCGCGCTGTGCCTCGGCATAGGCGCGTTCTTCCTCCATCAGGGCCTGACGGTCGGCGACGGGGATCTGGTAATAGTCCGGATGAATCTCGGAAAAGGCGAGGAAACCGTGCCGGTTACCGCCGTAATCGACAAAGGCCGCCTGAAGCGACGGTTCGACCCGTGTTACCTTTGCGAGGTATATGTTGCCAGCAAGCTGGCGTTTGTTTTCGGATTCAAAGTCGAACTCCTCAACCTTGTTTCCGTCGACCACCACAACGCGGGTTTCTTCCGCGTGGGTGGCATCGATAAGCATTTTCTTGGCCATGTGTCCTTGATGCACGACCGCAACCGCGCCCGACCTGGCGGACGAGCGCGTTTGGGGTGGTGTCTTGAAAGGGCGATTTTGGACGCGGCGCGGCAGGGTCTGGCGCCTGGCCTACCCGACTGATTGATCAGTGCTCGCTCGCGCGTCATCGCGGTTCTTCTCCGACAGGCCGGGATGTCCCGTTACCTGCCCATTCTTTCCTTCGCCGCTTTACTTGCAACGAAGGTACTCCACTGATCCTTGGAAGGATCAAATCAGCCTGCCGGGAAACTGGAGGGATTTTTGTCCAGCACCGCTTCCCAAGCAGCGAAACTCTCTCCGGTCCGGCGTGGAAACGCGCGAAACCGTTTGTCTACTTAATGCCATGACGCGGTGAAAGACAATGGTCAACTTGGTTAAGCGACCGCAAATACGGAAACACGCCTCTTGGTTGAGCAACGCCCCGCGCCCCAACAAGCGCGAGGCGGTCTCCGGCTAGAGCCCGTAGAGCGCACCGAACTTCGCTTCGAGATAGTCGAGAAGCGGTGCTTCGGAGACCGGCGCACCGGTCGCCTTTTCAATGACCTTGCGCGGTTCATACAAGCCGCCGTGGCGCTGGACGTTCTCGCGCAGCCAGCTCGTGGCCCCCAGCGTATCGCCCGCCGACAGCTGGTCGTCGAGCAGCGGCACCGCCTCGCGCAGCGCGTGATGCAGGCAGCCCGCGTAGACATTGCCAAGGCTATAGGTCGGGAAATAGCCGAACAGCCCCACCGACCAGTGCACATCCTGCAGGCATCCGTTCGAGGGCCGGTCAACAGCATAGCCGAAATCGGCTTTGAACCGGTCGTTCCACGCGGCCTCAAGGTCGGCGACCTGCAGATCGCCCGACATCAGCGCCCGTTCCAGATCGAAACGCAGCATGATGTGGAGGTTGTACTGCACCTCATCGGATTCCGTGCGGATATAACCATTATGCACCCGGTTCACTGCGCCAAAGAACTCATCCGCCGAATTGATGCCGATATTGCCGTAGACGTCGCGCATCTCCTCAAAGAGCCAGCCAGTAAAGGCGCGCGAGCGGCCAAGCTGGTTCTCGTAGATCCGGCTCTGGCTTTCATGCACGCCCATCGAGGCTCCGTGACCGATCGGGGTCAGCGCATAGGCATCGTCGATGCTTTGCTCATAGGCCGCATGTCCAACCTCGTGGATCGTCGAATAGATGCAGTTGAAAGGGTCAGACGGGTTCGTGCGCGTGGTGATCCGCACGTCCATACCGCTGCCCGAGCTGAACGGATGCACCGCCTTGTCCACGCGGCCCCGGTTCATGTCATAACCAAAGGTGCGGGCCAGCTTGCGAGCCAGTCGCATCTGCACCTTTTCATCATACATCCCGGTCAGCCCCTTGGGCGCGGGCTTGTCCAGCACCGCTGCGCGCAGGTCTACCAGTCGGGGGCGCATCGCGTCGAACAGCGTGGCGATCTCGGCCCCGGTGATACCCGGTTCGTAATCGTCGAGCATCGCATCATAAAGCGTCCCACCCGCCGCCAGCGCCGCGCCTTCTTCGCGCTTGAGTTCAACGACGCGTTCCAGCACCGGCAGAAAGGCCGAAACGTCCTCGTCCGCCCGTGCCGCCGCCCATTTGCCCTGTGCCTCGGAGGTGACCTGCGCCAGTTCCTTGGCCAGCCGCGCGGGCACCTTATTGGCCCTGTCGAACGCCCGGCGGATTTCACGCAGCTGCGCCGCGCCGACCTCGTCCGGGGCCTCGGCCTTTTCCAGCCAGTCGCCGACCTCGGGCGCGGACCGGCGCGCGTGCAGCACGGATTCGATCGCTGCCATCTCGGCCCCCCGCTGCGCGGCTGCGCCGCGCGGCATGACGGTTTCCTGATCCCAGCCCAGACGCCCGGCAATCTCGCCAAGCGCCGTGGTATCGCGGGCATAGCTCATCAGGTCTTCAAATGCGCTCATTTCGCGCCTCCTTTGGTATTGCCCCGGATCGACGTGACCACCGGGTAGGCCGACAGGTAGCGCGCACGCAGGATCAGTGACCAGAGAACGACCGCCATGAACTGGTGCAGAATCGCAACCTGAACCGGTGCCGCGTAAAGAACGGTCACGATGCCCAGCAACATCTGGATGATCAGCGCCGCAAACACCGCGTTAAAGGCGAACCGCGTCGCCGTGTGGGCGCTGCGCCGCCCGCGCAGCCAGACCACCACGCCAAAGGCAAACAGCAGGTAGCCGACGATACGGTGGATGAACTGCACGAGCCCCGGGCTTTCAAAGAAGTTCCGCCACATCTGCGGTTCCGGGAAAGCATTCGGCGGAAAGAACTGCCCGGCCATCATCGGCCAGTCGTTATAGGTGCGGCCCGCGTCGATCCCTGCCACAAGCGCTCCGATAAGGATTTGCAGAAACGCGAAATGCAAAAGGCCGGTCGCCATGCCGAACTGTTTTGCTTCCTTGGCGCGGCGTGCCTGCATCAGGTCACGCTCGCTGCGGCCCAGCAGGTAAACATACCACGCGATGAACCCGAGGATCACGAAAGCCAGCCCCAGATGGATTGCGAGCCGGTAGCTCGCGACCGAGGTGATGCCCTCGCCCTGCGTAATACCCGAATGCACCATCCACCAGCCGATCGCGCCCTGAAGCCCGCCCAGCGCGCCGATCAACAGCAGCCGGCCGGTCCAGCCCGCCGGGATCTGACGCACGGCAAGAAAGCCGAAAAAGCCCAGCGCCCAGACAAGCCCGATGGCGCGGCCAAGCTGACGATGACCCCATTCCCACCAGTAGATCTGTTTAAAGTCCGACAGCTCCATCCAGCTGTGCTGAATACGGAACTGGTCGATCTGCTGGTATTTCTCGAATTCCGATTGCCATTCGGCCTCGCTCATCGGTGGCAGGGCGCCAGAGACGGGGCGCCATTCGGTGATCGATAACCCGCTGTCGGTCAGCCGGGTCAGCCCGCCCACGGCGATCATCACCACGACCAGTGCAAACAGCACCATCAGCCATGCCCGGATACCACGGCGTGCGCCGGTGCGGGTCTTGCCGCTGCTGGTCTTGTCGATCAGCCCGGTCTGGGCCTCGGGCCGTTTGTCGCCGGTTTCGGAAACTTCTTCGAAGATGCTGCGCTTTGAGCTCATCTTGTCCTCATGCGTCATTCGGGCCGGAACCTAAGCCGCAAGTGCCCAAGGGTCCAGCGCGATCAATCGCCGCGCTCTTTCCAGCGCGCCATCTGCCGCATGATGCCGTGCAGCATGCGCACATCCACCTGCGTCAGCGGCATCCGCGACCAGAGATTGCGCAGGTTCATCTTCATCGAGGCGGCCTTGTGTTCGGGAAAGAAGAACCCCGCCTGCTCGAGACGTTCCTCGAAATGATCGCCCAGCGCCGCGATTTCGTGGCCTTCCGCCCAGTCGGTTTTGCCCAGCGGCGTCGCCTCATGGGTGACAGTGCCGCTCTGGCGCATCCACTCATAGCTCATCAAGAGCGTGCATTGTGCAAGGTTGAGCGAGGCGAATTCCGGATTCACCGGCACCGAGATGATCGCATTGGCGCGCGCGATCTCTTCGTTTTCCATGCCCGCACGTTCGGGGCCGAACAGAACGGCGACCTTTTCGCCCTCTCCGATCCGGCGCGCCGCTTCCTGCATCGCGCGTTCCGGACTGAACACCGGCTTGGTCAGCCCGCGCGGCCTTGCAGTGGTCGCCAGCACATAGGTGCAATCGGCAAGCGCATCGGGAAAGGTGTCGAATATCTGCGCCTCGTCCAGCAGGCGCCCTGCCCCGCTTGCCATCACCACGGCCTTTTCGTTCGGCCAGCCGTCACGTGGCGCGACGATCCGCATCCGGTCGAGCCCGAAGTTCCACATAGCCCGGGCGGCGGCACCGATATTCTCGCCCATCTGCGGGCGCACCAGCACGAATGATGGCTGCGGTTGGTCAGTTGGCATAAAGGGATCCCGTAAAAGCTGGGCCGTCCTCTAGTCCCTGCCGTGCATTTGGGCAACCCGTGCAGGCGAAACCGGTTTGCATCACGGTGCGAATTCGCTAGACGAGGTCAATCACGAACCGAGGAATACGGCCATGACCGCGCCCGAGCAGCCGCAAATCTACCTGATCACCCCGCCCGCCTTTGAACTGAGCCATTTCCCCGACCAGCTTGCCGAAGTTCTGGACGAGGTCGAGATCGCCTGCGTCCGACTTGCCCTCGCCAGCCGCGACGAGGATGTTCTGGGCCGGGCATCGGACTCGCTGCGCGAGATCACCCATGCGCGCGACGTGGCGCTGGTGATATCCGATCACGTTGTTCTGGCCGAACGGCACGGCCTTGACGGGGTTCACCTGAGCGACGCGGCCCGCTCGGTCCGTTCGGCGCGCAAGACGCTTGGGCCGGATGCGATTGTCGGCAGCTTCTGCGCCGCCTCGCGCCACGACGGTATAACAGCGGGCGAAGCCGGGGCGGATTACGTCTGTTTCGGCCCCGTGGGCGAGACGACGCTAAATGACGGCACCCGCGCCGACGCCGAGCTGTTCCAGTGGTGGTCGGAGATGATCGAGATCCCCGTGGTCGCCGAAGGCGCGCTGACCGACGAGCTGATGCGCAGCCTTGCGCCCGCGACCGATTTCTTTGGCATCGGTGACGAGATCTGGTCGAGCGATCAGCCCCTTGCCCGGCTGAACCAGCTCATCTCGGCGATGGGTTAAAGGAACACCCGTTCGACAAACCAATAGGTGCCGATCACCGCGATCACGCAGGAGGCCGGCACCGCGATCCGCGACCGGTACCACGGCTTGTCCCGGAACCAGAAGCCAACGAGCAGAAAGGCAATGGAGATCACCGTCAGCTGCCCGATCTCGACACCTACGTTGAACCCCAGTAGCGCGGGCACGAACTGCGCTTGCGGCAGACCGAATTCCGCCAGCACGCTGGCAAAGCCCAGCCCGTGCAACAGCCCGAAGCCGAACACGATGACGGGCCGCCAGCGGTGCAGCTTGCTGGTCAGAACGTTTTCAACCGCCACATAGGTAATCGACGCCGCGATCAGCGGCTCGACAATCGACCCCGGCACCGACACCAGACCCAGCGCGCCCAGCGCCAGCGTGACCGTATGGGCAAGGGTAAAGGCGCTGATCTGCCAGAGCAGAGAGCCCAGCCGGGTCGACAGAAAGAACAGCCCCAGCACGAACAGGATATGATCCAGCCCCTTGGGCAGGATATGATCGAACCCCACGGGCACGTAGGCGGTGAAAGCCTCAAGCGGTCCACCGGCAAACCCGCCCGCCACGGCAATGGCCTCGGTATAGCCGCCCCCCTCGATGAAACCGGTATAGGGATCTTCGACCCCCTGCTGGCGCAACCCCAGATCACCCGAGCCAACAGGCCAGCCGACGATGATGGTCTGCGTCCCCTCAGGCAGGTCGCCCGTCACCGTCAGGATCGAGCTGCGCGCGTATTGCGGGTCTGCCACCTCGGGGATGTCGAAACCTTCCGGCGAGAGGATGACCGGCTCATCCCCGTCGGCCAGTACGGTGAGGGATGCAAGCCAGGCCTCGACCCAGGTCTGCGCCTCGGCCTCAAGCTCTTCCGGCGGCAACCGACGCAGGGTCTCGAAACGCTCGGCCTCGCTGGCGTTATTGGTATCCTGCACCTCGTCCAGATCGATCCCGGCCAGAAAAGCCTCGAGGTTCATGCGCAGTTCAAGCGTAAGCACCCCCTCCTCGACGGTCAGATCACCGATGGTCGGCGTCACCTCGTGTGCGCCCCCAACCGACGGCAGCATGAACCACAGGCTTGACAGGATCATCGCTAGGGTCAGTTTGATCCGGGTGAACAGCAAAAGTATTTCCATGTGTCGCGGCGTCCTGACCCTGTCGGTATTCATATGGCTTGTGTCGAGTTTTCAAACTCTTGCACATGAGTTCTGGATCGCACCAGAAGATTATCAAGTTCAGCCCGGCGCGCCCCTGTCCGCCAATTTGCGAAACGGTCAGGAATTCAAGGGCATCAACCTTCCCTATTTCAACCGGAACACCGAACGGTTCGAGATCATCCGCGAGGGTGACATCGAACCGGTCACGTCGCGCATGGGCAACATTCCCGCGCTTGAGACCACGGCCGGCGAACCGGGCCTGCTGGTCATCCTGCATGAAACCGCTCCCGCGACCCTGACCTATGAAGACTGGGACACTTTCGCGCGCTTCATCGCGCATAAGGATTTTGGCGACATCGAATCCCGTCACACGGAGCGCGGCCTGCCCCGTGAAGGGTTCCGCGAAATCTACCGCCGTTTTGCCAAGGCGCTCGTGGCCGTGGGTGACGGCACCGGGACGGATAGCGTGAGCGGCATGGAAACGGAGTTCGTTGCCCTCACCAACCCCTATACCAACACGGATGACAGCATCTCGGTCCGGCTGCTCTATCAGGATACGCCTCGCCGGGATGCGCAAGTCGAGGTTTTCGACAAGGCCCCCGATGACACCGTCACGATCACCTATCTGCGGACCGATGAAAATGGCGAGGTCACCGTGCCGCTGACCCCGGGCCATCGCTACCTGCTGGACGCCGTGGTACTGCGGGAAGCGCCGCAGGGATCGGAGGCGGTGTGGGAATCGCTCTGGGCAGCGTTAACCTTTGCGCGCCCCTGATACGGCTCTGCCTTGCCAGTGGCCCTGATTATGGGCAGAAGGCGGATCATGAACCAAACCGCGCCAAGTGACATCCTCTGCATCGGCAGCGTCCTCTGGGACGTGATCGGTCGCGCCGCAAGCCATATGCGGCAGGGTTCCGACGTGCCGGGCCGGATCACCCGCCTTCCCGGCGGTGTCGCGATGAACATCGCCATGACGCTGGCGCGGTTCGGCCTGCGCCCGGTCCTGCTCAGCGCCATCGGAAAAGACCCTGAAGGGGACGAACTGATCGACGCCTGCCGCAAGCTTGGCATGGAAACGGCGCATGTCTACCGCTCCGAGGATCTGCCGACGGACCGCTATATGGCGGTCGAAGGCGCGAACGGGCTGATCGCGGCCATTGCCGACGCCCATTCTCTCGAAGAAGCCGGAGACAAGATCCTGCGCCCGCTGACCGGCGGCGCGCTGGGGTCCGAGGCACAGCCCTATGAGGGCATCGTCGCGCTCGACGGCAACCTGACCAAGTCGCTGCTGGAAACCATCGCCCAGAGCCCGGCCTTTGCCCGCGCCGATCTGCGCGTGGCCCCGGCCTCTCCCGGCAAGGCGGAACGGCTGCTGCCTTTCCTTTCCTCCGGGCGTGCGACGCTTTACGTCAACCTCGAAGAAGCCGGCCTGCTGTGTCAGGACGAATTCTCCGATACCGAGGCAGCTGCCGCCGGGCTGCTGTCGCGCGGCGCGAACCGCGTGCTTGTCACCGATGGCGGACGCGCCGCAACCGAGGCCGATCAGGACCGGATGCTGACACAGGTTCCGCCGCAGGTGCTGGTAACCCGGGTAACCGGCGCGGGCGATACATTCATGGCCGCCCATCTGGCGGCAGAACATGCAGGCGCGGATCGCGACGCGGCGCTGGAAAGCGCCCTGCGTGCGGCCGCCCGATACGTCTCAGGAGAAATGCCGCTGTGATCGACATCACCTATTCCGCCGAAGTCCAGAGTGCCCGCGACGCGGGTACGCCCATCGTCGCGCTGGAAAGCACGATCATCACCCATGGCATGCCCTATCCGCAGAATATCGAGGTCGCCGCCGAGGTCGAACAAGACATCCGCGACAGCGGCGCGACCCCGGCAACCATCGTTGTGCTCGAAGGCCGTCTGCACGTAGGGCTGGAGAAGGATCAGCTGGCCCGTCTAGGTCAGGCGAAGGATGTCGCCAAGCTCTCGCGCGCGGATATCGCCGCCTGTCTGGCCACCGGCGGCACCGGTGCGACCACGGTTGCCGCCACGATGATCGTCGCGCGGCTTGCGGGCATCGAGGTCTTTGCCACCGGCGGGATCGGCGGCGTCCATACCGGTGCCGAGCAGAGCTTTGACATCTCCGCAGACCTCCTGGAACTGGCCCAGACCCCCGTGACCGTCGTCGCCGCCGGACCGAAAGCGATCCTCGACATCCCCAAAACGCTCGAAGTGCTGGAAACGCAGGGCGTGCCGGTGATCTGCTACGGACAGGACAGACTGCCCGCTTTCTGGTCCGCCAGCTCTCCCCATGCCGCGCCGCTGCGCATGGACGATCCCGAAACCATTGCACGCGCGCATTTCCTGCGCGGGCAGATGGACCTTCCCGGCGGCCAGCTTGTCGCCAACCCGATCCTTGCAGAGGATGAAATTCCCGCCAGCGAACTGGCCCCCGTCATCGCACAGGCGCAGGCAGAGGCCGACGAACAGGGCGTCGCGGGCAAGGCGATCACGCCCTTCCTGTTACAGCGCATTTTCGAGATCACAAAGGGCCGTTCGCTCACCGCCAATATCGCTCTGGTGCGCAACAATGCCCGGCTTGCTGCCCGTATCGCCATCGCGCTGAACAAAATTCGGCGCTAGGAGCCTCCGAAAGGGTCCGACCCATTGTCGCGCGGGTCAAGACTTCCTAACTTGCGCGCATATCTGGTGGAATTACGATGAACACCCCTTTCGACGACGACTCAAAACGCCGTGGCGGACGGATCGGTACCCTGCGGGCGTCATTCCTGACAGGGCTGGTCATCATTGCCCCCGTCGGCCTGACCATCTGGCTCATCTGGACCGTTATCGGCTGGATCGACGGCGTCGTGCTGCCGCTCGTGCCGCACGACCTCCGGCCCGAGCAATATATCGGGATCAACCTGCGCGGCGTCGGGGTGATCATCTTTCTGGTCTTCACCACCTTCATCGGCTTTGTCGGACGCGGGCTGATCGGGCGTTCGCTGATCCGCTGGGGCGAAAGCATCGTCGATCGCATGCCGGTCGTGCGCTCCGTCTATTCCGGCATCAAGCAGATCTCGGAAACCGTCTTTGCCCAAAGCGAACGCTCCTTCGAGAAAGCCTGCCTTATCCAGTACCCGCGCAAGGGCATCTGGGCGGTCGGCTTCGTTTCGACCACCGCCCGGGGCGAAGTGGCGGACCGCGCGGAAACCTCGGGCGAGCTGATGAGCATTTTCGTCCCGACCACGCCCAACCCGACCTCGGGTTTCCTGCTGTTCTTTCCGAAAGAGGACGTGATCGAGCTGGACATGAGCATCGAGGATGCGGCCAAGCTGGTGATCTCTGCCGGTCTCGTCTACCCGAACGGCAACAAGACCAACGGTCACTAGCCCCTAGCTGTACATCGCAGCCAGATCGATCGTCCCGCGTTCGTTGAGGTCGGACTTGTGATCTGCAAGGAACCGTTCAGTCATCGTTCGGCCCGCATGTTTCAGCTGGCTAATCACCAGCGGGTTCGGGATAAGCTTTGTCGCAACCGAAAGATCGTTCATCAGGTCATCATCCGAAATCATGTGAACCAGCACCCGCGACTTGTCGGTGCTGGTCAGCCTCCCTTCGTCCAACAGCCGCTGCACGAAAGCGATGGCCCGCAATTCGCGCAGCAGCGACGAATTGAAACTGATCTCGTTGATCCGGTTCTGAATCTGCTGCGGCGTGATCGGTATTTGATCGCGCTCCAGCGGATTGATGTTCACGATGACGATGTCGTCGGGCAGGTTCGACCCGAACAGCGGGAACAGCGCCGGATTGCCTGTATAGCCGCCATCCCAATAGGCCTCCCGCCGCCCGGTCTTCGGATCGTCGATCTCGACCGCCTGGAACATCGTCGGCAGACAGGCCGAGGCAAGGATCGCATCGGTCGTGATCTCGTCATGGGTAAAGATGCGGATCTTTCCCGTCCGGACGGCCGTCGCGCAGATAAAAAGCTCTGGCCCCTCGTCAGCACAGACATTGTCGAAATTCAGCGCCTCGACCAGCGGCTGCACCGCATTGCGATAAAACGGACCGTAACTATAGGGCGAGATCGTGCGCGCCACCGCATCCGACCACGCGTAAAGCGGCGACAGTTCCAGCGCCTGCGCGAGCGGCCCAACCGTCGCCGCCCTGAACCATTCAGCCATGCCCGGCAGATCGCTTGCCCCGACACCGTTCCAGATCGCATCGAGACTGGCGCGCGCTCCGTCCCGCCCGCCCGCGAGCATTCCCGCCTTGTAGGCGGCGCCGTTCAGCGCTCCGGCAGAGGTGCCGGAAATGCCGGAAATCTCGATGTCTTCCTCGTCCAGAAACCGGTCGAGCACGCCCCATGTGAACGCCCCGTGCGCACCGCCGCCCTGCAAGGCGAGATTGATCCGTTTGACAGCCATCGAGAGCCCCTTCACCTATGAAAACGCGGGATAATTATGTCAGGGTGCGACATAGCGCTCCTAACATTCATTATCGCGCATATGTGATTTTTGATTGAAACTGGTTCTGTTAGACCCAGATCGAGAAAACAGTAATTCGTACCTGTGAGGCCCCGAATGAGCAATCCGACCCGACGCCGATTTCTTGCCACCGCCACCGCTTCCGCCGCGCTGATCCCGGCCGCGAAGGCATGGGCGGTCGAAATCGAAGATCCCAGTCTTACCCATGACGAAACCCTCGCGCCAGTCCGCCGCAACATCTCGAGCTTTTCGGCGCAGGACTGGCGCGACCACTTCGACTCGCTTGGCGTGGCCAGCATCGTGGCCGATACGACATCGCGCGCGCTGCATTACTGGGATGCGACCGGCGAAGATTACCGGATTTACCCGACTTCCGTCCCGATGAGCGACGAGCTGACCAAGCGCGGCTATACCAAGATCGTGCGCAAGAAGGTCGGCCCCGACTGGACGCCGACCCCCAACATGCTCGAACGCGACCCCGACCTGAAATACATGCCGCCGGGCCCCGGCAACCCGCTGGGCACCCATGCCATGTATCTCGACTGGCCCGCCTATCTGATCCACGGCACCCATGACACCCGCAAAATCGGGCGCCGGTCGTCGAGCGGATGTATCGGGCTTTACAATCATTTTATCGCCGAACTCTTTGAAATCACGCCGGTCGGCACGCAGGTTCGCGTCATCTGACGCCCTCTCCCGCGCCCGGACATCCGGGCGCGGGGATATGGCCATCAGGACGCGGTCCAGCCGCCATCGGCGCTGATTGTCGTCCCGGTGATCTGATCCGCAGCCGGTGAGCAGAGGAAAACCGCGATCCCGGCAATCTGTTCGACCGTCGCGAATTCCTTGGACGGCTGCTTGGCAAGGATTACCTTTTCCACAGCCTCATCCTCGGAAATCCCGTATTCCTTGGCCGTGTCCGGAATCTGCTTTTCCACCAGCGGTGTAAGCACATAACCCGGGCAGATCGCGTTAACGGTGATCGATTCCTTCGCGGTTTCGAGTGCCGCGACCTTGGTCATGCCGACAACCCCGTGCTTGGCCGTCACATAGGCCGATTTGAACGGGCTGGCGCGCAACCCGTGGGCCGACGCCACGTTCACCACCCGACCCCATCCGGCCTTGCGCATCATCGGCAGCGCCGCCGCCATGGTGTGAAAGGTTGAATTCATGTTGATCGCGATGATCGCATCCCACTTATCCACCGGGAACTCATCAATCGCGGCGACATGCTGGATACCGGCGTTGTTCACGAGGATATCGCAGGCCCCCGCCTCTTCCACCAGCTTGCGGCATTCGTCCCCCTTGGACATGTCCGCCTTGATGTAACGGGCCGTAACGCCCGTTTCCTTGGCGATTTTCTCGGCCAGGGCGTGGTCTTCTTCGTTATCCGTAAATGAGTTCAGGACGACATTCGCTCCGGCGCGCGCCAGTTCCCATGCGATTCCCAGACCGATTCCCGAGTTCGACCCGGTGATGACGGCGGTTTTTCCCGACAGTGACATGGTGTTTCCTTCTCGTCAGATGATCACGGGCAGAGTTGCATGCTGCACATGCGAAATAAACGGCTAAATCCGCACAAGGGTTCGATGATTTTTGCCCAGTTCGACGCGTTTGGACGATCTGCCGCAGGCAGCCGGCGGATCGGCCATTTTCAGCCGGTCGGCCCAATATATGCTGGTGACGGAGCGCTGCCTGTGAAAAACGGCAGCCACGCGACAGTGAGGATTTTCACCCATGATTCCTGTCGCGGGAAAACCCGGATGACGCCAACCCGACCAGCAAGGGACAAGCACGCGGGTGCCGAAGGAAACGCAGGGATCAGGGGCAAAAAAAACGCCCGCACGAAGCGGGCGTTAAGTTATTGAGGCAGGTTTCATACAGGCAAGAAACCTATCGAGCAGTGCCCCTGTTATAAGCAATTCCGCAGCGGCATCCAAGCTAAAAGTTTGAAAAGACGTGAATCCCACGTTAGCCTTGTTGCCAATAATATAAGGCCAGAGCAGATTGTCGCCAAAATGAAGATCAATTATTTCCGCCGCTTCCCGGCGATCGGACGTGGATTCGTCGCCGGACTCGCCATGGGATTCGCAGGGGTGCTGACAGGCTCTCTGGCCGGTGCCGAGCCAAGCCATGGCATAGCTATGTATGGCGACCCTGCCCTGCCACCGGATTTTGTGTCGCTGCCTTATGCCAACCCCGAGGCGCCCAAGGGCGGAAAAATCGTCTTCGGCAACACCGGCGGTTTCGATTCACTCAATCCGTTCGTCTCGAAAGGCACTTCGCCCTGGCAAATGCGTTTCTGGAGCTACGAGTCCCTCATGGGGCGATCCTGGGACGAACCTTTCACCCTTTACGGTCTTCTTGCCGAATCGATAGAAACCCCGCCCGACCGGTCATGGGTCGAATTCACCCTCCGCCCCGAGGCTCGATTCTCGGATGGCAGCCCCGTGACCGTCGAAGATGTGATCTGGTCTTATGAAATCCTCGGCGAGGAAGGACACCTGCGCTATCAGGGTTTCGCCGATAAGGTCGAAAGCATGGAGCAGACCGGCCCGCGCAGCCTGCGCATCACCTTCAATCGCGACGACCGTGAGTTGGCGCTCTTGGCCGGGATGCGCCCGATCCTCAAGAAAGCGCAATGGAAAGGCAAGGATTTCGCCAATGCGCCGCTCTCGGAAATTCCCATCGGCACAGGACCTTACGTGGTCTCCGATTATCAGGCCGGGCGTCAGGTCCGGCTTGAACGCAACCCAGACTACTGGGGCAAGGACGTCCCGTTCCGACGCGGCACGATGAATTTCGACGAGATGGATATCGAATTTTTTGGCGATGGCGCGGTGCTCTTCGAAGCCTTCAAGGCAGGCACCCTTACGGTCGAACGTGAATACAACGCCGAGAAATGGAACAGCCAATACGATTTCCCCGCGATCCAGCGCGGCGATGTCATCAAGACCGAGATCAGGCATGGCCGTCCCACCGGCATGACCGGCTTTGTCATGAACACCCGCCGCGCGCCGCTGGATGACTGGCGCGTGCGCGAGGCGCTGCTGCTGGCCTTCAATTTTGAGTTCATCAACGACACGATGACCGGCGGCGAACAGGCCCGCATCCATTCCTATTTCGACAATTCCGAACTTGGGATGCGCCCCGGCCGCGCCGAAGGGCGCGTGCGCGAGATCCTGATGCCCTTTGCCGACAGCCTGCTGCCCGGTGCGCTCGAAGGCTATGACATGCCGGTATCTGACGGAACCGCGCGCAACCGGTCGAACCTGCGCAAGGCCGCGGCCCTGCTACAAGAGGCCGGATGGGGCGTCGAAAACGGCCGCCGCGTCAATGCCGAGGGTCAGCAGATGCATTTCAACGTCCTGCTGCGTCAGGGCGATACGCAGAACAGCTCTATCATGGATCTCTACGTCCGCGCGCTGGAACGGCTGGGCATCTCCGTGCGGGTCGATCTGGTGGACAATGCGCAATACACGGCGCGGGAATCCGAGCAGGATTTCGACATCACCTCGTTCCGCCGCGACCTGTCCCTGTCGCCGGGTAACGAACAGCGACTTTACTGGGGCAGCGATACCGCCGACCGCCCCGGCACCCGCAACCTGATGGGGGTCGAGTCGCCCGCGCTGGACGCCGCAATCGACGCGATGCTGGTATCGGAAACACGCGAGAATTTCATCTCGGCCGCCCGCGCGCTCGACCGGGTCCTGACCAGCGGGCGCTATGTCATCCCGCTCTGGCAATATGACGTGGACCGGATAGCCCATGCGAAGGAATTGAAATTCCCCGACTATACGCCGGTTTACGGCGACAGGCCCGGCTTTTTGCCCGAGGTATGGTGGTACGCCGAGGACTGACTCGGCCACCGGTTCGGCAAGGAATTGCCCTGCGACATTTGACCACACCCAACCCCACCGAAGGTACGTTAGCGTAAACTATCTTCTGCGGCACTGGGGAGGTCACCGTGATGAGGATGCAATGGGCTGAAATAGCCAGTGACTGGTGTATGTGGTCTGAACGAATTCATCACAGGTTTCCGCACCTCGATTCCGAGCAGATGAACCTGCTTTATCGGGATCGGAAATCTTTCGAGGCACATCTTGCCGCGACCCATAACCTGTCCCTGATCGAGGCACGCGAGGAAATCGACGATTTCCTCTATGTCGAAACACTTGCACGAGAGCTGTCTGGCATTCCGTCCCGGATGCAATAGCTCAGCTTAGCGACGTCACCCAAAGGATGGTCGCGTCCTCGGGGCTGACCGAGATCACGTTATGCCCCATCGTTGCATCGTAATAGGCGCTGTCACCGCGCCGCATTTCGATGACTTCGTAGAATTCCGTGTAAAGCCGGATCACCCCGGTCAGTACGTAAAGAAACTCTTCGCCATCGTGACGCACCCAACCGTCGAATTCCTCCATCGAGCGCGCGCGCACCCGCGTGCGATAGGGCAACATCTGCTTCTTGGTCAGGCTGTCGGCCAGAAGCTTGTGTTCGTAGGTGGCCGTGGCCAGCGGCTGTCCATCGTCTGACTTGGTCACCGCCATGCGCCCGTTCACCTGATCGCGCTGGGGCGGCGTGAACAGTTGCGGCACCGAAATCTGCAAGCCGGTCGCCAGCTTTTTCAGCGCGTCATAGGTGGGCGACATCTGCCCGTTCTCGATCTTTGAAAGGGTGGACCGCGCCAGCCCGGCCTGATTGGCGGCCTGTTCCAGCGTCCAGTCCCGTTCCTTGCGCAGCTCGCGCACCCGCGCCCCAAGATCGAGCGGTTCGGCTTCGATTTCCGCGCCCGACGCGTGGGCAATCTGAATCAGGGATTTCGGGTCTTTCGGTGTCATGGAAATGCTATAGGCCTGCGATCAAAGGCTTGCAACGGCGCTTGCATGCCCGCAGGCAGCGGGCTAGCCAGCGCCATGCTTTCGATTTTCGATAAAGGCGCCTTTGCGCCCTGCCCCGCTCCTTTCAACATGGCCGCCCATGTTCTGGCCCGTGCGCCCGAACTGGCGGACAAGGTCGCGCTTTCGGTGCTGGGGCCCGCGCGGTCGACCGACTGGACCTATGGCGCGCTCGAATCCGCCGTGCGCGGCACCGGCACTGGCCTGCTTGAGGCGGGCATCGCACCCGGCGATATCGTCCTCATGCGGCTGGGCAATACGGTCGATTTCCCGATTGCCTACCTCGGCGCGATTGCCGCCGGGATCGTCCCGGTGCCGACCTCCTCGCAACTGACCGAGCGCGAGACGCAGAAGATCGTCGACGACCTGAAACCGGCGGCCATCCTGCTGGACCCCGAGGTCGCCTGCCCGCCACATCCCAACCGCATCACGCTCGACGGCTTGCGCGCGATGCGGGACCTGCCGCCCTGCGTCTATGCGATGGGCGATCCCGAGCGGCTTGGTTATATCGTTTATACCTCCGGCACCTCGGGCAATCCGCGCGCCGTGGCCCATGCCCATCGCGCGATCTGGGCCCGCCAAATGATGCATGATGGCTGGTATGCCCTGCGCGAGGATGACCGGCTGCTGCATGCGGGCGCGTTCAACTGGACCTATACGCTCGGCACCGGGCTCATGGACCCCTGGACCGTTGGCGCGACTGCTTTGATCCCCGAACCCGGCACCGATCCGGCCCATCTGCCGTTGCGGCTACGCCATCACACGGCGACTATTTTCGCAGCCGCGCCGGGCGTTTACCGCAAGTTCCTCAAGGGTGACGCATCGCTGAACCTGCCCGACCTGCGCCACGGGCTAAGCGCCGGGGAAAAGCTTTCACCCAGCTTGTCCGCCGCCTGGACAAGTGCCACCGGATGCGGGCTCTACGAGGCCTATGGCATGTCGGAATGTTCGACCTTCATCTCATCAAGCCCCGATCATCCGGCTCGCGGACAGGCGCTTGGCCAGCCGCAACAAGGTCGCAAGGTCGCCATTCTCGGCCCCGGCGGGCCGGTGGATCAGGGCGCGCCCGGCACCATTGCCGTTCACCGCAGCGACCCCGGTCTGATGCTGGGATACCTGAACGCTCCGGAAGAAACCGAGGCCCGCATGCAGGGTGACTGGTTCCTGACCGGTGATCAGGGCGCAATGGCGGCCGACGGGCAGATCACCTATCTTGGTCGCGACGACGACATGATGAACGCGGGCGGCTACCGGGTCTCTCCGCTCGAAGTCGAAGCGGCGCTGACCGGTTTTCCCGGCATCGACATGGTCGGCGTCACGGACGTCGAGATCAAGCAGGATACCCGCATCATCGTGGCATTCTACGCAGGCCCCGCCGAGATCGACGAACAAGCGCTGCGTGACTTTGCAGAACAGACGCTTGCGCGCTATAAACAACCCCGTGCCTTTGTTTACCTGCCTGAAATGCCCACCGGGGCGAATGGCAAATTGCTGCGTCGCGCCCTGAAACCGTATTTTGAAAGCACTGCCTCATGAGTGAAAAAACAGTTGCCCTCGACATCCTGTCCGACCCGATCTGCCCTTGGTGCTATATCGGCAAGGCCCATCTCGAGACGGCTCTGGCGGCAACGCCCGATCATCCCTTTGTGATCCAGTGGCACCCGTTCCAGCTTAACCCCGAGATGCCAGCCGAAGGCATGGACCGGCGCGCTTATCTCGAAGCCAAGTTCGGCGGCAAGGAAGGTGCAATCAAGGCCTATGCGCCCGTCGTGGAGCATGCGGAAAAAGCCGGGCTGAACATCAATTTCGAAGGTATCGCACGTACCCCCAACACGCTGGATGCCCATCGGCTGATCCATTGGGCAGGGATCGAGCGCAAACAGAACGAGGCGGTCAACGCGCTGTTCAACGCCTATTTCGTCGAAGGCCGCGATATCGGAGATGCCGAGGTTCTGAGCGATATCGCCGACATGATCGGCATGGACGCCTCGGTCGTCAGCAAGCTGCTGGCATCCGACGCCGACCGCGATGACATCTCGCGTCGCGACAGCGAGGCGCGCTCGATGGGCGTCACCTCGGTGCCGACCTTTATCGTGGCAGGCAAACACGCGGTTCCGGGCGCCCAGCCGCCGGATCTCTGGCAGAACGTCATCTCGGAACTGAAGGAACAGCTCGACGCATGAGACCGATCAGTGCCGCCACACTGATCGTAAGTCTGACGACAGTTGTGGCCGCGGGGACGGTCTTTTTTCACTTCATCGAGGGCTGGAGCTGGCTCGATTCCTATTTTTTCACCGTCGTCACCATTTCCACGGTCGGCTACGGTGAACTGGTGCCACAAACGCCTGTCGGCAAGATCGGCACGACGGTCATCATCTTTGTCGGGCTTGGGATATTCGCGATGGCGATCCAGCAATTCGCCGAATACCACATGCTGATCCGCACGCGGCGCCGTCGCAAAAAGCTCTCGTTGAAAAACAACGACCCCGCCCAAAACGACGACACCGACCGGGGTTAAGAGAACTTTTCCGCACGGACACGCAGAATTGCTCCACCGGCCATATGGTCCCCCTCGAAATTACATGCTACCGGCACGTACCTGAAGGAGTCACCCATGTCCCGCATGTCACGGCCAGAATTCATCGCGCTGATCGCGATGATGTTTGCAACTATCGCTTTCTCCGTCGATGCCATGCTCCCGGCGCTGCCCGAGATCAGCGAAGAACTCAGCCCGCTTGATCCTAACCGCGCCACGCTGATCATTACCGCATTCCTCGCGGGCATGGGTATCGGCACGTTTTTCGTCGGCCCGATGTCCGATGCGATGGGCCGCAAGCCGGTGATCGTCGGGGGCGCGGCCGTCTATATCATCGGCGCGGCCGTGGCCGGCACGGCTGAGTCACTTGAACTGGTGGTCGCCGCGCGGCTGTTGCAGGGCATCGGCGCGGCAGGTCCGCGGGTCGTTGCCATGGCGATCATGCGGGATATGTACAGCGGGCGCGTCATGGCGCGGATGCTCTCTATTGCCATGTCAATCTTCGTGATCTTTCCCGCGCTCGCCCCGATGATCGGCACCGGCATCATCTACCTGTTCAACTGGCGCGCGATCTTCGGGGCTTTTGTGCTTTTCTCGGCAGTTTCTGTCACATGGCTGCTGATCCGGCTGCCGGAATCCTTGCCCCCCGAAGCACGCCGCCCGATGCGTCTCCCCCTGATGTTCGGCGCCGTGCGAGAAATGGTCTCGCATCCGATGGTGCGGCTGTCGATCGTCGTCCAGACGCTCTGCCTGTCGATGATGTTCGCGATGATCGCCTCGGTTCAGCCGGTCTATGACCTGATCTACAACCGCAACGACGAATTCCCTTTCTGGTTCGCCGGGGTCGCGTTGGTGGCGGGTTGCGCGAGCATCCTCAACGCCTCGCTGGTGGAACGGCTTGGCATGCGCAAGCTGGTCACATGGACGCTTGCCGTCGAAATCCTGATGTCCATCGTGATGATCATTGAATACGGGCTCGACCTGCCGGAATCCGTCGCCTTCGGCTTTTTCGTGTTTTGGCAGGCCACCGTGTTCTTCATGGTCGGCACCGCGATGGGCAATCTGAACGCGCTGGCGATGGAGCCGATGGGCCATATCGCGGGCATGGCCGCCTCGGTCATCGGGGCAATTTCGACCGTGCTCGGGTCCATCATTGCCTCGCCCATCGGCCTGATGTTCAACGGCTCCATCCTGCCGCTGGCGCTGGGGATTTTCGTGCTCTCGACGCTCGGCTTCTTGCTGATGCTGCGCATGAGCAAGCTTGAAAGAACATTGACAGCAAAGCCCCCCGTGGCGGAACATGCGCAAAAGGCGTGAGGATTGACCATGACCGATGACGATTACGGTTACGATCTCGGAACTTACAGCCTGCCGGTCCGCGCGGCGACCCCCGAGGCGCAGCGATGGTTCGATCGGGGCCTCAACTGGACCTACGGCTTCAACCACGAGGAAGCCGTCGTCTGTTTCAAGAAAGCCATCGCCCATGATCCGGGCTGCGCCATGGCGCATTGGGGCGTCGCCTATGCCACGGGGCCGAATTACAACATGCCATGGGAGCTTTTCGATGAGAAATCCCGGGCAGAGGCGCTGGCCATCGCCTATGACGCCACGCAAGTCGCGCTCGAGCTCTGCAAGGACGGCCCCGCCCATGAAAAGGCGCTAATTACCGCGCTTGCCGCCCGCTATCCTGAGCGCGACCCGGTCGAGGATATGGAGGCCTGGAACCGCGACTTTGCCGAGGAAATGGCAAAGGTCCATGCGGCGATGCCCGACCAGCCCGACATCCGGTCGATCTATGTCGAGTCGCTGATGAACCTCACGCCCTGGCAGATGTGGGACCTCGCCAATGCCTGCCCGGCCCCAGGGGCCGAAACGGAAAAGGCGCAGGCCGTCCTCGAGGACGCGCTGGCCAATCATCCCGGCACCATGGAGCACCCGGGGCTGTTGCACCTCTACGTGCACCTGATGGAAATGTCGCCCTTCCCGGAAAAGGCTTTGTCCGCGGGGGATATCCTGCGCACGCTGGTGCCCGACGCGGGGCATCTGGTGCATATGCCGACCCATATCGACGTACTCTGCGGGCATTACAAGGACGTGGTCTTCTGGAACCAGAAGGCCATCGAGGCCGACCTGAAATATTTCAACCGCGAAGGCGCCTTCAACATCTACACCGGCTATCGCCAGCACGATTACCACTTCGTCATCTACGGTGCGCTGTTCCTTGGCCAGATGGAACCTGCGCTCGAAGCCAATCGCGGCTTGCTCGCCACCACGCCCGAAGAGTTGCTGCGCGTGAAATCCCCGCCCATGGCCGATTTCTTTGAAAGCTACATGGCGATGGAGCCCCATATCCTTATCCGCTTCGGCCGCTGGGAAGAGCTGATCGCGATGAAGCCGCCCGAAGATCGCGAGATCTGGCAGACCCGCATTGCAACCGTGCATTACGGCCGCGCACTGGCCTTTGCCGCGCTCGGCCGCGTGGCCGAGGCAGAGGCCGAGGAGCAGGTATTCCTCGATGCCGCCGCGCGTATCCCCGTGTCCCGGCTGATGCACAACAATCGCGTGGTCGATCTGATGGAAGTGGCCAAGGCGATGCTGCGCGGGGAAATTGCCTATCGCAAGTCAGAGTTCGACGCGGCCTATGCCTTCCTGCGCAAGGCCATCGAGCTTGAAGACAACCTCCCCTATGACGAGCCCTGGGGCTGGATGCAGCCCGTACGCCATGCGCTTGGCGCGCTGCTTTTCGAACAGGGTCATGTGGCCGAGGCGGAGAAGGCCTACCGTGAGGATCTCGGACTTGGCGGACAGCTGAGCCGCGCCACAGTGCACCCGGATAATGTCTGGAGCCTCAAGGGCTTGTACGACTGTCTGAAAGCGCGCGGAGAGACGGTCGAGATCGTGCAGATCCGCCAGCGGCTGGACCTCGCGCTGGCCCGTGCCGACCGGCGTGTCGGGGCTTCCTGTTTCTGCGCGCAAGCCGCCATGGCCATCCCCGCCTAAAATTCTATACAGAATTTTCCCAAGAAAATTGAATTTTCTCGGGCGCGGATCAGGCCTTGGCTTTCTTCTCCTTGACCTTCATCGCCAGATCGCGCGCGATGGCATAGGCGCCTTTGATCTTGTCGCTTTCCTTGGTCCAGTCCCGGCGCACCACGATCTTGTTATCCTTGACCTTGGCCATACCCCGCTGGTCCTGAATAAATTCGACCAGCCCCTCGGGCGCAGCGAACTTGTCATTGTGAAACTGGATGGTGGCCCCCTTGGGCCCGCCGTCCAGCTTGGCGATCCCGGCGCGTTTGCACATCGCCTTGATCCGAACCACCAGCAACAGCGTATTCACCTCGCGCGGCAGCTTGCCGAACCGGTCGATCAGTTCCGCCGCAAACCCTTCAAGCTCGACCTTGGTGCTGAGCGAGGACAAGCGACGGTAAAGCCCCAGACGCACATCGAGATCGGGCACGTAATCCTCGGGGATCAGCACCGCAACGCCAAGGTTGATCTGCGGCGCCCACTGCTCGTCAATTTCCGAAAGCCCGTCGATCTCCCCGGCCCGGATCTTGGCAATCGCCTCTTCCAGCATCGACTGGTAGAGTTCATAGCCCACGTCGCGCATCTGGCCGGACTGTTCCTCGCCCAACAGGTTCCCCGCGCCCCGGATATCGAGATCCTGGCTGGCAAGGGTAAAGCCCGCGCCCAGCGTGTCGAGACTGCCGAGCACGCGCAGGCGTTTCTCGGCTGTCGCGGTCAGCTTTTCGCGCGGTTTCGTGGTTAGATAGGCATAGGCACGGGTTTTCGAACGCCCCACCCGTCCCCTGATCTGGTAGAGTTGCGCCAGTCCGAACATGTCCGCGCGGTGGATGATCATGGTATTGGCGGTCGGAATATCCAGCCCCGATTCCACGATGGTCGTCGCCAGCAGCACATCGTACTTGCCGTCATAAAAAGCATTCATCCGGTCATCGAGATCGCCAGCCGCCATCTGGCCATTGGCGACGATATAGCTGATTTCGGGCACCTGCTCCTTGAGGAATTCCTCGATCTCGGGCAGGTCCGAGATGCGCGGCACCACGTAGAAACTTTGTCCGCCCCGGTAATGTTCGCGCAGCAGCGCCTCGCGGATCGTCACCGCGTCGAATTCGCTCACATAGGTGCGGATCGCCAGCCGGTCCACCGGCGGCGTGCCGATGATAGACAGGTCCCGCACGCCGGAAAGCGACAGTTGCAGCGTCCGCGGAATCGGCGTCGCGGTCAGCGTCAGAACGTGAATATCGGTGCGGAGTTGCTTCAGTCGTTCCTTGTGGGACACGCCGAAATGCTGTTCCTCGTCTATGATCAGCAGCCCGAGGTTCTGGAACCGGATCCCCTTGGCCAAAAGCGCATGAGTGCCGATCACGATATCCACCGTGCCCCGCGCGATCCCGTCGCGCGTGGCCTGCGCCTCCTTCGCGCTCACGAACCGGCTGAGTTGACGCACGTTCAGCGGAAAGCCCCGGAACCGCTTGGCAAAACTCGCATAATGCTGCCGCGCCAAGAGCGTTGTCGGCGCGATCAGCGCCACCTGCGTGCCAGACATGGCCGCGACAAAGGCCGCGCGCATCGCGACCTCGGTCTTGCCGAAACCCACGTCGCCGCAGATCAGCCGGTCCATCGGCTGGCCCGAGCCCATGTCGTCGAGCACATCGCCGATGGCGCGCAACTGGTCATCGGTTTCCTCATAAGGAAAGCGCGCGGAAAATGCCTCCCATGCATGATGTTCCGGCTCAAGCACCGGTGCGGTGCGCAGTGCCCGCTCTGCCGCGACGCGGATGAGCCGGTCGGCCATCTCGCGGATACGTTCCTTGAGCCGCGCTTTCTTGGCCTGCCATGCGCCGCCGCCCAACCGGTCGAGAAGCCCCTCTTCGTGACCGTATTTCGACAGCAGTTCGATATTCTCGACCGGCAGGTAAAGCCTAGCGTTCTCGGCATATTCCAACAGCAGGCATTCATGGGCTGCGCCCGCCGCCGTGATCACCTCAAGCCCCTGATAGCGCCCGATCCCGTGGTCCACATGCACGACCAGATCGCCGGGCACGAGGCTCTGGGTTTCGGTCAGGAAATTCTCGGCCTTGCGCTTCTTGCGGGCCGTGCGGATAAGCCGGTCGCCCAGCACATCCTGCTCGGAGATGACCGTCAACCCTTCGGTCTCGAACCCGTGATCCAGCGGCCAGACCGCAAGGTGCAGGCCATTCTTGCCAATACGCGTGCCGTTCGGGATCGGGATGACCTCGACCAGACCTTCGTCCTCGATCAGGCCGGTCAGACGCTCTCGCGCACCTTCAGAATAGGACGCGACCACCACCGGCCCATGCGCCATGCGCGCTTTGATATGGGCCGCCAGCGCCTCGAAGACCGAAACGTGTTCTTGCTGGCGCTCGGGCGCAAAATTGCGACCGATCCGGCCGCCGGCATCGATCACCCCAGGCCCGGTCGCCTGCGGCAGCGCCGCGAATTGCAGCACACGATGGCTGGCGACAGCCTTGGTCCACGCCGCGTCGTCCAGATAGAGCAGATCCGGCGGCGCCGGTTTGTACACACTGTCCAGCCGCGATTTCTGCTGCATCGCCAGCTTGCGCGTTTCATACTGGTCCGCGATGCTTTCCCACCGGGCCAGACGGCTGGGGGTCGACTGGTCATCCAGCGTGATCGACGTATCCGGCAGGTAATCGAACAGCGTTTCAAGCTTTTCGTGGAAGAACGGCAGCCAGTGTTCGATGCCCTGATGCTTGCGCCCGGCACTGACCGCCTCATAGAGCGGATCGTCCGTTCCCGCCGCGCCGAATTCGATACGATAGCTCTGGCGGAACCGGGTGATCGCCGCCTCATCAAGGATCACCTCGGACACGGGCGCGAGTTCGATCACATCGAGCTTTTCCGTCGTGCGCTGGCTCGCCGGGTCAAAACGGCGCGCCCCGTCGAGCACATCGCCAAACAGGTCAAGCCGCACCGGACCGCTCTCGCCCGGCGGGTAGATGTCGATGATCCCGCCGCGGATCGCATAATCGCCCGGCTCCATCACTGTCGGGCTTTGCGTGAACCCCATGCGTACAAGGAAATTGCGCAATCCCTCTTCATCGATCCGGTCACCGACCCGCGCCGAAAACGCCGCCTCGCGCAGGACCGAGCGCGCCGGCACCCGCTGGGTGGCCGCATTCAGCGTCGTCAGCAGGACAAACTGCTTGGGCATCTGGTGCACCAGCGCCGCCAATGTCGCCATGCGCGCCGCCGAAATATCGGCATTGGGCGAAACCCTGTCATAGGGCAGGCAATCCCAGCTTGGAAACGTCAGCACCGGCATGTCAGGCGCGTAAAAAGCGAGCGCCGAGGCCATCGCCGCCAGCCGCTTGTCATCGCGGGCCACATGCACGACGGGCCGGTTCTTGCGTGCGATTTCATCAAGGATCAGACGCGCGTCGAAACCTTCGGGCGCGCCGCTCACTGTGATATGGTCAGGTGACGACATGGATCTGCCTGTGCTGGTTGCGACGCCGGATCAGAGCACGCCGATGGAAATATTCTGGTACATGCCCCACAGGGCAGTTACGAAAATCGAAAGCGTGCCGATCATCTGCGTATAAATTCTGTGCCTTGTCAGACGCTTGCAGAGCAATTCTCCTGTGGATTGTTCCACCTCGATCAGACGGGCCGTCGACAGGCTCAGCAGCCCGACCAAGGACATGGGAAAGCCCAGAAGGAACAACGCCTGCGCGAATTCGATACGGTAGTAGAACCCCAGCACCGCGAGGCCCGACAGGATAAAGCAGCCAAGACCAAGCAGCCAGAGCCCCGATACCCGCGCGATGTAAAGCAGCCTGTTGACGTTGACGCGGGCAATATCCTCAAGATCCGCGACCGCCTGACCCTGATGGCGACGGGCGCGCGTGACCATGTCATAAGGAACCCCAAGCACCCAGTGGCTCGTCGTGGACCAGAAGACGGCAAGGGCGATCCAGAACCAGAGATTTGAAAAGGATCGCATATCGATCAGCTCGAATATCGAGGTGTACCAATCCAAACGTATCGCCCTTTTCTTCGATTTCTTGCCCGGCCTCGGGTTCGCCCCCGCTGTTTCCCTTGTGGGGGGTCGGCAATCCATGCCACCCAATAGCAAATTGTGCAAGGAGACCCTGCCATGAAACCCGTTGCCGCCGCCTTTCCAACCGCCCGTTTTCGTCGGGTGCGACAATCTCCCGCTCTGCGCGGTCTCGTGCGCGAAACGCTTCTGTCATCGGACGACCTGATCTGGCCGGTCTTCGTGCGCGAAGGCAAGGGTGAGGTCGAGCCGGTCGCGTCGATGCCGGGTGTGTTCCGCCGCAGCGTCGACAAGATCGCCGAAGCCGCCCGCGAAGCCTATGATCTGGGCGTCTCCGCGATCTGCATCTTTCCCTATACCCCGCTCGAGGCCCGCACAGAGGACTGCGCCGAGGCGTGGAACCCCGACAATATCGCCAACAGGGCGATCCGCGCCGTGAAGGAAGCCGTGCCAGAGATGGCGGTGATGACCGACGTGGCGCTGGACCCGTATAATATCAACGGCCATGACGGTTTCGTGGTCGACGGCCAGATCGTCAACGACCGCACGGTCGAGGCGCTGGTCAAGATGACCCTTGCCCAGGCCGAAGCCGGTGCCGATATCATCGGCCCTTCGGACATGATGGACGGGCGTATCGGCGCGATGCGCGGCGCGCTGGAAAGCGAAGGGCATCAGAACGTTACGATCCTCAGCTACAGCGCGAAATACGCCAGCGCCTATTACGGGCCATTCCGCGACGCGGTCGGTGCAAGCGGCGCGCTGACCGGCGACAAGAAGACCTACCAGATGGACGTGGCGAATTCCGACGAGGCAATGCGCCTGATCCAGCGCGACCTGAACGAAGGCGCCGACATGGTCATGGTCAAGCCCGGCACCCCCTATCTTGATATCTGCCGCCGCGCCAAGGACATGTTCGGCGTCCCGACCTTTGCCTATCAGGTCAGCGGCGAATACGCGATGATCAAGGCCGCAGCGCAAAACGGCTGGATCGACGGCGAAAAGATCATGATGGAAAGCCTCATCGGCTTCAAACGCGCGGGCTGTGACGGCGTGTTGACATATTTCGCCCCCGAAGCGGCGCGCATCCTCAATACCTAGCGCCTTATTTTCGCCAGCAATGATGTGATCAGAAACAAACTGTCCACGTCAGCATTACCTCTTGCCACAAACAAAACACAATTTAAATCGATTAAGGAGAAAGTATGTCGTAACTAGGTTCACAGTATGAGCGGATTGGGTCACTCCATTATTTCAGTCTTGGCCAGTGGGGATGCCCGGATCGACGGGCTCCTCTATGAATCCGCGTGGGCCGATAACAAGGTGACCTACGCCTTCCCCGCCGGCATGTCGCTGGCCGCCGCGCCCTATGGCGCGGGCGAGGCCGAGGGCATCTTTTCCGCATCCGGTGACATGCAATCCGTCGTGGCCTATGCGCTCGATGCCGACAACGGTCTCGCCGAACAGGCCGGTTTCGCGGTCAGCGGTTTTACCAAGCTTGAAATCACCCAGACCGTTTCCGACGGTTCGGCCCATATCAACGTGGCCCAGACCTCGGAAGACCCTTATAATTTCAACACCGCCTGGGGCTATTTTCCATCGACCAGCGCAACGGCGGGCGATGTCTGGCTGACCAACAAGGTATATAATTACGCGGATCAGGCGCCGGGCCAATATGCCCATGTCATCCTGCAACATGAACTCGGTCACGTTCTGGGCCTCGATCACGGCCATTCCGAAACCGCGCATGGCACGGTCCCGTCAGAATATGACACGATGGAATACTCCATTATGACCTACCGCTCTTACGAGGGCGCCGACGCGCTTCGCTATTACAATCACAGCGACGGTTACGCGCAAAGCTGGATGATGCTCGACATTGCTGCGCTTCAGCACCTTTATGGCGCGGATTTCGACGCCAATGCCGGGGACACGGTCTATCGCTGGGACCCCGAAAAGGGCGAGACCATGATCGATGGCAAGGCAGCGATCGCACCAGCTACGAATAAGATCTTTGCAACCATCTGGGACGGCGACGGCACCGATACCTACGACCTCAGCGCCTATCGCAAGCCGGTCGACGTTGATCTGGCGCCCGGCGGGCATTCCCTGTTCAGCCTCGACCAGGCTGCGGGGCTGGGCAATGGCAATTACGCCTCCGGAAACATCTATAATGCACTGCAATACGACGGCGATGCCCGGTCGCTGATCGAAAACGCCATCGGCGGTCGTGGCGACGACGCGATCTCTGGCAACAGCGCCGATAACCGGCTCAAGGGCAACTCCGGCAAGGACGAACTCTTTGGCTTCGACGGGCGCGACAAGCTGATCGGCAATGGCGGCAGAGATATTCTCGACGGCGGCAATGCCCGCGACAAGCTGATCGGCGGCGGCGGCAAGGATACCCTCATCGGCGGAAATGGCCGCGACGTTCTGCGCGGCGGCAACGGCGATGACACGCTGATCGGCAACGCGGGCCGCGACAAGATGATCGGCATGAAAGGCGCGGACACCTTCCTGTTCCTGACCCCCGAAGACAGCGGCACCACGCGCAAATCCGTTGATCGCATCATAAACTTCTCCAGCGGCGAAGACACGATGGATTTCACCGCCCTGTCCGCCGCCTCGGTCGATTACGAGGACACCGGCAAAAAGTCGTTCAGC
The DNA here is from genome assembly GCF_052826185.1 of Heliomarina sp. Lineage (NCBI taxonomy): Bacteria > Pseudomonadati > Pseudomonadota > Alphaproteobacteria > Rhodobacterales > Roseobacteraceae > Heliomarina > Heliomarina sp. Next base: position 672,572 of record NZ_JBRBUI010000045.1, on the reverse strand, counting down.
GTTTTTGTCGACATCGACGGCGACGGCGCCGCCGACATGCAGGTCGATCTGCTGAGAACCGACAGCTTTGGCGACGGCGATTTCCTGTTCTGATCGCCATCGCAACAGCCACTATAGATAGCGGGTCACAGCAATTTCCCGCGCAACATGCGCCCATGTGACGTGACATATGGCAAAGTTCCGCGTATATCACAGGTCAAGGACGGATTAACCGCCCAGATCGTGCAGCATTACAGGCAGACATAGTCATGAAAAATCAGAATACGTCCCGGCTGTCGCGCCGGGCCTTTACCTTATCAGCCCTTTCGGGCCTGACGGTCACCGCAGCCTGCGGCAACGGTGTAGGAAGCAACGGCGCGAACCAGATCGACGCGCGCGTGAACGCGACGCTCAACGAAATGTACAGCGTCTACCCCAACACGGTTTCGCTTTCGGAAAAGGCGTCGGGCATGCTGGTCATGCCGCTGGTCACCGAGGCCGGCTTCTGGCTTGGCGGCGCCTATGGGCGCGGCGCGCTCCGCGTCAACGGTGTCACTGTGGACTACTATTCGACCGCCAAGGCGAGCGCCGGCCTGCAGATCGGCGCGCAGCAATACGCGCATGTGCTGTTCTTCATGACCGATGACGCGCTGTCCGAATTCCGCCGCTCCTCCGGCTGGGCTGCCGGGGGCGATATCGAATACGTGGTACGCGATCAGGGGGACTCAGTCGCGGCCGACACCACGACACTGCGCTCGCCGGTACTGGCCGCTGTCTTTGGTCGCGCAGGGCTGCGCATCGGTGCAACGCTCGAAGGCACCAAATACACGCGCATCATCCCGTGATCTTCGGTTCCACAAACAAAAAATGCCGGACCTTTCGGTCCGGCATTGTTTTCTAATGAAGTAGAAATTAGTCGTTTGCAGTCACTTCCGACCCTTGCTCATTGTCGGCACCGCGCGAGGACGTTTCGGTGTCGCTCGTCATAGTGTCGGAGACGTCAGTGCCCGGCTCTTCGGTGGCACGCGCTTGGTCGGAACCACGCGATGCGTCCAGTTCGCCTTCTTCGGACTTAAGAACTTCAGCGTCCGCGTCGCCATCGGCGATTTCTTCGCTGCGCTCTTCGTCAGAGCCACGCTGAGAGTCCTGTGCTTCGTCGGTGCTGCCGGACATCGTGGTAGCTTCGCTCACTTCGATGGAACCGGATTCGCCGGTGGAAACTTCGTTTTCGACGCCAGCGGTCACTTCTTCACCCTGAAGGTCGGCGGCACCACGGCTCTCGACTTCGTCGCTCTTGGCAACGCCAGCAACTTCGTCGTCAGCAATGACTGCGGAGCTTTCAGCTTCGGCAGCGGTAAGGTCGTCGTCGCCACGCGATGCTTTGTCAACATTCGCATCAACTGTTGCGTCTACGGGGGTGCCCATTTCGACTTTTTCGGAGGATTTCACGTTGTCTGCACCGCGCGAGGCGGTTTCAGCAAACGAGCCGGTTGCGATCAGGGCAGCGGTGATGGCGGTGGTCATCATGAGTTTCATAGTGTTGTCCTTTCGTTTCTCTCCGGCGGTATGCTTGCCGCCTCGTATGGAGCAACAACACCGCCGGATCACGAAAGGTTCCCGAAACCGCTGAATTCCTTTGTCCCGCCAGATAACAGAAGCGTGAAAAACCTATCCCGCAGCACGCAAACGTTTGATAAGACTAGAGGTATCCCAGCGCCCGCCGCCAAGTTTCTGAACGTCCTTATAGAACTGGTCCACCAGCGCCGTCACCGGCAGGCTCGCGCCATTTTCATCCGCGGTCGAGAGACAGATCCCCAGATCCTTGCGCATCCAGTCCACGGCGAAGCCATGGTCAAAGTGATCGTCCAGCATGGTTTCGTACCGGTTCGCCATCTGCCAGCTGCCTGCGGCACCCTGGCTGATCACTTCGACGACCGCCCGACCGTCAAGCCCGGACTTCTCGGCCATATGCAGCGCCTCGGACAAACCCTGCACCAGACCGGCAATCGCGATCTGGTTGCACATCTTGGTCATCTGGCCGGAACCACTCTCGCCGATACGGCGGCAGATCTTGGAATAGACCTCCATGATCGGCTCGGCGCGCTCATAGGCGCCTTCGTCGCCCCCGCACATGATCGACAGCACGCCATTCTCTGCCCCCGCCTGCCCGCCGGAAATCGGCGCATCGATAAAGCTGATCTGCTTGGCATCCGCCTCGGCATAAAGCTCACGAGTCACCTTGGCCGATACGGTGGTGTGGTCGATGAAGACCGTACCGCTGCCCATCCCGGCGAACGCGCCCTCCTCGCCAAGACAAACGCTGCGCAGGTCGTCGTCATTACCGACGCAGGACAAAACGAAATCGGCGCCCTTGGCCGCCTCTACCGGCGTCGGCGCCATCGCGCCGCCATAGGTTTCCACCCATTTATCCGCCTTGGTTGCCGTGCGATTATAAACCGTCACGTCGTGGCCGGCCTTCTGCAAGTGCCCGGCCATCGGAGCACCCATCACTCCCAACCCCAAGAATGCCAGTTTTGCCATTTGCTTTCCCCTCCTGCTAACTTCACATAAAATCAGGATTCTCATTAACAGCCATTGCGGGCGCGGCAAAGAACCTGCATTCACTTTGAATTCCTAGAGCAGAAACAGGCAACAGGTAAGTCATGGCGACTCTCTTTCGCTGGTTATTGCGGGTTACCGCTGCCCTGATCTTTCTGATCGCCCTTGGCATCGGGCTGGTCTACTTCCTCGCCTCGCAATCGCTGCCCGATTACAGCAGTACCGTCGAAACCCCGGGGATCACCACACCGGTCGAGATCGTGCGCGATCATTCGAACGTGCCGCATATCCTTGGCGAAAACGACCCCGACGTCTATTTCGGACTGGGGTATGCCCATGCACAGGACCGGCTCTGGCAGATGACCATGCTGCGCCGCACCGCGCAGGGGCGGCTCTCCGAGATATTCGGCCCGCGCACGGTCAAGATCGACCGGCTGATCCGGCGTCTCGACATCTACCGGCTGGCCCAGCAATCGGTCGCCTCGCAGGATGCCGAGACACTGGATGCGCTCAGATCCTACGCGGCCGGCGTGAACGCACGACTGGCCGAAATCAACCACCGCGCCCTTGGCCGCGGCGCGCCCGAGATGTTCATTTTCAACGCCCCGGTCGCGCCCTGGCAGCCGGGCGATTCCCTCGCCATCGTCAAGCTGATGGGATTGCGCCTCTCGGTACAGCTTGAATCCGAGGTTCTGCGCGCGCGCACCTCGCTGATGCTCGATGACGCGGACCGGCTGAAAGACATCCTGCCCGACGTGCCCGGCAGCGGCATCGCCGCACTGCCCGAATATGCCGAGCTTTTCCCCGGCCTGCCGCGCTATGCCCAAGGGTCCGACCTGCCCGCGTCGCCGCTGTCGCCGATCCCCGAAAATGGTCTGGCCAGCGCCTCGAACGCGTGGAGCGCCGCCCCCTCGCGGTCCGCATCCGGCGGCACCCTGCTCGCTTCCGACCCGCATCTTGGCTTTTCCGCGCCCTCGATCTGGTATCTCGCCCGGCTCGAACTTGACACCGGTGGCGTCATCGGCGGCACTATCCCCGGCATTCCCGTTGTCATGACCGGGCGCAGCGCGCGGCTTGGCTGGGGGCTGACCTCGGCCTATCTCGACGATCAGGATCTGTTCATCGAAAAGCTGAACCCGGACAACCCCGAGGAATACCTGACCCCGGATGGCTACAAGCCCTTTGAAAAGCGACCGTCGATCATCGAGATCAAGGATGAGGCGCCGATCACCCTCACCCTGCGCTGGACAGAGAATGGCCCCGTCCTGCCGGGCAGCCAGTTCAACCTTGATACCATCACGCCCCCCGGTCACGTGGCGGCCCTCTCCTGGACCGTGCTCAGCCCGCGCGACACGACGCTCAGCGCCGCCATCGGGATCATGAAATCCGCCACCGTGACCGAGGCCATCGAAAAAGCCGAGGCCTATGTCGCCCCGGCGCAGAACCTGATGCTCGCCGATCAGGAAACCATCGCGATGAAAACTATCGGGGCCAATCCCCGTCGCGACCCCCGGCATCAAAGCCAGGGCCGCCTGCCCAGCCAGGGCTGGCGCGCCGAAAACCGCTGGCAGGGGCGCATGGCCTATGAATCGAACCCCGAATTCGTAAGCCCGCGCGGCGGCATCCTTGGCAATACGAATAACAAGACGGTCGAACGTCCCTTCCCTAATCACATCTCGTTCAAATGGGGCGATACCCAGCGCATCAAGCGCTGGCAGCGGCTCATGCAGTCTCGGCAGGTCCATACCCGCGACAGTTTCATCGAGGCGCAGCTCGATACGGTCAGCTTTACCGCGCGTTCGCTGCTGCCGCTGATCGGCGCCGATCTCTGGTACACCGGTCAGGCGGCACCCGATGGCACACCTGAACGTCAGCGCCAGATCGCCCTAGACCTTCTGGCCGACTGGAACGGCGAGATGAACGAACACCTGCCCGAACCGCTGATCTATGCCGCATGGGTCCGTGCGCTTCAGGAGCGGCTGATCCGCGACGAACTTGGGCCCCTCGCCAATGAATTCAACCGCGTCGATCCGCTCTTCATCGAGCGGGTCTACCGCGACGTCGACGGCGCTTCGGTCTGGTGCGATGTCCGCCAGAGCGCACCCGTGGAAACCTGCACCGAGATGTCGCGCCTTGCGCTGGACGACGCGCTGGTCTGGATCGGCGAGAATTACGGCACCGCGCTGGAAACTCTGCGTTGGGGCGACGCGCATCAGGCAACCCACGACCACCCGGTCCTGGGCGAAGTGCCCCTGCTGCGCTATTTCGTTAACATCCGCCAGTCGACAAGCGGCGGTGACAACACCCTGCAACGCGGGTTGACCTCCGCCACCGGTCCGAACCCGTTCGAAAACGTGCACGGCGCGGCCTATCGCGGTGTCTATGACTTTACCGACCCGAACAGTTCCGTCTTTATCATCTCAACCGGGCAGTCAGGCCATTTCCTGTCACGCCACTACGATGACATGGCGCAGCTCTGGCGACGTGGCGAATATATCCCGATGTCGCTCGACCTTGATCTGGCCCGCGCCGCTGCTGTCGGGGTCACGCATCTGCTGCCGCTTCCGGCGGCGGACTGACTTCAGACGACAGTCTGCCCGACAAAGGCCTGCACGCAATCCAGCAGCTGATCGTTCTGCTCCGGCGTCCCAAGGCAAAAGCGCATGAAATGCTCCAGACCCGCCTCGCGGGTCCGGTTCACCACGAACCCGCCTTCGTCGAACAGGTATTCGACCAAGGCTTCGGTCACCTCCGGCCCCTGCCCGTCGACCGTGACCATCAGGAAATTCGACCCGCTCGGCGTGGCGCTCACCCCCATGCCTCTCAATGCCAGCGCGACCCGGTCCCTCTCGGACACGATCTCAGCCACACGCTCGCGCACCAGATCGATGTCCTCAAGCGCCGCGATGGCGGCGTTCTGCGCCATGTTGTTCACGCTGCCCATGCCGCGCGTGACATAGAACCCCGGCAGCATCCACGCCGGCACCTGCGCCCAGCCGACCCGCAGCCCGGCCAGCCCGAAGGCCTTGGAAAAGGTGCGCGTCACGATGACATTGTCATGCCCCTGCGCCATCGCATGGACCGCGTTGCAATAGTCCTCGCCGGTGAACTCGCCATAGGCAAGGTCGATCACCAGCACCACATTGGCGCGCAGGTTATCCACCAGCCGCTGCAGTTCCGACAGCGGCAGCACGGTACCCGTCGGGTTGTTGGGATTGGCCAGAAAGATCACCTTGGTGAAATCGCTGACCCCGGAAAGGATACCATCCACATCGGTCGTGAAATCGGTCTCGGGCGCCTTGACCAGATCGGCCCCCGCCCGGTGCGCGACCATCTGGAACTGGATATAGCCGAATTCGGAAATCAGGATTTCGTCCCCCGGCCGCGCAAAGCTGCGCCCGATCACATCCAGCAGTTCTTCTGAGCCATTGCCGCAGATCAGGCTCTCGGGGTCCAGCCCGTAGGTTTTGCCAAGCGCCGCGCGCAGCCCGTCACAGCCCGGGCCGCCATAGCTGTTGACCCGATGCCCGGTCGCTTCGATCGCCGCAGCCACGGCAGGTGTCGGCCCATAGGGCAGTTCGTTATAGCCAAGGTTGATGATTGGCAGACCCTTGGGCTGTGCCCGCGATATCCGCCCCCTCACAGGCATCGCCTCGATATAGGTTGTCGGCCGCGCGGCGGTTGGCTCGTCACTTTGCATCAGTCAGTACCTTGAGAATTCATTCCCAGCCGGGAAACGCTTACAATTCGCTCGATTGCAGGGCCTCGGCCACCGAAAGGCCAAGCGCGAAATATATTTCGCGATACATCGCATCGAACCCGTCGAACAACGCCCCGTTCAGCGCCTGCCCCGCCTCGGTTTCCGAGAAATCGAGATAGGCCTGCATCTCGCTGTCGCTAAGCGGCCCATAGGCCATGTAAAGGAAACTCTGCAGCCAGCCCAGCGTATCGGCGCGGATCGCATCTTCCTGAGACCAGACCTCGTCAAGGATCTCGGCCTCGCTCATCTTGTGGCTGCCGCCTTCGACCAGACCGTTGAAGAAATGATAGTTCGAACTCAGCGCCCCGGTCACGTTGCGCTCGTTCAAATCGTTGATCTCGATAAAGCTGGTGATCGCATCGACCCGGGCATTTTCATCCGCCACCGCCTCGGCATAGATCGCATCGGCCAGCTCATCTACCGCAGGATCGACCATCGCCACCCTAGCGCTGATCTCAAGCTGCAGGATACGCCGCCCCGCATCGCTGCCAAAGAAATCAAGCGCGGCGCGGGTTTCCTCGGGCGTCAGGCGCTTTTCAAGGCTCGCTTCGAGCACCGACAACATCGCCTCGGGATCATAGATGCGTTCCACCTTGTCCGAGAAATAACGCCCGCCCGTGCCAGACAGGAGGTCGTCGTTCAGCCCCTCGCCATAGCGCAGACCTTCCACTCGCAGAACCTTGATCACGTCGCCGAGCAGAAGAACATCGCTCAGCTCGTCTATGTCCCCCGCACCGCTTGCAGTAAGCGGAACAAGCGCGACAAGCGACAGCGCCGCGGCGATCACATAACGTCTGGCCCATTTCCTCATGTCAGATGTCCTGACCGGGGTGCAGGTCGGCCATCTTGGCCGCCAGCACTTCGAAACGGTTGGCCATGATCTCGTACTGGACCGCGTTCAGCAGTTCATAAACCTCCTGCATCTGCGGCTTTTCCAGCGCTTCGGTATAGGCCAGCAGGTCTTCGTCCGAAATATCGCGATACGTATAGGCGGACCCGGACATGGCCGATTGCTCAAGCACGACACGCAGCCGTTCCTCGTCTTCAGCGATCATCGCCCGCAGCTCATCCGCATCAAGCTGAAGCTCGACAACCCCGGCCGCGCTGGCCGACATCAGAAAGCGTACCTGAATCTCCTGCAGGGCCCGCAGGCTTGAATCGACGGAGGATATCGCCGCGTTCATCCGCTTCAACGTTTCAAGCCGGTCCGGATTATTCTCGGCCAGTTCAGCAAGGATCTCGTTGCCTTGCTTCATCTTGGCGTCATCGTCATCCTGCATGTGCGAGGCGTTCTCGGCCTCGACCAGCCGCTGCCCCAGATCGGTCGCATAGAACCCCGCCGCAAAATCAAGGTTTTCATCGCTCAGCGTCTGCTCAAGGATATCAAGCGCGATATCGCGCATGATCTCCGGCTTGAAGACCTGTGCCGTCACCCGGTTCCAGTCCGACCCGAAGGCGTCTGGTTCCACCCCCAACATCTGCGGGGCCGAAGCGGCGGAAAACGCGATTGAATCCAGCGCCACGTCAAATCCGGTCGTCGTCAGAAAGGCCTGCACCCGCTCGCGATTGGCCGCGTTGGCGGTCTGAGCAAAGAGACACATCACCGCGAGACCAAGAATGGCAGCGATCTGCAGCAGGCGGGGCGAAACGGGTACGCGCGAAAACTGTATCATGCAATGAACCGTAAGGCATTTCGCGGCACCGGCAATCAAAAAAAATGCAATCGGCGGAAACCTAAAAAACGCCCTTGCCACCCGCCGCATGACCGATTACACGCAGGCTCCACAGACCCCCGCGGAGAGGTGCCGGAGTGGTCGAACGGGGCGGTCTCGAAAACCGTTGACCCTTCACGGGGTCCCAGGGTTCGAATCCCTGTCTCTCCGCCATATGCCTGCCCATATGCACAAATCGCCGCTGTCACCGGATCAGTTCCGGCCGCAATACCCTGCGTCCGTCTGTCCCGGCTCGCCGTGTCATTTACCAGTTCTTTAAGCGGCCTCTAAAAAATCCGTTTTCGCGCGGCACTGTGCGCCTTCGGTCGGCGCTGACCATGGTTCTTTCGGATCGAAAGCATACTCGGCTCAGCATCTTTGACAATAAATCCATGTCGGGGATAAAGTCGCGCACCGGTCGCAGCGGCCAAAGATCAACCTTCGGAAATGGAACAACGCCTTGCTAGAGCGAAATGAATTCGACGCAGTTTATGCCTGTGTCTGCGACCTCAACGGTGCGATGCGGGGCAAGCGCATCCCAAGCGCCCAGATCGAAAAAATCGGTCGCGGCGAAATCCGGATGCCGCTTTCCATCCTCTGTCTCGATATCTGGGGCGAGGATGTCGAGGGCAGCGAACTGGTCTTTGAAACCGGCGATGCCGACGGGCTCTGCGACCTGATCGACCGCAAGGTCAGCATCTCCACCTGGACCTCGCGCCCAAGCGCCTTTGCACAGCTCTGGATGCGCGAAGAGAACGGCAAACCTTTCCTTGGCGATCCGCGCCGCGCGCTGGCCGAAATCCTGTCGCGCTACAAGGCGCACGGCCTGACGCCTGTGGTCGCGACCGAGCTTGAATTCTACCTCTACGACGACAGCGAAAGCGCCCCCTCGGCGCCCCGCGCCCCCCGCTCGGGGCGCAGTTCGGAAACCGCCGGTGCGCTCTCGCTCGACGAATTGCAGAAATACGAAGAATTCCTCGACGACGTTTACGATGCCTGCGCGCTGCAGGATATTCCCGCCGATGCGGCCATTTCCGAAAACGGCGCCGGGCAGTTCGAAATCAACCTCAAGCATTCCAGCGATGCCCTGAAAGCGGCGGATGATGCGGTTCTTTTCAAACGCCTCGTCAAGGGTGTCGCGCGGCGGCACGGAATGGGCGCCACCTTCATGGCCAAGCCTTATGGCGACCGCTCCGGCAGCGGGCTGCATGTGCACTATTCGCTGATCGACGAACAAGGACGCAATGTCTTCGACGATGGTGGCGCGCGCGGCACTGACACGATGCTTCACGCGGTCAGCGGGATGCTCTCGACGATGCAGGATCACACGCTGATCTTTGCCCCGCATGAGAATTCCTATCGCCGGCTCCTGCCCGGTTCGCACGCGCCCTCGGCGGTGGCCTGGGGCTATGAAAACCGCACCGCCGCGATCCGCATTCCCGGCGGCGACAACAAATCCCGCCGGATCGAGCACCGCGTCGCCGGTTCGGACGCGAACCCCTATCTCGTCATCGCCTCCATCCTTGGCGGCGCGCTGCTGGGCATCGAATCCAAGGCCGTGCCGCCGCAGCCGATCGAAGGCGACGCCTATTCCAAACGACTCCAGAACCTGCCGCTCGACTGGGCCTCGGCGATCGAGGCCTTCTCGGACAGTACCGGCGTCGAACAGGTCTATTCAAAGTTGCTCAAACGCATGCTGACCCAGTGCAAGATGCAGGAGCTGCGCCGGTTCACCCAGCATGTGACGGATTTCGAATACCAGAGCTATCTCGAAACCGCCTGACCTTCCTCCCCCATTCCCGAACTGATTTCGCCGCGCCGGTGCCCTTGCGATGTACGGGGGGTGTACAGGGGGTGTACGGGCTTGTGCCGGGCATTTCGCCCGGCTTTAGCCGTTGTTGGCTCTCCCTCTCCTTTCGACAGCGGGCGATTTGATAGACGTCTCTCAAAAAAAGATTGACGACCATCATTTTGATCATTTTATTAGGCGCAGGGAGGAAGTCCATGCAGAGTCGCCTACCGACATTGTCGGACGTCGCGCGTTGCGCGGGCGTTAGCTATGCGACCGTCGATCGCGTGGTGAATGACCGGGGCGGCGTGGCGGAGAAATCCGTGATACGGGTGCGCAAAGCCATCGATGAGCTGGGGTATGTGCGCAATGTAGCGGCGGCAAACCTTTCCCAGAACAAGACCTATCGCTTTGCCGCGATCATACCGACCGGCACCAACCAGTTCTTTCAGCAATTGCGCGCCATTCTCGAAGCCGAACGCATCAGGTTGCTGGCCGACCGCATCGACCTGCGCATCGAGGGAATCGCCGCGTTCGATGGCGAAGCCTTGTGCGAACGCCTTGATATCCTTTCACAAACCGGCATCGACGGCGTCGCTCTCGTCGGAACCGACGACGACATCGTCGCCCAGAAGATCGCCGAGCTTCGGTCTGCCGGGATTGCCGTTCTTACGCTTGTGTCGGACGCGCCGAACGCGCCGCGCGATGCCTATATCGGGATCGACAATCGCGTGGCGGGCCAGACCGCCGGACGTCTGATCGGCCTGTGCCACGGTGGCGCGGGCGGCCGGGTGCTACCCATCGTCGGGGCGCTATCGGCACCCGACCACGCCGAACGGCTTGAGGGCATGCGCGAAACGGTGACGGCCCTCTACCCCGATCTGGACATCGCGCCGGTCATCATCGGCCGGGACGAACACGAGATCGTCGAGAACAAGCTTCGACCCATCTTCAAAAATTCTCATGACATAACAGCTGTTTACAGCGTCGGCGGCGGCAATGCGGGCCTGTTGCGCGTGCTGCGCTCCCTGCCTGACGGACAGAACCGGCCGATTGTTGTGCTGCATGACATCGTGCCCCAAGCACGCGAAGCGCTCGAGGACGGGGTGATCGATGCCATCATCGACCAGCGCCCCGAAGTCGAGATCGCCAACGCCCTGAGCTGCCTGCGCAGCATTGCTGATCGGCGTATGCCCGATGTCACGGACCCGATCCTGCCCACCGTTTATTTCAAGGAAAACCTGCCGCCTCATGGCAGGGATTCCTTTGTGCGCCCCGGCCATACCGTTAATGGAACGGCATCGGGACATGCCTCAAAATCTCGAATTCTCAAGGAGATAGACCAATGAAGACGATCAAGGGCCCCGGCCTTTTCCTCGCCCAGTTTGCCAGCGACGAAGCGCCGTTCAACTCTTGGGACCAGATCACCAAATGGGCCGCCGACGCCGGGTACAAGGGCGTTCAGGTGCCGGTCTGGGAATCGCGGCTGATCGACCTCGACAAGGCGGCGAGCTCCAAGGATTACTGCGACGAATGGGCCGGGCAAGCGCGCGAAAACGGTGTCGAAGTCACTGATCTCTCGTCACATATTCTCGGCCAGCTGGTTGCCGTCCACCCCGCTTATGACACCTGGGTCGACGGCTTCGCCGCTCCCGAAGTTCAGGGCAAGCCCAAGGAACGCGCCGAATGGGCGGCGGAGCAGGTCAAAAAAGCTCTGACCGCGTCAAAACACCTTGGCGTCGATGCGCATGTAACTTTCTCCGGCGGTCTCTGCTGGCCGTTCATCTATCCTTTCCCGCAGCGCCCCGCCGGGCTGGTGGAAACCGCCTTTGACGAGTTGGCGGCGCGCTGGCGTCCGATCCTGGACCACGCCGAGGAATGCGGCATCGATGTCTGCTATGAAATCCACCCGATGGAAGACCTGCATGATGGCGTGACCTTTGAGATGTTCCTTGAACGTCTGGACGGGCATGCCCGTTGCAACATGCTTTACGATCCGTCGCATTACGTCCTGCAATGCCTTGATTACCTTGACAATATCGACATCTACAAGGATCGGATCAAGATGTTCCACGTCAAGGATGCCGAGTTCAACCCGACCGGGCGTCAGGGTGTTTACGGTGGCTATCAGCCTTGGGTCGACCGGGCCGGACGCTTCCGCAGCCTTGGCGACGGTCAGGTCGATTTCGGCGCGGTCTTCTCCAAGATGGCGGCCAATGACTTCGACGGCTGGGCCGTTGTCGAATGGGAATGCGCGATCAAACACCCCGAGGACGGTGCCCGCGAGGGCGCGCAATTCGTGAAGGATCACATCATTCGCGTGACGCCCCATGCCTTTGACGATTTCGTCGACGGGGGCACCGATGACGCCGCAAACCGCAAGATGCTGGGGATTGATTGAGATGAGCGATAGCAAACGCATCAGGCTGGGCATGGTCGGCGGTGGCGCCGACGCGTTTATCGGCGGCGTGCATCGCATCGCCAGCCGTATCGACGACCGTTTCGAACTGGTGGCCGGGGCGCTATCCTCGACCCCCGAAAAAGCCAGGAAGAGCGGCGAAGCGCTGGGGCTGGACCCCGCCCGCAGCTATGCCAGCTTTGAGGAAATGGCCGAGGCCGAAGCCTCCCGCGAGGACGGCATCGAAGCGGTCAGCATCGTGACACCCAACCATGTACACTACCCGGCGGCCAAGGCATTCCTTGATCGCGGCATCCATGTGATCTGCGACAAGCCGCTGACCTCGACATGGGAAGATGCCGAGGCGATGGAAAAGGCCGTTGCGGGCTCCAAGTCCCTGTTTATCCTGACACATAACTACACCGGCTATCCGATGGTGCGTCAGGCGCAAGCGATGGTCGAGGCCGGGGATATCGGCAAGATCCGCCTCGTGCAGGTCGAATACCCGCAGGACTGGCTGACCGATCCAGTGGAAACCGAAGGCGTGAAACAAGCCGAATGGCGCACCGATCCGGCGCGCTCCGGCGCGGGCGGGGCCACGGGTGACATCGGCACCCATGCCTATAACCTCGCTTCCTTTGTCAGCGGGTTGAAAACCAGCGAGTTGCTGGCCGATCTGCAAAGCTTTGGCGCGGGTCGCTCGCTGGACGACAACGGTCACGTCCTGCTGCGCTTCGACAACGGCGCGCGCGGGATGCTCTGGTGTTCGCAGGTCGCGCCGGGCAATGAAAACGGGCTTAAGCTGCGGGTCTACGGCGACAAGGGCGGTCTGGAATGGGCGCAGGAAGACCCGAATTACTTGTGGTTCACGCCGCATGGTGAAGCGACCCGCCTGATCCGACGCAACGGCGCCGGGGCAATCGACGCAGCCAATGCCGTAAGCCGTATTCCTCCGGGCCATCCCGAGGGCTATCTGGAAGGGTTCGCCAACATCTACACCGCCGCCGCCGATGCCATTCGCGCGGTCCAGGGCGGCAGCGACCGCGAGGCGGCCATGGGCCCCCTGCCCGGCATTGCCGATGGCATGGAGGGGATGCGTTTCGTGCTGGCCTGCGTGGAGTCGTCGAAGAACAACGCGACATGGGTGAAACTGTGAGCACACCCACCCTCGAACTGTGCGATATCCGCAAGAGCTTTGGCCCGATCGAGGTGCTGCATGGCATCGACATCGCGCTGCGCTCAGGCGAGGTCCATGCGCTGATCGGTGAAAACGGGGCGGGCAAATCGACGACGATGAAGATCCTGGCGGGCTATCAGCCCGCCACTTCCGGCAAGATACTGCTAGACGGGAAAGAGGTAACCTTCGACAGTCTGCATGAAGGCGAAGAGGCCGGGATCGTGATGATCCATCAGGAATTCAACCTCGCCGAACAGCTGACGGTCGAGCAGAATATCTTTCTGGGGCGCGAGCTGCGCAAGGGCTGGCTCTTGGACAAGGCCGAGATGCGGCGCCTGACGCGCAGCTATCTCGACCGGGTGAAATGCCGTGTGCATCCCGATACGCCTGTGTCGAAATTGTCCAACTCTGACAAGCAGATGGTGGAAATCGCCAAAGCGCTGAGCCGCGATGCGCGGGTTGTCATCATGGACGAACCCACCGCCGTTCTGACCAACCGTGAGGCGGGTATCTTGTTCGAACAGGTCCGCGCCATGCGCGAGGCAGGCACCGCGATCCTTTTCACCAGCCACAAGCTGAGCGAGGTTGCCGAGATCGCGGATCAGGTCACTGTCATGCGCGACGGGGCGGTCGTGCGCGCCTGCCCCGCGTCGGACATCACCGAGGACGAAATGGCCACGGCCATGGTCGGACGCGATGTGTCCGACCTCTACCCCAAGCATCGCGAGGAAGCGGAGAACGAATTGGCGCTCTCCGTGTCCGGTCTGGATGTGCCCGGCTTTGCCGAAGGCATCTCTTTCGATCTTTATCGCGGCGAGATTTTCGGCATCGCGGGCCTCATCGGTTCGGGCCGCACCGAGGCGATGGAGGGGTTGTGCGGATTGCGCCCCGCCACACGTGACGCCATGCAGATCAACGGGCAGGATGTGAGCATCCGCAAACCTTCTGACGCGCTGGCCCACGGGCTGTGCTACCTGACCGAAGACCGCAAGCTGCGCGGTCTGCTTCTGGAACGGGGCATGCGCGAGAACCTGACGCTTCAGGCGCTGCCCAAGTTCGGCACGCTGCTGATCGACCGCAGCGCCGAGGAAAAAGCGCTGGATCAGGCGATCAAGGATTTCGACATCCGTGCAGGACGACGGGACGTGAAGGTCGGCAATCTCTCGGGCGGTAACCAGCAGAAACTGCTGCTTGCCAAGGTGATGCAGTCGGAACCGAAGATCCTGATCGTAGATGAGCCGACGCGCGGCATCGATATCGGCACCAAGCAGCAGATCTATGCATTCCTGCGCCGTCTTGCGGACGAAGGCCATGCGATCATCATGGTCTCTTCCGAAATGCAGGAGCTGATTGGCATGGCCGACCGGGTCGCCGTCATGCGCACCGGTCGCATTGCGGGCACGCTGAGCGGCAAAGACATAACAGAAGACGCCATTGTCCGCCTCGCCATGGGCGTAGGGGCAACTGAATACGGCGCGAAAAAGGAACTGGCCTGATGACCTCTGAAACGACGAACAGCAAGCAAAGCGGGCGCGCCCTGCCCTCGATGAGCGTACTGGGCCCGATCCTCGCGCTGGTCCTGCTCGTGGTGGTCGGCGCCCTGCTGAACCCGAATTTCCTTGGCGCGGCCAACATCACCAACGTGCTGGCCCGATCCGCCTTTATCGGCATCATCGCCGTGGGCATGACCTTTGTGATCACCGCCGGCGGGCTCGACCTTTCGGTCGGGTCGATGGCGGCCTTTATCGCCGGGTTGATGATCCTTGTGATGAACGCGGCGCTGCCCAGTATGGGCGTCGGTGTGCCCATCATCCTGCTTGGAATGCTCGTGGCGATTGTCGCCGGTATCCTTGCCGGGCTTCTCAACGGCTTTCTGATAACCACCGTGGGCATCGAAGCCTTTATCGTAACCCTCGGCACCATGGGCATTTACCGCAGCCTTGTGACATGGCTCGCCGATGGCGGCACGCTCAGCCTCGACTTCGGGCTGCGCACCTTTTACCGCCCGGTCTATTTCGACGGTATTCTCGGTATCTCCTGGCCGATCATCGTATTCGCGCTGGTCGTCATCATCGGGGAAATCGTGATGAGCCGCGCCCGTTTCGGCCGCCATTGCGCTGCGACGGGGTCGAACGAGCACGTGGCCCATTATTCCAACGTGAACGTTAACCGCACCCGGCTGATCACCTACGCCCTGCTTGGTCTGCTGGTGGGGGTCGCGACGATCATGTATGTGCCGCGCCTTGGCTCGGCCTCGTCCTCGACCGGCGTGCTCTGGGAGCTTGAAGCCATCGCGGCCGTGATCATCGGCGGCACCGTGCTCAAGGGCGGCTTTGGCCGGGTCTGGGGCACCGTGATCGGCGTCCTGATCCTGAGCCTGATCGACAATATTCTGAACCTGACCGACCTTGTATCGCCATACCTGAACGGCGCGATCCAGGGCGTCATCATCATTCTCGCAGTGATCCTGCAGCGGGAAGCCAAAGCGAAGGGCTGAGGCCCGCGCGTCAATACTCGAAAGGGAGGTAAGACATGAGCTACATGAAAAACATTCTGGCAGGGGCGGCAGCCATCGCGCTTGGTGCCAGCGCAGCCTATGCGCAGGACACCAAGGTGATCGGTGTCTCGATCCCGGCGGCAACCCATGGTTGGGCCGGTGGCATGAACTACCACGCACAGGAAACCGTAGAGCGGTTGGAAGAAGTCTATCCGCAGCTCGACTTTGTGCTCGCCACCGCATCGGATGCGGGCAAGCAGGTCAACGACATCGAGGACATGGTCGCCACGCGCAATATCTCGGCGCTGGTGGTCCTGCCCTTCGAATCCGATCCGCTGACTCCGCCGGTTCAGGCGGTTGCCGATAGCGGTGCATGGGTGACGGTGGTTGACCGTGGTCTGTCCGTCGAAGGTATCGAGGACCTCTATGTCGCAGGCGACAACGCTGGCTTTGGCACGGTGTCGGGCGAATATATGGCTTCGAAGATGCCCGACGGCGGCAAGATCGTCGTCCTGCGCGGCATCCCGACCACTATCGACAACATGCGTGTCGAAGGCTTTGAGAAAGCGATCGAAGGCTCGGGCATCGAGATCATCGGCATGGAGCACGGCAACTGGAACCGTGACGACAGCTTTAACGTGATGCAGGACTTCCTGTCGAAGTACGACCAGATCGATGCGGTCTGGGCCTCGGATGACGACATGGCCGTTGGCGTTCTTGCCGCCATCGATGCTGCCGGTCGCGATGACGTTCAGTTCGTGCTGGGCGGTGCGGGCATGAAGGAAATGATCAAGCGCGTGATGGATGGCGACAGCATGATCCCCGCCGACGTGACCTACCCGCCGTCGATGATTGCAACCGCGATTGAAATGACGGCCGTTGGCCTGACATCGAACGCGCCGGTTGCCGGTACCTTCACCATTGGTTCCGTGCTGGTAACCCAAGAGAACGCAGAACAGTTCTACTACCCTGACAGCCCGTTCTGATCCGGGAAAATAAAACGGACTGGCCCGGGAAGCCCCGGACCAGTCCTTATCATTTAGGCCTTTCAGCCATTCCGGGCATCGCCAAAACTGGACAGCCCGATCAATTCCAATGATCCGTCACCGATAGAACCGTGTGGTGCAATCCGGTCAATCAATTCAGGATCTTTCGTGAGTTCTCCCGGATCAATTCGTCCACACAATCCGGGTCATTCCAGTCTTCCGCCACCGACGGGATAGATATCCCGACCCCGGCCCCTTCATTGCGCTAATTCATATGCATCGCCGTGCTGAGAGAACCCGTGAGCGGTGGGTCAGTATTCGGCCAGACATATCCCGTGCCACACAAATATTAAGAGAAGCCGTAATCCGGTTACATTGTTTGGTGACAAGCCGTCCGCGAACTGTCGAATTCGACCGTCCGAAGATCAATAAGCGCAATAATTATCGTTCGAGTATGCTTTGGTATTTCGCGAAAGTCGTTTATCTTGAAAAGATATCTTGGAAATAAACGTAGTCCAAAGACACGTTTTTCAAACGTGTTTTTTCACGCTTTCGGATTTTCGGCGAATTAAAGCTTATTCAGGAGAATTACCGCGCAGTCCGGTCGCAGTTACCAGTGCCCGGTCGAGCACCTTATTGAATGACCGAACTGTCCACCCGGGCGGAGACATCGCCGACCCGGTCCAGCGCGCGCGCCGCGACAAAAGCGATGGCCGCTCCGACCAGCAGGCACAACAGCACCACGGCGACGATCCGCACGAACCCCGCAGCCGTGCGCCGCTCGGCCTCAATCGGCAGCGTTCCGCTCTGCGTCGCCGCAGCAGGCATATCCTCGGTCACATCGTCCAGACTGGGTTTGCCCACCCGCGGAGGCTGTCGGCGGCGCCCTGCCATGTGGTCCTCTTCTTCCGCAACGTCTTCTCCGGTGGCGCGCCCATCTCCAAAGAGAGGCAGAACATTGCCGCCACCCGACGGTTTCGACACGGCAGGTTCAGAACGTTCGGACTTTGTTTTGAACGAGGTCAGCTTTGCTTCGGGTTTCGGCGAGCCACCCTCGCGTTCAGCTGCCATTCTCGCCAGGAATTCGGCACGGTTCTCGCGGGCGATGCGCTGCGCATCTTCGGGCGTTGCGTTTTCGATATTGTCAAGTTCGTCGCTGTCCGTCGAAGCCGTTTCCCACGGCTTGCGGTCGGGCAGGACGGATTGTCCTTCGGCCTTGTTCAGAACCTGCTCGCGCGACTGGCGCGCAAGCTCCAGCCGGGCGTTCCAGCTCAGTTTTCGGTCCATGTAGGATTTGGAATCCGAGCTTGGTACTTCGTCTTCAGGACGGTCGTTTTTCCGCAGGCTCATCACTCTCACTCAACAATACAGACACCCGGGCACTATACCTCAAGGTTAACGGTACGTCACGCTTTCTCGCGCGGCTCGGACCGCCGCACCCGGTCAGTCTCCCCCTTATCCCCCAGAAAATGGCTCGCAAACCGCGAATATCAAGTGACGCGCGATGGCTTGCCGGGATGTGCTTAAGCATCCAAGCCGCTGTCTGTTTGGCCAATTCGGCTCAACTTCGGCAGGGCGCAGGATAAAGAATGATTGGTTCCCGTGGATTTCAGACCGAAGAAGAAAATGAAACTCCCCAGATCTACGTAACTGAAAATAAATGATTTATCTCGCGGCGCGACGTTCACACTTTTCGCGAAGCGCATGACATCTTGCGTATGGTTTCAGCATTTTCCTGCGTCGAACCGAACAGAACGACGCGGTCATCAAATGCGAAAAGACTACCCAAGTTGCTGCGCCGAGCCGTTTGAAATGGGCACCCCCAGGCGCCCCCGAAATGCACAACCCGCAGTTGCACATATTTTAACGGTTTCGAGTTCCGCACAATAGGAAGCAATCGCTGAAACCGTCCCCACCCGAGCGACAATCCAGCGAATCCGGGAACGGCTTAGCGCTGACTGTCCTTCAGCAACTCGTTAAGCACCTCCTGCGTGTCCGCACCGCAAGCGGGCGGCGCGTGACGATAGCTGACCGGCGTTTTCGAAAACTTGACCGGGTTGCCGATCAAAGGCACCTCGCCCGAAGCGGCATGCGCATCCGGCATGGAAATCTTCATGCCGCGCGCCTCGACCTGATCCGAGGCAAAGACCTCGGACAGGCTGTTGATCGGGCCGCCCGGGACCCCTGCCGCTTCCATCGCGCGCACCAGATCTGCCTTGCCAAAGCGCAGGATTTCTGCAGCAAGCAACCCGATCAGGATATCGCGGTTCGTAACCCGGTCGATGTTGCGCCGGAACCGTTCATCCTCCGCCAGGTCGGCTCGCCCGAGAATGCCGCAGAACCTCTTGTACTGCGCATCGTTCCCGGCGGCCACGATCACATGCCCGTCGCTTGTCGCAAACACCTGATACGGCACGATATTGGGGTGCTGGTTGCCCAGACGCGGCTGTTCCTGCCCCGACAAAAGGTAGTTTATCCCCGCATTGACGAGCCACGCCACCTGGCTGTCGACAAGGGCGATGTCGATATGCTGGCCTTCGCCGCTCTGGTCGCGATGGCGGATCGCCGCCAAAATCGCCGTCGCCGCGTACAGGCCGCAGATCACGTCTGTCACCCCGACCCCGACCTTCATCGGCTCGCCCTCGGGATCTCCAGTCAGGCTCATGATACCGCCATAGCCCTGCGCCAGCAGGTCATAGCCGGGCTTGTGCGCATTGGGGCCCGTCTGGCCGAACCCCGTGATCGAACAATAGACAAGACCCGGGTTGTCCCGGCTCAGGCTGTGGTAGTCCAAACCGTATTTGGCAAGCCCGCCGACCTTGAAATTCTCGACGACAATATCGCAACGCCGGGCGAGTTGCCGAACCGTCTCGGCCCCCTCTTCGGTGGCGATATCAACGGCGACCGACCGCTTGTTCCGGTTGGCCGAAAGGTAATAGGCGCTCTCCGCCGTAGGCTCCCCGTCCGGTCCGGTCACATAGGGCGGACCCCAGGCCCGGGTATCATCCCCATGGCCCGGCTTCTCGATCTTGATAACCTCCGCACCGTAATCGCCCAGCAATTGCGTGCAGGTCGGACCGGCAAGGATACGGGACAGGTCCAGCACCCGAAGCCCGTCAAGCGGGCCCGGCGCATGCGCATTCGACATTGTCATATCCTTTTCACTCGCCGGTGCGTGGCCACATCAGGCGACCTCTTCCACCTCGCCCCCGGCTTTCTTCCAGGCCGTGAACCCGCCCGCGATATGCGCCACCGGCTGCAAGCCCATCTCCTGCGCGAGCCGCGCGCTCAGGGCAGACCGCCACGCACTGGCGCAATAGAACACGAAAGTCTTGTCCTGCGCGAAAACATCCTTGTGATAGGGGCTTTCCGGATCGATCCAGAATTCCAGCATGCCGCGCGGACAGGAAAACGCCCCCGGGATCTTACCTTCGCGCTTCAGCTCACGCGGGTCGCGCAGGTCCACGAATACATGATCCTCGGACCCCAAAAGTGCCTTGGCTTCCTCGATGGGCATGGTGGTAACCACGGCATTCGCCTCGGCGACCATGTCTTTCACATGCTTGGTAATCGTCTGTGCCATGTCGGCTCCTTCTCTTCAAACTGGTGTCGTAACGCGGGGTTGACCACAGGCGGACTCGATCACTTCGCCCGCGTCGAACAGGATATCCTCGCGAAACTTGCCGCCGATCAGTTGGACGCCAACCGGTGCATCCCCCGCCATGCCAGTCGCGACCGACAGCCCCGGCAGCCCCAGCGTCGGCAGCGCCCGTTGGATAAGCTGCGCTTCCATGATGCGGTCAAACCCTGACCGGGCACCCACGTCGCTCTGCTGGGCGAAGGGCAACATGCCCGAGGACGGGCAAAGAACCACGGGCCACTCGTCGAGAAAATGCAGCCATTCGCGCTGCACCCCGATACGCCGCTGCAGGCAGGCCATCAGACCGCCAAGGTCCATCTCCGCGGAATCCGCGGTCATCCGCTGAAAGACCACCGTGGCATCGGGGTCATCCTCGGCGGCAATGGTGGCCGCCGCAGCGCGGGATTCCGCCATCCAGAGCTGCGCATTTATCTCGGCTGCTTCCCGCATTGGCGGACAGTCGATTTCCTCGACCTGCCAGCCAGCCGCACGCAGGGCTTCGGCCGCCTGCGTCAACGCCGCCAATATGGCACTATCCACTTCCATCCCGTCCGGTGCCGGACAAAAGGCCACCTTCCTGGGCAAAGCCTCCCCCGTCAGGGGCGCGGGGATCCAGAGCGGATCCTCGGGATCGCCCACCGACATGGCGGCCAGTCCCAGCCTCAGATCGGCAATGCTCCGGGCAATCGGGCCCGAAACCGCCATCATCTGCGCCCCGATGTAACGATCCGGCGCCGAGGCATTGCGCGCCGGAACCCGGCCCACGGTCGGTCGAATCCCCTGCAGGCCGCAGGCATAGGCCGGATAACGGATCGATCCGGCGATATCGGTGCCATGTCCTATGGCGCAAATCCCCGCGGCCACCGCCGCCGCCGCCCCGCCCGACGATCCGCCCGGCGTCAGATCGGCATTGCGCGGATTAAGCGTCATCCCGTGCAGCTCATTATTGGTGAACCATCGCATCGAGAAAGCCGGCGTATTGGTGCGCCCGACGATAATCGCTCCGGCCCGCCGCAGGTTGGCCACCACCGGGCTGTCCTGTTTCGCGATCAGATCTTTCTGCAATTTCAGACCGTTGGTCGTCGCGTATCCCTTCTGATCCACGTTGACCTTGATCGTCACCGGCACGCCGGCGAGCGGCCCCGCGTCCTCGCCGCGCCCAAGTCGATCATCCAGCACATTCGCAGCGGCCAGCGCCTCCTCCGGGCATTCCTGTACCACCGCATTGATCCGGGGATTGATCTCCGAAAGCCGGGCAAGATGCGCTTCGACCACCTGGCGCGCGGAGAAAGACCGGCTTGTCACACCCCGCGCAATTTCGCTGGCATCCATTTCCCAGAACTCGGCCATCCTCGCCCCTTCCTGCTTGAATTTCAAAGAGGTGACATCAAAAACCACGGTGTTTCAATGGGCATATCTAATTTCCTGCCCAATGATGGCGCTGAACAGACGACCCATTGCCGGCCCTGCCTGAAACCGTCTTTCCTCTTGCCAAAATACTCCGGGGGAGTCGTCCGTCAGGGCGGCGGGGGCAGCGCCCCCTCTGACGCGGCGCGGGGCCAGCGCTTCGAGAGGATATGGAAAGGCTTCGGACCGGCGGTTTCTACGCCGGTCCGGTCTAAGCCACACTGACCATGCCCGCATCCGGCGCCTCAAGGCTCGTGATCGCGCATTCGCCAAACCCCGGCAAATTCTCGACACGGTGATTGCCCAGCCGGAACTCGTCACCAAAGCTTTCCGCCGACGACTCCAGAACTGTGATCTCCATCGGGGCGCTTTGCGACTGAAGCCGCGCGGCACAGTTCACCGCCGGTCCGAAGACGTCATAGATATATTTCTGCGTTCCCACGACCGAGCCCACAACCGAACCCGAGGCGATCCCGATCCGGGCCTGCCAGCGATGGCGATGCGTCTTGTTGCGATGCGACAGGTATCTCAGGAAACTGCTCGCGCAGCGCGCCGACAGCCGGGCGTGATCCGGGTTGCTGTGTGGCAGCCCCGACACCGCCATGTAGCAATCGCCAATCGTCTTGATCCGCTCGCAGCCATGCAGTTCAGCGATCCGGTCGAAGGCCGTGAACAGGTCATTCAGCTCGCTCACCGTTTCCGTCGGATCCGAAGCCACCGCCATTTCGGTGAAGCCCACGAAATCCAGCATCAGCACCGAAACCGGTTCGAACAGGCGCGGCGTGACCGTACCAAAGCTTTTGTATTCCTCGTAGACCGAGCGCGGCATCACGTTCAGCAACAGCTTTTCAACCTGCACCTTCTCGCGCTCAAGCTCACGCGTGCGACGCTCGGTCATCGACGCATAGCTGTCGATCATCGCCTCGGTTTCCCGCAGGCGCGAAATGTTTTGACATTCGACGACCCACACCGGCTGTTCCAGATGGCTGGCGTTCCGCACGTCGATTTGCAGCGTCACCCGGCGGCGTTTGACCTTGACTGCAATTTCCAGCGTTTCGCCTTTCAGCGCGCGCGACACTGCTGTGTGGTCAAGCTCTTCGACCAGCGAAGTCAGGACAATGCCTAAAACAGCCTCGGGAAAAAGCTTGGCAAAAGCCGGGTTGCAATAGATCAGCGTTTCGTACTTGGCGTCGAAAAGCGCAACGCCCACGCCAATGGCGCGGAAGAGTTCAGTGGTGAAATTGGGGATACTCATGACAATCTCCTTTCGGATCAGGCAACGATCAGCCCGCGCCGCGCTTCGACAGCCTGAATGACCGTCGCGCAGTCATCCGACGCGAAACCGGCGGCCTCAAGCGTTTCGCGCAGCAGCGCCGCCACCTCATCGAACTGCGCATGAGTCACGCCCAGATGCGCATGTGCGCGCTGAAGACGGCTTTCAGCGAAATCCGCAGGCCCGCCCAGCAGCATGGCAAAGAACTTGGTCTGATGGTCGATCAGGCGCGGCATATCCACGTCTTCAAAAAAATGCCCCACGATATCGCTGTCGAGCACACGGTCATAAAAATCGAGGATCACGCCACGCAGGGTGCTCAGACCGCCGTACTTGTCAAACAGGGACATCTGGCCGGGGCGAAGTGCATAGGTCATCGAAATACTCCTTTTCCTGCAACCGGCCCCGCATCGAAATCAGGCGGGACCAGTATCGTGGCAAGGTGGATCAGGCCCGGTGGACGATCACCTCGGCATATTCAGCCGGAACGATCATCGCCTCGGACGTGCGCGACCATGCCGCGCCCAGCGCCGCGAGCTCGCTTTCAAGTGCCGCCGCGCCACTTGGCCCGACCGCCTCGAACGCCTTGAGCATCGGCCCATAGGCAACCTTCCAGAGGTCGATCCATTGCTGCGGGGATTGAAACCGGAAGACAAAGTTCTTCTTCTCGATCTCGATCTTGCTGGCATTGCTTCCGAACAGTTCCCGCAGCCGGTCCGGGTTCGACCATTCCATGGGCGAGCGTACGCCCGCTGGCGGTTTCACATGGCTGCCGATGGTGCGGAACACGTCACCGATGAACCCTTCGGGCGTCCAGTTGGCCATGCCGATCTTGCCCCCCGACCGGCAGACGCGGGCCAGTTCGCTTGCCGCTGCGTCCTGATTGGCGGTGAACATGACGCCAAATGTCGAGGTCACGATATCAAAGGAGGCATCCTCAAACGGCAGATCCTCGGCATCGGCCTCGCGGAAGGCCACCGAAAGTTTCTCGGCCTCGGCGCGCTGCATGCCATTGCGCAGCCAGGCGCCGACATAATCGGTTGACACCACGTTGCAGTACCGCCGCGCGGCGGCCAGCGTCATGTTGCCATTGCCAGCGGCCACATCAAGCACACGGTCCCCCGGCATCACGTCCAGCGCCTCGGCAAGCCTTTCACTGGTAATCTGCAGGGTCACCCCGATTTCAGCGTAATTGCCGCTGGACCAGACTATCTGCTGGCGGCCCTTGACCGCGGCAAGATCCGGAGTGGGTTGGGTTACTACGTTCATTGCAACATCTCCTTGGGTCAAAATATCAATGATCCCAATTTGACCTATCGTCAGCCTTGCCGCTTGGCGGTCCTCTGCAGAATGGCCCCGTTCTTGTGGGGATTATCTGCATATTTCCTGCAGAAACCGCTCTGATGGCTGCAAACGCGCGCCGGGCGACGGCACATCCGGCGCGGGGAAAGCGGATTTTCTGGATATTTCGGTCATTATATCATAAAATTTGCGGATATTACGCCTCCAATTCCGCCCGCACGCCGTGCCGGGCGATACCACCCAAGTCCTTCAAGTCCCTTTGTCCTCGCGAATGGCCATTGTCCCGTGACCTATGCCTTTGACGATTTCGAGCTGGATATCGACCGTGCCGAGCTTCGGCGCGCGGGCGAACCTGTCGCCATCGAACCGCAGGTCTTTGCGCTGCTGAGCCTTCTCGTCACGGCGCAGGATCGCGTGGTCAGCAAGGACGAGATCTTTCAGGAAATCTGGAAGGATCGCATTGTATCTGACTCCGCCCTGTCTGGCCGCGTCCGCGACATGCGCCGCATCATCGGCGATGACGGCACCAGCCAGCGCCTTGTGCGCACCGTCCAGCGGCGTGGTTTCCGATTTGTCGGACCGGTCCGCAAGCTCGCCCCGGCAATTCCTGCCGATCCCATGCCCATCGCTACGGATCCGGCCGAAGGTATCGACTTTGACCGCCCCGCCATCGCCGTCCTGCCCATATCCGAACCGGGCGGAGATGGAGCGTCGAGCTACATTGCCGAGGGTCTGACGGATGAAATCTGCGCGGCCCTCTGCGCGTGGCGTTATTTCCCGGTGATCGCGCGCAATACCTCTCTCCGTTTTCGCGACAGCGACCTGTCGATGAGCGAGATCGGCCAGCAGATCGGCGCGCGCTACCTGCTCAGCGGCTCGATGCGGCGAGCAGGCAATCGCATCAAGCTGAACATCGAACTGACCGACGCGCTGTCCGGTGTCCAGATATGGACAGAACGATTATCGCGCGACATCGACGATCTTGTCGATCTTGAAGAAGAGCTTGCCGCGCAGGTGGTCACCATCCTTGTTCCCGAACTCGAAGGCGCGGAATCTCGGCGTATCATGCGCAAGCAACCCAGCGATTTCACCGCGTGGGATTACGCGATGCAGGCGGTCTGGTACTGCGGACGCGGCGCCGATGCTGATTTCGACATGGCCGAACAACTCGCCCAGAGAGCCTGCGAACGCGAACCCGACTGGTACCTGCCCTACACGCTTATCGCCACCTGCCGCTTTCAAAAGGCAATGGCGGGCTTTTCCTTTGCCGACAGCAGTCAGGCCTTTACCAGCACCCTCGAAGCCGCACGGCAGGCGCTTCAGATCGATCCGGGGTCATGGACAGCCCATGCGCTCGCCGCCGTAGGCGAGTTGTGGACCAATCACAATCACGACCGCGCCATGCGCCATGTGAAACGCGCCATCGACCTCAACCCGAGCGCGCCGCAGAACTATCATTTCGGCGGGTGTATCTCTGGTTTCTCCGGCTCGCCGACCGAGGCGCGCCGCCTGCAAAAACGCCTGCTGCGCATCGACCCGCTTTACAATTACACGGCGGTGATCGAGGCGGATCTGGGTCTCTGGCATATGATCGATGGGGAATATCCCGATGCCGATGACCGGCTGGCACGCTCGCAGCGTTGGGATCCACGTTATGGGCGCGCGCTCCAGCGGCGTATCGCGCTGGCCGGGCTTCAGGGCGATCACAAGGCCGCGCTGGATGCGGCACACCGGTTGACCGATTTGGGTCTCTCGCTTGACCCGGCGGTGATCGCCGCCTCCTACCCGTTCAAGGTGGATGAACACCGGGCAATATTTGCCGAGGGCCTCTCCCGCGCAGGCATCAATTTCTAGGGCCGCGCTACTCGGCAGCCGTGACCGCCGGGCCTCCGGCAAGCAATGTCTCGCTGGCCGGGAATTCCGCCATGTTCACACCCGCCAATCGACACAGATGCCAGGCCAGAACAAGGTTTGACGACAGCACAATCAGCCCGGTCTCGCGTTGCAACGGTGCGATAATGTCCAGCGTGTCAAGGTTCGTACAGGACAGGAACACCCCGTCCACACCGCTTTCGCGCACCAGTTCCAGCGCCGCCGCCTTGATCGAGTCAGGCGTGATCCGTGCCACCCGCGCCTCTTCCGCCTCGGCAAAGGTGCCGAATACCGGTGTCTCGATCCCTTGCCCGGCCAGCACATCGCGCAGCCGATCCGAGACATTTTCGACGTAAGGAGAAAGAAAAGCCAGCCGTTTCAGACCAAGTTCCGCACAGGCCGCCACCAAGGCTGAGACTGGCTCGCTCACCGCGTTGGCAGCCACGCCAGTGCGAACCTGCGCCGCCACCTGGCTCGGGCCGATCTGCGCCGCGCCCGACGTACAGCCATAGCCCACCGCCGCATAGGGTCTGACTTGCGGCAACAGCGCCGCCGCCCGTGGCAGATGTTGATCCATTTCCTGAAGCGTTTCGGGCGTGACATCCAGCCCGCTTGGCACCCGCGAGACAAAGAGCTCGACTTCACCGGGGATCAGCCGCCTGAAATCCAGCTCGATCCGTTCATCCGCCTGCAAAACGATCAAACCGATGCGCACCGCCTCGTCGGTCTTCAGCTCATATGCCAGCCGTTTCATATCTCAGCCCTCCAGCTCGATCAGCGTCCGCCCGGCGCGTGTTGACAGGAATTCCGGTGCGCCGTCGCGGATGACGATATCTTCCTCGTGCACCATGATCCGCCCCGGCGACAGTTCCACACCCGGTTCGAGCGTGATGACCATGCCGGGCTGCAATTCGATGTGGTCCTGCGGGATCAGCGACAGCCCTTCGGTCAGCTGCATCCCCAACCCGTGCCCAAGCCGACCCGCCTCCGAGCCCTGCCCGCCGGTCAGCAGCCGATCCATCACATGAAACAACTCGGCGGCGGTGGTGCCGGGTCGGGCAATCTCGGCCGCCGCGTCGACAGCATCGATCAGCTTGGCCTGCGCTGCGTTTTCAGCCTGCCCCGCTGGTCCAACCGAGAAATTCCGGTCGAAATCGCAGAAATAGCCGTCACGCTGCATGCCCGTGTCCAGCATCAAGACATCACCGCGTTTCAACGGCTCGGGTCCGGCGGGAGAGATGACATCCGAATACCCACCCGCGCCAGAGGCCCCGGCGACATAAGGCACCCAGTCGGCTCCCTCTTCCAGCCCAAGCCGCTGAAAGTCGCGAAACACCTGGTCCAGCGGCACACCGGCGCGCGCAATTTCCGGCACGCGGGCAAACACCCGGTCGCCCACGGCGCAGATCGCGCGGATCTTGTCGATCTCGGCCTCGGATTTCACCGCCCTCAGATCCCACATGATCCGCTGATCCGGTACGAAACGCAGCCCCGACATGCCCTGCAAGCGCATCCAGTCGCCCAGCGGCATGCGCAGCTGGCTCTCCAGCCCCATCGGCACACCGATGTTACCGCCCCCTGCCAATTCAGCCAGCGTCTCGGCTAAAAGCGAGACACCGTCGTCTTCGTAATCCGGCGCGCGCCATGTCCGGACGTCCTTGATCCATGTGCGCCCCATCAGCGCCGCACCGATAGAGGGGATCACCGCCACCGGATCGCCAGAAGCCGGCAACACAAGGAACCACGGACGCGTCGGGCTTTCCCAGAACTTGGTCAGATAACCCGTGAAATAGCGAATATCCGGTTCGGTTGTCAGGAACAGCGCGGCCAGATCGTGCCGCGCCATCATCTCCTGCGCCCGAGACACCCGCGCCTCGTATTCCGTATCCGGAAAACCGCGCGGCAGATCCATCATTCCGAACCTTCGCTCAGGATCAGCAGCACCGAAGAATGCTCATCCAGCCCCAGCGCCTCGCGATGGGCGGCGCTCGACATAAGGGCCGCCAGACCTGCCGCGCCCGACGGGGTCGACTTCAGCCCGACACCGGCGGCCAGTTCATCCCCCGCGAAGCCTTCGGCCTCGCTGATCGTGGCGAAGAAATCCGCATCCCGAGCCAATCCTTTTAAGGCGATGAGGGAGGCCTCCTTGCAATCGAGTCGCCCCATTTTCGAAACCGGTCCGCTCGTCGTGACCATTTCCCCCGCCGCAATCGACTCTTTCAGACAGGGCGCCGCCTTGGGTTCAACCACGGTAATGATCGGTTCATCGCCCCATGCCTTGCGCGCCAGCGCCGCTGCCGCCCCGGCAAGCCCACCGACGCCGGCCTGAAGAAAGATATGGTTCGGCGCGCGGGGCATCGCCTCGATCACCTCCTGCATCAGCACAAGGTAGCCTTCCATCAGCCGATGCGGCCGCTCGGTATAGCCGGGCCACGAACTGTCCGAGAGCAGTTTCCAGCCGTTGTCTTCGGCCGCCTTGGCCGCTGCTGCCATGCTGTCCTCGTAAACCGCGCCTTCGCGCACCACCTCGGCGCCCTTGCTACGCAGCCGCTCGGCAAAGGCTTCGGGCACGGTTTCCGCGATATAGACCACCGCCCGCGCCCCGTAATCCGCAGCCCCCGCCGCCACCGACATGCCGTGGTTCCCCGCGCTGGCGGTCACATAGGTCACGTCGCCCACATCACCCTCTGCCGCGTCATGGGCGATGACATAAGCTGCGCCAAGCGCCTTGAAGCTGCCCAACCCCATCCGGTTGCGTTCGTCCTTGATCCAGACCGTGCCGACCTCGCAGCTATCGGCCAGCGAATCCTGTGTCATCAGCGGCGTGGCGGCTGCATTGGGCCGCTTCTCCGTCAGTTGCACAGCGGTTTCCGCATCCTCGCTGGGATAGGGAATATCGGCGAGACCGGCCAAGGCATCGGTCTGCCCGCGATAGGGGTTCTTGAGTATTTCCATAAAAAAGAGCGGACCCCATCAGGGGCCCGCCCGTCAATATTCAAAGCGACGCTTGGGTCGTAAAACGACATGCGCCGTCGAAATCAGCCCCG
Source organism: Heliomarina sp. (assembly GCF_052826185.1). NCBI lineage: Bacteria > Pseudomonadati > Pseudomonadota > Alphaproteobacteria > Rhodobacterales > Roseobacteraceae > Heliomarina > Heliomarina sp. The sequence goes on along the minus strand of NZ_JBRBUI010000045.1, from coordinate 643,174 downwards.
GCGACGGCGTCCGCCTGCGCGCCCGGCGCGCCCGCGACCTTCCTGCCCGGCTTTCGGCGCGACCTTGTTGGTGCGAATCCATTCCGCACCGTTCGGGTCGTTGTTGGTCAGGAAATTCGCTGCCCGGATCGCTTCCATTTCCGAACCAGCCTTGGAACTCATGGACCCAAGCCCGAAGAGAGTCACGAATGTCTCGTCATCCATATCCTCGGGCAGGATGATCCCCGCCGCTTCGACCTCGGCCTTTTTCTCGGCGATCTTGGTCTGGGTGACCGGCAGCGCAACCGGGTTCATGATCGCGCTGGTCATCCCCGCACCCATCGCCATTGGCAGGAAGGCATTGTTGATCCCGTGCCGGTTCGGCAACCCGAATGAGATGTTGGATGCGCCGCAGGTCGTGTTCACACCCAGCTCCTCGCGCAGACGGCGCACAAGGGTGAACACCTGCAAACCTGCCGTGCCCATCGCCCCCACCGGCATCACCAGCGGATCGACCACGATATCATGCGCCGGGATGCCGAAATCGGCGGCCCGTTCCACGATCTTCTTGGCCACCGCAAAACGCACGTCCGGATCTTCGGAGATGCCGGTATCGTCGTTGGAAATCGCCACCACCGGCACGTTGTATTTCTTGACCAGCGGCAGGATCAGCTTAAGCCGGTCTTCCTCACCGGTGACCGAGTTCAGCAGCGGACGGCCTTCGCAGACCTCAAGCCCGGCCTCGAGCGCGGCGGGAACCGAGCTGTCGATACACAGCGGAATATCCACAAGCCCCTGAACCAGCTTGAGAATTTCCACCATGAGCGGCGGCTCGGTCTCATTCGGGTTGGGGTTCGAGTTGTAAACCACACCCGCGTTCACATCCAGCATGGTGGCCCCGGCTTCGACCTGCGCCAGCGCGTCCTTTTCCACGATCGAAAAATCGCCCGCTTCCAGTTCCGCCGCCAGTTTCTTGCGTCCCGTAGGGTTGATACGCTCACCAATCACGCAGAACGGCTGATCAAAGCCGATAATGGCGGTTTTGGTTTTGCTCTCGACAATCGTGCGGGTCATTGGCGTCCTTTCCGGAGGCTTTTATTGATCATTCGCCGGGCGCGCGGCGTCACCGCCGTTTTCAATCGCCCAGGTCGCATTTGTCTTGATACCGCCCAACGGAAAGAAATGCACGTTGGTGATGTTGAAATCCGGATTTGCCGCCTTGTGCGCCGCCAGCTCACTGACGACATCGGTCGGCTCGTAGGGCAGCAGCAGCTTGGTCACGTCCATCGCGCGCTTCTGCAGAACCTTGAGAGACGGGCCGACGCCACAGGCGATCGCGAACTTGATCAGCGTCTGCAACTTGGCCGGACCGGCAATGCCGATGTGGATCGGCAGGGTGATCCCGGCCTCCCGCAGGCTGTCCGCCCAGGCGATGATCGGCTTGGCCTCAAAGGCGAACTGGGTCGCCAGCGCCATGTCAGCATCGGTGGTTTCGCTGAACTTCTGTTTCCAACGCAGGGCCGCATCCACGTTGTTGAAACCGCCATCGGGGTCGATGTCGCGATTGCCCTCGGGGTGACCGGCCACATGCAGCCGCTTGAACCCCGCGCGGTCGAACTCGCCGGTCTCCATCAACGCGATGGAGCTGTCGAAATCGCCAACCGGCTCGGCCACGCCGCCTGCCAGCAGCAGCGCCTGATCGACCCCCGCCTCGCCTTGATAGCGGGCGATCCAGTCCGCCAGGGTGGCGCGATCCTTGATGATCCGGGCCGGGAAATGCGGCATCACCTTGAAGCCGTCCCGCGACAGACGTTTCGCGGTGCTGACCATGTCCTCGATGGGGGTGCCGTCGATATGCGCGATGTAAACGCGGGTTCCCTCGGGCAGCAGCGCGCGGAAATCCTCGACCTTCTCGGCGGTGCGCGGCATCACCTCGATCGAATAATCCTGCAAGAAGGCTTCAACCTGCGCATTACCCGGCTTGAATCCAACCGCGTCGCGTTTCCGAAAGTTCAACAAAGCCATGGCGGCCTCCCAAAAGGAGGGCGGGATCATGCCCACCCGTCGTTTTCAATCAGCGCCTTGATCCGGTCCTGGTCATATTCCGCATCCAGACGCATAGCCTCGGCCTCTGCAATCGCCTCTGCCTCCCCCTCAAGCACATAGGGATCCGCCTTGCGCCACTCCGCCAGATAGGCATCGCTATCCTTGGCGTTCACTTTCATCGCGGCACGGTCGATGGCCTGCTCGAAACGTTCGGGCAATTGCCTTTTTGCGCCACGACGTCCCTTGCCAACGATGACCTGCGCCGGGATATCCCGCCAATAAACAATCGTGACATCGGGCAACGTGTGATTCCTTCGTGTTCTCGATGGCCCTGAATACGGCAGAGCCCTGTCGCCCCATCGCCTGTTTTCGACACAACCGATGATGGGAACGACGCTGACAGATATAATGAAACATGCCCTTCTTTACGATCCGGCTAAAAGATCAAATGCGATATCAATTATTCGAGAGTTGAAAAGCCCGCAGCCTTCGAAACCGGCGTTGCGGCAAAGCCTGTGCAGCAGCTTGGCCGGCATGATAGCGTCCTGACATCACGGGCTTTCGTTATCGCAAACCTTGCGTTGGCGACCGCCACAGCCTATCCTTGAAGCAACTCGAAATCGGAGGGCGTGAAATATGGCGCCCAAGCGTCCCACTGGTGCGGGCGCGTTCCCGAAAGCGGTCGAAAGCCCCGCGCCTACACCGCCCGATCCAGCCGACCTCTATGCGGCGCTGGATCTGGGTACCAATAGTTGCCGCATGCTGATCGCCCAGCCCAAGGGCAGCGGTTTCCATGTGGTAGACAGCTTTTCGAAATCGGTGCAGCTCGGCTCCGGTCTCGAGAAGACAGGCCGTCTCTCGCGGTCTTCCATGGCGCGCACGGTCCAGGCCCTGCGAATCTGCCAGCAGAAACTGAAACGCAACAAGGTCAGCCGCATGCGGCTGGTCACCACCGAGGCGTGCCGTCGTGCCAAGAACTCGCGCGAGTTCATCCGGCAGGTGCAGCGTGAAACCGGCATGAAAATCGAGGTCATCCAGCCCGAGGAGGAAGCCCGCCTCGCGGTGATCTCCTGCGCACCGCTGGTCTCGACCCGGACCGAGCAGTTGCTCGTAGTCGATATCGGCGGTGGATCTACCGAACTGGTGTGGATCGACATTTCCTCGGTGCCCCATCGCGACCGCCCGCGCGCGATCATGCGCCTGCATGCCGGTTTCCACCCGCCCGAAAGCCCCTTCCCCGCAGCCAAGGTCGTCGACTGGATCTCGGTTCCACTTGGCGTCGCCACCCTGCGTGATCAGTTCTCGGACGTCGAGGACGACGCGGCCCGCTTTGCACTTATGAGCTGGTTCTTCGAGGAAAACCTCGCCGATTTCGCCCCCTATAAGGACGAACAGGTACGCGAAGGCTTCCAGATCGTCGGCACCTCCGGCACGGTGACCACGGTCGCGGCAAGCCACCTCGGCTTGAAGCGCTACGACCGGACCAAGGTAGACGGCCTCCGCATGACCTCCGACCAGATCGACCGCGTCATCCGGCGCTACCTCGAACTCGGTCCCCAGGGCCGGCGTCGCGATCCGCGCATCGGCGAAGATCGGCAGGCCCTAATCATGTCCGGCTCCGCCATACTTCAGGCCCTGCTGCGCTGCTGGCCGACGGATCGCCTGAGTGTCGCCGACCGCGGCCTGAGAGAGGGACTGCTCTATGCCCAGATGAGCGCGGACGGTGTACTGGAGGACGGCCCGTTCTGAACTTGCGAACGGTGATGGGGGCGCTGCCCCCGCCGCCCTGTAGGGCGCCTACCCCGGGATATTTTGAAACCCAAAGAAGGGTGGCCATTCTCTTGCTTCTTTGGGTCATAAAATATCCCCGCCGGAGGCATCCCAAGGTTTCCGCTTTCGACTCGCTCTATTTGTTCCGCGTGGCTTGCCCGTCTGCACCTGAACGGATAACTCTGAAATCTAGGAGAGATTTGACATGGCCAAGAACACATCCGGGCGCGGACAGCGCGATCTCAAGGTCAAGGTCAAGACGGCGCGCGGACGAAAGCTATCGTCGACGCGCTGGTTACAGCGGCAGTTGAACGACCCCTATGTGCGGCGCGCGCAGGCGGATGGCTACCGCGGCCGCGCGGCCTACAAGATTCTCGAGCTCGACGACAAGTTCCGCTTTCTCGTGCCGGGGGCGCGGGTGGTAGATCTGGGCTGTGCGCCGGGTGGCTGGCTTCAGGTCGCCGTCAAACGGATCAATGCCTTGGGTGAAAAATCCGGCAAGGCAGTCGGGCGCATTGTCGGTGTCGATCTGCAGGAGGTCGAACCAATTGCCGGGGCCGAGATACACCAGCTGGATTTCATGGCCGATGACGCGGATGAACAAGTGAAGACATGGCTTGACGGCAAGGCCGACGTGGTGATGTCCGACATGGCTGCGGCCTCTTCCGGGCACAAGCAGACGGATCACCTGCGGATCATCGCGCTTTGCGAGGCGGCCGCTTACTTCGCCTTTGACGTGCTGGAGGAGAACGGCACCTTTGTCGCCAAGGTTCTTGCAGGCGGCGCAGAAGGGGATTTACAAAAGCTGCTGAAGCAGAAGTTCACCAAGGTTGCCAACGTGAAACCGCCCGCGTCTCGGGCGGACAGTTCCGAAAAATTCGTCGTTGCAACCGGGTTTCGCGGATAGATTGATCTAGTCCGCTGGCATGTTCCACGACGAAATCGCGATCTCGCGAAAGGCGGCCGCATCGCTTTCATCCATCAGCGCGCGATCCTTCGCGCTGATCCGGACGGCGGTCAGCGCCGAATTGCTTTGCTGATGCAAGAGCTGGAACAGCTTCGAATGACGCTCCTGGCCTGACGCTTGTTTCATCTCCTGTCCCTTTACCAATTCAGATCGTTGATCAGTTCGCCGGGAAGCTAGGATCGAATTGTGCATCAACAGTGGCCAAGTCGGGTCATTGCCGTGAACATTGTAGCAAAATTTGTGGTAAATCGGATGAGATCACGGAAGCGGCGAAAAGGGGCGCGGTTTCTTGCGGCCGTTCCGGCGCCGGATCAGGGCCCCATTGAACTCGGCCCCGAGGATCAGGATGGCAGCAATTAGATAAAGAAAGATCAATGCCGCCATTGCCCCGGCGAGACCTGCATAGGTGGCACTATAGCGCGCAAAATGCGCGAGATAGATCGAAAACCCCCAAGTCGCGGCATACCAGAGCCCCACGGTCAGCAGGACACCGGGCCAGATTTGACCAAAGCGGTGGTGCAGCCCCGGCAGCCAGATGTGGCAGGCCGATACCGAAAAGATCAGCACCGTCAGGGTAATCAGCGATTTCAGCGTCGAATAGCTGGCCAGATCGGCAATCGGATCGGGCAATTCCTGCGCGACATAGCGGAAATAGGCTGGCAGACCGAAACTTACCGTCAGGCCGACCAGAACGATGGCGCCGCCGACCAGCACGAAGATCAGGCAGAGCCCCCGGGTCTTCCAATACGGGCGCGGGTCGCTTTCGCGATAGGCATAGCTCACCGCAAGCCGTACCGCATCGACACCGTTGGACGCGAAGTACAGCGCAAGGATTCCGCCTACCGTGACCAGACCGACGCTGCCGCCCGCCAGAACCGACCGGATCTCCGCCACGATCGGAGCGGCGATATCATCGGGCCAGACGCCAAAGATCAACTGGATCAGGTCGTCGATGTTCACGTCCCGCGACATCGCCCCGGCCAGCGCCACCACGAAGAGCATGAAGGGAAACAGCGCCAGCATCAGCGACATGGCCACGTGGCTCGACAGGATCCAGCCATGATTGTCGTTGAACCTGAGGATCGCCTTGTAAAGCGCCTTGGGCGGTGTCATCCAGCGATGTTTTTCCGGCAGGTTCATAGTCAGGTTCTAGTGCTACACGGTGCATGTTGCCACTGAGAGCCGCAAGATCCGCGCGATTTCGCGCGCGCAATGGTTTTCCGGTGCCACCTGAACTAGCTATTGTGCCATGGACACGATCTCTCAGCCCCGCCAGCCGACGCTTTTTCTCGGTGCCGAGATCTATCGCGGCTCGACCTATGGCAGCGCGCATCCGCTGGCGATTCCCCGGGTGACGACGGTAATCGACCTGTCGCGGGCGCTCGGTTGGCTCCCGCGTGACGTCTACCGCACCAGCCCGCGCATCCGTCCGGCAGGTCTGATGGCCTTTCACACCCCTGCCTACATCGCCGCGCTTCAGACCGCCGAGGCCAGCCAGAGCGTCACCGCCGAGATCCGTGAACGCCACGGGCTTGGCACCCTGTCGAACCCGGTCTACCCCGAGATGTTCCGCCGTCCGGCCACGTCAGCGGGAGGCGCCTTGCTTGCCGCCGATCTGGTCGCCGCCGGTCATCGCGTCTATCACCCTGCGGGCGGCACCCATCACGGGCTGCCCGACCGCGCCAACGGGTTCTGTTTCTTCAACGACCCGGTGCTGGCGATCATGGCGCTCCGGGCACGGGGGCTGCGCCGCATCGTCTATGTCGATATTGACGCGCATCACTGCGACGGGGTCGAGGTCGCCTTTCCCGATACCCCCGAGGTCCGGCTGATTTCCCTGCACGAAGAAAAGCGCTGGCCATTCACCGGTGCCCTGCATGATCGGGGCTGCGGCAATTTCTTCAACTTGCCCCTGCCCGCCGGGCTGAACGACGATGAATACGCGCTGGCGCTCCAAGAGCTTATCCTGCCCGCTACCGCCAGTCACCGTCCGGATGCGGTGGTGCTGCAATGCGGGGCCGATGCGGTGGCCGAAGATCCGCTGTCACGGCTGACGCTGTCGAACAATGCTCATTGGGCAACAGTTGCGGCGCTGAAGGACATGGCGCCGCGCCTGCTGGTGCTGGGCGGGGGCGGGTATAACCCGTGGTCTGTCGGGCGGCTCTGGACCGGGGTCTGGGCAACGCTCAACGGTTTTGACATACCCGACCGCCTGCCCCCCGGGGCAGAGGCGATTCAACGCGGGCTAAGCTGGAACCGCCGCGCCGGGAAAACCCCGCCGGAGCACTGGTTTACCACGCTTCGGGACGTTCCGCACAACGGTGGAATCCGCGACGTGATCCGCGAGAGGGTCAGCCTGCTTGCCGCGCGTCTGCTGGCCGAGGTCTGATCAGCGCCCCAGCCGGCAATCCGCGAGGATACGCTCGTAATCCTTGCGCTGTTCCGCCTCGCGACGGTCGCGCGCGGCCTGCCCCGCACCGGGCGGCACATGCGGCTGCGCGCCGCCGGAACTGCGGCTGACTCCGATCGCAACCGATCCGCTGATCCGCGCCGTAAAGGGGCCGACATTGAACTCGGGAATGCGGTTGCCGTAATAGCCGCTCAACTGCCGCGCCCGCTTTTCGCAGGCATCATTGGCGCCAGCCGCGTAGGCTTGCGGAACGGCTGCCATGCCAAGCAGAACCAGACCAATCGTAAGACGTTTCATCACCGCACCCCTGTTTCGCTGCGTTCCCCATAACATAGGCCCCCCGGCTGCCCGAACCAAGCCCGCAGATGCGGCATTGTCGCCATTCCTCCGTTGCAGGGTTTGACGGCTCCCTGAATTGCGCCATCTTGAGGGAAACCGGCCGCCTTTGACCCAAGAGCATCGGCGGAAAATCGCAAGGACCGCGCCCTGTGCTGCTTGAAATCTCTGATGTCGCCAAAACCTACCCCAAGGCGAAACAGCCCGTCTTTTCCGATATTTCCCTCTCACTCGCCAAGGGAGAAACCCTGGCGCTGACAGGCGAAAGCGGATCGGGCAAAAGCACGCTCCTGCATCTTGCCGGGGCTCTGGACCAGTTCGACCGCGGAGAGATCACGCTGGCCGGAAAGCCCTACTCGCAGCTCGATGACAAGGGACGCGCCGCCCTTCGCCGGACCCGTGTCGCGATGGTGTTCCAGCAGTTCAATCTGATCCCCTCGATGACCGTGGCCCAGAACCTCGCCTTTCACGCGCGGCTCGGCGACCGATTTGACGCCGCGTGGCTGGGCGAACTGACCAACCGGCTTGGGCTTGAGCCACAGGTGGACAAGTTCCCCGAACATCTCTCGGGCGGCCAGCAGCAGCGCGTCGCCATAGGTCGCGCCCTCGCGCCTCGCCCCGATCTCTTGCTGGCGGATGAACCCACCGGCAATCTGGATGAGGCCACTGGCGACGCGGTGCTGGCGCTGATGCTCGATCTGGTCCGGGCCAGCGGCACCGCCCTGTTCATGGTGACCCATTCGTCGCGCATTGCCGCACAAATGGACCGTCAATTGCATCTGAGCGCTGGCCGCCTGCAATGAACCGCACCGCCTTCCTTGCCCTCTGGTCGCACTGGCGGCGCCAACCGCTGCAACTGCTGGTTCTGGTGCTTGGCCTGTCGCTGGCAACCGGGCTCTGGTCGGCGGTTCAGGCGATCAACGGGCAGGCACGCGCCAGCTACGCCAGCGCCGCGGCCCAGCTTGCGGGCAACCAGCTTGATCGGCTGACATCACCTTCGGGCCGTATCCCTCTGGAAACCTACGCAGAACTGCGCCGTGCGGGCTGGCAGCTTTCGCCTGTTCTGACCGGGCGGCTGCGCCTTGGCGACGCCAGGCTGCGCCTGATCGGCGTCGATGTGCTGAGCTACCCGGTAATCCCCTCTACCGGCGGCAGGGAAATTGCCCCGGATGAAATCCTGACCCCGCCGGGACGGCTGCTCGCCTCGGCCGAGACCCGGGACGACCTCCCCGAGGATGCCGATCTGCCGCCGCCGGTCCTCGCCCCCGATCTACCCCCCGGCACCGCCTTCACCGATATCGCCACCGCCGCGCGCCTTTTGAACCGCCCCCGTGAACTCTCCTACCTGCTGATCCTGCCCGATCAGCCAATGGGCCTGCCCTCCTTGCAAGAGATCGCACCGGGCCTGACCCGCCAGCCCCCCAGCAATCAGGCCGATGCGGCGCAGCTTACCGACAGTTTCCACCTGAATCTCACTGCCTTTGGCTTGCTGTCCTTTGCGGTCGGGCTGTTCATCGTAAATGGCACCGTCGGTCTCGCCTTTGAGCAACGCCGCCCGCTGATGCGCACCCTGCGCGCACTCGGCCTGCCCCGGCGCAACCTCACGGCGCTGGTGATGGGGGAACTCCTTGCCCTTGCGCTGGTCGCCGGAACGCTTGGTCTGGTCCTCGGCTACCTGATCGCGGCGGCGCTTTTGCCGGATGTGGCCGCAACCCTGCGGGGTCTCTATGGCGCACCGGTGGCGGGCGGCCTCACTCTGCGCCCGCTCTGGGTCGCCAGCGGCCTTGGCATGGCTTTGCTCGGCACCGCCATTGCAGGTGCCCAAGGGGTTTGGCGGCTCACCCACATGCCGCTCTTGGCCAGCGCGGGGCTCGTCGGCTGGGCGGATGCCGCGCAGAAAAGCGCGCGGATCATGGCGCTCAGCGGCATCGCCCTCGTCGTCGCCGGCGTGCTTGCGGCCTTCCTTTTGCCCGGTCTGATCGGCGGTTTTGCCTTGCTTGCCGGTCTGCTCATGGGGGCCGCGCTGACCCTGCCGATCCTGTTGAACACCGCGCTTGCCCTGCTGTCGCGCACAAGCCGCGCCCCGGCGAGCGTCTGGATCTGGGCCGACCTGCACGCCCAGCTTCCGGGCCTGTCCCTCGCTTTGATGGCGCTCTTGCTGGCGCTGGCCACCAATATCGGCGTCGGCACGATGGTTTCGAGCTTCCGGCTCACCTTTACCGGCTGGCTCGATCAGCGGCTGATGTCGGAACTCTACCTCACCGCACGGGACGATGCCCAAGGCACGGCCATTGCCGAATGGCTCGCCCCCCGCGCCGATGCCGTCCTGCCGATCCGCGCCGCCGAGATCACGCTCGCCGGTCAACCCGCCCAGCTTTACGGGGTGGCTGATCACGCAACCTACCGCGATCACTGGCCGCTGGTCGCACAAACACCCGATCTCTGGGACCGTCTTGCACGCGGCGAGACGGTTATCATCAACGAACAGCTCGCCCGCAGCGCCGATATCTGGCCCGGCGACACCATCGACCTCGGCAACTGGCAAATCGAGGTCGGCGGCGTCTATTCCGACTACGGCAACCCGGCGCCCGAGGCCATCGCCGGTCTCGCCCCCCTGCTCGACCGCTACCCGGATATCGAAAACCGCCGTTTCGGCATCCGCATCGCCCCGGACAGGGCCGACGCCCTCGCCCAAGACTTGCGGGCAACCTTCGATCTGCCCGACGGCGCGATCACCGATCAGGCGGCGGTCAAGTCGCTCTCGCTGGATATCTTCGAGAAAACCTTTGTCGTGACCGCAGCGCTCAACGTGCTGACCCTTGGCGTCGCCAGTTTCGCCATCCTCACAAGCCTGCTGACGCTCTGGAACAAGCGCCTGCCGCATCTCGCCCCGGTCTGGGCGCTGGGGATGACCCGCGCGCGTCTTGCCCGGCTCGAAGTGTTGCGCAGCGTCGCGCTGGCCGGGTTAACGGCACTCCTCGCCCTGCCGCTCGGGCTGATCCTCGCCTGGGTGCTGCTGGCCGTAATCAACGTGCAGGCCTTTGGCTGGCGCCTGCCCATGCATCTGTTTCCTCTCGACTGGCTCTGGCTGTTCCTTCTCGCCCTGCTGGCCGGGGCGGCCGCTGCCGCCATTCCCGCGCGCCGATTGCACCGCCTGCCGCCTGCCGCCCTGCTCCGGATTTTTGCCGATGAACGCTAGAACCGCCGCCTTCCTGCTCTGCCTCCTGCCCCTCGGCCTTGTCGCCCAAGGCCTCGACACTGTCGGCAGCGCCGAAAAAGGCTTTGCCGGTCTTGGCGCGGATGCCGAAGGGTTTTCCCTGCCGCAGCCCGGCATCGCCCTCGACTTTCCCGCCGATCACGGGGCCCACCCCGCGTTCCGTATCGAATGGTGGTACCTGACCGCAACGCTCCAAGACGCGGAAGGCACCGAATACGGCGTTCAATGGACGCTGTTCCGCTCGGCCCTGCGCCCGGAAAGTGGTGAGGGCTGGGATACGCCGCAGATCTGGATGGGCCATGCCGCCCTCACCAGCGCAAACAGCCACCATGTCGCCGAACGGCTTGCCCGCGGTGGCATCGGTCAGGCGGGTGTCACCGCCGCCCCCTTCAGCGCCCATATCGACGACTGGCAGATGACCGCCACCTCACCCGACGGAATCGATGACCTCAGACTCACCGCGCGTGGCATCGATTTTGCCTATGACCTGACGCTAAACGCCGACACGCCGCTGGTTCTGCACGGAGAGGACGGATATTCCGTCAAATCGCGCGAAGGCACCGCCAGCTACTACTATTCCCAGCCGTCCTACGCCGTCAGCGGCACCCTCACCACACCGGATGGCCCCGTCAAAGTCACCGGGAACGGCTGGCTCGACCGGGAATGGTCGTCCCAACCGCTTTCGGCGGGACAGAGCGGTTGGGACTGGCTCTCGCTCTCCTTTGACAGCGGCGCGCGGATGATGGGATTCCGCCTTCGGGACGAGGCAGGCGACTTCACCTCTGCCACGTGGATCGCCCCCGATGGCTCGGCGCAGCCCATCCCTGACGGCGCACTGACGCTGACGCCGCAGACCACCACGGATATAGACGGGCGGCAGGTGCCAACCACATGGCGTGTCGAACTCCCCGAACGCGACCTTGACGTCATTATCGACGCTCTGAACCCGCAGGCATGGATGGCCACCCGTTTCGCTTATTGGGAAGGGCCGGTCGGCATCGCGGGAAGCCATCAGGGACGCGGCTATCTCGAAATGACCGGCTACTGACCAGCGGCATAAACTATGCCGTGACGCCACGTCACAATCAGCCATTAACCGCCAAACAGCTGCCGGCGTGGGCTTCGTTAACCACTTGTTAACGGATCTTCGCCGACAATCAGACTTATTCCCTCTTGTGAAAGCAGCAATGTATGCTCGACGAAAACGTCACACTGGGGTGCCCGATTCAATTGGCGCATATTCTCGCCAAACAGGTCGCCGTGGATGACTTTTCCGGCATTACGCGGCTGGCTGAAAGCTACGGTGTCCCTCCACCGTTCCTCTCGTGGAACGTCGACCCAAGGTCAGCCGACCTGCGGGTTGAACGCAATTTCTGGGAGATCACCCAAGGGTTTGCCCAAGCCGACGGCTCTGTCCGACGCGATCTCCTGACCATGGATCGCTACGGGTCGATGAACGAATGGCTGATGCTGCTCGACAAGAATGACGGCACCCCCGGCTACCGTTATTCGCAATTTGGCCCGGCGGTGGAAACTTGGTGCGTCCCCGCCACCTCGGCCGAACAGAATACGCTCGATTTCGACGGTTTCCTCGGCATCTTTCTCACCGCCACCTACGAAGCCATCGCCATGCGCAACGCGCCGCTCCTGTCGATCCACCAAAGCTTTGAGCAGGCGTTCGTCTCAAAGAACCGCCGCATCATCATTCCGCTGGTCGACCGGCATGGTGAAAACGACGGCTTCATCGCGCTGAACACGCCCACCAACCTGCTCCAGCCGGGGCTCGAAGTGCTGCCCGTGCCGGTTCTCGTCGTCGATGGCGACATGACCGTCTGCTTTGCCAACAAGGAAGCGCGCAAGTCGCTGGACAGCGGGCGCTACGGGCCGTGGGACCGAAGCCTGTTCCAATACGCCGGCATCGATCTCACGATTGAATCCTCTCCCGAGGAAATTCTGATCTCGGGCGTGCCGCATGCCAGCACCTGCCGCCATCTCGCGCATCACCGGATCGGAACCTTCAAAGCAACCGTCACCGCCGCCCGGCATTTCGAACATGTGTTCTACATCATCATGCTGACCCGCGATTAAGGCAAAGCGTCCCGCATATCCGAACGACCAAAGACCACCACTCACCGGACTCAGCTTTTCGACAGTTCCGCGAGGATCGCCTCGGTATCGGCCCCGCGAACCGGCGCGGCAGGGGGAGACCACTCTTTCTGCCCCGAGAATCGCGGCGCAGGCGCGGCCTGAAGCACGCCCTCGCGTTCGACCCATGTCTTGCGCGCCTTGTTCATCGCGTGGTGGTGCGCCTCCTGAGGCGTAAGCACAGGCGCGACGCAGGCATCCGATCCGGCAAACAGCACCTCCCATTCCTCGCGTGTGCGGCTCGCGAAAATACTCTCCATCTGCGAGGTCAGGTAAGGCCACAGGTCCTTGTCGAACTGGCGGGCAAAATCCTGGTCCTTTTCCAGGCCGAGCTTGGTCAGCATGATCTGGTAGAACTTCGGCTCCAGCGCCTGCACCGACATGAACTTGTCGTCCTTGGTCCGGTAGCTGCGCGACCAGTGCGGCCCGTCCAGCAGGCTCTTGCCCCGTTCCGGCACGAACTGACCGTGCTGCGCCAGCGACATCAGCAGGTTCATCATATTGGCGGCCCCGTCGTAGATCGCCGCGTCGACAACCGTCCCCTCGCCGGTCGAGCGCGCATTCAGCAGCCCCGCGAGCAGCCCGACGACAAGGTACATCGCCCCGCCCCCGATATCGCCCACAAGCGTCGGGGTCGTCACCGGCGGCTGCCCCGGCAGCGAGGCATGCCACAAGGCTCCGGCAAGCGAGATATAGTTGAGATCATGCCCAGCCACCTGTGCCAGCGGACCCTCCTGCCCCCAGCCCGTCATGCGCCCGTAGACCAAGCCTGGATTAACCGCGTGGCAATCCTCGGGCCCCAGCCGCAGCCGTTCCATCACACCGGCGCGGAATCCTTCGATCAGCCCGTCGGCGCTTGCCACCAGCTTGAGGAAAATCTCGCGGTCGCTTTCCGCCTTGAGGTCCAGCACGATCGACCGCTTGCCCCGGTCCACGATCGCCTGATCCGCGGCCCCCGGCGACTGCGCGCCGTCGGGGCGATGCACCTTGATGACCTCGGCCCCCATGTCGGCCAGCATCATCCCCGCAAAGGGCCCCGGCCCGATGCCTTCGACCTCGACAATCCGTATTCCGCTCAGCATGCCTGTCCTCCCTGCGCCTCTCCTCAAAGGAACCTTGCAGGGAAATCAAAGCGGTGCAAATGCTATCGCGGCGCCGCTGACACCCCGGTCAGTTCAGCCCGAGTATGGCCCGGGTCGTCTGCCAGTCCGCCACGGGGCGTTCATATTTCTCGCAAAGCGCTGCAGCACGTTCGACCAGCGCCGCGTTCGACGGGGCCAGCGTATCGCGATCCAGCCGCACGTTGTCCTCCATGCCGGTGCGCGCATGCCCGCCCGAGGATATCGCCCATTCGTTCAGCACGATCTGGTTCGGCCCGATCCCCGCCGCGCACCACGCAACGTCCTCGCCGAACAGGCGATGCACGGTTTTAATATAGTAATCAAAGACTTCCCGATCCGCAGGCATGGCGTTTTTCACGCCCATCACGAACTGGACGTAAGGCGTATCCTTGATCTGGCCCTTGCGATGCATTTCGGCCGCCTTGAGGATATGCGACAGGTCGAACGCCTCGACCTCGGGCTTGATGCCATAGGTGATCATCTCGCTCGCCAGCCAGTCCACCAGATCGGGCGGATTCTCATAGACCCGCGTCGGGAAATTGTTCGACCCAACCGAAAGCGACGCCATGTCGGGGGCCAGCGGCAGCATCCCGCCCCGCGTCTTGCCCGCGCCCGACCGTCCCCCGGTCGAGAACTGGATCACCATGCCGGGACAGTGCTTTTCCAGCCCTTCCTTGAGCCGCGCGAATTTCTCCGGGTCGGAACTCGGCGTCTGATCCTCGTTGCGCACATGCGCATGACAGATCGTCGCCCCGGCCTCGAACGCGGCCTGCGTGCTTTCGACCTGCTCCTCGACACTGATCGGCACGGCCGGATTGTTTTCTTTCGTGGGCAGCGAGCCCGTGATGGCGACACAAATGATGCAAGGTTTTGTCATGCGCCCTGTTTATCGCGGAAGATCTGCATATGTCAGCACAAATTCACCCGCGCCCACTTTCACCCCGTCCCCCGGGTTGATAGCCAGAAGCCAAACCGATACCGCCCCCGGCGCAGACAACAGACAGGACTACATGTGAGCGATCTCGACCTTTCCCACCGCACCGCGCTGCCCGACGCGCTTCGCGTCCTGCTGGCGGAATACCCCCGCGAAGCATGGGAGGCCGATCCGAATTTCTCGGCCCTGATCCGGTTCTGGCTGGACCGGCACCAGATGTTCCGCGCGCTGATCGAACAGATGGACAAGGACGTGCAAGAGGCGCTCGACGGCAATATGGAGCCGGGTTTCTACGCGCAAAAGCTCGCCCGGTTCGGCGGCGGTTTCGTAAATGAACTGCACGGCCATCACCAGATCGAGGACATGCACTATTTTCCAGTCCTTGAAAAACAGGACGCACGGATCTCTTCCGGTTTCGGTATTCTCGACAAGGATCACCACCAGATCGACGCGCTTCTGCACGGTTTCGCCGATGCGGCCAACCAATTGCTCGGTGATCCCGGCACAGGCAGCGCCTTTCGCGACAAGAGCGGCGCGGTCAAGACGGAACTCGACCGCATGGCGCCGATGCTCGACCGTCACCTTGTGGACGAAGAGGAACTCGTCGTGCCGGTACTGCTGAAATTCAAACCCGCAGGCCTCAGCTAAGGCGAGGCCGCGAATAACAAGGCCACCCCCTGTCCGGCCCTTCCAATTCCGAACAGAGGGCGACCGACAGCCGGGGATATTCCCACATCACCCCGACCGTGTCTCCCGGAACTTTTGACTTCGTGAGCGACGTCCCGGGCGTGACCTACTTGATGCCAAGCTTTTTCTTGATCTTGGAAAGCAGACTGGCAGGCTTTTCCTTTACGCTTTTGATATCCCACATGGCGCGCTCCCGCTCTTGGGATTCCTTCAGGATCTTGTTCGCCTTGGTGGTTTCCGACAGGCACAGCGCGCGGATCGCGTTGTCGACCGCCTTGATGTCCTTGGTGCCGACTTCCTTGGCGATCCGCTTGGCTTCCTTGTTGGTGAGAAGCAGCGCGTGCAGCTTCAGAAAAGCCGGTGAGTCAAAGAAGCTGGCATTATGGTTCAACTCGAGGTCATTGATGATGTGTTCCTCGATGTCCCCCAGAAGCGGTTGCCAGGATTTGAGCTTCCAGTCTCCGACGTCCGCCAGAGCCTTGGCATCGGCGGTCATCTTCGACGGCAGGTTCAACCCTTTGCGCGCATTACTCTGTATGTAGACCTTGTAGATTTTCTTGACGTCGAACTTGCCCTGCAGAAAATTGACCTCGTCCGAATTGAACACGCTGGTCAGATGCTTCTTGTAAAGCGGCCCGATATTGCGGTCCTTGAGCAGCGCCAAGGGATTGTCGGGATAGGTGATGGTTCCGATCTTGGGCATCGTTCTTGTCTTTCCTTTATGGGTCCGGCCGCACGCGGGGCCGCGCTATCGGGCTTTGATGGATCGTCGCGAACGGCGTCACGACAGGTTCTGTGACTAGGTCGAACGGCGCGGCGCAACGGTTCAAAAAAATTCGAATTTTTTTGGGTGGCGCCGCATCGGAACGATCAGGGCCGCAACCACAGCCTTGATCCGAAACGCCGATGCCTCAGCTCTTGCGGGTGATCCGGGCATAGACGATGTGTCGATTCCGGCCAAAGAACACCTCGGCCTGCGCATCCTGCCCCGGCAGGCTGCTCTCCGCGATGCGCGGCTCGACCGAGGGGCAGGTTGAGCAAGACGCTATCCCCGGAATATCCGCGCGGCTTGTCAAAGGACCAGCATGGGAACGGGTCTTGCAAATGACAGTCGCCCAGCGAATGGCGCTGTGCTTCGGTCAGCAACTCGCGCCACGTTGCCGGGTCGCATGCGTTGCGGAATTCGTGCAAGCGCATCACCAGCCCATGAACGTTGGCATTTGCCAGTTCATCGTGATCGGCAAACCTCAACCGGGCCCATTCATTCGAGGATCAGCAGCAGCTTCAGCCGGGATTCTTCGAATGTCTTGGTTTCTTTGTCTTTGTGTCGCTGTTCAGGCCGTGCGTTCTGATCTTTGGCGTCACCGGAAACTTCAGAAAATTCAAAAGGCATCGGGTTATTCCATACTAAAGATGTCGATGCCTGCGAGCTAAGCAGCGTCTGTTGGCGCTCCGGCTTTAGTCCCCGTGCGAAGATACTACTTCTTGGCCAGCCCAGCGTTGTTTTCCGCGTATAGGCACAGCCAGTCCGATGAACGCTTTTGCGCCCGGCCTCGCAAAACGTCAGAAATGGATCAGATCGACCCGGCCTCGGTCAGCTCGCGCTGCAACCGTTGTTCCTCGACCGTGCCGGGCTGGCTGAACCGGGCCAGCAACAGGTAGGCCACCGGCGTCAGGAACAGGGTCGACACCGTCGCCAGCCCCAGCCCGCCAACCACGACCCATCCCAGCGCCTCGCGCGCCTCGGCCCCCGCGCCCGACGACAGGATCAGCGGCACGCCCCCCAACACTGTAGATGTCATCGTCATCATCACCGGGCGCAGGCGGATCGTCGAGGCGTCATAAATCGCATCGAACAGCTCGGCCCCGTCATCGCGCAGCTGGTTGGCGAATTCCACGATCAGGATCCCGTTCTTTGCCATGATCCCGATCAGCATGACCAGCCCGATCTGCGAATAGACGTTCAGGCTCAGGCCCGCGAAGATCAGCGCGAATATCGCGCAGGCCAGTCCCAGCGGCACCGTCGCCATCACCACGATGGCAGAGATAAAGCTTTCGAACTGCGCCGACAGCACCAGCAGCACCACCGCAATGGCAAAGCCAAAGGTCAGCAGCAGACCCGACGAGGTTTCCTCGAGCGCCGCCGCCTCGCCCAGCGGCACGATGCGGTTGACCGGCGACATCAGCCCGGATGCAAGCTCCTCGACCTCGGTCATCGCCTGCCCAAGAGACAGCTCGGGCGAGAGCGAGGCCGAAATCTCCACCGACCGGTTCTTGCTTTCCCGGTTCAGCTCCGGCGCGACGGCCCGTTCTTCCAGCGATACGAAACTCGCCATCGGCACCATCTGCCCGTCCGCCGCCTGCACAAAGACATTCTCAAGATCGCCCGGATCGTTGATCGGGTCCGAGGTCGATAGCATCTGCACCTCGTAACTCGTATCGCCAAGGAAGACATCCGCCACCGCGCTGCCGTCCAGCATCGCCCGCAGCGCCGCGCCCAGACCGCTGATGTCGATCCCAAGGTCCGAAGCCAGCCCCCGGTCGATCTCGACAAATAACTGCGGCTGGGTGGTTTCATAGCCAAGCTGCACACGGCCAAAACGCGGATCGTCGCGCAGGCTCTGCACCATGCTTTCGCCGATCTCGGAAAGCTGGGCGTAATCCGTTCCCGTCAGCGCAAAGGTCAGCCCGCGCCCGGCACCGCGAATGCCCAGCGAGTTCGGCTGGATCACAAAGACACGCACCCCGACGATCTCCGAGATGGCATCGTCTATGTCGTCGGCAATCTCCTGCTGTGGCCGGGTGCGCTCGTCCCATTTCGCAAGGGTCGCCACCATGAAACCCTGATTATCCGCGCCATAGCCGGTGATCGCAAATACATTGGTGATCTCGCCGGACTGGCGCAGCGGCTCGACCGAATCCTCGATCTCGCGCATTTTCGACGTGGTATATTCCAGCGACACGCCCACCGGCGTGCGTACCGACATCAGTACCACGGCGCGGTCTTC
The DNA here is from genome assembly GCF_052826185.1 of Heliomarina sp. Classification (NCBI taxonomy): domain Bacteria; kingdom Pseudomonadati; phylum Pseudomonadota; class Alphaproteobacteria; order Rhodobacterales; family Roseobacteraceae; genus Heliomarina; species Heliomarina sp. Next base: position 624,554 of record NZ_JBRBUI010000045.1, on the reverse strand, counting down.
GCGCGGGGTCAGTTCCTGATTGATGCTGCCGAACATAAAGATCGCCGTAACCGCGAAAAGCGCCGCGATCACCACCACCACCATCGGCGCGGCCAGCGCCGCGCGCAGGAGCCGCCCGTAAAGCGCCGCCAGACGATTGCCAAGCCAGACCATCGGCCCGCGCCCTTCGCCGTCCGAATTCCGGGTCAGCAACCGGCTTGCCATCATCGGCGCCAGCGTCAGCGCCACGACCGAGGACAGCATCACCGCCATCGCCAGAGTAAAGCCGAATTCGCGGAACAGCCCGCCCGCCTGCCCCGGCAGGAAAGACAGCGGGATAAACACCGCCGCAAGCGTCGCCGTCGTCGTCACTACCGCAAAGAACACCTGCCGCGTACCGATCACCGCCGCCGCCCTCGGCCCGGTTCCGGCACTTCGGTGACGCACGATATTTTCGAGCACCACGATGGCGTCATCCACCACCATCCCCGTCGCCAGCACCAGCGCCAGCAGCGTCAGCACGTTGACCGAGAACCCAACAAGGTAGAGCGCGGCCACCGTCCCGATCAAAGCCACCGGCAGCGTCACGGTCGGGATCAGCGTCGCCCGCCAATCGCGCAGGAAAAGGAAGATCACCGCGACGACGATCACCACCGCCAGCCCAAGCGTCTTGATCACCTCGTCAATCGCGCCCTGAATGAATATCGCGTCATCCGAGGTCACGAAGATATCGACATCTTCGGGCAGCGTCTCGTTCAAAGCGGCCACCCGCGCCCGCACCGCCTCGGAGATTTCGAGCGTGTTCGACGTCGCCTGCCGGATCACCCCGATGCCGATACCCGACTGGCCATTCGCGCGCATGATCGTCTGGTTCGGTGCCGGTCCCAGCGTCACGCGGGCAATATCGCCGATCGTGACGTCATTGCCGATTTCCAGCGCCTCGAAAGCCTCGGGGGTGATGACCGTCGCGGTGGTGCGCACGTTGATCGACTGGCTGTCGCCCTTGAGATCTCCCGCAGGCACGTCGAGCGCCACATCCGACAGGGTACGGCGCAGATCGGCCAGCGTCACGCCCCGGCTCGCCAGTTCCAGCTGGTCGATATCGACGCGGAAAATCGCATCCGTATCGCCATAGATTTGAAGATCCGCCACCCCCGGCAGCGAGATCAGCTCATCCTCTATCCGGTCCGTCACGATCAGCGTCAGATCCTGCGGCGCCCGGCTGTTCGAGGTCACCGCGATCCGCATCACCGGCTGGCCATTGGCATCCGCCTTGACGATCTGCGGATCGTCCGCATTGTCGGGCAGGTCGTTCACGATCCGCCCGATGGCATCCCGCACGTCGGTCGCCGCCACGTCCAGATCCACGTCATCGGCGAATTCCAGCGTCACCCGGCTGCGGCCATAGCGCGAATTCGATGAAATCGAGCGCACGCCCGACACCCGGCCCACCGCGCCCTCGATCCGACCCGTCAGTTCCTGATCGACGGTTTCCGGCGAGGCGCCCGAGAACATGGTGGTCACGGTGATGACGGGGCGATCCACATCGGGCAGTTCCCGGATCTCGGCGGCGAACAACCCCGCAAGACCGGCAATCACGATCAACGCGTTCAAAACAAAGGCAAGGATCGGACGGCGCACGAAAATCGCGATACCACCGGGTTTCGCCGCCTCGGCCGCCGCCTGCTCGGCAAGGCTCGGCTGGTCTTCCTCCGGCTCCTTGTCGGCCAATCTTTCGTCTCCCCCCACGCTCATGTCACAGCTTTGCCGGCTGGACCGCCGGAACTTCCGGCTGCGCCATGACCTGCGAGGAAATCTCGACCTCGCCATTCGGCCTCAGGGTCTGCACCCCCTCGACGATCACCATCATGCCCGCTTCCAGCTCGGCATCGACCAGCACCGTCTGTTCGTTGCGCTGCAGGATCGTCACCGGCACCCGCTGGCTACGGCCTTCGCGCACCACCCAGACGAACGCGCCGCTCGCCGACCATTGCACCGCCAGCGGCGGCACCGCGGGCACCGGCGTGCCCTCGAAACTCATCGAAACGGAAAACGCCATCCCCGCCCGCAGGCTGTCATCGCTATTGTCCAGCGCGCCTCGCACCCGCATCGTACGCGAGGCCCGGTCCACCACGTTGTCGATAGCAATGATCTGACCTTCAAGCCGACGATTGCGATGCGCCAGCGGCTCGGCCCAGAACGGCTGCCCGGGTTCAACCAGATCGACCACCCGTTCAGGCAGACGGAAATCGACCAGAATGCGCGACCGGTCGGTCAGCACCGCCAGGCTGTCCTCGGCCGTGATACGTTCGCCATGTTCCAGATCAACAATCCCGACCCAGCCCGAAATCGGGGCGTGGATCTTGCGTTGGCCCAGATCGAACTCGGCCTGTCGCAGGGCGAGTTCTGCATCCTGAAGCGCAAGCTCCGCCTCCTGCACCCGTACCGCCGTCACCGCGCCCGCCTGCGTCAGCGTGTTCACCCGCTCGTATTCGCGCTCGGCATTCGCCATCAAGAGCTGGGCGCGCGACATCGCGATCTGCTCGGCGTCATCTTCCAGTTCGATGACAATCTCCCCCTCTTCGACGAAATCGCCCGAGCTGATGTTCACCGAACGGATACGCCCGGACACCTCCGAGCGCAGCGTGACCGACCGCAGCGCCCGCCCATCGCCAATCGCGCGCAGGTCGCTGTTCTGGCGTTGCATGACCACCTCGGTCACGACGACAAGCGACGGACCCTGCCCCCAACCTCCCTCGCTTTCCTCTTCCGGCGGGGCTGGCGGCTCCATGCCCAAGAGATCGAAAACCCCGGCCCGTTCCAGCACCGGCACCGCCGAGGGCACAAAGGCGATCCATGCCGCAACGGCAGCCGCCATCACCACCAGCGAAAGCAGGATCTGTCTGATCAGGGACATGGGGTCTTGGCCTTTGTCACATTAGAATTTCTGCACGACGCCGCGCGACGCGCCAGATATACGTCAAGGACTGTTCACTGCAAAATCCATTATAGCAACACACAACCCCTTTATCTGCTGTGTGCTGCCCGGAATTTCGCTCTGGATCCGAGGGCTTAGCGCAATCCGTCCTCGCCTTTGACGTCCTCGACCGCCAAACCTCCCATGCGCGCATGGATACGTGCGCCACGGCTCATCGCCAGTGCAAACAGCAACTCGTCAGCGCGCGGCCCGTCCGGCACACCGACCTCCATACCATCGAAATGGCTGCGCACATAGGCCGCGTTGATATGGCCCAGCGGAATATCTATCCGGGTGCCGACGCCCCCCATCTTCATCGACGACGGCACAATCGCCTTCGCCTCGCCCAGCCGCTCGCGCATCGCATAGCCGCCCGGCACGTGCCACAGAGCGGTATGTTCCAGCTCGCCCCCCTCGCCGGCCAGCCCCGCCTTGCCATAGCCGTCAATGCCATCGATCCCGCCCATCGCCTCGACAAGCCGGTCGGTCATCATCAGCCCCAACGGCTTCAGATCCTCCATCGCCGATTGCAGATCCGCCTCGTACACCCCGGCAAAAGGGTTCCTGACCAGCGCCACAATCGCCGCCCGGCGGCGCGGCAGATCCGGCACCGGCCCACCATCGTGATGGATATCCTCGATGAAGATCATCGTCTTGCGCAGGGTAAATTTAGGCATCCAGCCGCTCCGTTTCTTGTATTTCCAGCCCGGGCATATAGCCCGCGATCCGCACATGGCCTTGCAGGGACAGCCGCGCCGCCCGGATCAACCCCTTGTCGGCCACCCCGCGTGCAAAAGCCAGCCCCGCCGCAAGCGCCCGTTCGATATCCTTCCGCCCAAGCGGACCGACCTCCACAGTCACCAGCCGCGCGCCAAGATCACTGTCGGGCGATATTTCTCTTGCGGGGCAACGCTTTATCACCGGATGCCCCGGCAGATCGACCGCATTGGCAATCAACGTGGCCGCCGCATCCGCCGCCGCCGCCGTCGGGGCCAGCACCGTCACGCTATCGGCAATGCCCAGCGACTGGCTGCGCCCTCGCCAGCCCGAGGTCGCGACCCCGCGCACCCCGTCGCCAGCCCGCAGAACGGCCCGATCCGACAGACCATCCGCGATCTGCGCGACCATTTCTTCGCCCTTCGCCATGTGAAAGGCCACGTCGCCGCCATTGTTCACATAGGCAGTTTTCAATTCACCCGCCGCCACCATGACGCCCAGGATCTCGTCCGCGACCGATCCCGCCACCGCCGCCATCGGCGTCACGAATACCGGCGCAAAAGGCGCGACCGCCGCCCGCATACGCCGAGCTACCGGGCCATTCAAATCCGGCCCGACCGGCTGGCGAAGCAGATCGAGCTCCCCCGCCAACTCACTCAGAACATTCTGAAACCTGTCAACCGCCGTCCTCAGAGCCACTTCGCGTCCCGGCCCCTTGGCATCGACAATTAGATCAATCGGCCCGTGGTGCAGATGCAGCCGCCGCCCGTCAGCAAGAAACCGCGCCTGCGCCCCGTCTGTCACGGCTTACGCCCAACCGCGCGGGCCGAGGCCCCATATTCGCCGCCGCTCTCCAGCACATCGTCCACCGACCGGACCGACGCGTCATGCCCGCCAAGCGCCCGGAACTCTTCGCGGCTCGTGGTGAACTCCAGCGGCGCAACCAACGCCGGTGTCGGCACCGAGCCAAACGCGTTGTCGGGCAGACCCAGCACATCGGCCATGATCGTGATGCCGCCGCCGGGCCAGACATAGGCCTCGCCGCCACCTACCGTAACCTTCGTGCGCCGCGCCTGAACCGAGCGGGTCAGATGCACCGGGTTACGCGTCACGCCCGAGCGCAGCGACCCCCCAGCCCCGCCCATGAACATCACCGTGCACAAGGCCGGTTCGCAATTTTCCGCAATAAGTTCGACACTTGGAAGAAGTTCTTGAGGCATTTCCGCAGGCTGCGGCACCAGATCACCGTCCAGCACGTAATAGGCCGAATGCTCGCCGGTGGTGGATACCATCAGCATGGTCAGTCCCGGTCGCGCGCCTTTTTTCTCAAGCCAGGGGTTCAGGATTTCCAGCGGGTCGTTGATATTGGTCCCGCCCCAGCCCAGCCCCGGTTCGGCCACCTGGAAATAGCGCCCGGGGGTCGAACGTCGCCCCTTGATGCGAATGCCGGTATCGGGCCAGCCGATGACCTTGCCCGCCTGATGCTCGCTCACCACGCCGGTAATATGATCGTCAACCACGACAACTTCGTCGACCAAGCCCTTCCACTGGCTTGCAAACATCCCGATCGTGGCCGAGCCGCAGCCCACCCGCATGCGGGTTTCTGGCACCCCGTCGACAATCGGCGGCTGCCCCGCCTGAACCACCACCGTGGCCCCGCCATCGACGCTCAGCTCCACCGCTTCACGGTTACACAGCCGCAAAAGCGCGTCGCAGGTCGCCCGCCCTTCGGATTTCGAGCCGCCGGTCAGGTGATCGACGCCGCCAAGGCTCATCATCTGCGAGCCATATTCGGACGTGGTCATATGCCCGACCACTTCGCCCCCGGCTCGGACAGGCGCGCATTCCTCGCCCAGATGCCGGTCGGTGTCGATCTTCACCTTAACCCCGCAGTAGGAGAAAATTGCTTCTGTCACCACGGTCACGAAATCCGCGCCATCGACCTCGCGGCTGACGATAAAGGGCGCGGGTTTGTAATCGGGATAGGTGGTGCCCGCGCCGATTGCGGTGATGTCCAGATCACCCGCGCCGATGCGCCCGTCCCAATCGGCCCGCAGAAAGGGGCGGATTTCGCCGCCCGCCTCGATCCGGGCATCCAGCACGGTCAGCGGATCGCAGCGAATGATGCGGCCGCCCTCGTTGGCATAACGGTCGCAGGCGCCCAGCTTGCCCTCGGCGATATAGCACATCACCGGGCAGGCGTCGCAGCGGATCTTTTCGGGCCGAGCCGAGGTTTTTTCCGCCATTGTCATACCTTCCGATGCACAGGGGGTGTACAGGGGGTGTACAGCCTGTGCATCGCCATTTTCGCTGTCCCAACGGCCATGGTCACACCGTTCGCCGCGTTAAGAACTGGCAATCTCACCACTCCGATCATCCCCCGATCTCCCCGCTTTCCCGGATCGCCGCAAGCACGCGATGCGGCAGCGCCGGAACCCGGGCCAGACGCGCCCCGCAAGCATGGCGGATCGCGTTCAGGATCGCCGGCGCCGTCGGGATCAACACATGTTCGCCCAGCCCCTTGGCCCCGAACGGCCCCTCGGGATCGGGCCTCTCGATCAGGATCGATTCAATCTCGGGCATGTCGCCAAAGGTCGGGATCAGGTAGTCATGCAGGTTCTCGGTACGCCCCGGAATATATTCCTCCATCAGCGCGAGCCCGAGCCCTTGCGCGATACCCCCCTCGATCTGCCCCTCGGCCAGCATCGGGTTAATGACCCGCCCCAGATCATGTGCCGCCACCATGCGGACCACCTTGACCGTGCCCAGTTCGATATCGACATCCAGCTCGGCAATCTGCGCGCCATAGCCGTAAACCGCATAAGGCGCGCCTTGACCGTTTTCGTCGAGCGCCCCGGTCGGCGGGTCATAGCTTTCTTCGGCAGAGATCACATAACCATCTGGCTGAACTTGCAAATTTGCCAGCTCAATCGCGGTATCCCGGGTGCCGTCGGTGACGCAGACACGTCCTTCGTCCAGACTTAAAGTGGCGCCCTCACCCATGTTGGTCATCGCCAGCAGCTGCGCGCGCAGCGCCGCACCGGCCAGCTGCGCGGCCTTGCCGGTGATGAATGTCTGGCGCGAGGCCGAGGTCTTGCCGCAGTCCGGCGTCAGTGCCGTATCGCCACCGATCAACCCGATCCGACCCACCGGCACCCCGAGCGCGTCGGCGAAAATCTGGGCGATCACGGTGTTCGCGCCCTGCCCGATATCCGTTGCCCCCTGATGCAGCCAGAGCGTCCCGTCGCTGCGCAAACCGGCCCGGATGGTCGACGGGTTCGGCAGCGCCGTATTCCCGCAGCCATACCAGCACGAGGCCACACCGACACCTCGCCGCACGCGCCCCTTCTGGGCATTGATAACGGCAGCGCGGGCCAAAGCCTCATCCCAATGCGGGGTCAGCGACTCGAGACAATCAGCGATCCCGACGCCGGACAATTCCTGCCCGCAGACGGTAGGTTCACCATCCTTTAACGCGTTGAGTTTACGAAATTGCAGCCGGTCGATCCCCGCCTTGATCGCCAGATCGTCAAAAAGCGTCTCCTGAAGGATCGCCGCCTGCGGTACGCCAAAACCGCGAAAGGCGCCGGAGACTGGCCCATTCGTGTGAACCGCGCGTGAGCTCGCCCGGTAGTCGCCCATAAAGTACGGCCCCGACGCATGGACCGGCACACGCACCGCCACGGTCGGCCCCCAGCTTGCATAGGCGCCGGTATTGAACTGCCCGTCGAATTCAAACCCCGAGATCCGGCCCTTGGCGTCAATCCCGGCCCTCGCGCGCATCCGCGCCGGATGGCGTTTCGTGGTCGAACTCATGCTTTCGCGTCGGGTATAGATCATCCGGGCCGGGCGTCCGGTTTTCAGGGTCACAAGCCCGATCAGCGGCTGCAAGGACAGGTCAAGTTTCGAGCCGAACCCACCGCCCGCCGCCGCCGGAATGATCCGCACGCGCTCGGGCGGCAGACCAAGCACAAGCGCCGTGTCATCGCGGTCCATCATAGGGGCCTGCGTGCAGGCCCGGATTACAAGAACATCGTCCTCCATCCAGGCGATACCGGCTTCGGGTTCGATATAGGCATGCTCCACATATCCAGTTTCCATAGCGAATTCAGCAACATGCGCGGCACTCTTCAACGCCGCCTCCGCATCGCCACGCTGCACCAGCCCGCGGATCAGGATATTGCCCTCGCGGTCCTCATGCATCCTCGGGGCATCCCCGACCTCTGCCTGATCCGGATCGCCAAGCGAAACGTCGGGCGCCCAGATCACCGGAAAATCGCCGAGACCCAGTGTTTCAATTAGCTCGGGTTCCCCCGCCAACAACGCAATGGCTTCGCCGCGCATCCGGGTATGCGACACTGCCAGCGCGGGCTGGTCGCGAAAGGCCGGGATCACGCTGAACCGGTTTTCGCCCGGGATATCGGCGGCGGTGAATACCTCAACGCCCCGCTCGGCAGCCCATGCGGCGGTATCGCCCAACGTGAACCCCGCGCTTTCATGGGGCGAGCGAATGGCCCGCACCGCCAGCATGTCCTCACGGATCATGTCAGCGCCGAACTGTTCGCGCCCGGCGACCTTGGGCACCCCGTCGAGTCGTTCGATGGCCGCACCAACAGCCTGCCCGGCCATCGGGGCCTCGACCGGGTCAGGCGCCAGTCCCGCTTCCATCACCGCCGTGACGATCTTGGCATAACCAGTGCAACGGCAAAGCACCCCGCCCAGCGCGTCCTCCACCTCGGTCCGCGTCGGCACCGGCTTGCGCGTCAACAGCGCCGAGGCGGCAACCAGCATCCCCGGCGTGCAGATGCCGCATTGCGCCGCCCCGTGACGCAGAAAGGACTGCTGAAGATTGTCCAACACCCCGTTTTCAAGGGATTCCACCGTGCGCACATCGCGCCCCACGGCCTGCGCCGCCGGGGTCAGGCAGGCGCAGACGGGCGAGCCGTCAATCAGCACCGTGCAGGCGCCGCAGTCTCCCGCATCGCAGCCAACCTTGGTACCGCGCAGACCCAGATCCTCGCGGAGCGCCTGCGACAGGCGCCGACCCGGCGCGATCTCGATCCCTGCCTCGACGCCGTTCACGATCAGCTTGGCATCCACCGCGTCCTTCATGCCGGGCTCCTCATCAGGGTCAGGTCATCCAGTACCCGCCGCAGCAGGTGGACCGCCGCCTCGCGCCGGTATTTATCGCTCGCCCGCATATCGGTGATCGGCGTTAGCGCCGAGGCGATCAGCTCCGGCTGCAACCTGTCCGGCAGACCGGCAAGCGGCGTGCCGCGCAAAGCCTCCTCGAGCGCCGCAAGCCGTGTTGCAACCGGCCCGCAAGCCCCGACCGACAGCGCGATGTCGCGGACGAACCCATCCTGCACATGCAGGCGCGCGGCGACCATTACGATTGAAATCACAAGGTATTTGCGCGCCCCAAGCTTGCTGAACCGGCTTTCCCCCTTGCCCGAGGTGTCGGGGATGCGGATTGCCGTCACCATTTCTCCGGGGGTCAACACGGTGGCGCGCGGCGCGGTCAGAAACTCGGCCAACGGTACCTCGCGAGGGCCTCCTTTCGCGCCGATTTCCACCTGTGCATCAAGGCTCAGCAGGGGCGGCACCCCATCGGCTGCGGGCGAGGCATTGCAAATATTGCCCGCCACCGTCCCCGCGTTCTGGATCTGGACGGACCCGACCTCGCGCGCGGCCTGTTTCAGCATATCGAACGCAGGCGGCAGATCGGCCGCGATCACATCGCTCCACGTGCTGGCCGCGCCGATGCGCCAGCCAGTCGCATCCTTCCCGATCCGGCGCAGCCCCTCGATCCGCGTCACATCCAGAACCGTTCCGTTCAGGCTCTGGCTTTCGGTCGCGGCGAAAAGGTCGGTGCAACCGGCGGCAATCGTCACGGGCTCGCGCGCCAGAATGCCCAGCGCTTCATCAAGTGTGTCCGGTTGCAGATAGGCGCCCAAGTCGACCTGCCTTTCCTTTTGGAGAACAGGAATTGTTCGTGTACTAACAGAAGTTGAGGCAGGTCCGCGCACCTGTCAACAATCGCGATGCGCCGACAGGGTTCATGAACGACAATAGTGATGCAACAACAGGCAGCTACCGGCTTGACGATCAGGTCGGATTTATCCTGCGTCGCGCCAACCAGCGCCATCTTGCCCTGTTTGCGCGCGATATTCCCGACCTGACCCCGACTCAATTCGCCGCACTTGCCAAGCTTTGCGAGCTGGGACAGGCCTCGCAGAATGCGCTTGGCCGGGCGACCGCGATGGACGCGGCCACGATAAAGGGCGTGATCGACAGGCTGCGCAAACGCGGTCTGGTCGCCGCCCGGCGCGACGCGGATGACGCCCGACGGGTCCATCTATCCCCCACGGATCAGGGACAACAGCTTTACGCGGCGCTCCTCCCACGCGCCCGCGAGATTTCCAAGGAAACACTGGCACCGCTTACGCCGCAAGAAGCGAACCTGTTCCTGCAATTGCTGGAAAAGCTTGCCGGGGAATAAGCGTTACATTCCCCGGGGCGAGGCCAGCAGCCAGAGACCAAAGAAGGTATAGGCCACCATAAAGATCGACAGCGGCAGCTGGCTTAACACCGCGCGGCGCGGTGTTTCAAAGGCGCGCAAGGCCAGCGCATGGGCCAGCAGGATCGCCACCACATGGCCCACAACTACCGCGCCCGCCTGTGTCAGCCATATCAGGCGCACGGTAGATTCCGTTTGCAGGAAACCGGTCGTCACATGGTAGTGGTCCATCCCCAGCAACTCGGCACCATTGCGCAGGGGATCGTTCATCATTTTCAGCACATACTGCCCGTCGACCAGAAACACCGTAAGGTAATGGGCAATGTGATAGCCCAGCGCGATCGGCAGGATCGAGGGCGCAAACAGCCGAAAGAACCTGCCCAATCCACGCTGTCCCGCAAGCCGCAACCCCAGCGCCACGGTCCCGGCATAGATCGCGATCAGCGCTGCGTTGGCCAGCAATAGTCCCCAGATCGACGATGCAACGACCGCCGAACGCCCCGGAAACTCGAGCGGATTAAGGCCCAGTAGGCCGAACCACCAAAAGGTTTCGTTCAAGCCGTCGAAACTGCCACTGCCCAGAAGAATCAGCATGAACACCGCGGCCGCATATCCCGGCACCGGCTGGCGCAGCACCTGCCAGCCCCAAAGCCCCATCGCCGCCCTCGCGCCCTTGCGACCGAACAGTCCCAGCCGCGCATAGCTGCGCATCAGCACCGTGATCGCCTCGCCGCGCAGCAACCAGCGTGGGCCGAGGATCAAACCGCCCATCAGCATGGCCAGCCAGTAAATCAGGATCACGCGGGCCAGATGATCCGGATCGGACGGGGCCAGATCGGCAAGGAGGAAGGCGTAGAAGGCGAGATAGCCAAGCACCGCGCCCCACCCCAATACCGCGCGCGGCAGATGGATCAGCGTCCTTAGCCCCAACTGGCGGCGCAGCCACAGGACAGGCACCAGCCACGGGTTCAGCCATGACCATAGATTGCCGAGCAGCCCTTGCAGGCTGACCAGCGCCAGCCACCAGAGCGTCCAGATCACCAGCGGCAGCGGGTTGCTCAGCGGATCATGCGGGCCTCTGAACCCCTCTCGGATCAGCCAGAACAGCAGCAGTGTCGAGAGCAGACCGGTGATTGCCCGTCCGCGCGGGCGCATCCTGAACAGGGCAATGGGCCGAAAAAGGCCGTGGATCGCCCGCACCGGCAGGAATACCGTCAGCAGTACGGTCAGGACGACACAACCCACCCCCGCCGCAATATAGATGTCCGTCGGCAGCAACAGTACGAATCCCTGCTCGGACACATGTGCCCGCGCCGCCGCCGGAAAAATAGCGCCAGCCAGCGCCGCGCCCGTGATCTGCCGATACCCCATGGGTCAATCTTTAGGCGGGCGTACATGACGTGGAAAGCGCCAAAGCTTGGGCAAGCACCCGGCACAGGTCGAAAACTTCCCCCCTGTCGCCTCGCTGCCGCGTTGACAGGCACAACAAATTGGCCACATCATTTGCACACAAACAATTCCGGAGGACCGATGAGCGGGACATCGTCAGGCGCCGTAGTGGGCGTGGATGTGGGCGGCACCTTTACCGACCTTGTCGAGCTTGATCCGGCAAGCGGCAGGGTGCGTCTGGCCAAAGTGCCCAGCACGCTCGACAATCAGGCCTTCGGCGTGCTGAACGCGCTGCGTGAGGCAGGTAGCGATCTGCAAACGCTTGCGCTTATCGTACATGGCACCACCACGACGACCAACGCCGTCCTGGAACGCAAGCTGAGCCGTACCGGGCTGATCACCACCGCCGGGTTTCGCGATATCCTCGAACTCGGTCGTCGTACCCGCCCGCAAGCCTATGGGATGAAGGGAGAATTCCGCCCCCTGATCCCGCGTGACCTGCGGCTCGAAGTGCCCGAACGGATGGATTGCGACGGCTTGGTCGTGACCCCTCTGGACGAAGACGCGGTGCGGCAGGCGGCGCAGCAGCTTGTCGATGCCGGTTGCGAGGCGCTCGTCATTCATTTCCTGCACGCCTATGCGAATCCGACCCATGAACAGCGCGCCGCCGAGATCGCGCGCGAGGTCTGGCCCAACGCCTATATCACCACCGGGCATTCGCTGCTCTCGGAAAGCCGCGAGTTTGAACGCGGCGTGACGGCGGCGGCTAATGCCTCGGTCCAGCCGATCATCGACCGCTATATCCGCCGCCTCACCGACGAGCTGAAATCCGGCGGCTATACACGCGACGTGCTGGTGATGAACGGCAATGGCGGCATGGTCAGCGCCGACCGCGTCGCGCTTGAGGCCGCCAAGACGGTGATGTCCGGTCCAGCCTCTGGCGTGATGGCCGCCGCCTATACCGGGCGTCAGGCGGGGATGCGCGACCTCATCACCTATGACATGGGCGGCACCTCGACCGATGTGGCGCTGATCCGCGATGCCGAACCCACCGTCTCGAACGAAATCGAGATCGAATATGCCATGCCGATCCACGTACCCATGGTCGACGTGCGCACCGTCGGCGCAGGCGGCGGTTCCATCGCGCGGGTGAACCCCGCCGGTCTCCTCGAAGTCGGCCCCGAGAGTGCGGGCGCGACGCCCGGGCCGATCTGCTACGGGCGCGGCGGCACCCTGCCGACGATTTCCGATGCGAACCTGTTGCTCGGGCGGCTCGATCCGTCACGGCTGGCTTCTGTCGAAGGCGTTTCGCTTGAGACCGTGACCGATATTTTCGAGCGCGAGTTGGGCGCGAAACTCGGTGTCGATGCCACCCAGGCCGCCGCCGCCGTGATCCGGCTCGGCAATACCAAGATGGCGGGTGCGATCCGTATGGTTTCTGTCTCGCTCGGGGCCGACCCGCGCGATTTCGCGCTCTTTGCCTTTGGCGGTGCGGGGCCGCTCCATGCCTGCGCTCTGGCGCGCGAGCTGGGCATTCCCCGCGTTCTGGTTCCCTCGCGCCCCGGCATTACCAATGCCATCGGCTGCGTCGTCGCCGATCTGCGCCATGATTTCGTGCGGACGCTGAACACGCCACTGGACGCGCTCGACCCGGCTGACCTGCACAAGGTTTTTGCCGCACAAGAGGCCGAGGGTGATGCGCTGATTGATGCCGAGAGCATCACGCTCAGCGACCGCCGCCACGTGCACAGCGTCGATATGCAGTTCATCGGCCAGACCCACCTGCTGCGCGTCCCGCTCGAGCGGCCGGATGTGGATCGCGAGACGCTGCAAGCGCTGTTCGAGGCCGCCTATTACAAGCGGTTCCGGGTCAAGCTGGACAATATCCGCGCCAATCTGGTCAATGCGAATACCTCGGTCATCGGCACCCGCGCGGCGCTGGACCTATCGACTCTAATCGACCCCGCCGGGCGCAAGGAGACGCTAACGCAGGCCGAAACCGGGCTTCGTCCGGTCTATTTCGACGGCTGGCACGACACGCCGATCTACTGGCGCGATCACCTGCCCGCCGATTTCAGCCTCACCGGCCCCGCAATCGTTCAGCAGATGGACACCACCGTCCTGATCGAACCCGGTGACCGGGCGCGCGGCGACGCGCAGGGCAATATCATCATCGAGATCGGAGCCACCGCATGAGCCAGCCCGCGCTTGATCCCATCACGCTCTCGGTCATTCAGGCCGGGCTGCAACAGGTCTGCGACGAGATGGACCTGTCCTTTTCCCGCGCCGCCTTTTCGCCGGTCATCGCCGAGGCAAATGATCGTTCCGACGGGATCTACGCCGCCGAAGACGGCGCGCTGATCGCCCAGGGCGCGGGCGGCTTGCCGGTCTTTGTCGGCACGATGCAATATTCCACCGCCACGCTGATCCGCATGATCGCCGAGGGCCGCGCGGCAGAGCCGCGGCCCGACGACATCTATATCGTCAACGACCCCTATCTTGGCGGCACCCACCTGATGGACGTGCGGTTCGCCAAGCCGTTCTATCGCAACGGTAAAATATGGTGCTGGCTCTCCAACACGGGCCACTGGCCGGATACCGGCGGCGCAGTGCCCGGCGGGTTTTCCGCCTCTGCCACCTCGGTCGAACAGGAGGGGCTGCGCCTGCCGCCCGTGCGCCTGTTCAAACAAGGCGCTCTCGACCCCGAGATCTATGCGATCATCACCTCGAACATCCGTGTCGCAGACCAGCGGATCGGCGACGTGCAGGCGCAGGCCGCCGCATTGCTGGTGGGCGAGGAACGGCTGGGAGAACTGCTCGACCGGTACGGCGACGACACGGTGGCCGGGGCCATTGCCGAGTTGCGGGATCGTGCCCGCGTCCAGATGGCCGCCTTTATCGATGCAATCGAACCGGGGAGGTATGACTCGGTCGCCTATGTCGACAGTGACGGCGTTGTGGACAAACCGCTGGCGATCAAACTTTCAGTTACCCGGCAGGGAGATGAACTGGTGTTCGATTTCTCCGGCTCTTCCGCCCCCTGCGCCGGGCCGATGAACTCGGTGCGGGCGACGACGCTCAGCTCTGTCTACCTCGCCATGCGCCATATTTTCCCCGAGGTCCCGATGAACGCGGGCGCCTTTGCCCCGCTGAAAGTCACCGGGATCGAGGGCACTTTCCTTGATGCACAATACCCCCGCCCGGTGTCGGGCTGCGCCGCCGAAGTCAGCCAGCGCATTGCCGAGGCGGTGTTTGCAGCACTTGTCCCCGCCCTGCCCGAGCGTGTCACCGCCGCGCCCGCGGGAACCAGCGGCAATTTCGCGCTGGGTGGCCATGACCCGGCGCGGGGGCGCGATTTCGTCATGTATCAGCTCTCGGGCGGAGGATACGGCGGCAATGCGGACCATGACGGGCTGGCCAACGGCTGCTCGACCATTGGCATTTCCAAGGCGCCGCCGGTCGAAATCATGGAGCAGGCCTTCCCCGTGCTCTACCGTCACTATGCCCTGCACGAAGGGTCAGGCGGCGCAGGCAAGCATCGCGGCGGGTTCGGTCTCGATTACCAGCTGGAACTGCGGCGCGGGACGGCGCGCGCCAGTTTCGTCATGGACCACGGGCGTTTCGGACCGCAGGGCGTGATGGGCGGGCGCGATGGTGCGCCCAACAAGGTCACGGTCTGGCAATCGGGTAAGCCGCACGTGCCGCCGCACCTGTCAAAGGAACAGGATATTCCGCTTGGCCCAGGGGATCGCGTGCATGTGCGCACCCCCGGTGGCGGCGGTTATGGCGATCCGTTCAAACGGGACCCGAAACTGGTGGCCGAAGACGTGCGCCTTGGCCGGTACAGCATTGATCAGGCGAAAGAATTATTCGGCGTGGCCGTGACAGCCACGGATTTCACCGTGGACGAACCCGCGACCGCCACGCTCCGCGAAAGCTAAAAGCGTTTTTGCCAGGCGTTGATGGCCTGCCCGACACGGCTGGACGGAACAAAGGCAAAGAGTTCCTCATCCCCGAGGCTTGCCGACAGGAAATTGATCCCTCCGGCCAGAGGAAGGATCACGCATTCGGGCTGAGCCGCCCCAAGGCGCGGCTTGGTCCCGTTCCGGTTGCGCGCAGCGAACTCGGCCAATCGCACGACGAGGGCCGCGTCGCCGCCCCTCTTGTCACCACTGCCTTTGGTTGGCATGAAAATCCAGGCGATAGCAAAGCCTTCGATCACCGCGAAAAAGTCCGACAGATTGCGCGGTGCTTCGGGCGTGGGCGGCTTGATGCCAGCCGCCTTGGCGAGCATTGTGGCCGAGCATCCAACAGCATCGGCTACCTCATGCTCGCTGCTGCGTTCAAAGACGAAACGGGCCGAACGTACGTCGCTTAGAACGGTATTGAGCTGACCGGCCCAAAGCTGCGCTGCTGCGCGCGGATCGACTGGCGCTACGAAATTCGGACAATCTGGCAGCCGCGTGGATACCAGTCTTCGGTTCGAAACCACGAGACGGATCAGGAGATCAGCCCCGTGAAACAGTGAGATCCGGCGCGGCATAACGGTTTCGTCAATCTCTTTCAGCAGAACGTCAAGGATTGCTTCTGCCCCGCCGTCGACAACCGAAGGCAAGCCCTGACCCGGTTCGGCAAGACGCGTCAGAGCCCGCGCGAGGCGCGAGCCGCCAGCACCGTTCTCTTCTGTCGTCGCCTTGGCCACCGGTGTCGTCATCCTATGAAAGCCTTAAATATTCCGCATCGCGCTACGCGCGCCATTTGTCAGGATCGGCAGGTCCGCCGCCGAGTGACAGACGCAGCAGATCATGTCCGACGGCACCTGATCTGAGCGTACGAAAAGCTTGATCCCGTCCGGGTGGAGTACAATGGCTTCGGTCGAGAAATCCAGCGCCATATCCGCATCCGACGAAATTGCGATGTGATCGGCCTGATCGAAACAGCGCGCCGCCAATTTGCACAGCGCGTCGAGCTTTTCCTGCGGCCACTGGTTATCGGCGCTGACCCGCAGCACAAGCCGGGTCTCCAAATCGCCGAACGCCGCGAGAGAGCAACTCTCTGTCGCGGCGCGCAATGCGTCCAGACGATCGGATACTTTCATGCGATACCTTCCTCGCGCATCGGTACTTTCATCTCTGCGATGCCTCCATCGGCGGCAAGAACGTGCCTTCGCGACGCGGCAGTCGCTCGGACCGGCTGCCATCCGACCGGACCCGGACACGTTTGGGCACGACACGCGGGCCTTCCGCTTCGTCAGGTGCGGCCACGGATTCGACGGCCTCGGGTGCGATTTCATCCTTTTCCTCGGCTTCGACTTCCGCAGTATTCAGCAGCATTTCAACCAGATGCTCTGTAAACGCCCCGGCACCGCTGGCGTTCCATGCTTCGACATCCTCGTCCGCCTGAAGCGCCGAAATCAGTGAAACCGGATAGATCGCCGCAAAGAGGTCGCCGGTCTCCTTGCGCAGCCTTGCCAAGACCCGGGCGCGGTCGCGCTCGTTGGTCAGCTTGTCGATCTGGGTCACCAGCAGCAGGCTGTCGCCCCGGATCTGGTGGCGGATCTCTTTCCATGTTGCCGCTTCGGACTGACGCCACGCCTGCGTCGCATGGGTGCACCATACCACGTGATCGGCTTCGCCCATCACCGGCTGCCAGACCTCGGAGGACATGTTGGGGTCGGAGATCCCCGGCATGTCGATGAGGTCGCAGAGGTGGAGCGTTTCGGATTCCATCGACAGGCGGATCAGCCGGGTTTCCTCAAGATCGACGAGGTCGAGATCGGCAACATCGAAAGGGATTTCGGTCCCGTCATGCCGCTGCATTACTGCGGCCTCTGGCCCGTAGGTTATCCACACAGGCGGCAGCCGCGTGGCCGTCACCTTTGTCGGCAGCGGGCTGGCCCCGAGCAGCAGGTTCGACAGCGTACTCTTGCCGGCGCTGAATTCCCCCATAAGGGCCAATCGGGGCTTGCGTTCGGGCATGTCGTCCATTCTTGGCAGTCCTCTGTCGTGTCAGGCGGCGTATTGGGTCAGGGTGTCGAGCGCATGCTGAAGCTGGCTCTGACGCTGTGCCTGTTCGCCATCGACAAACAGCTTTTGCAGATCGCCCGGACGGGTCTGTCCGGCGCATAGCCCGTCAAGAATATCGCTCTGCTCGGCGAGGAATTCGTCAAGCGCGGCAAGCGCGGCATCGCGCACCTCGGCGGTCTGGACCGATTTCAACTGGACCATGAAATCCTCTGTCTCGGCGGCGATAAGCAGCTGAAATTTCGAGGCAAAAGCCTTGTAACCGCGCGTCCGGCGCCACCAGGACTTCCACCAGCCATCCCGAAAGTCGAGCGCGATGGTCTGCCCCAAGGCGACCGGTGCGGGTGTCTCCGGGGCCATTGGCACGCTCATCTGGATACCGCCGACCGCCGATCCGAAGGCCGCGAAATACAGCTCGGCCATATCCTCGACCACGGACTCAAAGCAGGTGTTGGTCAGCGTCTGCGCGCGCGTTCCAAAGACGGTAAAGGCCGAGCGAAGCAGCATCCGGAGCCCCGTCGGGCTGTATTCCCAAAGCTCGTTTTCGCCGTAGCTTTCCAGATGGCTGATCAGCGAATGGGTCGCGCGCTGGATAAAGGTGGCATGGGCGCGGTCTGCCCGGCTTTGGTAATTCTCGATCAGTGCCGAGAATTCGCGGCGCAGGTTCTCGCGGTGGCGCTGCGCGATGGCCTCAAAACGCTGTCGCGCCTCGGCAGGCGCAAGAGTTTCCTCGCCCGACTGCCCCTCGATCGTGATGGTTTCGGCGACTTTCAGGCTGCTGGCAACCGTCACGGCGGAATTGGCCACCTTGGCAAGCAACGCCTCGCCGCTTTCCGACACGATCCGTTCCGAAATCAGGCGAAACAGCGCGGGCACACCGGATAGCTCCCAGATCATCTCGGCCGGGGACCCGTGGGATTCGCTGCCGTCGAGTGCAACATCCGCATAGTTCAGCAAGGCGTCAGAGCTGAGCTGGGACATGTTCTGCAACCCGCCCGATAGCACTTTGTTGGCCCAGTAGGCGCTGCCGAATACAATCTCGGCCTCGGTTGGGCCGTTCTGGTCAATCAGGGTCTGGCGGATGCTCGCCTCGATCTCGGGGATTTGCTCACCGGGGTTCTGCAATTCGTCGATGCGGTTGACAAAGATCAGCACGTCGCGGGATTTCAGGTTCGAAATCAGTCGGATAAGCCCCATGTCAACCGAGGTCAGCGCCTGATGCGCCGACAGCACAACGACGCATAGGCGGCTTTCACGGATCGCCTGAATGGTCACCTGCTCACGCATCATAAAGGTGTCGTTGACGCCGGGCGTGTCACGCAGGCACATGCGGAACGGAACTGTTTCGCAGTTCAGATACAGGTCGGCCGAGCGGGTGATATCGGCAAACCGGCCCTGGTCTTCGTCCGTGTCACCATCGCCGAATTCAATATCGAAATCATCGCCCAAGCAAATGTAGCGTTCGACGAGGTTCTTGTCGAAAAAGCCGTATTCGTGTTCCTGCCCCAGAAGCAGTTCGAACTTGCGGCCCAGACGCTTGCGCGATTTCTCCCGCATGGCCTCGATCTGTTCGCGGATCTGTTCCAGCTCGCTCTCGGCCCCTGCCCGCCCGGCGAGTTCACCGATGCGACCGCCCTTGGTCAGCAGCCGGTCCCATTCATCCTCGGTCATGAACTTGAATCGTGCGCCGATTTCCGAGCGCGCGCTGCCCGGTGTCAGGTGAAGCGAAGTGACCACCGATGTCCACGGGTTCACGTCCGACGGCAAAAGATCGGACCAGCCCGCCATGGCATTGACCAGCGAGGTTTTGCCCGATTTGACCTGTCCCAGAAGCGTGATCGAAGGTTCGAACTCGGCCAGTTGACGGCGCATCCGATCAACGGAACGATTGCCGTTTTCCCCAGCCAGTTCAGACAGGTCATCTAGCGCCTGCCCAAGCTGGGCAATCCGGTCGGAAAAATCCGAAAGTTCTTCGAGACCGGCACCGAGAAAGTCCGATCGTTGCGTCCCGCGGAGCTTTCTGGCCGAGTCGAAACTGGTGGGACTATTCATTACATTGCCTTGCTTCATACAGTATGGCGTTGATCTTTCAGGGTTTCCCCCTTTTGCGCGAACCTCCCCAGCTCTCAGTCTCAGCCCTTTTCGTTACGAAACTATGTTTGAAATGAGGCCTATCCGAGGCAGGGCCTTAGGACTGTTTCGGCGCGCCCGCCGCGTGCGCGATTTCCTTTTTGAGTTGCAACAAGAGCGTGACCGCATCCACAGCCGCATCTTCATCCCGTTCCAGCTGGAAGAGCAGCATCATTTCGGCGCTGTCTTCGGTATCAAGTTGCAGATCCTGCGCCATCAGGTCGCGCGGGTCGGTCGCCTGGAGCATCTCGGCAAGGCGGTTGGCCGACTCCACGCATTTGTTGAGGATTTTCTCGGCCTGCGGCTCTTTCTGGTTGGCATATTCGGCCAGCATGTCATTGGCGCAGTCCTGCAGCAGCTTGAGCGCGCTCTCCAGGGTCGGGTCCTTGCTGCCGGGCTTGACCGCGGCAGGGCGCACATCGGCGTTGCTCGCGGGCAGGTTTACGATCCGGTCTGCTTCACGCACGAACTTGTTCAGCAGCATCTGCGCCTGATCCATGTCCGCAGTACGGCCGTTTTCGATCTGCTGGGACACGCCGGACATCAGTTGTTCGCCGCCGCTCGATTTCCACAGCGCATGGTTGAGGTTCGGACCAGCAGTGCGCGCGGTGATCGCCTGTTCCGTGGCAATCGGGTAAAGGCAGAGGAACTCCTCTGAAACAATGGGCTCCAGCTCTTCGATACGCTGTTGCAGCACCCCGCGCATCATCTGCCGGTCGGCCATCGTCAGAACGAGAAAGCTGTGATCCTTGATATCATCCGGCACCCCGGCCCAAAGCCGTTGTTCGGTTTCGTCAAAGCTCTCGGTACACCACAGGACGATATCGGCCCATTGGGTGATCCAGTTGACCATCGAGGCCTGATGGCCCGCGTTATCGCTCAGCCCGACTTCGACGAAATTCTGACGCAACAGGGAATCGTCATCAAGTTCCAGCCGGGCGCGCACCGTGTTTTCCGGTACGTCACGTGCCTGGAATTCGCCGCTGCGCCGAATGCAGGTGCCATCGTCAAGCTCGAACAGGGAGCGCGGCTTGAGACCATGCGCGATTTCGATCACCGGAATATCCTGTACCCTCGGGATCGCCTGTTGGCCAAGCAACATGTTGATCAGGGCGGACTTGCCGCTGCCGTGCATGCCGACCACGGCCACCTGAACCGGCTTGCGCAGATGATCAAGAAGCCGGGTGCCCCACTGGTGCCATTCACTCGGAAAGACATCACCTTCGAGCGCGGATTGCAGACGTTGAACGACGGGCTCTAAAGGATGGCTCATCGTCACGCGGATTTCTCCATCGACAGCCGATAGGTCATCACGTTCCGCGAGTCTGCCTTGGATGAACTGGCCATGAAAGCGAACCCGTTTCGGTTGCGGATGACGCGCTGTTCAGTGCCCTGCATGGCGCCGACAGAGACGGTCGGCTCTTCGAGTGCTTCGCGCTTTTCGCTGACACGGATGACGCAGACCGAGATATTGTCCTGATCGGGGTCGTCGAGCGCCTCGATTTCACGCAAGAGCACGGTCCCGATTTCGGCGCTGCTCCGGTCGGCATGGGCCGCAATCAGATTAGAGATCTCCTGATCCGCAAGGAATTGCAGGCCGTCGCTGGCGACAACGATGATATCGTCGGGATAAAGGCGGACGGGCTCCGCCGGGCAGTCGATCTGCGCGATTGGGCCACCGATCAGCACCGAGGTCAGGCAGTTGCGATCCGGGTGCAGCGCGCCCTGCCGTGAATCCAGAAGCCCGTTATCGACCATGTAATTGATCTGCGGGCCCATTGAATGGTCTTCGTTCAGTCGGGAGAGCTGACCGTCGCGGAATAGGTAAAGCGGTGAATCTCCGACGGAAATCCAGTGCAGGCTGTCCCCCATAAGAACAGGGGCGACCAGCGTGGTGCCCATGCCTTCGGTTTCAGGGTTCTGCTCGGCATGAAAGCGGAGGCATTCGTTTGCCCCAAGCACGGCGTTGCGCAGGATGTCTCCGATAC
Source organism: Heliomarina sp. (assembly GCF_052826185.1). NCBI lineage: Bacteria > Pseudomonadati > Pseudomonadota > Alphaproteobacteria > Rhodobacterales > Roseobacteraceae > Heliomarina > Heliomarina sp. Next base: position 602,831 of record NZ_JBRBUI010000045.1, on the reverse strand, counting down.
CGGTCAGACACTCCGGGTCCCCGCCATTGAATTTCAGCTCGCTGAAAACTTCGGTGACGGCGATCTTGCTCGCGATATCACCGGCCGCATGGCCGCCCATTCCATCGGCAAGGACGGCAAAGCCCATTCCGACACCAACCGGGAAATCACAGGCGATTGAATCTTCCTGATATTCCCGACGTCCCCGGCTTTGCGCCGAGGCCGCCTCGTAGCTCAGCTCAGCCAAAGGATACATGTCGCGGTTTATCCTCTTGAGATGCGGTCCAGTCGAAATCCTTGCCACAGAGGGCCACGAAACGCAGCGTTGTCTCGCCGATCCGGATCAGGTTGCCGGTGTCGAGCTCTTCGGTGCTGAGCACGGGGCGGTTATTGAGACGCACGAGGTTCGCCTTGCCGCCATGCCCAAGGTAGAATTTCCGGCTTTCCGCGTCATAGGCGACGGCCGCGTGATTGGCCCGCGAGATCGAGTTGTCGCCGAAATCCAGACGTACGGCCTGATCTTCGCCGCGACCGATCTGTGCGACGCCGTTTTGCAGCGTAAAGCAGGTGCCGCGTCCGGGGCCGTTCACGATAATCAGCCAGCCGACCGGGAATTCCGCCTGGGTTGAACGAGGCGCCGGGCTTTCGGCAAAGGGATCAGCCGCCTGGGTTTCGTTGTTGCTGAACCCGAGGAGCCGGGTTTTGACACGACCTGCGCGACGCGATGCGCGTCCAGCCGCAGGGGCCGGAACATCGACCGGTGAGGCTTCTGCCACAGGTTCCGCGACTTTCGGCTGTTCAGGCACTGCGCGGCGCAGGCGGGGCGTTTGCGGGGCTTCGGCGGCTTCACGCGGCGCGGGCGCACGTACGGGCCGCGGTATGGCGCCGGTCCAGCCTTTGTCCATCGGGGCGCTGGCCTGCTCTTCTTCGTCGTCGTATTCGGGTTCCTGCACCTTGGCTTCCATCGCGGCAAAGCGGCGCAACAGCGCAACCCGGCGCTCTTCATCGGTGCTTTGCGGCGCAACCTTCTCGAGGACGGGCTCGGGCTCAACCTCTTCCGCAACAAGCAGAGGCTCGGAGGGTTCTTCCTCCTCCGCGAAGGCTTCCATCTCTTCGGGTTCATCCTCTGTGTCGAACGCGTATTCCGATGTCTCTTCCTCGGCAGCAGCCTCGGCTTCCTCACGCTGGGCAGAGAGGACAGACATGATGCCCGCATTTAGGGCACTGTCGTCTTCTTCATCGAGTTCGGGTTCGAATTCATCCGCTTCGAATTCAAGCGTCTCGTCAGCCATCTCGGCTTCGATCCCGGCGGGCTTTTCGACGGGGGCTTCCTCGGCTTCGGCGTAGGCTTCCTCTTCTGCAAAGGCTTCCTCTTCTGCAAAGGCTTCCTCTTCTGCAAAGGCTTCTTCTTCCGAAATGCCGCCCTCTTCCACGAGGCTCATCTCTTCCTCGGGCTCGTCATCGGTTGCGGCGACGATCCGGTCGAGGGTACGGGTGAACTCGTCCTCGGCCTCTTCGAGGTCGTCCACCTCTTCGTCGAACACGTCGAAATCGTAGTCTGCGTCTTCCTGACCGGCGTCATCCGCATGATCAAGATCGCTGAACAGGCCCTCTTCCGGCTCTTCGTCGGTTTCCTCTACTTTCGACGCGGCGACTTCCGGCGCAGCGACGTCTTCAATCTCTTCGATGGCTTCGGCGGGATACTCTTCTTCCCGGATCACATCTTCCTCGACCGTGGGAGCCTTTGCAGCAGGGGTATCCCGGAGCATACCGCTCAACCGGGCCGCATCGAATTCGAAGGAGTCTATGTCGCGGCGGGTAACCTTGTCGCGTGGAACCAGGTCCTGCTCCCGGTCGCGCATCACGTCGGATAGCGGCGCGATGAATTCATCAGAGAGGACAAGCGTAGATTTCGCCTTTCCCGTACTGTTCTGCCCGCCGGCCGCGGCCTGCGCACGTTTTTCAGAAATAATGTCTCGAATGAATTTCATGCTTCGTATCCTTTAGTTTTGGATCGGCGACCAATTCGAAGAGCGACGGATTGGCAGGCAGGACGTAAACAATTTCACCAGCCCGGAACCGCCCGCCGCCTTTGTCCCCTCAGGCTGGGCATCGTCCTGCACCGCGTCTGTCGCCTTTTCTTCTTGCACACGAGGTTTGATGGATTTGGGTTGCATCTGCTTTGGCGCGGTATTCGGCTGTTCACCGTTTTCCCGCAGCCAGAAATCAAGGTTCTCGATTGGCGCGCCAAAAATATCGACCAGTTCCTTGGGACCGTCTTCCAGTTCCTGATCGAGCAGGCGCGCGCGTTTCCGCTTCTTTTTCCGTTCAGCCTGAAGCGCCGCATCGCCGGGCATGCCCTGTTGCACCTGCCGGTTGGTGTCTTCGACCAGCCGCGAAATCACGCGGGTCAGTTCGACTTCGCTGCCGGACTCTTCTATTTCTTCCTCAACCACCGGCGGCGGCGCGATATCGAGCATGCCCAGCCATTCAGCGGCCGACGCGATACGATCGCGCGAAAGAACCTCAAGCGCTCGGTCAATGGTCCGCAATATATTAAAGTCGAGATCCCACCGGCCCGAGGCAAGCGGCACGTACGGATCGGCCTGATGCGCGGCCAGGGCGGCGACGCGGTCCTGACTGTTGGGCGGCGCCTCTCCGGTGATCAGGTGATAAAAGGTCGCCCCCAGAGAATAGAGATCGCTCGACGCGCCCTGCGGCACATCGGTCAGGTAGAATTCATGGGGAGAGTAGCCATCCTTGACCGCAAGTAGGTTGGAAAGTGCGCGGTGTTCCTTGCCGGCGCGTTCGCGGGCCGCGCCGAAATCGATCAGGGTCAGATGATTGTCAGGGTCCAGCAGGAAGTTATCGGGCGAGATATCGCGGTGGAGAATGCCGAGTTCATGTATATAGCTGATCGCCGTCAGCGCATCGCATAGCATCTGCGACAGGACATCGCCGGTCAGCCGGTCGGGGTTGGTATCCATGATCGCCAGCAGGTCTTCGCCCGGGACAACCTCCATCGCCATGTAGGCGGTGTTGTTTTCCTCGAACACCTGGTGGACGTGGACGATATTGGGATGATCCAGCTTGGCGACACGGCGCGCCTCGCGCAGGAAGTGCCGCAAAATGGATTGGTACTTGTCCGCGAGACCGGGGGATTGCGGCTGGAGCTTGCCATCTACACGGCAGCATAGCGCACCGGGAAAGCATTCCTTGATCACATATTGGCGGTCGAGACTGTCGCGCGCGAGGTAGGTGATGCCGAACCCGCCCTGCACCATGTACTGTTCGATAACGTACTGACCACGCAGCAGAGTGGTCCCTGCCGGCAGCTCATCGACCTGATCATTATCCTGTGTGGACGAGGTATCAAACACGACCGTCAGCTCTCTCACCGAATCCAATAGTTGGTTCAGCCGCGACACGATCAGACATTGGACTGCGCGCGACCCCTACACGTTGCGCGGAAATTGTGTCCACAACGTGGTTCAATCGGGCCAATCGAATGACCTGAGCGCCCGCGAGCGGAAAAATGTTCATTCAATTGAAGCGGCCAGCATCACATTTATTAAAAGAAGCGTTCTAAAATTGACGCTCCGACACAACAAGAGGCTTAGATCATTGCCTTTTGTGCAAAGTTCGGAAACATTGGAAAGCCAATGATCACAACCGGTTTCGAGCGCAATTCGTAGATTTATACTAAAAAACAGGGGTTGGCCGGATTGTCGCCACGATTTGGGCAAATTTGGCGTATAGCAATTAACCAGTTGAGTAATCCACGAGTGGAGAATACCGGTGAACGCAGAAAGTAATGTAGACAGCACATTTCAAGAAAAGCTGTCTCGCCGCGCCCGTCTTCAGGAAGAATTGCGTGTACTCGCAGTAGATGACGACCATAACATTCTTCAGCTGCTGAAGACTGCCCTATCCGCGTTCCACTTCAACATTTCCATATCCGATTCCGGGGCCAATGCTCTCAAGCTGATCGAGCGTCAGGAAAAGCCCTTTGATTGTTTCCTGCTGGACATCCAGATGCCGAACATGAACGGCATCATGCTCTGCAAGGAAATCCGCAAGCTTCCCGCCTATCGTCAGTCACCAATCCTGATGCTGACCGCGATGTCCGACCGGGAATACGTGGATCTGGCCTTTGTTGCCGGTGCGACGGATTACGTGACCAAGCCGTTCGATTTCCTTGAGCTGCGCAGCCGCATGTCGGCGGCTCAGCGACTTGTGCAGGAACGCCGCATCGCTGAAACCGCGCATTCGCGCAGCAAGGCGGCCAGCAAACCTAAATTCCCGCTGAGCGAACCGGTTTCCATCGAGGGCATCGACCGCATCCTGCGCTATACGGAATTCGACAACTATATCATGCAGTTGTCGCAGGGCCGGATGTTCAATACCCACGCAGCGGCCGTGAAGATTGCCAATGTCGAGGAGATGCACGAACGGCTTTCCGTTGATGCGTTCGAGACTGTTCTGCGCGATGTCGCGCTTGCGATGGCAAACCAGACCAAGAAGACCGGCGATATCATCAGCTATCGCGGCGACGGTGTCTTCCTGATGGTGCGTCACAGCCGGTTCAGCGGCAACGGTCAGGATCTTGAAGACGATCTGAACAAGATGCTGCACACGCTTCAGGCGCAACGCCAAGGCGCGAACGAAGCCAGCGTGATCACCGGTGACAGCGTATCCCTGCGCTCGCTGTCTAAATCCGGATCGCTTATGTCGATCAACCGGGCCATCGAGAGCGTGAACATGCGCGACCAGATCATGCGCGAAGAGCAGAACACGCCGCGCCGTCTGTATTCCGGTCCCAATGCCGCCAGCGAACCCGAGACCGTTCGCAAGCGGCAGTACCAGAATGTTCTTCAGGAACTTTTCCGGGAAGAACCGTCCCTTCGTAACGACTAGCCTGCCGCGACAAGCGGCAGCGCCCGTCTGACAGCGAACGCTTCTGACGACCTAGTTCAACGCATAAGCTACCAGGAATTTATCCAGCGAAAACAATGCTTTCGCGCGGACGTAACGCCCTGCCTTCTCTAAAGCCTTAGAAAAGACACCTTTCATTCGAACAGTAAACGCAATTATTAAGTATTAAATACAAAACCTCGTCATGGATCGAGCAGACAATGACTCTTGTTGACCAGAATACCGAAGTAGCTGACGCGGTTCCCGCGATGTCGCGGGAAGAGCGCCAGATACGCGACTATTTTTGGGCAACGATGGGGTTGATCTGGCAGCGCCAGGCCATTTTTGGCGCGGCGGCCATCCTCACCATGTTCTATTTCGATCCGCTGAAATCGCTGGCCTGCTACGGCGCTGTCCTGTTCACAGAGCTGAACGACCTCATCCTGTGCCGACGGGTGACCCGGGAACCTTGGCTGTCCGAGAAAAAATGCCGGATGTACAAGCGCTGGATCATCTTCAACACGATCCTAAGCGCGCTTGGCATCTGCATATTCATTTTTATCGTTGCGCAACAACAAAGTATCGGCGGGCATTTCACGCCCCTGTTCTTCCTGTTCGCGGCCGCGCTGTTCGCGGCGATGAACAACCATCAGATCTTCAGCGTGCTGGCGGTGCGACTATCCATCTATGCCGCAACCTTCTTTGCGATCGCGCTGATGGATATATTTGTCGTGCGCCCACCCCTGTCATCCGAGCTATGGCTCCATTTCTTCACGGTCGTCTTTGTTCTTTACTTCGTCATCGATTGTTCCTTTGTCTTCCTGAAATTCTACCGCAAGAACATGCGCCAGCTAGAAGATCTTCAGGCCGAACATGAAAGAACAAAGGCCGCCTATCGCGTGAAATCGCAATTCGTCGCGGTGGTAAGCCACGAACTTCGTACGCCGCTCACGTCGATCAAGGGCTCGCTCGACCTACTGAATTCGGGGGCGCTTGGCCCTCTGCCCGACAAGATGAAGCCGATCATGAACATTGCGGGCAAGAATAGTGCCAGGCTGGCAGATCTCATCAACGACATTCTCGATCTGCAAAAGATCGAAGCTGGCGAAATCCGCTATTCCTTTACACCGCTGGACGTGCGCGAGCTGGTGCGCGACTCGGTTGAAATGAACCGTGGATACGCGGATTCGCTCAAAATCGGTCTGGAATACGAGATGGATGAACGAGACGAAGCCTATATTCGCGGCGACGCAAAGCGGCTGGCCCAGGTCATGTCCAACATGATCTCTAACGCGGTGAAGTTTTCGAACAAGGGTGGCACCGTGGTGGTCGGTTTCCAACGCCACGACGATCTAGTCCGCATCACGGTCACCGATACCGGCCGCGGTATCCCCGAGGATTCCTACGAGAAAGTCTTTGGCAAGTTCACGCAGGTGGATTCGACCGATCAGCGAGAAGTCGGTGGCACCGGTCTTGGGTTGAGCATCTCGAAACAAATCGTCGAGCATCACGACGGGATCATCGACTACACCAGCAAGATGGGCAGCGGCACGACCTTCTATATCGAGTTCGCCTCCTGGTCCCAGGCGGAAGCGGCCTGATCGCATTCAAGCGCGAGTAGGCACTCAACGACTCACGCTCTGCTTGATTCGGTGGCAAATACAGATTTGTTACCAATTCGTTGCACAACACTGTCAATTGATCAGAAACAATGCACAATAACGTGCCGCGTGACGTGTGGTAATGTTGCCAATTGGCACACCAGTCTGAGATTGTGGCGAAAATATGTAGACGCCCTGCAACCTGAGCATCTATCAAGGATAAAAAATACTGAGGCATGAATGAAACATACTCGCAATGGCGTCGCACCCGAACCGCAGGCAAAGGTCTTCCCCGAGCTTGCTCCGTTTAGGGATGCCCTCAAGATACTTGAAGATGGCCGGCCCGACTTTCTGAGCCGGGCGGCAAAGACGTCTGATGCGAGTTCTGATGTTCGTCCTCTGGGCGGTCAAAATGAATTGCGTTCGGATACACTGTCCTTTCTGAACATGGGCAATTACGGAAGCCTGCTTCCGAAATACATGATGGAAAGGAAATCCGTATTTATCGACCGGCTGGAATGGAAATTGCCGCATGTCGATTCAATGGAATTCGATCAGTATGACACCCCGATGTGCCGCTGGATCATTCTGCATGAAAATGGCGATGTCTATGGCGGCATCCGGCTATTGCCGACGACCGCTGTCTGCGGCACCTATTCTTACATGCTTCGGGATGGACAGCTGGGATATCTGCGCGATTTTCCGACCGATGTACTGTTTTTCGAAGCACCCGTTTCCGACACGATCATGGAAGCGTCGCGCCTGTTTATCTCGGAACATGTCCCTGCCGCGCGGCGCAGCGAAGTCCAGACCCTGCTGATGCGCCAGATGGTCCTGACCGCACATGAGATGAAGGCCAATCACGTTATTGGCATTGTGCCCGCCGTATGGTCGCGATGGCTGCGCCGACTTGGCCTTTATGCCGTGCCGATCGGTCCGAAATTCACCATCGGACGGACGACAAGCCAAGCTGCTCTTTTCAACATCGAAGACCAGCTGAAATGGGCCTGTTCGGTAGGTAACCCCCAGGAAAATTGAGCATAATTGGCCCCTCTGAAGGCTCTCCGAGCAGGGATACCAATTAAAGACGGGCGCACTCGGCGCCATCAGGCCGCTTTATGCGGCCTTTTTCCTGTCGGCCAGACTAAGGCCATTGAAACTGCGCCAATATCAAAGCAAAAAAGTCAGGATTGACCGATCTAAGTTTTTTTGTCAGGTATGGCGTAAAGAACTTGTGACCCGCCAGACAGACGGTCGGTCGCAGGCAGACAGCCCATGTTGTCGGGGAACGGACCCGGCACTCGCGCCCAAAAGGACTAGTAATGCTTCGTACACTTCTCGCGACAACAGCCGTTTTCTGTAGCCTCGGAGGCGCGGGATTTGCGCTTGAAAAGTCAGAAGTCGTCGCAACCTACGCCGATATTGCCGAGGCGGGATATGCGGACAGCCTTGCTACGGCAAAGACGCTTCAGGATGCTGTCGATGCGTTGATCAAATCGCCTTCGGAAGACACGCTGGCTGCGGCGCGAGAGGCGTGGCTGGCGGCCCGGGTGCCCTATCAGCAGACCGAAGTATTTCGCTTTGGCAATGCCATTGTCGATGACTGGGAAGGCAAGGTGAACGCATGGCCGCTGGACGAGGGTCTTATCGACTATGTCGACGCTTCTTATGGCGGGCCGACGGATGCGAATGAACTGGCCGCGTTGAACGTCATCGCGAACCCGGAAATCAACGTCGCGGGCAAGACAGTCGATGCAAGCACCATCACGCCCGAGCTTATCGCGGACACCCTGAACGAGGCGGACGGCATCGAAACGAATGTCGCACGGGGATACCACGCCATCGAGTTTCTTCTTTGGGGGCAGGATCTCAATGGAACGGAACCGGGCGCGGGCGACCGCCCGTGGACCGATTATGCCAGCGGCGATGACTGCACGAATGGCAACTGCGACCGGCGCGGCGACTACCTGAAGGCGGCAACCGATCTCTTGGTAAGCGATCTTGAATTCATGGTCGCGCAATGGGCCGATGACGGCGAAGCCCGCACCGAGGTGACCGCCGACGCGGATGCGGGACTTGTCACGATGCTGACCGGGATGGGCAGCCTCTCTTACGGCGAGCAGGCAGGTGAACGCATGCGCCTTGGCCTGATGCTGAACGACCCCGAAGAAGAGCACGACTGTTTTTCAGACAATACCCACAACAGCCACTACTATGACGGCAAAGGCGTTCAGAACGTCTATCTCGGCAGCTACACGCGCGTCGATGGCACGGTCATCGAAGGTCCGTCGCTGAGCGACCTCGTGGAAGCCGAGGCGCCGGATCTCGATAGCGAGATGCAGACGCGGCTGGACGAGACCATGGAGGCGCTTGGGGCGATCAAGACAGCAGCCGAGGGCGGCTTTGCCTATGACATGATGCTGGAGCGGGGCAACGAAGAGGGCGAGAAGTTGGTGATGGGCGGCGTCAACGCGCTGATCGATCAGACCCGGTCCATCGAGCGGATCGTGACTGCCCTTGGTCTGGACGGCATTGCCTTTGAAGGTTCAGACAGCCTCGACAATCCGAATGCCGTTTTCCAATGAGCCGAACCGCCGCCCCGAACCTCATTGTTGAGCAGCGTGGCCTTCTGATGCGTGATGCGATCTGGTGCGCCCGCCGGGGTACGAACGATGCTATAGGAAACCGGTCATCTTTCGCGCCCTATACCGGCTGCGACACCGACAACCCGATTACCAAAAGGATTGAATCTACCGGTATCGGACACAAGTTCGAGATTGGGATCATTTATGGTGGCAAGCCTGCCGCTCTTGACCAAACTGATCTCAAATCAAATGCCGCCGGCCCATCCGTCGCGTTCCAATCAGGAGTTTGAACCGTGATCGTCTGTCACTGCATGAATATCACCGACAAGGATATTGATAACGCGATAGACTGGATGCGGGCATCCGACACCCGCGCGCTTATCACTCCGGGTAAAGTCTATCGGGCACTGGGAAAATCGGCTGACTGCGGCGGCTGCATGTCACTCTTCCTTGCAACTATGCGCAAAAATGAGAATATGGAAGTTCCCATAGAACTCAGAACGCTGCGCGACATGCGCACAAAGGAAAAGCGATCATGCAAGGCGACAAAAAAGTCATAGAATATCTGAACCAAGCTCTGAGATCGGAACTTACCGCAGTCAGCCAGTATTGGCTGCACTATCGTCTGCAGGACGATTGGGGTCTGGGACACATGGCCAAGAAGAGCCGCGAGGAAAGCATCGAAGAGATGAACCACGCGGACAAGCTGATTACCCGGATCATTTTCCTTGGCGGTCATCCGAATCTGCAAAAGCTTGACGCGCTACGCATCGGGGAAACCCCGCGCGAAACACTTGACTGTGACCTTGCGGCGGAGCAGGAAGCACAGGCGCTTTACAAGGAAGCACGTGCTTACTGCAACGAAGCCGGGGACTATGTCTCCATGAAATTGTTCGAGGAACTGCTGATCGACGAAGAAGGTCACATCGACTTTCTTGAAACGCAGATCGAGCTCTTCGATAGAATTGGAGCAGAGAAATATGCTCAACTCAACGCTCTGCCGATGGACGAGGCGGAGTAGTCTTTTCGGGTCGCTCGTTCTGATCGCGGGCAGCACGGCTGCTTTCGAACTGGGCGACCCACATCTGAATGTCGTGCCGCGCACCAGCGCCGAAGCAGAACGCATTGCTGGCGTCACGCGACCCACAACCGACTTTTCCAAGCCCGAACGTTTCGAAGGTATGCCCGGCGGGGCGGCGACAGTCCGGGTGCGGAACAATGCCGACGCGTTTTCGCAGCCCTCGGGCAATATCGATTTCGAACGCGAACTCGATTTCAAGGTCGGCAACGGGCTGTTCCGCAAGATATGGGTCTCGGCCCCCTCCTCCACATTGGCGTCAGACGGGCTGGGCCCGCTTTACAACGCCCGTGGCTGCCAGAACTGCCATATCAAGGATGGGCGTGGCCATCCGCCGGAAGGTCCGGACGATACCGCCGTCTCCATGTTCCTCCGCGTGTCCATTCCGGGATCGCCCGAGGCCGAAGTTTCGCGCATATCGGATTACATCGCGACGGCGCCTGAGCCGGTCTATGGCGGACAGCTTCAGGATTTCGGGACGCCCGGTCAAACTGCCGAATACCGGCTGGACGTCACATACGAGGATGTCGATGTCGTGCTGAGAGGCGGCGAGACTGCGACGTTGCGCAGCCCCAGCTACCAAGCGGCAGACCTTGGCTACGGGCCGCTACACGACGGCGCAATGCTCAGCCCCCGGGTAGCGCCGCAGATGATCGGGCTTGGCCTGCTCGAAGCCGTTCCTGCGGCGGATATTCTCGCCCTCGCCGATCCGGAGGACACGGATGGAGATGGCATTTCCGGCCGGGTGAACATGGAATGGTCGATCGAATTCGATGAGGTGATGCTCGGGCGTTTCGGTCTCAAGGCCGGGGCACCGACGATCCGCCAGCAATCGGCCAATGCCTTTGCCGGGGATATGGGCATATCGAACCCGCTGTTTCCTGACCCTTGGGGCGAATGTACCGCAAGGCAGGAAGAATGCCGGAATGCGCCCCACGGCGATGACGCGGCCCAGCATGGTTTCGAGATCGATGCCGACGGGTTGGAGCTTGTGACCTTTTACAGCCGCAATCTTGCGGTGCCCGCAAGGCGGGATGAGGCCGCACCAGAGGTTCTGGCGGGCAAGAAAGTCTTTTACGAAGCGGGCTGCACGGCCTGTCACACGCCGAAATTCGTCACACACCGACTGGAAGATCGACCGGAACAAAGTTTCCAACTGATCTGGCCCTATACCGACATGCTGCTGCATGACATGGGCGAAGGCCTTGCCGATCATCGCCCCGAGGCACGCGCCACAGGGATGGAATGGCGGACACCGCCCCTCTGGGGGATCGGTTTGACGGAACAGGTAAGCGGCGTCGAAACCTATCTGCATGACGGGCGGGCGCGGACCCTTCTCGAAGCCGTGCTTTGGCATGGCGGCGAAGCGCAAGCGGCCCGTGACCGGGTTATCGATCTTAAGCCGGACGACCGCGTCGCATTGATCAAATTTCTGGAGAGCCTGTGAAACATCTCTTCCTTGCCCTGTGTGCCGCCTTCGCCCCCCTGCCCGCGCTCGCCGATACGGCTTCGGCGCTGGATGACCTGATCCTGCCCGGCTTCGACAAGTTCGAAAGCGCGACGGCAAAGCTGTCGGCGGCAAGTCAGGAAAGCTGCCTGCCCGCCGATGTCGATGCGCCATACCAAGCTGCCTTCGATGCCTGGATGCAGGTTGCCGATCTGCACATGGGGCCGTCGGAAACCCGCGCCCTGTCGATTGCCTTTTGGCCGGATGCGCGCGGTTTCACGCCCAAGAGCCTTTCCGCGATGATCGCTGACAAGGACCCCGTGATTTCAGATCCCGAAGCATTCATGGATGTCTCGATTGCCGCCCGCGGCTTGTACGCACTCGACATGCTGCTGAACGACCCGCGTTTTTCGGATTACGCTCAGGAGGATTACACCTGCGGGCTTGTCCGCGCGATTGCATTTGATCTGCACCAACAGGCGGCGGTGCTGCAGAGCGAGTGGCGCGAGAGTTTTGCCAAGACTCTTACCCGCGCGGGCGGCAGCGGGAATGCCACCTATCTCAGCGCCGACGAAGCGACGCGGGCGCTTTATACGCAGATCGTCTCTGGCCTTGAGTTCACGGCGGATACAAGGCTCGGCTCGCCCCTTGGGACCTTTGAACGCCCGCGCCCCAAACGCGCCGAGGCATGGCGGTCGGGGCGCAGCCTGCGCAATTCGCTGCTGGCTGTACAGGCCGCTTATGAATTGGCGCAGGTTCTGGCGAACCAGCCGCTACCCGAAACGTCGCTGGCAATGGACAAGGTACATGAGGCCGCATCGCATATTCAGGATCCGTCCTTTCAGGATATCTCGGATCTGCAGGCGCGGCTTCGGGTAGAAGTGCTGCAACAGGCCGTGCGCGACGTGAAAGAAGCGATAGAAACCGAAGTCGGCAAGCCGCTTGGCATCGCGCCGGGGTTCAATTCCCAGGACGGAGACTGAGTTATGGCGACCCGCCGCGCCTTTCTTGCCAGTTTTCTTGCCGCTACGGCGGCTCCGGGCCTAAGCTGGGCCGCGGCCGGGAACCCCGCTTATCTCGCGGCTGCGCGCGAGGCGGATGGAGGGTTTGCGCTCTTCGGTATCGGACACGACGGACAGGATTGCTTTCGTGTTCCCCTGCCTGCCCGGGGGCATGCGGGCGCAGGTCACCCGAGCCAGCCGATAGCGGTCGCCTTTGCGCGCCGCCCGGGGAAATTCGCGCTGGTCATCAACTGCGCAACGGGTCGTGTCACGCACCAGATCATCCCGCCCGAGGGGTCCCATTTCAACGGGCACGGCGTGTTTGACCCAGAAGGCGATCTGCTTTTCACCTGCGAACAGCGGGCGGCGGATTCCGAAGGTTTCATCGGCATCTGGAACGCCCGCGAGGGATATGAGCGGATCGGAGAAATGCGCTCGCAAGGGATCGGCCCGCATGATCTGCGTTTACTGAGCGACGGTGAAACCCTTGTCGTCGCCAATGGCGGGATCGCAACGGACCCGGAAACGCGGGACAAACTGAACCTTGACGATATGCATCCCAACCTGACCTATCTCTTTAGCGGGTCGGGCGCGGTTGTGGAGCAGGTGACGCTCAAACCAGAACTGGCGCAGAACTCGATCCGCCATCTTGCGCTCACGCCCGACGATACGGTTGCTTTTGCAATGCAATGGGAAGGGGACGCGGGCATGGCCCCGCCTCTTCTGGGTTTGCACCGGCGCGGCGATGCGCCGGTTCTGGCAGAAGCACCGCTTGGTGACGAATTGGCCATGGACGGCTATGCGGGAAGTGTTTCATTCTCGGGCGATGGCGGCAGCGTCGCGATCACCTCACCGAAAGGCAGCCGCGTACATCGCTTTGCAACCACTGGAGAATTCCTTGGCGCGGTGTCGAGATCCGATGTCTGCGGCCTAGCCCGGCACCGCAGCGGCTTTATCGCGAGCGATGGACTGGGCGGGCTGATCCACATTGAGGGCAGCCAAACACGACCTCTGGCGCGCCAGAGGCGCGCATGGGACAATCACATCGTCGAGCTGGATCTGGGACATCGACCGACCTGACGAGTATTGCCCAACGAGTGACAACCGGACAGGATCGCAGGATAAATTCCTCTCAAACAGGATAATCCGGTTGCCTGACCATCACGATCTGTGCTGAATCGCCTTGCCGCCCGCGCTGATGGGCGTCCTTTTTTGTCGTCTCTCGAATGGACCCGTCACATGTCGCAATATGCCAGCTCATCCAATCGCCCCTCCTCTTCCGGGGGCCGTTCGCATTTTGCAACCGGGGCGAAACTGTCCGGCGACCTGAGTGTTCCCGGCCTGATGGAATTGAACGGGCATATCGATGGCACCGTGTCGGCGGATTCGATCATGATCGACCAGAGCGGGTCGGCAATCGGCGAGTTGCGCGCCGATAGCGTCGGGATCAAAGGAACCTTCGAAGGCACGATCCGCGGCCGCGACGTGACGCTGCATTCGAGCGCGCGCGTTTCGGGCGATATTGAATACGAGCGCCTGACCATCGAAAGCGGTGCGGAAGTGAATTCCAACTGCCACAGAAAACCGCAGGGCTGAACTCGTCCCGTCATCAGTGACAGTATCGGAATTGTACTTGGCGATACGATTGCCAAGGGCGCGTCGCATTGTTGGCGGTGCCGCATTCTTGCGATGACCGCCGAAGTTCGAAAAACGAAACTTGGCGAAGAGCAGTTTAAGCTTGCGCGAAAAAGCGCAGTCCAACGATCAAACAACATGAGGCTGTGGCCATAAAGCCCGGAGTTTCAGGGTGTTGAACGCCTTCGAAACATTATCGGAAAAATGGCGCACCCATCAGGATTCGAACCTGAGGCCTCTGCCTTCGGAGGGCAGCGCTCTATCCAGCTGAGCTATGGGTGCCTGCAGCGGCGTATAGGGTAAACCCGTCGGCCCTGCAATCTCAAAACGGCTTTTTTCCACGCGTCATTGCGGGCAAGCCGCTCTGCCACGGGCATGTTGCCATCAGGCGAAAAGCTCGTGCGCGAGTTCGAGCGCATCGACCAGCGTGTCCACCTCGGCCTTGGTGTTGTAGAGCCCGAAAGAGGCGCGGCAGGTTGCTGTCAGACCGAGATGATCCATCAGGGGACCGGCGCAGTGGTGCCCTGCTCTGACCGCGACGCCCTTTTTGTCGAGGATCGTCGAAATGTCATGCGCATGTGCCGCGCCGTCGAGCGTGAAGGAAAAGATCGCGCCTTTGGTCGGGGTCGTGCCCTGCACCTGCAGCCAGTTCAGCCCGCCAAGACGTTCCACGGCGTAGTCGCGGATTGCGGCTTCGTGCGCGGCGATGTTGTCCATACCGAGACCCATCATGTAATCGAGCGCCACGGCCATGCCGATCTCCTGGACGATACCTGGCGTGCCGGCCTCGAACTTCATCGGTGGGTCATTGTAGATCACGGTCTCTTTCGAGACTTCCTTGATCATGTCGCCGCCGCCGATAAAGGGGCGCATCTCGGCCATACGCTCGGACTTGATATAGATCGCACCGGAGCTTGAAGGGCCGTACAGCTTGTGCCCGGTTATCGCATAGAAATCACAACCGATATCGGCCACGTCCACCGGCATGTGAACCGCTGCCTGACTGCCGTCGACCAGTACCGGGACACCCCGTTCGCGGGCGGCATGCGAGATTGCCTTCACATCCACCACCGTCCCGAGTACGTTGGACATATGGGTGATCGCGATCAGCTTGGTGCGCGGTGTGATCGCGTCGATCACCGCCTGCGGATCAAGCGCGCCGGTTGCATCGACATCGACCCATTTGATCACGACACCCTGACGTTCGCGCAGGAAATGCCAGGGCACGATATTGGCGTGGTGCTCCATCACCGAAAGTATGATCTCATCCCCCGCCTGGAGATGAGGCATGGCCCATCCGTAGGCGACAAGGTTGATCCCCTGGGTCGTGCCTGAGTTCAGGACGATCTCATCCGGCGATCCCGCGTTGAGAAAGCGCGCGACGGTATCGCGCACGGCTTCGTACTTTTCAGTCGCGAGATTAGACAGGAAATGCAGACCGCGATGCACATTGGCATACTCTTCCGCATAGGCACGGGTAATCGCATCGATGACCACCTGCGGTTTCTGCGCAGAGGCGCCATTGTCCAGATAGGTCAGCGGTTTGCCATTCACTTCGCGTCCAAGGATCGGGAAATCGGCGCGGATCTTCTCTACATCATACATAGAGTGTCTCTCCCATGAAGGGTGTCCCGACGAGGACGACAAAGAGTGAAAAGCCCAGCAGCACGGCAAGCATGGCCAGCACGATGACAACCAGCGTCCGGCCGATCGAGTCGAACCTGTGCACCTGGTTGATGAAGTTCACGAACATGTAGATGCCAATGCCGCTGGCCGCGAGGACCATCAAGGCTTCGAGGATCGGAATGAAGAGCCCCAGCAGCATAGCGACCAGCTTGAAAGCGATCTGGATTCCCTGAAACCAGACCATCACAACCATGATGTCTTCCAATGTCGCAGTACCGCCAAAGAGCCTTCCCATGCCCAGAAGCGCATAGATGGTCAGCACATTGATCAGCAGCGTCACGCCAAAGAACCAGAGCGGCGCACCGTAGAGCGCCTGAATGATGGCGATCGGCGCTTCGGGATCGCTGGGCGCCGGCGTAATCCAGACGGCAAAACCGACCAGCAGTGACTGAAGCGCGGCCATCAGAAGAATGCCGCTCCACAGCGCATTGCGCGGTAGGTCCAGTTTCATCAGGACCGGCGCGGCGGCGGCGGGATCGCGGATCGACCTGAGCGCGAATGTCTGCAAATCTGCTCCGTTCATGTGGCCAATCCGTCTGCTCGGATCAGCCCGCTGATCCAGAACCACCCAAAGACCGCCAGCCACAGCACCGAGACCAGTTGCAGCCCCGGCCCCGGTCCGATGAAACCGGCAATCAATCCGAGAAGCAGGGTCACTGGTGTCACTGCCAACAGCGCCCAGAAAAGTGTCAGCCGCACGTCGAAAGCGGACAGGCGGCGCCGCGCGAGCGTGGAGACAAGCCACACCACCAGCGCAAAGGAATAGAGCACCAGCGGCATGATGAAGACCCAGAAGAACGCGCTCCAGTACAGGCGAACGGCAAGCGGCCCATCCGGGTTGAGATGCGCCTCGCGTGCCTGATACGGGGCCTGCGCGACAAAGATCAGCACACAGGCGAGCATGACGAACGTCAGCGCCCTGGTTTCCTGCCGCCCTTGCGCAAGCAGTCTTTCGACCACGCGGCCGGGGCCGCGATAGGTCGCTGTAATGTCTGCCGTGACTGGCATCAGCTCCGCCGTGCCAGCCAGTTTTCCAGACGTTCGATCAGATCTTCAGCCAGAGCTTCGTCCTCGATTTCCTGAACGGCTTCGGCCAGGAAGGCCAGCGTCAAAAGGTTGGTCGCGGCCTTTTCCGGCACACCGCGGGACCGCAGGTAGAACAGTGCGTCCTCGTCGATAGCGCCGCTGGTCGAACCATGCGAACAGGCCACGTCATCGGCATAGATCTCAAGTTCGGGTTTGGCAAGGAACTGGCTGTCGCCATCCAGAAGCAGCGATTGGCTAATCTGGTAACCGTCGGTTTTCTGCGCACCTTCCTTGACAAGAATCTTGCCCTGGAAAACGCCGGTCGCGCCGTTGCGCAGAACCTTCTTGAAGACCTGACGGCTTTCACAATTCACCGCGTCATGGGTGATGAACACGGTGTCATCGTGGTGGAAATCCCCGTCGCCAACGCAGGCGCCAGCGATATGCGCAATCGCGTCGTCTCCGGTCAGTTCGATAACCGCCTCGTTCCGGGTCAGGACTCCGTTCACGGTCAGCGTGAAGGCCTTGAAAACGGATTCCTCGCCAAGACGGGCAAAAAGATGCGTCACCGCGCGCCGCTCATGGTCGCGACCCTGGGCCCGCACAAGGTGCAGCTTGCCCGTATCTGCAATGTCGACTTCCATGCATTTGTTGAACCGTGCCGCAGCGGGGCCGTTTTCGAGGATCGTCGCCTCTGCGCCGGCGTCCACACGTATCACGTGATGCAGGATGGCATCGGAGTCGTCTTTGGCATGCGTGTAGATGAGGCTGATCGGTTTGCTCGGCTTGCCGGTCACGTGGATCATAAGGCCATCTGTTGCAAAGGCCGTGTTCAGCGCCGCGAAGGGGCGCGCAACCGGCGACTGACCGCGTGCTTCGAGGACACCGTAGAGATCCTTGGCCCAGTGAATGTCCTTGTCCGCGATATCCGCGAGCCGTTCGATGCTGACCCCTTCGAGGCTGAGATCGTCCGAGGCGTCAGGATCAAAGACACCGTCAGCAAAAACGATACGCAGCCTGTCGTGCGCGTCGAAAACCGGCTGCTCGTCATTGTCGAAAACCGACGCTTTCGGCGTTTCGACCTGAACCAACGTGTCCGGACGGGTGAATTTCCAGTATTCGTCACGCCGATCGGGCAGCCCCATCTCGCGAAGGCGCTGCAAGGCATCCGCGCGCGCGGCAGCCGACCAACCGGTCTTTACAAGGTCAAACCCTTCGAGGCGCGCCTCGGTGGCTGTAATGCGTCGTTCGGCAAGCGCCATCAGACCACCTCGTTCAGGATGTCAGCATAGCCGTTATGTTCGACTTCCAGCGCCAGTTCGGGACCGCCGGATTTAATGATGCGCCCGTCGGACATGATATGCACGACATCCGGTTTGATGTGATCCAGCAGACGCTGATAGTGGGTGATCACCAGAAATCCGCGGCCCTCGGAGCGCAGCGCATTCACGCCATCGGCGACAAGCTTCATCGCATCCACGTCGAGACCGGAGTCGGTTTCGTCGAGGATACACATCTTGGGTTCCAGCATCGCCATCTGAAGCACTTCGTTACGCTTCTTTTCACCGCCGGAGAAGCCGACGTTGACCGGGCGTTTCAGCATCTCGGCGTCGATCTTGAGTTCTTTTGCGCGCGCACGCACGAGCTTGAGGAAGTCGGTCGCGTTCATTTCCTCCTCGCCCCGCGCCTTGCGCTGCGCGTTCACGGCCGTTCGCAAGAAGGTCATGTTGCCGACGCCCGGAATTTCGACCGGATACTGAAACGCGAGGAAAAGACCGGCGGCAGCGCGCTCTTCAGGCTCAAGATCCAGAAGATCCTGCCCTTCCAGCATCGCCGAACCTTCGGTGACCTCATAACCGTCGCGACCGGACAGCACATAGGAAAGCGTCGACTTGCCTGACCCGTTCGGCCCCATGATGGCATGGACCTTTCCGGCTTCCACCGAAAGATCGACACCCTTCAGGATCTGCTTGTCTTCTTCTTCGAGTTTTACGTGCAGGTTTTTGATTTCGAGCATTTTTTTCTCTCATACGGCTGGCACCCGCGCATCCGGAGATACACGGGGCAAAGTTGCGTTCAGTTCTTCTCGCCGCAGTGGAGCGGCGAGACAATTCAGTAGGAAACAATCGGTGGCGTGCGCAAACCCGCCTGTATCAGCATGTAATCCAGATGTTCGGGCGAATAGAGCGCCATCCAGAGATCCGGCAACAGCCAGGCGAGATAGGCTTCGCCCAGATACGTGGCGATTAACCCGGCTGCGAGCCCGATGACATGCGGTTTGTCCCGCATCCCCAGCCCGATCATGATGACGAACAACAGGCCGCCGGCGATCGCAAACGGTCCGACCGATCCCAGTATCTTGAGGAAGAAGCTGGTTTCGCCCTGTGTCTGAAACGAAATCACATTGGCTGCGAGCAGCACGAGTAATCCCGTCACGAATGCCAGAATGCATGCGAACGGCAGGCTTCTGCCGGTTGCGCCCGAAGGCAGCTTGGTCTGGCTGCCCGTATTCGCGGCGACATGCGGCTCGGGTTCGCGCGTCCTTATTCGTTCCAGACGTGCCTCGAACTGCTGTTTCTGATAGCTTTCTTCCATGGCACAGGTATTCCCGAACAGGTCGCGTTGAAACGAACCCTGCGCAGGAAATCTGACGCGAGTTTGACGCTCGTACGGCCAGCATTTGCAAGCTGTTATCCATGATCCCATTGGGCATCAGACGCTTCCTCGACATCGTCCAGACGGCGGGACAAATTTTTTCAAAAAATTTGCCAAAAATCTTCGAGGAGATTTTTACCCGACGGACCCTTCCAGTGAGATCGCAACAAGCTGCTGCGCTTCCATCGCGAACTCCATCGGCAGCGCCTGCAGCACATCCTTGCAGAAACCGTTCACGACAAGCGCCACGGCTTCTTCCTCGTCCATGCCACGCGACCGACAATAGAACATCTGGTCATCGTCCACTTTCGAGGTCGTCGCCTCGTGTTCGACCCGGGCCGAGTTGTTCTTGACCTCGATGTAAGGCACCGTATGCGCCCCGCATTGATCGCCGATCAGAAGGCTGTCGCATTGCGTGTAATTGCGTGCGTTCTGGGCTTTGGGATGCATGGAAACCAGCCCGCGGTAGGTGTTCTGCGCATGGCCCGCGCTGATGCCTTTGGACACGATCCGGCTCTTGGTGTTCTTGCCAAGGTGGATCATCTTGGTGCCCGTATCGGCCTGCTGGTAGTTGTTCGCGATAGCGATCGAATAGAACTCGCCCTGGCTGTCATCGCCACGCAGGATGCAGGACGGGTATTTCCACGTCACGGCAGAACCGGTCTCCACCTGCGTCCACATCACCTTGGCACGGTCGCCCCGGCAATCGGCACGCTTGGTCACGAAATTGTAGATCCCGCCCTTGCCGTTTTCATCGCCCGGATACCAGTTTTGCACCGTGGAGTATTTCACCTCCGCGTCTTCCTCGACGATGATCTCGACCACAGCCGCGTGCAGCTGCGCGATATCGCGGGCCGGTGCCGTGCAACCTTCGAGATAGGACACGTAGGAACCCTTGTCCGCGATGATCAGTGTACGCTCGAACTGACCCGTATTCTCGGCATTGATCCGGAAATAGGTGCTCAGCTCCATCGGGCAACGCACGCCCGGCGGCACATAGACGAACGAGCCATCCGAGAAAACTGCCGAGTTCAGCGTGGCGTAAAAATTGTCGGAAACAGGCACGACCGAGCCGAGGTATTTCCTGACCAGATCCGGGTATTCGCGGATCGCTTCCGAGATCGAGCAGAAGATCACGCCTGCCTTTTTCAGCTCGGCCTGGAACGTCGTACCCACGGAAACCGAATCGAACACGGCATCCACCGCGACCTTGCGCCCTTCGGCGGGCGCCTCCTCGGCCCCTTCGACGCCCGCGAGGATCATCTGTTCCTTGAGCGGAATGCCGAGTTTTTCATAGGTCGCCAGCAACTTGGGATCTACCTCGTCCAGCGACTTCGGCTTGACCTCCATCGACTTGGGACGTGCGTAATAATACTGGTCCTGAAAGTCGATCTCAGGATAGTCGACCATCGCCCAGTCGGGTTCTTTCTTGGTCAGCCAACGTTCATAAGCCTCAAGACGCCATTCGGTCATCCACGCGGGCTCATCGTTCTTTTCAGAAATCAGGCGGACGATATCGGGGGTCAGGCCCTTGGGCGCGTACTCCATCTCGATATCGGTATTCCAGCCGTGTTTATACGCACCGCCGACCTCGCGTACTGCGTCAACCGTATCCTGGTCGACGCCTTCCTTTACCTGTGTCTGGTCCAATGCGGCCATCTGGTCTCTCCTAACCTCACGCAACGCGCGCGTGATGTTTCTTTTCCTTGCTCAGCCACGCATCGACAAAGCGTGATATGTCTTCTTCCGTCGTGTCCGTGCCAATCGATACACGTATGGCACTCGACGCTGTTTCTTCGTCGTATCCCATCGCGCGTAACACTCGGCTCGCCCGAACTTTTCCGCTGGAACAGGCGGAACCGGCGCTGATCGCGAATCCGGCCAGATCCATCTGCATGACTTGCGTTTCGCCTTTCCAGCCGGGCACGGCAAGACATGACGTGTTCGGCAAGCGCGGCGACTCTTTCCCGACAAAAATAATGTTCTTTGCCGAAGCCTCAAGTGCCTTTTCTAGAATATTTCTAAGTTCGGCCACCCGTTCCCACGCGCCATCGGCCAGTTCGCGCGCCGCAGCTTCGGCTGCGGCGGCGAAACCAGCAATGCCGATGACGTTCTCTGTCCCCGAGCGTCGGCCCATTTCCTGACCGCCACCACGAATCCGTGCCTCGACCTCTGTACCGCGCTTGACCACAAGTGCGCCTACGCCTTTCGGTCCGCCAAGTTTATGAGCGGAGACAAGCGCCATCTCGGTCTCAAGCCAGTTGAAGGCCACGGGCAGTTTGCCAAAAGCCTGTGTCGCGTCCGTGACAGCCAGCCCGGATGGCAGCTTTTGAACAACGCCGGTTTCAGAATTTGCGACTTGAAGCACTGTGTTGCCCGGATCCGTAACGCTCACCTGCCCATCCGAAGCAACAGGCAGATCCGCCGTGATCCAGGCGCCAACCGCATCGTGTTCGATATCCCCGCCGTGCAGATCGCGCCCCGCGCAGGCAAGCGCCGCCGCTTCGGTCGCGCTTGACGTGAAAACGATGTCTGCACCGTCCGCGCCAAATGCGCTCGCCACCTGTGCCCGCGCCCGTTCGACCAGCGATTTCGCAGCGCGGCCCTCGGCATGGACTGAGGACGGGTTCCCGACGATATCCATCGCCTCGATCATCGCCGCCCGCGCCTCGGGGCGCAGTGGTGCTGTCGCGTTATGATCAAGATAGATGCGTTTCACCGCGCCCCCAATGGCATTACCTGCGTTGCAACCTGTTCCCGATTATTCGTCAACGACATCGAACAGCCCCGGCACAGCCGGGCAAGGCGCCAATTCATTCGTCACGACATCGGACAGGCGGGTCTGGTGCAGGAACACGTAAACATGGGCGCTGAGCCCCTGCCAGAGCCGGTTCGTCAGCGATTGCGCGCGACTGCCGGAGGACCCGCCCGAAGCGCCCGCGCCCTTGTGCATCGCGTCCACGGTTTCATCCACCGCCGCCAGCACTTCGACGATGCGAATGTCGGATGCCGGTCGCGCGAGGCGATAGCCGCCGCCGGGTCCGCGAACCGAGGTGACAAGCTCGCGACGACGCAATTTGACAAAAAGCTGCTCGAGATAAGGCAGGGAAATTTTCTGCCGCTGCGAGATGTCGCTGAGGTTCACCAGAGTGCCTTCCGGTTGCAGCGCGATATCCGCAAGCGCGACCATCGCGTATCTTCCCTTGGTAGAAAGTTTCACCCGATCTTCTCCAAATCTGAGCTGCAACGCGAAAACATTGACGTTTCCCTAAGCAGTGCGTATTTGCCATGACGATGCGGGCGTCTCCCGCCCACAGAATTAGAACCGTTCTAAGGTGCCCTAGCGAATTCGTCAAGAATGCCGCGCGACGCCTGGTCGAAAAGAGACAGGATCCAACTGCCCATGCCCGAGGTCATTTTTCCCGGACCCGAAGGCCGCCTGGAAGGCCGCTATCACCCGCAAAAAGAAAAAGACGCCCCCATCGCCATCGTATTGCATCCGCATCCTCAATTCGGCGGGACGATGAACAACAAGGTCGTCTATAACCTGCACTACGCGTTTTACAACATGGGCTTTACCGTGCTGCGCTTCAATTTCCGTGGCGTCGGACGCAGCCAGGGTGAGTATGACCAAGGCATCGGTGAATTGTCCGATGCAGCCTCGGCGCTAGACTACCTGCAATCGATGAACAACAACTCCAAGCATTGCTGGGTTGCCGGATTCTCGTTCGGTGCGTGGATCGGCATGCAGCTGCTGATGCGCCGTCCGGAAATCACCGGATTCATCTCGGTCAGCCCGCCGGCGAACATGTACGATTTCTCCTTCCTAGCCCCCTGCCCGTCTTCGGGCCTTATCATCAACGGCAGCGCCGACCGTGTCGCGCCGCCTGCGGATACCGTTTCGCTCGTCTCCAAGCTGCACGAGCAAAAAGGCATCACGATCACCCATGAAGAAGTGCCTGGCGCAGATCATTTTTTCCAGGATCAGCATATGGATACGATGATCGGCACGGTGTCTGACTACGTGAAACGCCGCCTGACTGAAACCACGCGCTGATATGTCGAGCGTCGAGACAATCGCCTCCAGACTGGCCGACGACACGATGGCCGCGATGAAAGAGACGGGCGAAGACCGGCTCTACACCGAAGTGGCAGCCGTTCTCGGCGCATCGTCTCAGACGCTTGAGGAAGCCTATCTGACGGAAATCCGCGTACGGCTGGCCGAGGTGACGGCCCGCCGCTTTCTCGAGGAAAAGCTGGCGACCTCTCGCGACAAGGCGACCGGTCAGGCGCCGGGATAACAGCGGATGAGCGAGCGAATCGAAGCGCAGATCGCTTTTCTGAAAGAGGCGGACAAGCTCAAATCCGTGCTGAGAGCCTCGCGCCTGATCGACGGGTCGCGCCGCGAGAACTCGGCGGAACACAGCTGGCATATCATGCTTTATGCGATGGTCCTTGGCGAACATGCAGGGCCCGAGGTTAGTATTCCACGCGTTTTGCGGATGCTACTGCTGCACGACATCGTCGAGATCGACGCGGGTGACGCCCCCATTCATGGCACGGTCGATCACGCAGCCATGGCGGCCAAGGAAGAAGCCGCCGCCGAACGGCTCTTTGGCCTTTTGCCAGAGGATCAGGCGCAGGAATATCTCGAGATCTGGCGGGAATTCGAAGCTGCCGAGACTCCGGATGCGCGTTTTGCCAAGGCAATCGACCGTGTGCAGACGCCGATTGCCAATCTGGCGAATGGCGGCGGCACATGGGCCGAGTATAACGTCACGCTCGACCAGCTTGATCAGCGGGTCGGCACGCCGATAAGCGCGGGCGCCCCCGGACTCTGGCACTGGCTGCGCCCAAAGCTCGCAACATTTTTCGACAAAAACGCTAGCTCCTCAGAATAGGTCCAGCTGATCGCCTGCTTGCGGTGGCAGACGAAACAAATCGGTTCGCAAACCGGGCTGCTTTTCATCAAGACCCAGCCGAGAAGCTGCCGCCTTGAACCGCTTTGCAATCATCTCTGCATAGATCCCCTCGCCACGCATCCGATGGGACCAGCGGGGATCGTAATCCTTGCCGCCGTGCATTTCGCGCAGGCGGGCCATGACCTTGGCGGCCCTGCCCGGCTGATGTTCGGCCAGCCATTCCTTCCACAAGCCCGAAACCTCGCGCGGCAGACGCAGCATGATCCAGCTTGCCGCGACCGCCCCGGCATCCTTTGCCGCCTTGAGCATGTTTTCCAGTTCGTGATCGGTCAGCCCCGGCACAAGCGGCGAGGTCATGACCCGCACCGGAATACCCGCGCGCGACAAGGTCTCGATGATTCTCAACCGCCGCTCCGGCCGAGGTGCCCTCGGCTCCATTCGTCGTGACAGATCCGGGTCCAGTGTCGTCAAAGAAATGCCGACGCGCAGCAAGCCAAGCTCCGCCATGGGCGCAAGAAGATCGAGGTCTCTTTCGATCAATGCGCCTTTGGTGACGATCGCAACCGGGTGCCGGAATTCGGACAGGACCTCAAGGCAGTCACGCATGATGCGATGCTTCGCTTCGACGGGCTGATAGGGATCGGTATTCGTCCCGATGGCGATCGGTGCCACCTGATAGCGCTTTGCCCGCAACTCTTTGCGAAGCATTTCGGCCGCATTCGGTCGCGCGATCAGCCGGGTTTCAAAATCAAGACCTGCGGACAAGCCCAGATAGGCATGCGTCGGCCGTGCGAAACAATAGATGCAGCCGTGCTCGCAGCCCCGATACGGGTTGATCGAACGGTCAAAGGACAGATCCGGCGAGCGATTGTAGGTGATCAGACTTCGCACCTGCTCCATCGTCACCTGCGTCTTGAAGGCGGGCAAGGGTTCGGGAATATCCCAGCCATCCCAAGTATCTGCGCGCCCAAGCTCATACCGGCCCGGATGATTGCTGGGCGCGCCACGCGCCTTTCGACGCTCGGGCTGAATGGGAACTGATGCCGACATGCTCAAACATTTAGAACAAATAGCGAACAAATGCAATAATTCGGGCGGCGCGGATAAACAACTTGATTACCTCGATCGGTCAATAAGAAGATTGGTCGGAAGCGAAGCGATCAGTGTCGCAAATATTACAGCCGCATTCTTCGGTTCGCGCAAAAAGCGGGAAATCGCGGGGCATGTCGCCTCACGTTAAATCAAGGTTTCGCCCATGTCGGAAGATGACGATATCATTCTCTCGGAACTTGACGACGAAGAGCTTGTCCAACAGATGTTCGACGACCTCTACGACGGTCTCAGGGAAGAGATCGAGGAAGGCGTCAACATCCTTCTCGAACGTGGCTGGGCCCCCTACAAAATCCTGACCGAAGCGCTTGTCGGCGGCATGACCATCGTCGGCGCGGATTTCCGTGACGGTATCCTATTCGTGCCCGAGGTGCTGCTTGCCGCCAACGCGATGAAGGGCGGGATGGCGATTCTAAAGCCGCTGCTGGCCGAAACCGGTGCGCCGCGCGTCGGCAAGATGGTGATCGGCACGGTCAAGGGCGACATCCACGACATCGGCAAGAACCTCGTTTCCATGATGATGGAAGGCGCAGGTTTCGAAGTGGTCGATCTGGGCATCAACAACCCGGTCGAAAGCTATCTTGAGGCGCTGGAAAAAGAACAGCCCGACATCCTTGGCATGTCGGCCCTGCTGACCACCACGATGCCCTACATGAAGGTCGTGATCGATACGCTGGTCGAACAGGGCAAGCGCGACGATTATATCGTTCTGGTGGGCGGTGCGCCGCTGAACGAAGAATTCGGCAAGGCAATCGGGGCGGACGCATACTGCCGGGACGCGGCCGTGGCTGTGGAAACCGCCAAGGATTTTGTCGGACGCCGTCACAACCAGATGAACGCCTGATCAGGCCACAATGCGGCGCCTCGGCGCCGCACTCTTTCTTGGGTCTACCTGTTTCTTGGGATCGCGGTCAGAACCGCGACAAGAACGATGCCGTAAAGCACGTGCCCGACCAGCGCGACCCATGTGATCCCCGTGAAATTCAGGAACAACGGCAGCCCCGCAATCGCGGTGATGCCACCGATCGCAAACACCCACAGTCCAAAACCATAAATCGCCGCAGGCAAAAACCAGCCCCCCGCGCCGCCGGTCAGGCGCTGCCAGATCGGACGAAAAACAAAGAGCCAGCCAACCGGGTAACCGATCAGGCCAACCAGATAGAAATGCATGAAATAACCGGCAAAATCACCGCTCGGCAGGCCAAGGCTGCCCAGCAGGCTTTTCGCCAGCCCATGCGGTGAAAGATTTGCGAAACCAAGCCCGGGGCTGACGATCTGGCCCCAGAAATCAAAAGCCATTGTCGCCAGCATCCCGGCGATAAACATCTTACCAACAGTATCAAGATTTGCAGGCGGTACGCCCGCCGCGGTGCGGGAATAATCTGAATTGGTCATTGGGTATCCGACTCTTATCTGTTTTTCTTTATACGCCAAGCGCCCGAATGAACTGGGTCGCGGGCCCGCTTCGTGCAAGAAATGCTTCAAGGTTACACGCAAAGGTCAGCTTTATGTCAAACCAGACCGCCCCCCTGCCCGATGCCGAAAAGCTCACCCATGAAGGCTATTCGACCGGATCTCAGGGCCGCATTCTGCTGATCGCCTGCGGCGCTCTTGCACGTGAAATCCTAGCGCTGAAAGCAATGAACGGCTGGCAGCATATTGACCTCACATGCCTGCCCGCAATCCTGCATAACTCCCCCGAAAAGATAACCGATGCGGTCAGGGCATCGGTCGAAAAGAACCGTTCCTGCTACGAGACAATCTTTGTCGTTTATGCCGATTGCGGCACGGGTGGCCAGCTTGAGAAAGCCTGTGCGGACCTTGGCGTGGAAATGGTCGCGGGCCCGCATTGTTATTCATTTTTCGAAGGGAACGCGCATTTCGCCCGTCATGACGACGAAATCACCGCCTTCTACCTGACCGATTTCCTTGCCCGCCAGTTCGACGCCTTTGTCTGGAAACCGCTCGGGCTGGACCGTCACCCGGAACTCGCCGCCATGTACTTTGGCAATTACACCAAGCTGGTTTATCAGGCGCAGACGGACGATCCCACGCTGACCGCAAAGGCAAAAGACTGCGCGGAGCGGCTGGGGTTGGCGTTTGAAAGGCGGTTCACGGGCTACGGCGATCTGGCGAAGACATTGTCGCAGTGGATGGACAAGGAGTCCTAAGTCACCCTTAGCCCTGCGCTGCCGCAACCTCACGGATACGTTTGATCATGGCACGCAACCCGTTCGACCTTTGCGCCGAGAGGTGATCGTTCAAACCAAGGCGCGCAAGCTCTCCGCCCGCATCCACGGATGTCACATCACCCACCGGCAGATCATTATACAGCGCGCGCAGAACGGCGATCAGACCGCGTACGATCATCGCGTCGCTTTCCCCATCAAAGCGGAACGTGCCATCCTCAATCTGCGGGTGCAGCCAGACCTGGCTGGCGCAGCCGTCGACTTTTGTCGCGGGCACTTTCAGCGCGTCGGGCAGTGGATCCATCGCCTTGCCCTTTTCGATGACATAGCGATACCGGTCTTCCCAATCCTCGAGAAACTCGAAGTCTTCCACAATTTCCTCAAAGGCGGGGCTGGCCATGGTCATCGCATCCTTTCTCGCGCGTCCTTGACCTATGCGCTGCCCCGGGGTCTGTCCAGACCTGCCTTGCGGCTTTTCAAGTGGCGCAGGATGCGGTAACCGAAGGAGAATTACTTAATAACCGGTCCATCCAATGCGCAAATTCCTGATTTTACTTCTCGCCTCCGGCCTCGTTCTTTCAGCTTGCGGCAATGGGGGCCGACGAGCGGCAAGGGATGCCGCCATCGCCGAAGCAGGGGGCAACCCCCTCATTCCGACGGAACGTCGCGGCATGTTCTCGAAACCCGAGGAAGTTGATACCAGCGTGTTGATTGGCAGCATCTCCGAGCTTCGCATCGAGCGCACGCTCTCGGGCGCGATCGTTCACGTCACCGGCGTGGCTGACCGTCAGGGTGCCTATCGCGCCGAACTGCGCCCCGAGGATCCGGACCTGCTCGCAACCGATGGCGTGCTTAGCTTTGCCTTTCGCGTGCGATACCCTGCGGACCCGACCCCGATCGGCAGCACCGCGACACGCACGGTTTACGAGGCTTTCAGCCTCTCTTCCGGCACGTTGCAGAATGTCCGGACCATTCGGGTGACCGGTGCGCGCAACTCGATGCAGGCAAATCGCCGTTAAAGCTCGACCGTTTCGACGTTGTTCCCCTTGGCGGCAAGCGCGATCTTGCCGTCACACAGGCGCAGTGCATCAAGACCAAAGACTTCGCTTCTCCAGCCCGACAGGGCCGGCAGGTCACGTTCCCCCGCCGCAATGGCATCCAGATCGGCGCTTGACGCGATCAGCTTGGCGGCCACGCCGGAACTTTCCGTCTTGGATTTCAGCAGTACCCGCAGCAGGTCCGCCAGCGCCGGGTTTACCTGCAGTTTTTCGCGGCTGCGGTCAGGTTTTGGCATCTGGTCCTGCGGACAGTTCACGCCCTTTTGCACCGCGGCAAGGATGCCGTCTGCAATCGCGCCGCGGCGCGCCTCGCGCAGCAACAGACGCAGCCCACTCAGATCGGTATGCGCCTTTGGCTTGGCCGAAGCCAGTTCGACCAGCGCATCATCCTTGAAGACGCGGTTACGTGGCACGTTGTTTTCCTGCGCATATTGCTCGCGGAACGCCGCCAGTTCTCGCACGACAGCAAGGAACTTCGGTGAATTGGTGCGGGTCTTGAGGCGTTTCCATGCCTCACGCGGCTCAACCTCATAGGTGCTGGGGTTGGTCAGAATCTGGATTTCTTCCTCGACCCAACGCTTGCGGTTCGTCTTGTCCAGTTCGGCCGACAGGTATTCATAGATCTGGCGCAGGTGGGTGACGTCGGCCAGCGCATAGGACTTTTGTGCCTCGCTCAGCGGGCGACGCGACCAGTCGGTAAAACGCGACGACTTGTCGACGGACCCCCGCGCGATCTTGCGCACAAGCGTCTCATAGCCAACCTGTTCGCCGAACCCGCAGACCATCGCGGCAACCTGCGTATCGAAAAGCGGTTCGGGAAACACCTGCGCATCGACCCAGAAAATCTCAAGATCCTGCCGCGCGGCGTGGAACACCTTGACCGTGCTGGTATCCCGGAAAAGGTCATAAAGCGGTTCAAGCGAAAGTTCTTCGGACAAGGGATCGACCAGGACCGCGTTACTTTCATCCGTGCCCGGCATGGCAAGCTGGATCAGGCAGAGCTTGGAGTAATAGGTCCGTTCGCGCAAAAATTCGGTATCGACGGTCACGTAATCATGTTCGGCCGCAGCCTTGCAGAAGTTGCTCAAATCTTGCGTCGTCGTGATCGTTTTCATTAGAACCCGGTTTTTATTTGCTTTATTTCTTGTCGCTTGCGCAAACACTAAAAGTGTTATGACAATCTACCGCAATTGAAAAGCGACCTTCAGCGGTCTTATTCTTCCGTGGTCTCAAGAAAGACCGGTTCGCGCGATCCTGCCGCAAAACGCTTCAGAACTGCGGGATAGAGGCGGTGTTCCTGCTTTAGAACGCGCGCGGCAAGCGTCTCTTCGCTATCGCCCGGCAGAACCGGCACTCGCGCTTGCCCAAGGATCGGCCCATCATCCAAACGCGCCGTCACCTCGTGAACGCTGCAGCCATGTTCCTTGTCCCCGGCTTCCAGCGCACGGCGATGGGTATGCAGCCCCTTGTACTTGGGCAAAAGCGACGGGTGAATGTTCAGCATACGGCCATGGAATTTTGACACGAACCCGTCTGTCAGAACCCGCATGAAACCGGCAAGACAGACGATATCGGCCTCAGCCTCAAGGATCGGCTTGATCAGTTCGTCCTCGAAAGCCGCCCGATCGCCCGCGAAAGGCCGGTGATCGACAACCGCCGTCGCGACGCCACGTTCAGACGCTTTGGCCAGTCCGCCAGCGGTCTTTCGATTGGACAAAACAAGGCAGGGCCGCGCCGGATGGTCGCCGGTCATGCTATCGAGCAGCGAAACCATGTTGGACCCGCCGCCGGAGATCAGGATCGCTACACGCTTGTGACTCACAAAAGCGTCCCGCTGTAGGAAACGGATTTGCCCGGAACGACCGTACCGATGCGCGCGACTGTTTCACCGGCCTCGCCCAGCATCGCGGCGATCTCATCAGCCTTGTCGGCAGCAACCGCTATAATCATGCCGATTCCGCAGTTGAACGTCTTGAGCATTTCGGATTCGGCCATGCCGCCTGTCTCGGTCATCCAGCCAAAGACTCCCGGCAATTCCCAGCTGTCCAGATTGATGGAAGCGCCCAGCCCCTCGGGCAGAACGCGCGGCAGGTTCTCGGTCAGCCCGCCGCCGGTGATATGCGCAAGCGCGTGAACGCCACCGGCCCGCACGGCCTCGAGCACGGGACGCACGTAAAGCCGCGTTGGCGTCAAGAGAGCAGCGCCCAACGTGCCCTCGGCAAACGGACAATCCGACTCCCAATCCAGACCAGATTGTTCCACCAGACGCCGGACCAGCGAATACCCGTTGGAATGAACCCCGTCGCTGGCCAGCCCCAGCAGCACATCGCCTTCGACAACGCCCGCGGGCAGATCATGACCACGTTCCATCGCCCCGACGGCAAACCCGGCCAGATCGAAATCGCCCGGCGGGTACATGCCCGGCATCTCGGCAGTCTCGCCACCGATCAGCGCGCAGCCGGATTTTTCGCAGCCCGTCGCGATACCTTCGATGATGCGGGCCGCCGTATCGGTATCCAGTTTGCCGGTCGCAAAGTAATCGAGGAAAAACAGCGGTTCCGCCCCTTGACACACAAGGTCGTTGACGCACATGGCCACGAGGTCGATGCCAACCCCGTCGACATGGCCCGTGTCGATAGCGATGCGCAGCTTGGTCCCGACCCCGTCAGTCGCGGCCACAAGGATCGGGTCCTCGTACCCGGCGCCTTTCAGATCGAACAAGGCGCCAAAGCCGCCCAGCCCGCTCATCACACCGGGGCGATTGGTCCGCTTCGCCGCAGGCTTGATCCGCTCGACCAGCGCATTGCCCGCGTCGATATCCACACCTGCATCCGCATAGGTTATGCCGTTCTTTGACTGGCCGCTCATTCCCGTCCTCCGGTCCGATTGCCGCCCCCCGATAGCGCGGAGCGATCAAGGAGTCCACGGCCAGAGCGACGTCTCGGCAACAAGGGCGCACAGAGGGTTCGGCTTAGCCGTCAGAACAGGCGATCGCGTTAACGCTTTGGCAAGGTTAATGCGGTGCACTGCCCCCTAACCAAGGTGCGGCCAGACGATCAACAGGGAAAAAGACCGCGCCAACACGATACAATGGGCCGGAATTGCAAGCTCGTGCTTGACCGTCCCCAACCGCTTGCGTAGTCAATGCGCAGTCGGGCCTGTAGCTCAATTGGTTAGAGCAGAGCGCTCATAACGCTTTGGTTGCGGGTTCAAGTCCTGCCGGGCCTACCAAATCTCCCGAAAAATCGAAAAAAAATGCCGATGTGTCGCGCGCCGACACATTTCGGGCGCGATACGTGTGAACGTGTTCTAGGAAATCTGCCACAGCGTTTCTGGATTCAACGACCTCGCGCCCCTTTCCTCCTAAAAACCGTTGCCTCATGAGAGGCATCGGCGAAATCCTGCCGAAAAGGAGGAATCATGAAAGATTACAGATACTTAGAGCTCGAAGTACGCTCACAAATTAAAAAGAAAACTCGCTTTTGGGATAAAGTTTCAAATTTAATTTTTCCTGCCAATTCCACCTGTCCAAGATGCGGCGATGCTGGTGAACTTGTACATGTGATTGAAGGGGACGGCGCGCATTGCAACACTTGCGATCTGTCTATTCACGCTCCGACGAAAGCCTTGAACGGGTGGAAGGTTCTGCTTGCGGTCATCTCTCTTATGGTTGGTTGCACATTGATGGCAGCTTGGGTGTTGTGATCCAAATAACTCTGGAAAAGCCTCAGAAGCACAACAAGAAAACCGTGCGCGTTGTCCTTGGCGGTACTTGTTCGAAAGATTGGCGACCGTACACGCCGCTAAAACCCAGGATAGAGAGAAACCCTCTAACGTTAAGCATTGTTCATTCTTTTGACTGATAGATAGCAGGCCTAAGCACAGATCCCTCCCTGACCCTCCCCCAAACGCCTCATATTCTTTTGATAGCGCCACACCCCAAAGATGCAAAACTTTGGAATCCGGTTATGATAGGTTGAAATCCTGTGGGTGGGGGAGTGGCGCATATGGCGGCGGCGCGGGCGACGTTTGCTGACGAGGTATTTGGAAGACAGCCCTTTCAACGGTCGTCCGAAACCATCGTTTTTGCAGATGTCGTGGATTCGGTCCGGCTGATCGACAGCGACGAGGAAGGATCGGTTCAGCGCTGGCTCGATTTCGTAGACAAGATCGAGCAGAGCATTGTTCAGACCGGCATGGGACGGATCGTCAAACGGTTGGGGGACGGCGTCATGCTGGAATTCGATGACCCCTCAGAAGCGGTGAAAGTGGCGCTGAAAATGCGAATGGACCTCACCGAGTTCAACAGACATGCGCCTGAAGGTCAGACCTTTGAAATCCGCATCGGCATGCACGCCGGCGAAGTGCTGCGGGGTCCTGATGCCGATCTCTACGGGCGGGAGGTCAACATCGCGGCACGTCTCGCGGCGGCGGCAAACCCGGGCGACGTCATGGCCTCGGCCAGCGTACGTGACGCGCTTGCCAGCGACGTGGACGCCGAATTCGAGGATTTCGGTCCGGTTTACCTTAAAAACGTGCCCCTGCCCGTCCATGCCTTCCGGGTCCTTGCCCCCAACGAATTCTCCCGTGTCGCGCCCTTGATGTCACCAGAAGACCTATTACCGACAATCGCCGTGCTGCCGCTGATGGTGCGCAACAGCGACAAGGCTTCGGTCTGGGGAAAGATGCTGGCCGACGACCTGATCGCGGCGCTGTCGGGATCGCACCAGATGAACGTGATTTCGCACCTGTCGACCATGACCATCTCGATCGAGAATTACACACTGACCCAGCTATCGGAATCGCTGGGCGCGGATTTCCTGCTGTCAGGCTCCTGCGCGGTGGGCGAAAGCCGCCATGTTCTCGACCTTAGCCTGACCCGCGCGCTTTCGAGTTCGGTTGTCTGGTCCAGTCGCATCGAAGTCGAAGAGACGGAGATCCTGCAAAAGAACGCGATATTCGCCGAGGTCGCCAATGAAATTCACGTGGCAATTCTCGATCTGGAAATGAAGCGCGCGATGAGCCTGCCGATCCCGACCCTGAGCAGTTACGAAATATTGATGGCATCCGTCGCCCTGATGTACCGGCTGTCGCCTGCGGATTTCAATCGCGCGGGCGATCTGCTCGACGCCCTGATCGAACGCATTCCACAGCATCCGGTCCCGCTCTCGTGGAAAGCTCGGTGGCATGTTCTCAAGGTCGTGCAGGGCTGGTCGACCGACCGGTCCGAAGAAGCGCGGCGTGCGCTCAACCATACGCACCGCGCGCTTGATCTGGATCCGACAAACAGCGTGGCGCTGATCGCCGAGGGTTTCGTGCAAACAAATCTCCTGCACGATCTGGACGAGGCCGAGGAACTCTACGACAGCGCCCTTGAATACACGCCGAACGAGCCAACCGGTCGTGCCCTGCGCGGAACGCTCTATGCGTTCAGGGGGGACGGCGCGCGGGCGGTCCGGGACGCGGAACGTTCCCTGCATCTCGCGCCGCGCGATCCGCATCGGTTTTTCTTCCAGTCGCTGGCGGGCAGTGCCAGCCTAGTGGCCGAGGATTATCCACGGGCGCTCGAACTCATCAAAAGCTCACTAAGACTCAATCGGCTCCACATGTCTTCGCTGCGCATGCTGGCGGTGACCGAATGGCGGCTTGGCAATCACGACGCCGCCCGGGCCACGCTTGATAAAATCCTGCGACTCGATCCCGGCTTTACGATCAGCAGATGGAGACGCACCACGCCCAGCGCCGACCTGCCCGTTGGTCGGGCCTTTGCCGAAACACTGAAAGACATTGGAGTACCTGACTGAAGTTTATTTGAAACAACTATATTTTGGGAGGAATAGACATGGCCAATTCATCCAACGTGGCCCCCGAAGGCGCATTCGGAGCATTTGGCGCCTTTGGAGCCTTTAACGGCAGCGGAGCCTTCGGCGCATTTGGCGCTTTCGGCGCTTTCGGGGCCTTCGGCGCACCCGGACCGGCAAACCCACCACTCATCTCTCAGGCCCTGATCACCAATCACGATGGGATCGCAGGAAACTGGCAGGCGGTCGGCGCGACCGCCGTCGATCCGAGCGTTCAGGAAAATACGGAATATCTCGGACGCCTTTCGCCCGCGGTCCGTGCCAGCATCTTCACTCTGGAACTGGGCAGCCGTATCGGCTTCGCTTTCGAACCGGACGCCGTGGCAGGTGATCCCGGTCTGGGTCGTGTCTTTCATCTTGAAACCACACCGGCCAGCCCGGTGCCCGACACGGCCTACAAACTCCTGTTTGAAATGCGCAGGCCCACACAGGACATCTTTGCCTCGCAACTGACATTGGTCGCCAATTATGCCGATCTCAGACAGGACCGGATGGCAGAAATCCTCGCGCAGCTTGGCACGCCGACGGAATTCCTGCGGGCCATTGCCTATATCGAACCGGCCCGCACGCCCTTTACGATCGAACTTCTGTCGATGGCCCATTGGCTCGCGAATTTTGTCGAGATGCGACTGAAATACGCCTTGGCCTGCAAACGACCGATAGAATATTCGCCGCAGATCCAGCCAATGATATGGACGCCCTCGCATGGCAGCCTGCCAAGCGGTCACGCGACCGAGTCTTTCACCATGGCGCGGGTGTTGTGGCTGCTGCTGCGGGCCAACAACGTCAAACCCTATTCGCAAGGCATATGGGGTGAAATGATGATGCGCCAGGCCGCGCGGATCGCGATAAACCGCACGGTGGCGGGGGTGCATTTCCCTGTGGACAGCGCCGCTGGCGCGGTTCTGGGCCTTTCGCTGGGCAAGTATTTCGTTGATCGCTGCACCCACACCGCGCCTGCCGAAAGCTGGAGTTTTGACGGCGCAGCCTATCCCGAAGAGCAGGATTTTGACTGGCGCGATTACTTCCGCCCGAACAACCCGGCGGGCGGCACAAATCCTGAACAGATCGAAACCGCATGGGCGACCGAAACCGCTATTGCCAACCCAGCCTCCAACCAGACCGTGTCGCAAGCCTTGAACTGGCTCTGGAAGCGGGCGGCGGATGAATGGATCGACCTCGCCGAAGAGCTCGACACCGACGGCGACGGAACATGAGGAGGATCGAACATGGCACTCAGTTGGACAGAACTTGCGCCGGTGGATCAGCCTCGCGATCCGCTGGCGGATTTCGCGGTCAACGCGATGGCACGCTTTACGGCCGCCGACCTTGACCTGAGCACCGAAAACCCCTCACCCGAGCGTAAATCCGAATATGACGATCAGTGGTGGCTGGCGCTGGTTACCGTCGCAAGGGGGGACGACAAGGTTTCCAGCCTGACGATCAATGAACTGGTCAGAAAGGCAAAGGACCATTACACAAAGCCGCTCGATGACGATCTTCTGATACCGGGGGAATACGACGGGGCCTTCCGCGAAAGCACCGACCTCGATGTCATAACGATCTACGCCAAGCGCGCCTATATCAACGCGGTCAACGCACAGGATGGCGAAGACAGCCTGGGGATCGCG
Source organism: Heliomarina sp. (assembly GCF_052826185.1). NCBI lineage: Bacteria > Pseudomonadati > Pseudomonadota > Alphaproteobacteria > Rhodobacterales > Roseobacteraceae > Heliomarina > Heliomarina sp. Next base: position 566,453 of record NZ_JBRBUI010000045.1, on the reverse strand, counting down.
TCCATCGAAGTCAGCTTTCCGCTGGACAGCAGGACAGTTAACCCATCGATCACCGAAATCGCCCCCATCGAACTGGATCTCGCGGTTTCCGATCAGACAGTTGTCACCGCCGTCATCGACCATGGCATCGCGATCGCCCATGACCTGTTCCGGCAAGAGGATACCACAGGCGCATTGGCGCTAAGCCGCGTGGATTTCTTTCTCGACATGGACGGCACCCCCGATCCGAACGCCCAGATACAAAGCACCGTGGGCCGGGTCTGGACCCGCGATGAAATCGAGCAGATCCTGAGTGCAAACCTGCATAGCGGCCTGCTGGACGAGGAGAAGGTCTACCGCGCACTCGGGCTGATCGACTGGCAAAGGCGGTCAATCAACAGCTGCGCGCACCGGGTGTCACACGGCACCCATGTAACAGGACTGGCAGCAGGCTATAACGCTGATGACGCCAAGGGCGTTGAGAGGCATATCATCGCCGTACAACTCCCGACGCGACTGGTTGCAAATACGATGGGCCAATGGCTGCAACAGGCGCTTGAACAGGCGCTTACCTTTATCGCGCGGCAAATGGAGCATTACACGGTCGATGGCGCTGCGCAGGCAACGCCCCTTGTCATGAACTTCAGTTTTGGGAATTTCATGGGCCCGCATGACGGGACCAGCAGGATCGACCGCGCGATAGATGGCAACCTGTCAAAGATGGCGGCAAACTCGAACCGTCCCCGCGTGCTGATGCTGCCCTCGGGGAACGGCAACCTTTCGCGCTGCCATGCAATCGTCAACCTCACGAACGCCGTGCCCGCCAAGGAACTTGCCTGGAACCTGCAACCCGCTGACCGGAGCGCCTCTATCCTGACCGCATGGTTACCGGTCATGACCCCGGTCAAGAATGGCACGGTCGAGATGCAGGTCACCGTGCCGGGTTTCAGCACGCCCCACACCATCATCGCCGGCACTGCGCCGGGCCTGACCCTTCTCAGGGATACAAACTCGTCAGGCGTTAAAGTAATCGTCGGCATGGTTGTCTACAGCCCGCCTCGTTTCCCGACCAACCGGGGCAGGTTCGAAATCTATCTCGTGCCGACAGATCACCCGGTAGACGTCCGCCCAGTGGCCCGCGCGGGCGCATGGAAGCTGCGTTTCACCAAGGCCACCTCGATCAGCGATCTATCCCTGAACATCTGGGTCCAGCGCGATGATACCCTGCCCGGTTTTCCGGAATTCGGCCGACAATCCTACCTGTCGGACGGTCTTTACGACCGTTTCAGCCGCCCGGGTGGCGCCGTGATTTCGGATGACGAAGTGGATCATGACAGTGCCATCTTCCGATCGGGAATGATCAATGGAATCGCCTGCGGCAACCTCCCTGCGGTGATCGCCGGATATGTCAGGTCAGAAAAGAAAATGGCCGATTATTCGGCCGGTGGGCCGACCCTCAATGCCTTCCGGCTACCCGGTCCCGATGCCTCGGCGACCAGCGATGACAGTGTGGTGCTGCAAGGCGTGCTGAGCGCGGGGTCAAGCAGCGGCTCACGCGTGGCGATGAACGGTACCAGCGTTTCTGCCCCGCAGGTGGCCCGCTGGGCGGCAGACCAGATCGCTCTGTCGCCTACAACCCCGTTCACGCGGGCAACCGTAACGGCCAAAGCACTCAACGACGATACAGCCGGAATGGACAAGCCCGCCCTGACCCGAACCGGCGGCGGCCGGATGAAACTGGGCAGCGTGTTCGGCGACTTGCGATGGCCTGACCAATAAAAGCCGCGGAACTGGTTGGTTCACGCCCTTAATACGAGAACGGCGCGACGGTTCTCTCCGACAGCCGCGCCAATAGTTCTGCATAACCCCAGTCGCGTCGGTCTACGCGTCACAGGCAGAGCCAGCTCGCAACAAAGTCACCCGGAAACTGACGAAACGCCGCCACCTCCACGCCGCGCCGAGGAAACGTCCAGCCAATCGCAGGCTACCGACCGATAACGATATCGGCGCGCAAACCACCAAGCCGGTCGCTTTTCCCAAGCCGCAGGACACCGCCATGCGCCCGCGCCACATCGTTCACGATGGCAAGGCCAAGACCCACGCCACCGCCCCGGTTCTGGTTGCGCGACGGATCCAGCCGCGAAAACGGTTTGACCGCATCCACACGCTTGGCTTCCGGAATGCCGGGCCCGTCATCCTCGACCCGGATGCGCATCGACTTCTCGGTCAGCACAACCGAAACCTCGGCCTTGGTGCCATATTGCGTCGCATTGCCCAAAAGATTCTCCACCGCGCGACGCATGGCGAGCGCGTTGACCATCACCCTGCCCTCGCCCTCGGTCTCGACAAGGCTCACGTCCTTGCCCGCGCGTTTCGCATCCTCGACAACCTGCGTGACCATCGCCTTGATATCCACCTTCTCCGGTTCACCCTCCGAAGCCCCCTTGGTGAAATCCAGAAACGCATCGACCAGCCGCTGCATCTCGTCGACATCGCGCAGCAGCGGCGCGGCATCCTCTTCATCCAGCAAAGCCAGCCCCAGCTTCATCCGTGTCAGCGGGGTGCGCAGGTCGTGGCTGACCCCGGAGAGCAGCATGGTCCTCTGCTCGATCTGTCGTTCGATCCGCGCCCGCATATCAAGGAAAGCGCCCCCCGCCGCCCTCACTTCGATCGCCCCGGTCGGCGAATAGGGCACGATCCGCCCGCGCCCAAAGGCTTCGGCCGCATTCGCCAGCCGCGTGATCGGGCGCAGCTGGTTGCGCATGTAAAGAAAAGCAATCGCGGTCATCAATAGCCCGAAGAAGAGCATCGTCAGGATCAACTGGTGGGGCGCGGCGGCGGTCACCCGGCGGCGATTGAAGGTGATCTCGACCGGCCCGTGCCGCGTCGCGACGTAAAGGCGGACCACGCGGTTGTCCGGCATTTCAACCGCCAGCGTCTGCGGCAAGCTATCACGCACGACTTGCCGCACCACATGCGCGGAATAGTCGAATATTCCTACATCGTCGTTGGTCGGAACCGCCGCCTCACTGACCGGGTCGAACCCGACCAGAAGCGCGGCCATCAAAAGATCGGCGCGTTCAAGAACCTCGACCGCGCTCTCCGCCTCATCCACAAGGTCAAGAACCACCGCGATCTCGCGGGTGGTGGTCAGCGTCATCTGGGTTGTGATGTCGCGCAAGTGGTTGCGCAAGAACACGAATGACGCCACCAATTGCACGACGACAACCGGCAGGATGATGATTAGTGCCGCCCTTCCGTAGAGGCTGCGCGGCATGTATCGTTTGAGCCATTTGAAAGACATGCGCCGAACCTAACCGGACGCCCAGACAAGAGGAAGTGCGATGACCGAGGCCCCCGACGATTTCAATCCGCCAGTCGGAGAACCGGTCGAGCTTGAGGCGGGGTTGCGCCGCATCCTTGCCCCGAATCCCTCGCCGATGACCTATCGCGGCACCAACACCTATCTGGTCGGCACGACCGGCCTTGCGGTAATCGACCCCGGCCCGGCGTCCGAGCCGCATCTCGACGCGATTCTCTCCGCCGTCGGTCCGGGCCAGCACGTGTCGCATATCATCGTGACCCACAGTCATCTCGACCATTCTCCGCTGGCCGCGGAACTGGCGAAACGGACCGGAGCAGAAATCTTTGCCTTCGGCGGTCCGCATGACGGGCGCAGCCCGGTAATGACCCAGCTTGCCGCAGACGGGCTTGCCGGGGGCGGCGAAGGTATCGATCTTGACTTTCGCCACGATCACCGTCTGGCCGATGGCGACGTGGTCACCGGAGACGGCTGGCAACTCGACGTGATCCACACGCCCGGTCACCTTGGCAACCATATCGCGCTTGGCTGGAACGATGCCTGTTTCACTGCCGATCACGTGATGGGCTGGGCGACGTCGCTCGTTTCGCCGCCAGACGGCGACCTGACCGATTTCATGGCCTCCTGCGCGCGGCTCGGGCAACAAGACTGGCGGATCTTCTATCCCGGCCACGGCGCTCCGATCACTTCGCCCGCTGACCGGCTCGACTGGCTGGTGAACCACCGCCTGTCCCGCGAACGGGCGATTCTGGATCAACTGGCTGCGGGCCCCGCCACCGCCGCAACCATCGCCCGCAACGTCTATACCGAGACACCGGCGGCGCTCCTCCCTGCGGCAGAGCGCAATGTTTTCGCCCACCTCGTTGATTTAAAACAGAAAGACGTCGTGAAAGCCGAACCAGCCCTGTCGGCCAAGGCCGTATTTCACCGCTTGTGAAAGCGGTTTGGATTTTTTCCGGGAAAACAGCCAAAACCCTCTGGACCTCCGAAATACCTGTTGCTATATCGCGCAAACCGTTCCGGCGTAGCTCAGCGGTAGAGCAGTTGACTGTTAATCAATTGGTCGTAGGTTCGATCCCTACCGCCGGAGCCAAAGAATTCAAGGGGTTAGCGATCAAACGCTAACCCCTTTTCTTTGCATTTCCTCACATCTGTCTCGCTGTTACCTGTTCCTTAAAGATCTGCGATGACGGCACCCTAGTTACCTGTCCCAGCAGTTTCTGGTGGTTCCTGCCCTGTCTGTCAGTGCCATGATGAGGAAAACAGGAGAGCATCATTGAAGAAATGTTATTTTGCTCGCGCTGGCTATTTCGGGGCCGACAAATGCCGCTACTTGGCTTTGCAAAGGTGAAGATGGCGCTGGCTTTCGTTGGACTGAACAAGAAAAAGGTTGGCGACCTCAAACCTTCACTGCCGATGACACGTTTATTATTCGCCCCTTCAAAGACACCGACGTTGCACCCCAGAACTTGTGCCAAGACAGGCCATCGCTCTACCTTGCACTTGAGCTAGGGGATGATGAACCCGTGGCCTACTGGTGGTATGACTTGGAAAAGGCTGAAGGCACTCAATCGCTAGTAGGACGATACGTCCTGCAATTCTTCGAAAACACCAACGAACTCCTCGTCACCTCAATTTGGTACCCGGTGTCTCGGGATGAAAGCGAACGGGCAGAAAATACGCCAAATTTTTGCTATAGGTAATTGTTCACAAATCGATATGTAACCACGCTCGCTGACTGCGACTGCCGCCGTCACTCCTGCACAGGTGGTGCCAGCTATCCCTTCACCTCTGACATCAGCGTGCATCCGCCAAATTTAGAGGTTTGAGCCAGAAAAACTTCTGGTTGTTTAAAGCCCAGAGCGCTGACCACACGCCTCGCTACCCCAGCGCCGGCTGTATTCCCTGACGGACCTGCTGCAAGGCGGGGAGGTATTCCCTCACAATCTCCTCCGCGCTTTTCTGGGCGGCGGATACGCCCACATTCAGCGCCGCCTGCACCCGTCCCTGCGGATTGACCAGCGCCACCGCGAGCGAACGCAACCCGATCTCGATCTCCTGATCCACCAGCGCATACCCGTCCCGCTGTGCCCTCTCGATTGCCTCCATGATAACGTCCGGATCAGTCAGGCTGTTCGGCGTGCGCGGCGACAGGTCCGAGCTTCGGATCAGCGCCATTGCCTGCTCCCGCCCAAGTGCGCCCAGCAGGATGCGCCCCATGGATGTGCAATGCGCAGGCAGGCGTGACCCCGGCATCAGACCGATCGACATCACCCGCCGCTGCGCCGCACGGGCGACATAGATGATCTCGGCCCCGTCAAGGATCGACACCGAAACCGACTCTCCGATCCTCTCCGACAGCTGATTCAGCCAGGGCTGCACGATCTGGGTCAGCGGCATACTGGCCAGCGCATGGCTTCCCATCCGCAGCACCCGGGGGGTGAGCGCAAAGAACTTGCCGTCATACTGCGCATAGCCCAGCTCGGTCAGCGTCAGCAGGCAGCGCCGCGCCGCCGCCCGGTCAAGGCCCGTAGCCTCTGCCGCCTGCGCCACTGACAGCCGGGGATGCCCGCCGTCAAAGGCTTCGAGAACCGCCAGCCCCTTTGCCAGCGACCCGATATAGTCGGTTGGTTTGATCGCCATACGCACAGCCCGTTACAAATATTGAACAAATATCATTATTTGCACGGAATACCTGTGCCCTCAAGCCGTTCCCCCCTATGGCTAAGCGGCCAAGATCCTTTCACGAAAGGCCAAGACCGAATGGACAAGACCCTCCCCTCGCTGGCGGCAGCCGTTGCCAACATCCCGGATGGCGCTCAGATCATGATCGGCGGTTTCGGCGGCTCCGGCGCCCCGATCGAGCTGATCCACGCGCTGATTGACCGTTACCGCGAAACCGGCAGCCCGCGCGACCTCATCGTCATCAACAATAACGCAGGCAATGGCAGCATCGGCATCGCCGCGATGATCAAGGCAGGCATGGTCGCCAAGATGATCTGCTCCTTCCCGCGTTCTTCCAATGCCGAAGCGTTCAACGAAAAATACCTCGCCGGCGAGATCGAGTTGGAACTGGTCCCGCAGGGCACGCTCGCCGAACGCATCCGCGCCGCCGGCGCTGGCATCCCGGCGTTTTACACGCCCACCTCCTACGGCACCGAACTTGCCGAGGGCAAACCGGTCGAGGAATTCGACGGCAAGATGTACGTGCAGGAACGCTGGCTGCGCGCCGATATCGCGCTGCTCAAGGCGGAAACCGGCGACACCATGGGCAACCTGACCTATCGGCTCGCCGCGCGCAATTTCAACCCGCTCATGGCGATGGCCGCCGACCGCACCATCGTGCAGGTCTCGACCCTCGGAAAACCCGGCACAATCGACCCCGAAACCGTGGTCACCCCGGGCATCTTCGTCGATGGCCTCGTCCATGTCCCCGACCCGCAACAGGAAGAAGTGCTCGTCCGCACAGAGGTGGTTTACTGATGGCCTATACCAAGCTTTCCAACGCGCAGATCGCATGGCGCGCCGCGCAGGACATCGAAGACGGCGCCTATGTGAACCTCGGCATCGGCTTTCCCGAGATGATCGCCAAGTTCCAGCCTGAAGGCCGCGATGTGACCTATCACACGGAAAACGGCGTTCTTGGCTTTGGCAAGGCCCCTGCGCCCGGCGAAGAAGACTGGGACCTGATCAATGCAGGGAAAAAGGCGATCACGCTCAACCCCGGCGCCTCCTTTTTTCATCACGCCGACAGTTTCGCGATGGTGCGCGGCGGCCATCTCGACCTTGCCGTGCTCGGGGCCTACCAGATCGCGCAGAACGGCGACCTCGCGAACTGGCGCGTCGGCACAAAGGGCGTGCCCGCCGTCGGCGGCGCGATGGACCTCGTTCACGGGGCGAAACGGGTCGCCGTCATAACGGATCACGTCACCAAGGACGGCAAGCCGAAACTGGTCGAAACCTGCACCTTCCCGCTGACCGGGCTGGGCTGCGTCACGCAGGTCTATACTTCGCTCGCGGTAGTCGATATCGAAGATGGCCATTTCGTTCTGCGCGAAAAGCTCCCCGACATGTCGTTCGACGAATTGCAGGCGCTGACCGGCGCGACCCTGCACGTCAAGGACAGCATCGGCGATCTCGTCGTTCCGGAACTCGGGTGAAAAAAGCACGCAGGGCGGAGCACTCCGCCCTGCCCGCTCTAGCCTTCGCCGCGCCGCGCGCGCGCCACCTGCACCGCCGTCCGGGTCAGGATCACCGCCGTCACGATCACGATCAGCACCACCGACACCGCCGCGATGGCCGGGTCGATATTGTCGCGCAGCCCCATCCACATCAGCCGCGGCAGCGTCGCCACATCGACCGAGGTGATAAAGATCGTCACCCCAATCTCTTCCCATGATAGCACGAAGGTCAGCAGGAACGCGGTCAGGACGCCGAACTTGATGTTGGGCAGGATCACCCGGAAAATCCGCGTGAACAGCCCCGCCCCCATGACCCGCGCGGCCAGATCGATCCGCCGGTCGATCTGCGCCAGCGACACGGTGATCAGCACCACCGCAAAGGGCGAAATCATCACCATATGCGCAAGGATCACGCCCGGCACACTGTCATAGGCGACGAAATCGTTCACCTGCCCCAGCGTGATCAGAAAGAAATAAAGCGTCAGCGCCGAAACCACCGGCGGCGCCACCATCGGCAAAAGCGCCAGCCCCATCAGCGCGCCCGCATAGCGTGGCCGCAGCATCCAGATGCCCAGCGAAAACAGAAAGGCCAGCGCCGTCGCCAGCGCCGCGCTCGCCAGTCCGATCAGCACCGAAAGCCCGGCCGCCCGCGCCCATTCCGGCTCATCAATAAGGCTCTGGTAATGGCGCAGCGACCAGACATCCTCGGGCACCGACAGGAACCGCTTCGGCGTGAAAGACACCGGGATCACCGCCAGCAGCGGCATCAAAAGGAACACCGCAACCAGCGCGGCCAATACCACGGCAACCAGACCGGGACGTGTCGGCTTCATGACTTCTCTCCCGGCCGGACCGCCTTCATCAACGCGCCCATCAGGAACGCGACCCCGATCATCAGGATCACGCTGATCGCGGCGCCCAAGCCCCAGTTCGGGCTCTGGAAAATACGCAAATAGACCAGTTCGGCCACCATCACGCTGCGCCCGCCGCCAAGGATCGCGGGCGTCACAAAGAACCCAAGCGCAAAGACAAAGACGATCAGCGCCGCACCAAGGATGCCCGGCGCGGTCATCGGCAGGAACACGGTCCAGAAAACCCGCTGCCGCCCGGCCCCCATGCCACGCGCCGCCAGCAGCACGCGTTCGTCAAGGTTGCGCATGGCCGATGCCAGCGGAAACACCGCAAAGGGGATCAGGAAATGCGCCATGCCCACCACGACGCCGAATTCGTTGCGCACCATGGTCAGCGGATCGGACGTCAGTCCGATGCCCTGCAACCAGGTATTGATCAGCCCCCGGTTCGAAAGCAACGCCAGCCAGCCAAAGGCCCGCGTCAGCACGGAAATCCAGAACGGGATGAGGATGCAAAGCTCCATCACCAGCCGCTGCACCGGCCCGCCCCGCACCCACAAGAGCGTTATGACATAGGCCGAAGCAACCGAGACCACCGTCACGATCACGCAGACCCGCAGCGTGCGCCCGAACACCGACAGAACCAGCGGATCGGTCAGCGCATCGGCATAATTGCCTAGGCCAAGCTCGGGCAGCGTAAAGCTCCAGCGCAGGATACCGAGGAAAGGAAAGACATAGGCCAGCATCAGAAAGGCCAGCAAAGGCCCCAGCAACACCAGCGCGGATTTCATCGGTTTGGACAAAAGGCTCTCCGCAAACAGGAAATCCGCCCCGGATGCTCACCGGGGCGGACAGGTCGGATGGCTTGGATCAGGCCGAGACGATCTGAAGATACGCGTCGAGCGCGGCGCCGTAATTCTCTTCGTACCATGCCATATCAAGCGGGATCTGCTTGGCGAAATTCTCGGGATCCACCGGGTTGTACCGCTTCTGATCCTCTGGGATCAGCGCATCTGCCTCGGGGTTGGCCGGACCTTGTGCCAGCATCTCGAACATGACGAGCTGCTTTTCCGGATCCTGCGCCGAGGCGATGAAATCCATCGCCGCCTTCGCGCCGCCCGGGTTGCCCTTGATCACCGCCATCGCACCGGGCGAGATCAGTCCCTGATCCCATGTAAAACCGATATCGCCTTCGCTGTCCTCTTCGATCAGCTTGGCGCGGGTCGACCAGATCAGCGCCATGGACGCATCGCCGTTCAACAGCAGCGACTGGCTTTCGGCACCGCCGCCCCAGAAGCCGCTGACATTGTCCTTGAACTCGGCCAGCTTGGCGTGGGCGCGTTCCAGATCAAGCGGATAGAGGTCTTCGGGGGCCACGCCATCGCCCAGCAGCAGCGCTTCCCACATGCCCGCGCCCCATTTGTACATCGCGCGCTTGCCGGGGAATTTTTCCGTGTCAAAGAAATCCGCCATCGAGGTCGGCGGCGTTTCGTACTTCGTGCTGTCATAAGCGATGATGTAGGAAAAGAAATAGCTAGACGCGGCGTATTCCCAGCCAAAGCCTTCGCGCATCTTCGACTTGTCGACCACGTCATAGTCGATCGGCTCCATCATGCCTTTCTTGCCCAGCGATTCAGCCGAAAACGGGTCCGCATCGACGATATCCCAGCTCGGGCTGCCACTCTGGAACTGCGCCGCAATCGCGCCTTCGGTCGGGCCGGACCCGTCCTGTTTCACGGTTATACCGGTCGCCTCGCCAAAGGGCACCCCATAGGCGGTATCATAGGCGTCCATCGCGTCGCCGCCCCAGTTCACGAACACCAGCTGACCGTCGTCGGCCAGCAAGGGCGTGCCCTTGGCCGCCACGGCGGCACCACCCATCAGGGCAATGGCAAGCTGCGTGAAACGGCGGCGCGAAATGTCGCCACGGCGGGCACGGTCGGCCAGGATTTCAACCTGATCCAGTTCAAATTTGTCGTTCATCTTCTTCTCTCCATTGGATATTTTGGTTCTTGGTAAATCCGGGCTGCTTACGTCCCGGTTATGGTTGTCTCACAGGAACACCCCGTGCTCGGGCGCCCAATTCACCCAGAACGGCGCACCGACAGCCGCCGTCGCAGGTACCTCATGGGTTGGCAGCGACATGGTCAGATCATTCCCGCCTGCCGTCTTCAGCCCAAGCCGCGTCTCAGCCCCGAGGTAGACGATATCGGTGATTTTCGCCGGGATCGAATTGGCCTGCGGCATCTCTTCGGCGCTCAGGATCATGCGCTCGGGGCGCACCGCCACCGATGAACCGCCGCCCTGATCGGCCACGGCCCTGATCGCCCGCCCCTCGAATTCAGCCACGGAGCCGGTCTCATCCGTTAATTTAGGATTAACGGGCAAAATGTTGATATCGCCGAGAAACTCCGCAACAAACCGGTTACTGGGCCGGTCGTAAATCTCACGCGGGGTGTCCAGTTGCTGCAACTGGCCATGGTCGAAAATCGCGATTCGGCTGGACAGTGCCAGCGCCTCTTCCTGATCATGTGTCACGAAAACAAAGGTCGTGCCGGTATCCTTGTGAATGCGCCGCATCTCGTCCTGCATCTGTCCCCGCAGGTTCCGGTCGAGCGCTGAAAACGGTTCGTCCAGCAACAGAATGGGCGGCTCATAGGCCAATGCCCGTGCCAGCGCGACCCGCTGCTGCTGCCCACCGGACAGGGCCGAGGGCTTTTTATGCCCATGCCCGCCAAGCCCCACCATCTCGACCATCTCCGCCACGCGGGCCTTGATCTGCCGGGCGCTGCGCTTCTGCACACGCAGCGGAAAGGCGATGTTCTGCTCGACCGTCATATGCGGAAACAGCGCATAGCCCTGAAACACCATGCCAAATCCACGGGTCTCGGCATCGGTTTCAGTCATATCCACACCATTCAGCGACAACCGTCCGGTGGTAGGTGCCTCGAACCCTGCAAGGATCATCAGGAACGTGGTCTTGCCCGATCCCGACGGCCCCAAAAGCGTCAAAAACTCACCGCGACCGACCGTCAGGCTGATGTCTTTCAGGGCAGTGAACCGACCAAAATTCTTGCCGATTCCGGCGGCTTCGATTTCACCCGCGCTGACACTGTCCAGCATTCAAATCCCCACTTCGAAACGGCTCTTTGATCCCATTGTGACGGCTGTTTCAGCCCCCTGCAATTGGCTCAAAGTGATTATCCGGAAACTTGGACCACAAGACGCAAAACTTCTCGAAACGCGCTGAAAAATAAGGCAAAACCCTAAATCCGGAAAAGCGAAATCCGCGGGGATTATCCACCGCGGACTGCAATTTTCAGACATCTCCACCAAGATCGGACCAGATCCCTTCGACGATGGATTTGAGCTTTAGCGCCTCCTCCCACCGGTTCGATAATTCGCGCCCGTCAGGCCCGGTCATGGCGTATTCCGGCGGCCCGAGTTCACAAAGGAAAACCACGTCGCCGCTCTCGTTTCGCGCCCGCCAGTCGGCCAGCCCCTCGGCCCAGAGTTCCTTGAACAGATCGACCCATTTCTGGTGCTGCGGAAAGTCGATCTGCAACTGAACCTGCTGCCGACCGCCCACGCGCCCCTGAAAACTGTCGGACCGTTGCAGACAGCGGGTCAGCCAGCCGCGTTGCTGCGCCGTCAGCGGATGCATGAATTCGCGATCCACGATGTAATGCGACAGATCCGCGCCCAGCCGCATTTCCGGAATCGCATCCAGCAGGCTGAGCGTGGTGAAAAGGTCGTTGGTGATACAGTTGCGATGGGTTTCGAACTGAACCGGCATCCCTTCCTGATCGGCCATTTCGATCCAGCGCCGGATCACCGGGATCGACCCTTCGACGGTCAACGGAAAAACCTGGCCGACCACATCTACAAAGGGCGAACCGCAATCACGCGCAAACTTCAGCGTGTCGCGAAGTTCTTCCACGGATTTCGGGAAGGCCACCGCCAGCGGGGTCAGCCCCTCGCGCTGAATATGCGGCAGCGCCGCCTTGACAGTTTCCACGTCGAACGCCCCGAAATCGAGCGCCAGCCCGTCATAGCCAGCATCACGCACCATGCCTGCCACCCGGTCGAGCGGCAGACGTTCGCCGCTCTGGTCATGCGGCTGCATGGCCCAGAGCGACTGAAATACCTTGAGTTTTCTCACGCGGCTTCGACCTTTACGCTGGCGCCGTTGCCACGAGGGACGATCCAGACCTCGTCATAAGGGTAGTCATCCTCGTTCTTGCGGCGCAGTTTGCGCCAGACTTCGACCTGAAATTCAATCCAGCCCATCCGGTGCGGCTCTGCCCCGTTTTCACGCATGGTCGCATCCAGATCGCGCAGCCGCCAGAACGGCACCGACGGGAAGGTATGGTGCGCCGTATGGTAAGGCATCTGCCAGCAGAGCCAGCGCATCAGCGCGTTGGTCTTGGTCGAGCGGGTGTTTTCGAGGATGTCGTTCTTGTGCGACAAGCCAAGGTGTTCGATGGTGTTCTGCAGCTGATGCACCGGCTTCATCACCAGCATCGGCGCAATCCAAAGGATCACCGCTGCCCAGCTCTGCGCCGCCACCGACACAACGGCGATCAGGACATACAGCGCGGCATGAATGCGGGCCTCACGGATCACCAGCGCATTTTCCTCGGCGCGGATATAGGGCTCGATCACCTCGCCCTTGCAAAAGCGGATGATACGGGTGACGCGCGACTGCCAGTAGCTCACGCCCCAGAACCACAGCTGGTAGGTCTTGAACGTATAGGGCTCGCGCACCAGCTCGCCGTCCTTTTCCCAATCCTGCGTGTGCTGATGGTGCGCCGCATGCTGGATCTTGTCGAAATCGCGCGGGTAAATCAGGAAGAACCCGAAAATGCGCCCGAACAGCACGTTGATCCACTTGGTCTCAAACACGGTGCCGTGGCTCAGCTCGTGCTGACCGGCATACAGGAAATTGATCAGCACACCCTGCACCATGAACAGCGGCACGGCCCACCACGTTCCCCAGAACTGCCAGAGCAGCACAGAGCTGACCGCCAGCGCTCCAAGATGGCTGCCCAGCTGCAAGGCGCCCCGCAGGTCAGAGCGTTGCATCAGCTCGCGCAGGCGCGGCGGGGCAATCAGACGGCGGCGGGAAAAGCTCGCTTCCATGTGGCATCCCTCTCAATGGATAAAAGTTCGGATCGATTTGATACATCCAACTTGCCGCTTAAAATTCCTCGTGTAAAACTCGAATAATTCACAGTTTCGATGAGGGATTTTTGACAAAAAATGCGTATCGGGTCCCGCCATCTGCCCCTCAATGCCCTCCAAGGCTTTGAATCTGCAGGAAGACATCTGAATATGCGCGCCGCAGGCGAAGAGCTGAACGTGACGCAAAGCGCGATCAGCCATCAGGTGCGGTCCATAGAAAAGGCGCTTGGCAAGGCACTATTTGAGCCTAACCGCCGCCGTCTTGTGCTGACCGACGATGGCAAGCGCCTGCTCTCCGCCGTGCGCGAGGCGCTGGACGGAATCACCGCCACCGCCCTGCAACTGGGTGAAGACGCCTACGCGGGCACGCTAACCGTCGCCGCGCCGCCCGCCTTTTCCACCCAATGGCTGATCCCGCGCCTGCCCCGGTTCCTTGCGCACTACCCCGACCTGTCGCTGACGCTCGAGCGGCTTTCCACCCAAGGCATCCCCCTGCCCAAGGTCGACGTGGCCGTCGCCTTCAACGCCATCGACTTCCCCGGCATGCGGGTCAAGACACTGGCCGAGCTTGAAATGTTCCCCGTTTGCGCGCCCTCGCTCCTCCCAACGCGCCAGATGCAGCCGGAACAGCTGCGCGATGCGACGCTGATCCACGAAGACGGCGGCGCGATCTGGTCGCGCTGGTTCGCCGCCACCGGCGCCGACCCGGCCGCCCCGCGCCGCAGCATCCACGTGGCCAGCACGCAGGATGCGCTAGCGCTGGCGCGCGCGGGTGCCGGTTTCGCGATCAACGATCCGTTCATGGGCGGTCATTTCCTCACCGACGGCACGCTGGTGCGCCCCTTTGGCGAGCTGAGCTTCACCTACGGGCAATACAGCCTTGTTACCCAACCCCCGGAACGCCTCGGCGCGGCGGCGGGCGGTTTCGTAGACTGGCTCGTGCGCGAGATCGAGGCGACGCCGGGACACCGGTGATGTCATCGCCAGACCGGTTCGCGAGGCGCAAAGCGGACCCCATTTGACCGGGACGAATCCCTCAATAAACTAGAAATTAAATATAGCGACCCGTTACAAATAATTCATCCGATACAATTTCCTCACACCCGCGGCACATACGAAATTGCAGCATCCCGGCAACATAAGAAATCTAACGAGGCATGACGCACCCTCCGAAGGAATTGACTAATTAAAATTTCAATGCCTGCTTCGTGTACTCAATAATAAAGGTACAGAAATGAAGAAGCTAATATCCAGCATTGCGTGCTGCGCAATTCTTGCTGCTTGCGCGGAACAACCCTCCCAGATCGATGCGCTCTACGTCAGCCCCAACGTCTATCGAGACAAATCCTGCAGCAACCTGATGATTGAACGAAACACCATTATAAACAATGTGAACCGCCTGACAGAACAACAGCAAAAGGCAGCGGACACCGACGCGGCAGCGATGGGAATTGGCATGGTCCTGTTCTGGCCCGCGCTTTTCGCGCTTGGCACGACGGATGACAAGTCCGAAGCTTTGGCAACCGCCAAGGGGAATTACGACGCCATTACGGCGCAAATGCATTCCCGCAGATGCAAAGTGCCTGCAGAAACGATTCAATCGTAAGAAAATCCTCTCATTCCGGAAACAGTCAGGAATTAAGGCACACCGAAATTAAAACGCCGGACAGCGCCATTAGGCGCTCCGGCTATTTCCACTATCAGACCTAATAAATTAGAAGCTAACTGTATTCTGAGTTCGAGAAATTTGCTGCAAAACAATAATGCCAAAAAACCCAATCATTAAGAAAAAATCCTCCATTTTCCTCAGCATGCATTGAATGCTCGAATGATACCCCTCTTCATCCTGAGCGATCTCCGCTCGGCAGACAGGTGCCATACAAAGCAGCCAATCTCACAGGGCAGACAAAACATCCCCCTTCAACTTTCAGCGAAGACAACAAGACGCCCGCGCGACCGCGCACGCAAAACCGGCTAAGGTTCAATCAAAGGCAAGGGAGAATGGTGGGTGATAAGAGATTTGAACTCCTGACATCTTCGATGTGAACGAAGCGCTCTACCACTGAGCTAATCACCCTTGGGGGCGTCTCTTAGCGCCCCTTCGCCCCTACTGCAAGAGGCTGTGCAGACGGTTTCATCGACCTCCACATAAAAAACGGGGCACCGCAGCGCCCCGTTTCCTTGTCATGTCCAACCGGCTTAGTGGGCCAGTGTCTGATCGCGCGGGCCAGCAGCGGCTGCAGCGGCAGCAGCGGCGGCGGCTTCCTCGGCGGCCTCGTCCCATTCGATGGGCTCGGGCTCGCGCACGAGGGCCAGTTTCAGCACTTCCGAGACGTGCTTGACGGGGATAATCTTCAGCCCGTCCTTCACGTTATCGGGGATCTCCGGCAGGTCTTTCTCATTCTCCTGCGGGATAAGTACCGTCTTGATCCCGCCACGTAGCGCGGCGAGCAGTTTCTCTTTCAGACCGCCAATCGGCATCGCATTACCGCGCAGCGAGACCTCGCCGGTCATGGCGATGTCACGCCGTACCGGAATCTGGGTCAGCACGCTGACGATGCTCGTCACCATGGCCAGACCAGCCGAAGGGCCGTCCTTGGGCGTTGCGCCATCGGGCACGTGAACGTGGATGTCCCAATGGTCGAACCGCGGCGGCTTGATGCCGATCTGCGGGCTGATCGAGCGCACATAGCTCGAGGCCGCGTCGATCGATTCCTTCATCACGTCGCCAAGCTTACCGGTGGTCTTCATCCGGCCCTTGCCCGGCAGGCGCAGTGCCTCGATATGCAGCAGCTCGCCCCCGACCGAGGTATAGGCCAGCCCGGTGACAACACCGATCTGATCCTCCTGCTCGGCCAGACCAAAGCGGTACTTGGGCACACCCAGGAACTCATCAAGGTTGTCCGGCGTTACGATGACCGATTCCGCCTCTTTCTTGATGATCTTGGTCACGGCCTTCCGCGCCACTTTCGCGATTTCGCGCTCAAGGTTCCGCACGCCCGCCTCGCGGGTATAGGTGCGGATGATCGCGGTCAGCGCCTCATCGGTCAGCTCGAACTCCTTGCCTTTCAGACCGTGGTTCTTGATCTGCTTGGAAATCAGGTGCTGCTTGGCGATCTCGGACTTTTCGTCCTCGGTGTAGCCAGCCAGCGGAATGATCTCCATCCGGTCAAGAAGCGGCCCGGGCATGTTGTAGCTGTTCGACGTGGTCAGGAACATCACGTTCGACAGGTCATACTCCACCTCAAGATAGTGGTCCATGAAGGTCGAGTTCTGTTCCGGATCAAGCACTTCGAGCATCGCCGACGCCGGATCACCCCGGAAATCCTGACCCATCTTGTCGATTTCATCGAGCAGGATTAAAGGGTTGGTCGTTTTGGCCTTTTTCAGCGCCTGGATGATCTTGCCGGGCATCGAGCCGATATAGGTCCGGCGGTGACCGCGGATCTCGGATTCATCGCGCACGCCGCCAAGGCTGATGCGAATGAACTCGCGCCCCGTGGCTTTGGCCACCGATTTCCCAAGCGAGGTCTTACCGACACCCGGAGGGCCGACAAGGCACATGATCGGGCCTTTCATCTTCTTGGAGCGCTGCTGCACCGCAAGATATTCGACGATCCGTTCCTTGACCTTTTCCAGACCGTAGTGGTCGTTATCAAGGATCTCTTCGGCGCGGCCCAGATCCTTCTTGACGCGCGACTTCACGCCCCACGGGATCGACAGCATCCAGTCGAGATAGTTGCGCACAACGGTCGCCTCGGCGCTCATCGGGCTCATGTTCTTGAGCTTTTTCAGCTCTGCATCGGCCTTTTCGCGCGCTTCCTTGGACAGCTTGGTTTCCTGAATCTTCTGTTCCAGTTCGGCAACCTCGTTGCTGCCATCCTCGCCATCGCCCAGCTCTTTCTGAATGGCCTTCATCTGCTCATTCAGGTAGTATTCGCGCTGGGTTTTCTCCATCTGCGACTTGACGCGCGTCTTGATCTTTTTCTCGACCTGCAGAACGCTCATCTCGCCTTCCATCAGGCCATAGACCTTCTCAAGGCGCTCGCTCACGCTCAGCGTCTCAAGCAGTTCCTGCTTCTGCTCGACCTCAATGCCCAGATGCCCGGCCACAAGGTCGGCCAGCTTGGCAGGCTCGGTCGATTCATCGACAGCGGCCAGCGCTTCTTCGGGGATGTTCTTGCGGACCTTGGCGTAACGGGTGAATTCCTCGCTCACCGTGCGGATCAGCGCCTCGGTGGTCGACGGGTCGCCCGGCATCTCGGTCAGGTACTCGGCCCGCGCTTCAAAGAATTCCTCATTGTCGAGGTATTCGGTGATACGCACCCGCGCCTGCCCCTCGACCAGCACCTTCACGGTGCCATCGGGCAGCTTCAGCAGTTGCAGCACATTTGCCAGCACGCCGGCCTTGTAGATCCCGTCGCTGGTCGGATCGTCGACCGAAGGGTCGATCTGCGACGACAGCAGGATCTGCTTGTCATCGGCCATCACCTCTTCGAGGGCCCGCACCGATTTCTCGCGTCCGACGAAAAGCGGAACGATCATATGCGGAAAAACCACGATATCCCGAAGAGGCAGGACCGGATAGGAGGAATTGAGGGGTTCTTGCATGCTCTTTCCTTATAATTGGCAAGACGACGCTTGTCCCTGACATCAGGCAACGTATCGGCCGTCTCCACGCTCGGATGTTTTAGTTGGGGTCAGGAGGTCATCTTTTCAACCGGCCCAATGGAATGTTGGCCCCGAGGATGACGCCGTGAGCTCATGAGAGCAAGCGCAGAAATGGAGATTTTTGCTGCAAAGGGACGATATCTCCTGCTGTTGGATTTCGGGTTTCTGAACGGCCTGCAAACGGCGCTCCCCGGGCGGGTGGGCCGCAGATTCCGATGCGACGCCCAAGCGAGTGGTTTTGACGAACCTTGGAAAGCCTTGCCGCCCAATTCAAGCTCAGATTGTTTAACCTTGGGTTAAATTAACCCTCTGATCCCCTCAGAGGGAGACACTGACCGGAATTTCGTCACCACGGCGCTCATCCGCCCGTTTCGGGCAGGGCCGCCACCCCGAAAGGCGGCGGCCCACACCTGCCGATCAGGCGTTTTCTTCATCCATGAAGGGATAATCGGTAAACCCTTCGCGACCGCCGCCGTAATAGGTCTTTTGGTTACCTTCATTCAGCGGTGCATCCTTTTCCAGCCGCTTGGCGAGATCCGGGTTCGCGATATAGGGTCGGCCAAAGGCGACCAGCTCGGCCGCGCCGCTTTCCACCGCTTCAATGGCCATCGCCCGGTCATACCCGTTATTGGCCATGTAAACGCCGTCGAACGTCTCGCGCAGCGCCTTCAGGCTTTGGCCCTCGGCCAGCTCACGCGACCCGCCCGTGGCGCCTTCGATCATGTGCAGATAGGCAAGCCCGAACTTGTTCAACTCCTTGACCACATAGTCAAAAGTCTCCTGCGGATTTGCATCTTCGATCCCGTTGGCGGGCGAGAATGGCGAAAGGCGCAGACCGACATGATCGCCGTCCCATGCTTCGGTCACTGCCGCAAGCACTTCCAGCAGCAGCCGGGCGCGGTTTTCGACACTGCCGCCATAGGCATCCTCGCGCTTGTTCGCCCCGGTCTTGAGGAACTGGTCCAGCAGGTAGCCATTCGCGCCATGCACCTCGACCCCGTCAAAGCCCGCCTTGCGCGCCATCTCGGTTGCGTGGGCGTAATCGGCCACCACGCGGGGCAGTTCTTTCAGTTCCAGCGCGCGCGGCTCCGACACCTGTTCAAACCCATTCTCGGTAAAGGTCTTCACATTCGCCGCAATTGCCGAGGGCGCCACCGGCGGCTGCCCATCCTGCTGCAGCGACACATGGCTGATCCGGCCCACGTGCCAAAGCTGAACGACAATCTTGCCGCCCGCCTCATGCACCGCGGCCGTCACCTTTTTCCACGCGGCCACCTGCGCATCGGAATGGATGCCCGGCGTCCCCAGGTACCCCTTGCCTTCCGGGCTGATCTGCGTGGCCTCGGTAATGATGATCCCGGCTCCCGCGCGCTGGCGGTAATAGTCAACGTGCATGTCATTAACTTCGCCGGTGTCGTTGTCAGCCCGGTTGCGGGTCAGCGGCGCCATGACGACGCGATTCTTCGCCTCGATCGCCCCGACCTTCAGCGGGGTGAATAATTTCTCGGTCATCTCGTTTTCCTTCGGATTGTGAGAATATCTTGTGCGATGGATCTATGCGCCATGCAAAGCGAGGCAAGGTGCACAAAGGCACATCCCTGCTATGCAAAAACTAACGGAACAGGCCGCGCGCCGATGTCGTTCTAAAGCGGCTCGATATCACCCTGGGCGCGGCCTGCATGGAAATCCGCTTCCCATGCCGCGAAACGACCCTCGGAAATCGCGCCGCGCATACCCGCCATAAGATCCTGATAGTAATGGAGGTTATGCCACGTCAGCAACATGCCCGAGATCATTTCCTGCGCCCGGAAGACGTGATGCAGATAGGCGCGCGAATAGTTCCGGCAAGCCGGACAACCGCATTCCTCGTCCAGCGGGCGCGGGTCATCCGCATGGCGCGCGTTCTTGATATTGACCACACCACGCCGGGTGAAAACCTGCCCTGTGCGCCCTGAGCGGGACGGCAGAACGCAGTCCATCATGTCGATCCCGCGCTTGACCGCGCCGACGATATCGTCGGGTTTGCCAACCCCCATGAGGTAGCGCGGCGTGTCCTCGGGCAGCATCTCGGGCGCGTAATCCAGCACCTCGAACATGGTCTCCTGCCCCTCGCCCACGGCCAGACCGCCCACCGCGTAACCATCGAACCCGATCTCGCGCAGCTTTTCCGCACTTTCCGCGCGCAGCTCCTGCGTCACGCCACCCTGCTGAATGCCAAAGAGCGCATGCCCCGGCCGGTCGCCAAAGGCATCGCGTGACCGCTCCGCCCAGCGCATCGACAGCCGCATCGACTCGGCCACCCGCTTTTCATCGGCAGGCAAGGCCGGACATTCGTCGAAACACATCACGATGTCCGAGCCCAGCAACCGCTGGATCTCCATCGAGCGTTCCGGGGTCAGCTCATGCTTGGACCCGTCAACGTGGCTTTTGAATGTCACGCCCTGCTCCGTCAGCTTGCGCAGCCCGGCAAGGCTCATCACCTGAAAGCCGCCGGAATCCGTCAGGATCGGCTTTTCCCAATTCATGAACTTGTGCAAGCCGCCAAGCCGGTCGACCCGCTCGGCCCCGGGGCGCAGCATCAGGTGGTAGGTATTGCCCAGCAGGATATCGGCCCCCGTCGCCGCGACGCTTTCGGGCATCATCGCCTTGACGGTAGCCGCCGTGCCGACGGGCATGAAGGCCGGCGTGCGGATTTCGCCGCGCGGCGTGGAAATGACCCCGGTCCGCGCCCGGCCATCCGTTGCATTCAACTGGTAGGAAAATCTGCTCATGCCCGCCGCTATAAGCGCCAAGCAGCCCCTAGGCAACGGCAAGGCAACCAAACCCGCCGTCGTGCGTTATGAGATATCGCAAAGACGCAGGAACCAGCAGGAAAATACAACGCTATTCATGACGAAATCATTTGCCGCCGCCTTTATTACCCCGCTCATTCTTCTCCTTTGCGCCTTCCTTCTCAGCATCGCTCTACCCGGTCGTCTTGCCGCGCAGGAACCCTATTTCGAGACCGACACCCTGAATGAAGGTCTCGGTGACCTGCCTGACGATATCTCGCGCGATACCCCGATGAGCAGCGTCGAAAGCCTGCTTTACGCGACCGGGCGCAGTGAATTCGAAAAAGCCGCGCATTTGCTGGATCTGAGCGGCATTGACCCGGCCGAACAGGCGGCCCGCGGCGCCGAACTCGCGCAAATGTTGTCCATCCTGATCGACCGCAAGGTGATGATCCGCTGGGGGGCGCTGGCCGATCGGCCCGATGGCTGGCTCGAAGGCGGCGCGGACACCACCACCACCGGACGGGTCCGCCGCTCCATCCGCATCGACGTCTTCGAACTCGACGACCATAACGTGCCCCTGCGGCTGAACCGGATCAAACCTGCGAACGGCGATCCCGCTTGGGTGATTTCGCGCCAGTCCGTCGCCAATCTGCCGCAGCTTTACGAGATTTACGGGCCTACCCCCATCGAAAAATCGCTGCCCTCCTGGGCGCGCGAAAAGGCGCTCTGGGGTATGTACCTGTGGGAAATCATCTTTGTTCCGGTCATGCTGATCATCGCCCTGCTGCTGGGACGGCTCACCTATCGCGGCGTGACTCTCTTGGGACGGCGGGCCAACACGCCGCTTGGCCATTCCATCGTACGCGCCCTGCGTTGGCCTGCCACCATCGCCATCACCGCAATGCTTGTCGGCATCTCGACCCGGCACGTCCTTGTGGTTTCCGGCGTCGTCGATACCTTCATCAGCCCTGCGGTGCTCTTTGGCTATATTGTCGCTATTACACTGGCCGCGGTGCTTATCATCGACGAGCTCTTCGATTGGTTTACGCTGCAGAACGCGGCCGAGCTCGCCGACCCCGACAATGCCCATCTGCGCAACATCGCGACGACCATCTCTGCCGCGCGCAAATTCATCGTGGTGATCGCGGTGCTGGTGGCCATGGGCGTTCTGCTCAGCTCCGCCACCACCTTCCAGTCGCTTGGACTCTCGCTTCTGGCGTCTGCTGGTGCCTTGACCATCGTCCTTGGTTTTGCCGCCCGCGAAGTGCTCGGCAATATCCTCGCCTCGGTCCAGATCGCCCTGAACCGCTCTGCCCGCATCGGCGACCAGCTCATCTTCGAAGGCCGGTACTGCACGGTCGAACGCATCGCTTTCACCTATGTCCAGTTGCTGATCTGGAACGGCAACCGCTATATCGTACCGGTCAGCCATTTCGTGAAAGACGCCTTCGAGAACTGGTCGATCGAGGATGTGGCGATGATCCGCCCGATCATCCTCACGCTCACGCAAGAGGCCGACGTGGATCGGCTTCGCCAGTTCTTCCTCGATTCCGTCCGCAATGATGATGGCGAAGACACCGGCCCCATCGAAGAGGCGGGTGTCAGCGTGATCGAGCAGGACGTATTCGGCAAAAAGGTCCGCTTCGAACTGCCCACTCCACATCAGAACACCGGCTGGGACATGCAGTGCCGGATGCGCGAACGCCTGCTGGCAGAGGCATGGCGGCTGCAATCCGAAGAGGGCCTGCCAATGCTGCCCTCGGCGCAGTTGCGAGACCTGCCCGACAGCTGACCCGCGACCCGGTCGACACGGCCCCGCCCCCAACGGGATTTAGCGGCTGGATTAATCCGCCGCACTGGCGGACTATTGCCGCAACCGCGCCTGATCCCCATTTAGGTGCTGACATCTAACGGGAAAACGACATGAACGAAGAACAGATCTTTGCGCTTTTGACGGGGAACGTGGTATACCTGCTGGGCGCCCTGCTGCTGATCGTCATCATCTTCAAGGGCGTACGCATCGTGCCGCAGTCGGAAAAGCACGTGGTCGAGCGCTTTGGGCGTCTGCACTCCGTGCTCGGGCCCGGCATCAACTTTGTCATCCCCTTCCTCGACGTGATCGCGCATAAGATATCGATCCTCGAACGTCAGCTTCCCACCGCCAGTCAGGATGCCATCACCCGTGACAACGTGCTGGTCGAGGTCGAAACATCCGTCTTCTACCGCATCGTCCAACCGGAAAAGACCGTTTACCGAATCCGTGACGTGGACGCCGCTATCGCCACCACCGTCGCCGGGATCGTGCGCGCCGAGATCGGCAAGATGGACCTTGACGACGTTCAGTCCAACCGCAACCAGCTGATCGCGACCATAAAGGCCAGTGTCGAAGATGCCGTCGACAACTGGGGGATCGAGGTGACACGTGCCGAGATCCTCGACGTCAATCTCGATCAGGCCACCCGCGACGCGATGCTCCAACAGTTGAACGCGGAACGCGAACGCCGCGCGCAGGTCACCCGCGCCGAGGGTCAGAAACGCGCCGTCGAACTCTCCGCCGATGCCGAACTCTACGCCGCTGAGCAGGTCGCCAAGGCACGCCGTATCCAAGCCGATGCCGAAGCCTATGCCACCGAGGTCGTGGCCGCCGCGATCAAGGAAAACGGGCTTGAGGCGGCGCAATACCAGGTCGCGCTGAAACAGGTCGAAGCGCTCAACGCACTTGGCAACGGCGAAGGCAAACAGACGATCCTCCTCCCCGCGAACGCGCTCGAAGCTTTTGGCGACGCCTTCAAGATGTTGAAAGGAGGCAAGTAATGGCCTTCTGGACGATCTGGTGGGCATGGCTGGCGCTTGCCCTGATCCTGGGGATTGCCGAAATCGTGATCCCCGGTTTCATCTTCCTCGGCTTTGCCATCGGTGCGCTAGCTGTCGCCATGCTGCTGCTGAACACCGGCATCAGCCTGTCGCTGCCTCTGCTCCTGCTGCTCTTTGCAGCCCTGTCCCTGATCGCATGGCTGGCCCTGCGGCATTTCTTTTCCCGCCCACAGGGTCAGGTCAAATATTTCGACAAGGATATCAACGACTAAGACGTCGGCGTACGCCCTCGTGATCGCGCGCTACAACCCTCCCCTCAAAAGCGATAATACCACGTTCTCGGGGCCGCCCGCAGAGGTGCCGATGCTGCTTTGCACAAGATAGCGTCGGCGCAACTCTTCCATCCGGTCGCTTTCGATGAAATCGGCCACCTCCGAGGTGCCGAAATAGCTCTCGGCCCGCGCTTTGAAATCCGCCAATTGACGATCAAGGTCCAGCGCGCCAAAGCTCTCAGGCAGTTGGAAAACCGTCTCGAAAATGGTGCGCAGCGGTTTCGAGGACATCACCCCGAACCATCGCGCGTCGTTGCTCAGCGCATTTTCCACCACATCGTTCAGGTCGCGCTCCATCGCCAGCGCCACCCGCATCGAGGCATCGGACTCTCCGATCCGGATCTCGAACTGGCGATCAAGATAATTTTGCACGATGGCATCAGCAAACCCCGGTGGATAGACACGCCCCTCGGGCGGGGTCTTGAGATTGAAGGCATCCGCAAAGGCGTGGTAGCGCTGATCCAGTTGAAGATTGAGATAGGACAGCGGGTTGTCGCGGTCCGAGGTCAGGATCTTGTTGGCGAATTGCGCGACATCCGGTCGCGACGGCAGATCGAAGAACTCGAACGTATCCAGCATCAGGCCGATATCGCTGAACAGGTCCTGCGGCGTTTCCACCTGCACGCTGCGAGACGACACGCTTTCGACGAATTTCTCCAGCGTGCTCGTGAACGGATCGCCATTCGCCGTGGCCTCGGCGCGGGCGTTGAAATCAAAGGCTTTGGCAAGCGCCAGATAGCGCCGGTCGTATTCGGTATTCGCCACCGAAGCGGGATCGCCAATGTCCGATTCAAGAACCGACCGGAGAAATTCCTTGTTGTCGAGATCGCCCTCCAGCCCGAAAATGCCAAGCGCGGCCCGCAGCAGATCAGGCTCCTGAAACAGGTCATCCACCGTTTCTATCCCGGCGGCCTTCCCTTCAAACGTCGAGGCGAAAGCATAGATGCTTTCCTGATCGCGCGCCTTGTCGGCAAGGTCAAAGACCCGCGCCAGATCCGCGTAGGCCGGGTTGGTCAGGCGTCGCGCAAAGGATGTTGCGTCATCCGGGTTGGATTCCAGTACCTGTTTGAGGAAGAACCGGTTACCCGCATCGCTTTCAAGCCCGAACCGCGCAAGAGTCGATTGCAACAGCCGCGGATTGTTCAGCAGGTCATCGGCGCTGCGGATATTGGCAAGGTCGGCGCGCACCTTATCCGCCGTCTTGCCCGCATCCATCCGCGGCCCGTCCTCCCCCTTGAAATTGAACGCCTTGGCAAAGGCGAGATAGCGCTTGTCGGCCAGCCGGTTCGCCAGCGACTTGTCATCGCTCAGGTCGGAATCGAGGATTTTTTTCAGGAACGCCCGGTTGTTGATGTCCTCATCCAGCCCAAAGGCGCCAAGCGCCACGCGGAGCAGCGCCCGGTCATTCAACAGGTCATCCGAGCTCTGGACGTCCTTCATCCGTTCCATCGTCGCCGAGGTATCGCGCGCGATCTGCGGCGAATTCGCCAGCATCCCCTGCTGCTGATTACGCGTGCGCGTCAGGAAACCATAGCCCGCCAGACCTGACCCGATAACCGTGGGTGTGAACATGACAACCGACTCCTCAAAGGCCCGCCAGACCTTTTGTTAAGACGGCTGTGTTAACAATTGGTGGTTATGCGGATGTCATGCCGGATTCCCGCGCAAAACGGCGATGCTGCGCTGCGGCGGTGTACAGGGGGTGTACAGGTGCTGTACGGGTCGTGCACCGCCTGTGCCGCCCATTTCGGCCGCCCTGCCCGCAGTCGCAAAACCCGCGCGCCCCCTTTACGCTTTGGCGCGGAAATCCTATATAAACTATCAGAAACAGACCGAGGCCTAGATGACCCAGACGCCAGAACCTCTTGAAGGTGCGCCGCTGATCGCGCCCTCCTCGACAGACCACCCTCTGTATGAGCAGATCGTTGATGCGTGCCGAACGGTTTACGACCCCGAGATTCCGGTTAACATTTATGAACTCGGCTTGATCTACACGATTGATATCAATGATCAAAACGAGGTTAACATCGCGATGTCCCTGACCGCGCCCGGCTGCCCCGTGGCCGGTGAGATGCCGGGCTGGGTCGCCGATGCGGTCGAACCGATCCCGGGCGTAAAACAGGTCGATGTGGCGCTGGTCTGGGAACCGCCCTGGGGCATGGACATGATGAGCGACGAGGCACGGCTCGAACTCGGCTTCATGTAATCCGCCCGTTAAGATGGCAACCAGTCCGTTCGGACCCGCCTCTTGAGATCGTGCCGCACCGGGACTACCTTGGGACGGCAAAGGAGTATGAAAGATGTTTTCCATTCCGGGCAAACAGGCGGTCACCCTGACCCCTGCCGCGACCACCCAGATCACCAAGCTGATGGCCAAGGGCGGCCACAGCGGGCTGCGCATTGGCGTCAAAAAGGGCGGCTGCGCAGGCATGGAATACACGATGGACTATGTCTCGGAGGTTGACCCCAACGATGAGGTCATCGACCAGGACGGTGCCCGGGTGATGATTGCCCCGATGGCGCAGATGTTCCTCTTTGGCACTGAAATTGATTACGAAACCAGCCTGCTGGAATCCGGTTTCAAGTTCAACAACCCCAACGTGGCCGAAGCCTGCGGCTGCGGGGAATCGATCAAGTTCAACGAAGTCCCCGGCACGAACTGAACCGATGGCGCTGGGCGATAGCGATATCGCCTTCGCGCTGGAGCTGTTCGAACCGCTAGGAGATCTGACCACCCGCCGCATGTTCGGCGGGATGGCGATCTATCATCATGGCGTGATCTTTGCCCTGTTGCGCAGCGACGCCACGCTGCTGCTCAAGGCCGAGGGCGACTTTCGCGCGCGCCTTGAGGCCGAGGGATGGGACCGCTGGACCCATACCCGCAAGAACGGCACAGAGACCAGCATGCCCTATTATATCGTCCCCGGTGATGTGCTCGACGAGCCGGATACGGCAAGCGACCTCGCCCGCGCTTCGCTTAAGTCGCGTTAGCCCTTACGCAGGTGCAGGTAGGTCTCGTTGAACCGGCGCGACAGATGATCGCCCGCCGAGATAACCTGTCCTGAACCCGGAGGCGCTACGTTCGTGTCATAGCTCGGGTTAAAGAACAGCGGGACCGAAATCCGCTCCTCCGGGCTGCCGATCACCCGGTGTAGCGTCGCCTTGGCTCGCCCGCCGGTCCAGAATTCCAGCATTTCGCCAAAGTTGATGACAAACCGCCCCGGCTCGGCCACGACAGGTTGCCAGCGCCCGTCGGCCAGACGCACCTCCAGCCCCGGCACCCCGTCCGTTGCCAAAAGCGTCAAGCAGCCGTAATCCGTATGGGGGGCGATGCCGAAATCCTTGTCGCCTGCCCAATCGGGCCGTTCGGGATAATAATTGCCGCGCAAAAGCGCCATGGGCGCATCGAACGCCTTATCGAAACTCGTCTCGTCCTCGCCAATCGCCACCGCCATCGCCCGCAGCAGTTCCAGCGCGACGCTATGCGCCTTGTCGTAATAAGCCTCGACCGCGGTGCGGAACCCCTCCTGTCCTTCGGGCCAGAGGTTGGGCGCATAGACCGACAGCCCGACTTCGGCCAAGGGATGACCTTCGGGCAATTCGTGACCGCAATCAAAGACTTCCTTGAAATCCGGGTTGGCCGTCGGGTCGACCTGTTCCGATTTCGGCGCACCCCAGCCCCGGTTCGATCCGGTGCGGCTCATGTCGACGGCGGATTTCTCGGCGGCCGAACACTGGAAGAACCCGCGATAGGCTTCGATCACGCGCGACACCTCATCGGCACTCAGACCGGTGTTGTGCAGGGTCAGAAACCCGACCTCGCTCAGCGCATGGGTCAACCGGGCCATTTCGACGGGATCCCTTGCCCTCAGCAGGGCCATGTCTAGATCAGGTATCAAGGCAGCGCCTCCCTTTGGTTGGACCTGCTTGCATTTGTCCCGCCAAACCGCCGATGGTAGCAGCGAGACTTCAGGAACAGGGTAGAAAAACGATGCGACGGAAATTGGCGGCAGGCAACTGGAAGATGAACGGCACCTCGGAGTCGCTTGCGGAAATCGACACCCTGATCAAGGAACATGCCGAAGCGGGCTGCGACATGCTGATCTGCCCGCCCGCGACGCTGATCCATCGCATGGCCGACGCCGCAAAGGACACCAACCTCGCGGTTGGCGGGCAGGATTGCCATGCCGAAACCAGCGGCGCGCATACCGGCGACATCAGCGCGGTCATGTTGCGCGATGCCGGTGCATCGCATGTCATTACCGGCCATTCCGAACGCCGCGTCGATCATGGTGAGCGGGATGAAACCGTGCGCGCCAAGACCTTGGCCGCCATCGAGGCCGGTCTGACCGCCATCGTCTGCGTTGGCGAAAGCCTCAAGGAACGCGAGGCCTCCAATACGCTCGACATCATCGCAGGTCAGCTTTCGGGCTCGATCCCGGACACGGTGACCGGGCAGAACCTTGTCGTCGCCTATGAACCGATCTGGGCCATCGGCACCGGCAAGGTCCCGACGCTCGACCAGATCGGCGAGGTGCATGACTACATGCGCTCCCGGCTCGAACGCCGCTTTGGCGCAGGTGTCGCCCGCTCGGTCCGCCTGCTTTACGGCGGCTCGGTCAAGGCGGGCAATGCCGCCGAGATTTTTGGCGTCTCCAACGTGGACGGCGCGCTTGTCGGTGGTGCCAGCCTCAAGGCCGCCGACTTCGGCCCCATCGTGGCTGCCCTGTCCGCAAGCAGCTGAAATGAAAACGGATCACCGGATGATCTCCGGTGATCCGCATTACCTACCCGATCAGGGCGACGGGTTTACCACCCGCTAACCCTAGTTCGTAATGATCTCTGGCCCCATCAGGCTTGTCGGCAGGTAGGTCGACAGCCACGGCACATAGGTCACGAGGATCAGGAACACGAAGAGCACGGCGAGGAAGGGCAGCGCGGCCCGCACCACCTTCATCATCGGCATCCCGGCCACGCCCGAGGTTACAAAGAGGTTGAGACCAACAGGCGGCGTGATCATCCCGATTTCCATGTTCACCACCATGATGATGCCAAGGTGGATCGGGTCGATCCCCAGCTCAATGGCAATCGGAAAGACCAGCGGCGCGACGATCACGATAAGCCCCGAGGGCTCCATGAACTGACCGCCGATCAGCAGGATGATGTTCACAACTATCAGGAACATGATCGGCCCGAACCCCGCGCTCAGCATCGCCCCGGCGATCTGCTGCGGGATCTGCTCGTCAGTCAGAACATGCTTTAGGATCAGCGCATTGGCGATGATGAACATCAGCATGATCGTCAGCTTGCCCGCATCAAGCAGCGTGTCGCGGGTGTCGCGGTGAAAGAACGCCGTGACAATGGCCCAGGGCTTGTCCAGCAGGGTGAGCGGACGCGGCGGCGCACCCGTCACGGCAGCGGCCGACAGGCTCTGTGCCTCGCGCGGCTTGAGCGGTCCCATGTCGCGATAGACAAAGAGCGCCACGATGGCCGCATAGACCGAGGCGACGGCGGCGGCTTCGGTCGGCGTGAACAGCGCCGCAGTGACACCGGGGATACCGTAGATCCCGACCATGATGATCACGATCAGCATCAGCCCCCAGAAGGCGTCGCGGAAACTGGCGCCGATTTCGCCCCAGCCCTGCCATTCGCCCTTGGGCATGCCACGGATGACCGCCATGATATAGATAGTCACCATCAGCATGACACCGGCCATGAGGCCCGGAATGACGCCCGCAAGGAACATCCGACCGACCGAGACATCGGTTGCCGAGGCATAGACCACCATCACGATGGACGGCGGGATCAGGATGCCCAGCGTGCCCGCGTTACAGATCACACCGGCGGCGAATTCCTTGGTATAGCCCGCCTGCTTCATCGCCGCGATGACGATTGTCCCGATGGCCACCACAGTTGCCGGGGACGACCCCGACAGCGCGGCAAAGATCATACAGGCGAAAACCCCCGAGATCGCCAGCCCGCCGCGCAGGTGCCCGACGCAGGCGATGGAAAAGCGGATGATCCGTTTCGCCACGCCACCGGTCGACATGAAAGACGACGCGAGGATGAAAAATGGGATCGCCAGCAGCGTATAGTGCCCCGCCATCGCCTGATAGAGCGACTGGGCAATCGAGGCGAGCGAGGTGTCGGAGAACATCAACAGGAAAAGGATCGAGCTGAACCCGAGCGACACCGCGATCGGCACGCCCACCAGCAACAAGCCGACGATCAGAACAAAAAGGAGAACGACTTCCATGTGAGATTACTCCTGACGGGCGGCGGCGACATCGGCGACCGCGTCTTCGGCTTCGTGGCTGACGATCAGGCTGATCCGCTCGCCCTTGATGACGGCGATAAAGGCCTGCACCACGCGCAGCAGGATCAGCGCAGTGGCAAAGGGCAGGATCGCATAAGGCACGACCCGGGGGAGCTTTTCATATTCCTCGCCGTAATTGATCGCTTCTTCGAGCCAGCGAAAGATGCCCAGCATCGGCACCTGGTCGGTGACGTAAAAGGCCCGGTCCCGCACGCCCTCGGTAAAGCCCATGGGGAACCAGCGGCCCTCGGTCGGCTGAAGCGCCGCGAATGGCGCCCAGTAATCCCACGCGCCCTTCACCAAAAGCGCCGCATAGGCCAGACAGATCAGCGCCGAAATAATGGCAAGCACCCGTTTTCCCGGGCTTTCGAACAGGTTGATCACCGCGTCCACACCAAGGTGCGAGCCGATCTTGAACCCGTAGGAGATGCCCAGCAGCACCAGCCAGGCGAACAGGATCAGGACGACTTCGAGCCCCCAGATGAGCGAGGCGTTGAACACGTACCTCAGCAGGACATTGATAAAGGTAACCAGCGTCATGAGGCCAAGGATGACCGCAATGGCTGTCTCTTCGAGTGAATTTATGAAACGTCCAACCGCCGATTGCGGCCGATACGGCGCATGACCAGCCATCGCGCGTCCCCCCGATTGCAAGAGATAAATCCGGCGCGGCAGAGGCGCGCCGGACAGGTGGCGCCAGCCGGTTCCGGCTGGCGCTGTGGCCGATTACATCGACTCGTTGATGGATTGCGCGGCGGCGATATTGTCTTCGCCCACGTCGCCTTCGAACTTCTCCCAGACCGGCTTCATCGCGTTGACCCAGTGGGCGCGCTGCTCGGGGGTCAGCTCACGCACGACGCCGCCCGCTTCGATGATCGCCGCCTTGGCTTCCTCGTTGACCTTGAAGGACTCGCCGTTACGGGTCTCGGTCACTTCGCGCAGGATGGTCTGCATCTGGTCGCGCACATCCGCGTCCAGCGATTCCCACCAGTCGACGCTGGTCACGACCAGATAGTCGAGAACACCGTGATTGGTTTCGGTCACACCGTCCTGAACTTCAAAGAACTTCTGGCCGTAGATGTTCGACCATGTGTTCTCCTGCCCGTCGACAACGCCGGTCTGCAGGGCGCCGTAAACCTCGGAAAAGGCCATCGGCTGCGGGCTGGCATCCAGCGCTTCCATCTGAGCGACCAGCACGTCGCTCGGCTGGACGCGGAACTTGAGCCCGGCTGCATCGCCCGGCTCAAGCAGCGGTTTCTTGGCCGAGAACTGCTTCATGCCGTTGTGCCAGAATTCCAGTCCCAGAAGGCCACGGCGCGCCATGGATTCCTTCATCGCCTGACCGGTTTCAGAGGCCTGGAAGGCATCGACCGCTTCAATGTTCTTGAACATGAAAGGCAGGTCGAAAATGCGGAACTGCTTGGTGAAGGTTTCGAATTTCGAAAGGCTGGGCGCGGCCATCTGTACGTCGCCCTGAAGCATCGCTTCAAGAACCTGGTCATCGTTGTAGAGTGTCGAGTTCGGGTAGACCTCGACACAGGCTTTGCCGTTCATCTCTTCGTTCACGCGTTCCTGGAACAGCGAGGCCGCGATCCCCTTGGGGTGACGGTCGGTGTTTGTGACATGCGCGAACTTGACGACAACTTCGCCGTCGTCACATTGCGCGAAACCGGCGGTTGCCGAAACGCTCAGCGTCAGGGCCGCCACAGCAGCGGTTGCAAACTTCATTGGATACTCCTCCCGAGCTATGTCTTCCGGATTGCTCCGGTGGCATCGTGATTCGATGCGCTGAGGTCAGTGAACAGAATCAGCATCAACCGCTCAAGAACGCAGCGCGGCGATGGCGCGGTTGGAAAAATTATTAATTTTTTCATCGTGTTACGGAACGCTTTGCACGGAAAGCGCCGATTGAGTCAGCTCGCGAGTGCGAAAATCCACACAAGCCCGGCGGCACACTGTGCGGGAATCCGCACATTTCCACTTGCCCTATCGGCGGAAGTCTTCCGGGCGAATCCCGTATTTCGTCAATTTGTCGTAGAAGGTCTTTCGCGGCAGTTTCAGCGCCTTAGCTGCTTCCGAGGCATGGCCGTTCTGCCGCCCGAGCGCCGCGACGAGCAGGGCGCGCTCGACCCGCGCCATCTGCTCGACAAGGCCAAGACCGGCGGCCTCGCTAACCTCCTCGGGCATGCCCAGTACGAAGCGCATCGCGGCACTCATCAGGGAACGCGCATTGCCCGGCCAGTCCTGCGCCATGAGCGAGGCGAGGTGTTCAGGCGAAATTTCGGGCGGACGGACCCCGGATTGCTCGGCCGCCTGTGCCACGTAGCGGCGGAACAGCACCGGGATATCGTCGGGCCGCTCGGCAAGCGACGGAATGCGCACCCGGCTCACGTCCAACCGGTAAAAAAGGTCAGCGTTCAGCGTCTTCTCATTCGGCTCGACAGTGCTGCCTGCCATGACACGGGTGGCGTGGCGTTGCTCCAATGCTTCGATCAGCGCGATCTGCGTGTCCGCCGGGAGGCGTGTGATCTCGTCCAGGAACAGCGCCCCGCCCCGGCTTGCCTCGAGCGCCTCGTGCAGCCCGGAGCGGTCCAGCCCGTCGGCCGCGCGTTTCTCGAACGGCGCCTGAGCCCGTGGCGAGCACATATGGATCACTTCGGCGATCTTCGAAATGCCGCTGCCCGGAGGGCCGCTGACCAGCACCTCGCTGTCAGTCTGTGCCACGCGACGCACCCGCGCCCGCAGCCCTTCGGCCAGCGCCGAGACTCCGAATATCAGCCGCGCCGCAGGGTCGCCCGCCTCGCTCATCGCCTGTTCGGCCCGCGCCTCAAGCACTTTGCGTCGCAGGGCCAGCGCCCGGTTCATCACGTCGACCAGATCGGCGGGCGCGCAGGGCTTTTCAAGGAAATCAAAGGCCCCCTGCTCCATCGCGGCGACCGCCATCGGGATATCCGCCTCGCCGGTCAAAAGCACCACGGGCAGGTCCTCATCCACCGCGCGGGCATGGCCCAAAAGGTGAAACCCGTCGCGCCCGGGCATGCGGATATCCGAAAGGATCACGCCCGGAAAATCGCGGGTGATGTGATCCTTGGCCGCGACGAATGACCCGGCGACGATGGGTGTCAGGGCGGCGAGTTCCAGCGTCTGCGCCAGCGCCTCGCGCACGGCGCTATCGTCTTCGACCAGAAGCACCATATCGCTCATGCGGCCTGTTCCTCTTGCCAGGGTTCAAGATGCACGGTGAATTCCGCGCCGCCAGCCTCGCTGTTGCGGCCACGGATATCGCCGCCGAAACTCTGCACGAGACCGTATGAGATCGAAAGTCCCAGACCCATGCCCTCGGAAAGACCCACGGCTTTCGTGGTGTAAAACGGGTCGAAAATCTTTTCCGGATCGTCGATGCCGGGGCCGGTGTCGCGCAGCAGCACGGTCAACGGCGGCCCCTGATCTATCGCGACAGTGAGGCTCTTGTCGCTCTGGTTCTGCATCGCGTCGATTGCGTTGGTCACGAGGTTGAGGAACACCTGCCCCAGACGCACCTCGCCGCCCCGCGCCCAGACCGGGCCCGAGGGACGGTCGTAGTGTAGTGTGACGCCTTCCTGTTCCAGCCGCGCCGAGACCATTTCCAGCACGCTGTCGAAAGCCGCCACCACGTCGACCCGGCGCGGTGTTTCGCTTTCCTGCCGCGAGAAGGTGCGCAGGTTCT
The DNA here is from genome assembly GCF_052826185.1 of Heliomarina sp. Classification (NCBI taxonomy): domain Bacteria; kingdom Pseudomonadati; phylum Pseudomonadota; class Alphaproteobacteria; order Rhodobacterales; family Roseobacteraceae; genus Heliomarina; species Heliomarina sp. Next base: position 532,323 of record NZ_JBRBUI010000045.1, on the reverse strand, counting down.
GGATGATCCGGCCCATACGCCGCGCCAGTTCGGAGATCCGGCCAAGGTTGGCGGCGGCCACATCATCACGGCCACGCTCAAGATATTGCGCCCCGTTCTCGGCGAAGGAACGGATTGCCATGAGCGGCTGGTTCAGCTCGTGGCTTATGCCCGCGCTCATCTGGCCCAGTGCCGAGAGTTTGCCCGCCTGCACGAGATCCGCCTGCGCGCGGGTCAGCGCGGCCTCGGCCTCTTGCCGCTCGGCGATTTCGCGGCGCAACCGGGTGTTGGTGGTCGATAGAGCGCGGGTGCGTTGCGCCACCCGGGCCTCGAGCACGGCATTGGCCTCGGCCAGAGTGCGCCGCCGGATCGTTGCCACGAAAAGCGTCGCGCCAAAGGCAAGGCAGATTGCCGCCACCGCCGCGGCCTGCAACCCTGCCAGCCGCCGCGCCGGGGCGATATCGACAAGCACCTCGCCGGTCAGACCCACCGTGGGCATGGACTGCGCCAGATGCAGCGCCCTTGCAGGCAGATACGGACCCCAGCCCATCTCCCATATCTCGTGGCCCGAAAACGTCCATGTCCGAAACGCGCCCGCCGTGCCATCGGGTGCCACAAGTCCGATGCCCCCTTCGGGACGGTCCCATCCCAGCAGTTCCGAGCGGTTGGTGACAAAAACATCGCCGCTGACATCAGTGAAAAGGACCGCCGGGTTGTCGCCGCGCCATGCCTGTTCGATCAGCTCGATATCGGCCACGAAAACCAATGCCCCACGCACCGCGCCGTCCGGTGCGAAAATGGGCGCGGCAAAGAAATAGGCGCGCTCTCCCCCGGCCTGCCCATGCCCGCGCCCAAGGGCACCCTGCGTCGCCCGCCGGAAATAGGGCGTGCCGCTGATGTCTTCGGGGCTGTCCACTTCGGCGCTGGCAATGACCCGGCCATCGCGATCCGCATAGATGATGTCCATCGCACCAGTCTTGTCGGCCACCTCGCGCAAAAGTCCGTTGGCGGCCCCTACCCGTTCCGGCAGATCAAGCCGCTCTAGCTCTGGATGGTCTGCCATCAGCACGGCAAGTTCCTGATATGTCTGCAGTTGCGTCGCCAGACGATCACTCGCCAGCGCCAGATCAGATTCCGCGCGTCGGGCAAGCTGGTCGAGCGCCTGATCGTAGCCATAGCGCCAGACCACACCGGTCAGCGCTGCGACGGCCAGCAGAAAGACCGGCACGACTAGGTTGAAAGGTTTCATCCAGCTTTTCATCGCGCACAGACTATCAGGCGCGGGCTTGCATTGACCAGTGTCGCCTGACAAAGCTCTGCCGCATGAAGCAGTTGCGCCAATCCCCGGGTGATCCCGCGTTCGTCCAGAACCCCTATCCGTTCTACGCGGCAGCGCGCGCAGAGGGGCATCTGCATCATTGGACCGATTATGGGATGGTCGCCGCCTTTTCACACGAAGCGGTCAGTTTACTGCTGCGCGACAAGCGGATGGGTCGCGAGGTGCCGCCCGAAATGGCGCAGCCGCCACGCCCCGAGCTGGCCGCCTTTGACGCGATCGAGGCGCATTCCATGCTGGAAATCGAAGCGCCGCGCCACACAAGGCTGCGCGGGCTGGTGCTGCGCGCCTTTACCTCGCGCGCCATCGCCGCGTTGGCCGGCGATATCGAAACTCTCTGTCATGAGCTGATCGATGGTTTCCCGCCGGAGCCTTTCGATCTGCTCCCCACCTATTGCACCGAGATCCCGCTGCGCACCATCGCGCGGCTGCTTGGTGTGCCCGAGGATATGTGCCCGAACCTGCTCGCGTGGTCGCATGCGATGGTCGCGATGTATCAGGCCGAAACGCCCCCCGGCACCGCGGAGGCCGCCAACCGCGCGAGCGCCGAGTTCACCGCCTATCTGACCGATTTCATCGAACACCGCCGGCAAGCGATGCAGGATTCGCCGCCCGATGACCTGATCACGCGGCTGATCACGGTGCAGCAATCCGATGGCGACCGGCTGAGCATGGAGGAGTTGATCGCGACCTGCGTTCTCTTGCTGAACGCCGGGCACGAAGCAACGGTGCACAGCCTTGGCAACGGCATCAAGGCGCTGGTAGAGCATGGGTTTGTCGTGGAGTGCCTGACCGATGAAACCGTGGCGGGCACGGTAGAAGAGATCCTGCGCTATGACCCGCCGCTGCATATGTTCCAGCGTTATGCCTACGAGGATTTCGAGGCTTTCGGACATGCTTTCAAACGTGGCAATCAGGTCGCGCTCTTGCTGGGGGCGGCCAATCGTGACCCGGCCATCTGGCCCGATCCGGACCGGTTCGACCCGACGCGCAAACCTCTGACCCATTCCGCATTCGGGGGCGGTGCGCATTTCTGCGTTGGCGCGCCGCTGGCGCGGCTGGAAATGCAAATCGCGCTGCAGGTACTGTTCCGGCGCTGCCCGGATCTGTCACTGGCACAGGCTCCTGCATACGCCGACAGCTACCATTTCCACGGGCTGTCGGCGCTGATGATCAGGGCCTGATCAGGCGAAACGCCCGCTGCGCTGAAGCACTTCGATCTGGTAGCCATCGGGATCGGCCACAAAGAAGAACCGTGCAATCAGCACACCGTCGCGCTCGAATTCCACGATTTTGCGCGGGGCGTAACCCGCCGCCTCGAACCTTGCGTGTTCGGCGTCCAGATCATCGACGCTGAATGCCATGTGGCCATAGCCATCGCCAAGGTCGTAAGGCTCGGTGCGGGCCTTGTTGATGGTCAGCTCAAGCTCATGCCCCGCCTCTTCGTTCCAGAGATAGACCAGCGTGAAATCGTCGAAATCCAGACGGTCGCTCTGCGTCAGCCCGAAAGCGTCGCGGTAAAAGGCGACCGAAAGATCTTCGTCCAAGACGCGGATCATCGTGTGAATGGCTTTGGCCATGGGCGGTCCTTTCCTTAAGGTCTGGCCCCGCTATAGGCCTCTCGCTCGCGGCTTTCCACCCCGCCCAGTTATATTGAAATCAGGTGGAAATCTGGTCGATCGGCAGCATCGTGGTCGATTTGATTTCCTCCATCGACAGGAGGGCTGTTACGTTATGCACCCGCACTTCCGATATCAGCGCCTGATAAAACTGGTCATAGGCGCGGGCGTTCTTGACGCGCACCTTCAGGATATAGTCGATGTCGCCCGCCAGCCGGTGGGCCTCTTGTACCTCGGGGCGGTCGCGCAGCGCCTTGAGGAAGGTCGCCTGCCATTCCGCCTCATGCTCGGAGGTGCGGATCAGCACGAAAAAGCAGGCCTCGAAACCCAGCGCCTCGGCATCCAGAACCACGGTCTGCTGACCCATGATCCCAGCCTCGCGCAGCTTGCGGATACGATTCCAGACCGGGGTCTTGGAAGACCCGACAGCCTTAGCGATATCGTCAAGCGACTGGCTGGCGTCGCGCTGCACTTCGGCCAGAATTTTCCGATCCACGTCGTCGATGCGAACTGACATTCCTGTTTCTTTCCTTGTTTGGGTCGATTGTCCCGACTTGGCGCCTGATTGGAACGAACGTCCTTATTTGACAACCCCCGTAGCAGTATGGAGGGAATATTTCCTATATTGCAGGTCAAGTCAAACAAACGGGTGGAGCCTGCGCGATGCAACATTTCCCGATCTTCCTCGCTGTCCAGGGCCAGCGCATCACCCTTTCGGGCGGTGGTGAGGCCGCGCTTGCCAAGCTGCGCCTGCTGACGAAGACAGAGGCGCGGATCGACGTCTATGCCGCCGCTCCTGCCCCGGAGATCGAGACATGGGCAAGCGAGGGCAAGCTAACGCTGACCCGCCGCGCGCTTGCCGAGGGCGATGTGGACGGCTCGGCGCTGTTCTATGCCGCTGACGAGGATGAGGTCGAAGACGCCCGCACCGCAGAGCTTGCCCGCGCTGCCGGTGTGCTGGTCAACGTGGTCGACAACCTGCACGACAGTCAGTTCATTACGCCCGCCATCGTCGATCGTGACCCTGTCACAGTCGCCATCGGCACCGAGGGCGCGGCCCCCGTGCTGGCCCGTGCGATCAAGGCCGATCTCGAGGCGCGTCTGCCGGTGACGCTCGGTCCGCTGGCGCGGATCGGCAAAGGATTTCGCAAACTGGCCGAGGCACTGCCCTTTGGCCGTCCGCGCCGCGATTTCTGGGCCGATTACTATTTCAATGCCGGCCCCCGCGCGATGGATGAGGGCGGCGAAACCGCCGTTCGCCCGGCGCTTCAATCGCTGCTGAACGATCACCTGACGCGTCCGCAGCGCGACGGCCACGTCGCCTTTGTCGGCGCCGGTCCGGGCGATCCGGAACTGCTGACGCTCAAGGCCCGCCGTGCGCTGGACGAGGCCGACGTGGTGATCTACGACCGCCTGATCTCCAAGGAAATCCTTGAACTTGCCCGCCGCGAGGCGCTGATGCTCGATGTTGGCAAGGAAGGCTTTGGCCCCTCGACCCCGCAGGAGGTCATCAACGACCTTTTGGTTGAGCACGCCCGCAAAGGCGCGCAGGTCGTGCGGCTGAAATCCGGCGACAGCACCGTGTTCGGACGGCTGGATGAGGAAATCGATGCCTGCGACACGGCGGGTGTCACCTGGCATATCGTGCCGGGCATCACCGCTGCTTCGGCTGCCGTGGCCGGGATTGGCCAGAGCCTGACGAAACGGGGCCGCAACGCGTCCGTGAGGTTCCTGACCGGCCATGACATGAGAGGTTTTGCCGATCACGACTGGGCCACGCTCGCGCGCCCGGGCGAGGTTGCCGCGATCTACATGGGTAAGAAATCCGCCCGTTTCATCCAGGGCCGCCTGATCATGCACGGGGCCGACCGCGCCACGCCGATCACCGTGATCGAAAACGCCTCGCGCCCCGATCAGCGCATTCTTTCGACAACGCTCGACACCCTGCCGACCGATCTGGCCGAGGCCGAAATGACCGGCCCTGCCCTTACATTTTACGGCCTCGCCCCGCGCGCGGCTGCCCTTGCCCTGCCAGAGATGCAAAAGGAACTCGCCTGATGGCCCGCCCCTTTACCCCCAAAGTCGTCACCGCAAATGCCCTTCTTGAAGGCGACGTGATCTACCAGACCGCCGATGACCGTTGGTCGCGCTCGCTGTCCGAGGCCGAGGTGCTGCGCGACGAGGCACTGGCCAAGCAACGGCTCGATTTCGCCGCGCAACAGGCGGGCGAAGTGGTTGGTGCCTATCTGGCCGAGGTCAAGATCGGTGCGAACGGTCCCGAGCCCACACATTTCCGCGAGGAATTCCGCCTCACCGGCCCGTCGAATTATTTCCACGGCAAACAGGCCGAAACCGCCTCCTGATCCGAACAAGACCCATCCGACGCCCCGCGCGGGGCTGGCGAAAGGAACGACCATGTATCAATACACCGATTTCGACCGTGATTTCCTTGCGGAACGCAACGCCCAATTCCGCGCGCAGGTCGAGCGCCGCATCGACGGCTCGCTGACCGAGGACGAATTCAAGCCGCTGCGCCTGATGAACGGCGTCTACCTGCAATTGCACGCCTATATGCTGCGCGTGGCGATCCCCTATGGCACGCTGAACTCGGCGCAGATGCGCCAGCTCGCGCTGCTGGCGGAGAAGTGGGACAAGGGTTATGGCCACTTCACCACCCGCCAGAACATCCAGTATAACTGGCCGCAGCTGCGCGACATTCCAGATATGCTCGACGCGCTCGCCGAGGTTGGCCTGCACGCGATCCAGACCAGCGGCAACACGATCCGCAACGTGACGGCGGACCATTTCGCCGGGGCCGTGGGCGATGAAATCGCCGACCCGCGCCCGGTGGCCGAGCTGATCCGCCAATGGTCGACCGATCACCCGGAATTCCAGTTCCTGGGCCGCAAGTTCAAGATCGCCGTGACCGGGGCCGAGCATGACCGCGCCGTGACCCGCGCCCATGACATCGGGCTGCGCATGGTGCGCCGAAACGGTCAGCCGGGTTATGAAGTGATCGTCGGTGGCGGTCTGGGCCGGACGCCGATGATCGGCAAGGTGATCCGCGAATTCCTCTCGCAAGAGGATCTGCTGCCCTACCTGGAATCCGTGCTTGCGGTTTATAACCAGCTTGGCCGCCGCGATAACAAGTACAAGGCGCGCATCAAGATCACCGTGCATGAAAACGGGATCGAAAAGATCCGCGAACTGGTCGAGGCCGAATTCCCCGCCCGTCGCGCGCGCTTCAGCGGTATCGATCAGGTGTTGCTTGCCAAGTTCGAGGCGGCCTTTGCCAATCCGGATTTCCGCACCGCCTCGACCGATGTCTACGACGTCGCGCACGGTTCCGACCCCGTGTTTCGTGCCTGGGCCGATACCAACCTTTTCGCGCACAAGGCGCCGGGCTATGCGATTGTTTCGATCAGCCTCAAGGCGCACGGCAAGACCCCCGGCGACGCGACGGCCGAGCAGATGCGCGTGATGGCGGATCTGGCCGAGCAATACGGCCATGACGAGCTGCGCATCAGCCATGAGCAGAACGTGATCCTGCCGCATGTCCACAAATCGGATCTGCCCGCTCTGCACGCGACGCTGAAAAAGCACGGGCTGGCGACTGCGAATATCGGGCTGATCTCGGATATCATCGCCTGCCCCGGCATGGACTACTGCGCGCTGGCCACGGCCCGGTCGATCCCGATCGCGCAGGAAATCGCAACCCGTTTCGACGAACTCAAGCTGGAGCACGATGTCGGCCCGCTCAAGATCAAGATCTCGGGCTGCATCAATGCCTGCGGCCACCACCACGTGGGCCATATCGGCATTCTCGGGCTCGACCGCGCGGGCGTGGAAAACTACCAGATCACGCTGGGCGGTGACGGCACCGAGGACGCGACCATCGGCGAACGCGCCGGTCCGGGTTTTTCGGCCGACGAGATCGTGCCTGCCATCGAACGGCTGGTGCTTGGCTATCTCGACCTGCGCGACAGCCGCGAGGAAACCTTTCTCGACGCCTACCGCCGGTTGGGGGCCGCGCCCTTCAAGGCCGCGCTCTACCCCGAGGCCCGGGCCGATGCCGCTTGATCGCCCGATGATCCCCCCCTTGGACAAGTCGTCCGACGCACCGGTCGATCCCGCACTGGCCGAGCGCGTCGCGGCGCTGAACGCCCGGTTCCGCCATCACAGCGCGACCGAGGTGATGAAGGGTGCCATGCGCGATGCTGGCCATATCGCGCTGGTGTCGAGCTTTGGCGCGGAATCCGTCGTGCTGTTGCACATGGCCGCCGTGATCGACCGCAAAGTGCCGGTGCTGTTCATCGACACCGAGATGCTGTTTACCGAAACGCTGGTCTACCAGTCCGAGGTGAGCGAGCGTCTGGGGCTGAAAAACGTGCGCATCATCCGTGCGGCGGATATTGCAAAGCATGACCCGGACAACACGTTGCACCAGCGCGATACGGATGCCTGCTGCGCCCTGCGGAAAACCGTGCCGCTGAACAACGCGCTCGCGGAATTCGACGGCTGGATCACCGGGCGCAAACGGTTCCAGTCCGGCACCCGCGCCGCGCTCGATTTTTTCGAGATCGAGGAGGGCACGGGCCGGATCAAGGTCAACCCGCTGGCGCACTGGGCGCCCGAGGACGTGCGAAACTACATGGAAGAAAACCGCCTGCCGCGTCACCCGCTGGTGGCCAAGGGCTATCCCTCAATCGGCTGCGCACCCTGCACCTCGCCGGTGAAGCCCGGCGAAGACCCGCGTGCCGGGCGCTGGCGCGATCAGGACAAGGAAGAATGCGGCATCCATTTTGTGAATGGCAAGATGGTGCGAACAGGAGCGACATCATGAGCTTTATCGTAAAAGACACCGGATTCACGTCCGACGATTGGAAGGGCGGCTTTGCCACCGCCGAGGAACGCCCGAACGAGGCGCGCGGGCTCGACCTGCCCTCGGATGCGGATGTGACGGAGCTAGGCCCCCTGCTGGATCACGTCGAGATGATCCGCGTGGATTTCCCGAGCTTTGCCGACGGACGCGGGTTCACCATCGCCCGTCGGCTGCGGCTGATGGGTTTTACCGGGCGGCTGCGGGCCAAGGGCCACGTGATCGCCGATCAATACGCAATGGCGCGCCGGTCCGGTTTCGACGAGGTCGAGATCGACGAAGCCCTGGCTGCCCGTCAACCGGAAGATCAGTGGCTCGCCCGCGCAAATTGGAAGCAACACGACTATCAGGCAAGGCTGCGCGGCTAAACGCCCCTTTCCTTCCCCCCTTTCAACGCTTACTGGAAAAAGGAGCCGGTCCCCGGGGCCGGTATTCGCCTATGACCGAAATGAGACCTGTGACCGATACCGTGACCGAAGCCACTCCCGTCAAGACGCCCACCCTCCCCGACGCCCAGACCGTAACTTCGGTCAAGCACTGGACCGACCGGCTCTTTTCGTTCCGCGTGACGCGCCCGGCCTCGTTGCGCTTTCGCTCGGGCGAATTCGTGATGATCGGGTTGATGGGCGATCCGGATCCCAAGTCCGGCAAGCAGAAGCCACTGCTGCGCGCCTATTCCATCGCCTCTCCCGCCTGGGACGACGAGCTGGAGTTTTATTCGATCAAGGTGCAGGACGGCCCGTTGACCTCCAAGCTTCAGCACATCCAGCCCGGCGACCAGATCATCCTGCGTCCGAAACCCGTGGGCACGCTGGTGCATGACGCGCTGCTGCCCGGCAAGAGGCTTTGGTTCTTTGCCACCGGCACCGGTTTCGCGCCCTTCGCCTCGCTCCTGCGCGAGCCGGAAACCTATGAGAAATACGACCAGATCATCATGACCCATACCTGCCGCGACGTGGCAGAGCTCGACTATGGCCGTGAATTGGTCGAAAGCCTCAAGAAAGATCCGCTGATCGGCGAGCTGGTCGGCGACAAGGTCAAGTACTACCCGACTACCACCCGCGAGCAGAGCCCCAAGATGGGCCGCATCACCAATCTGCTGCGCGATGGCACCGTGTTTACGGATCTGGGAATCGACCCCATCAACCCCGAAACCGATCGGGGCATGGTTTGCGGCAGCCTCGATTTCAACAAGGATATGAAGGACGTGCTCGAAGGTTTTGGCCTGCGTGAAGGCGCCAATTCCGATCCCAAGGAATACGTTGTCGAAAAGGCCTTTGTCGGGTAATTCCTGCGCTCATTTCCGAACGAAAAAGGCGACCCCCTGGGTCGCCTTTTTCGTGTCTAATTCGGTCAGTTAAAGCCGCTCAGGCGGACCAGTCCCGATATCCCGGTCCCAGCGTTCCGATGAAAACCAGCGTAAAGAAGAACAAGGTCGGAAGGGAGGTTTCACGGAACAGCGGCAGCGTGTCAAAGGCGCGCGCATCCGCGAGCAGCAGAAAGAAGAGGCCCCCTGAAACAATCACACCCAAGATTGCGGCGACAAAGCTGAAATCCGATCCGCTCTGCCATGTCGCCAGCCGAAAACACAGCAGAAGAAAGCCAAGCGAGGTGCCTATGGCCATCCGGTCATCAAGACCGACATTCACGCCGAACAACTCTTCGAGCTTCACGCCATGCAATAAGGTGCCCAGAAGGATATTCATCCCGACAATGGCCGCCACCGCGCCCAGCAGGAACATGCCCAGCACCCGGCGGTACGCGGCTTTTCCCGAAAGCAGGTACGCCGCACCGCAGGCGATAATGAAACAGACACTCGTACTTGGGACCATCGCATGCGCATCCGAGCGCAACCGCACCAGCCAGTCGATATCCATTCCCCATCCGACCAGAAGGACAAGAAAGGCCAGCGCCCCGACGACTCCAAGCGCCTTTTCTGAAACATCGCGGAAAAGACTTATCCCTAGCATCCTCGAACACCCGCACTCTTGAACTCTTGAAATGAAATGCACCGAATCTTTTCCAGACTCCGGCACGTCATGTAAAATACCCGGAAACGCGGCAGGTTCAAAATAAAATGGAACCTAGTCGCACCGAAATGCGTTAGGTGACGCGGATGCGCGAATTCTGGGAGTGATGCGGGTTTAACCTGCAAGATTTGCATCTCCGCAGGCTTTTCACCGGATTTGCGACTTGAACCGGAACACGCCTAAGATTAGGTTTGCACTTCATTAATTACAACGATCAAAGGACCGATTCCATAGCCCGCAGACCTCATAACGCGCCCCCGACCAGAGAAACCGGCCCGCGCGTCAACGAAAAGATCCGTGCAAACGAAATCCGCCTGATCGGCGCTGATGGCGACAATGTAGGCGTCGTGACCCCCGAACGTGCGATGCAGATGGCCGAAGAAGCCGGCCTCGACCTTGTCGAGATCTCGCCGAACGCGACCCCGCCCGTCTGCAAGATCATGGATTTCGGCAAGTTCAAGTACGAGACCCAGAAACGCGAGGCCGAGGCCCGCAAGAAGCAGAAGATCATCGAGGTCAAAGAGGTCAAGTTCCGTCCCAACACCGATACGCATGACTACGAAGTTAAAATGCGCAACGTGTTCAAGTTTCTGGAAAACGGTGACAAGGTAAAGATCACCCTGCGTTTCCGAGGCCGCGAGATGGCGCACCAGAACCTTGGCCGCGAGCTGCTGGAACGCGTCGCCGAAGACACCAAGGAAATCGGCAAGGTGGAAAACTTCCCAAAGATGGAAGGCCGCCAGATGATCATGCTGATCGGCCCGATGCCCAATAAGGGCTGAACCGGATACCCATTCAAAGAAAAAGCCCCGTTTTCACGGGGCTTTTTTTATTGTCTCGGGAAACCGGGGCCCTGTGCCCCGCCCCCTCAGGCCGCAGCCGTCACCGCGCGCTTGGTCATCACACCGATCAGATGGGCCCGGTATTCGGACGATCCGTGAATGTCCGAAATCATCCCCTCTGCCGAGGCGCTCAAGCCCTCCAGCGCCGATGCCGAGAAATCGCCCGACAGCGCCTCTTCCGCCTCCGTCCAGCGAAAGACGCCTTCATTCGAGGCCCCGGTCACAGCGACCCGCACGCCACCGGCGTATTTCGCGACAAACACCCCGACCAGCGGGAAACGCGACGCGGGCTGCTCGAACTTCTGATAATTTGACTTCTCCGGGATCGGGAGCTTCACCGCCGTGATGATCTCGCCCTCTTCCAGCGCCGTGGTGAACATGCCCTGGAAATAGTCATCCGCCGCGATCTCGCGCCGGTCGGTCACCACCGTCCCGCCAGACGCCAGCAATGCCGCCGGGTAACATGCCGAAGGGTCATTATTGGCAAGGCTTCCGCCCATGGTGCCGCGATTGCGCACCGCCGGGTCACCGATCTTCGACGCAAGTCCGGCCAAGCCCGGGTAATCCGCCGATGCCTCGCGTGCCACCGTCCCATGGGTGGTGCCGCCGCCGATGACCAGCTGATCGCCATCCTTCTTCACGCCCTTGATCTCGTCGATCGCCGTCAGGCTCACCAGCTTCGACGGCATCGCAAGGCGCTGCTTCATCGTCGGCAGCAGTGTCTGACCGCCGCCCAGCGCCTGCGCATCCTCTTCGGACAGCGCCTTGACCGCATCCGCGACCGTCGTGGGCTGCTCAAACTCGAAATTATACATCCGTTCGCTCCTTGAAAAACCGGGATCTTTCCCGTTTTCCTCTTGCTCCAAATACTCCGGGGGTCCGGGGGCTGGCCCCCGGCTCCGCCGCTTTCCCTCAGCTCGACGCCCCGCCGAGCGAACGCCCCTCTGCCGTTCCGTGCCCCGTCGCGGCCGCGCCGTTCATCGCGGCCCAGACCCGGGCGGGCGACATGGGCATGTCGATATGAGGCACATCCTTACCGCCCGAGTTCAGCGCGTCAATCACCGCGTTGACGACTGACGGGGGTGACCCGATGGCCCCGGCCTCGCCGCAGCCTTTCACCCCCAGCGGGTTATGGGTACAGGGCGTGGCGCAGGAATGATCCACCTCGAAATTCGGCAGGTCCGCCGCACGCGGCATGGCGTAATCCATATAGCTCGCCGAGAGCAGCTGCCCGTTTTCGTCATAGACGCAGTTCTCAAGCAGCGCCTGCCCGATTCCCTGCGCGAGACCCCCATGGACCTGTCCCGACACGATCATCGGATTGACCACGTTTCCGAAATCATCTGCCGCCATCATCCGCTCGATGGTCACCTTGCCGGTGTCCGGATCGACCTCGACCTCGCAGGCATAGGCGCCCGAGGGGTAGGTAAAGTTGCTCGGATCGTAAAAGGCGGTTTCCTCCAGCCCCGGCTCGAGATCTTCAAGCGGGTAGTTATGCGGAACATAGGCCGCGAGGCACACATCGCCCCAGGCCACGGATTTATCCGTGCCCGCCACGCTGAACGCCCCGTCTTTCAGCTCGATATCCGCGTCCGAGGCTTCCATCAGGTGGGCCGCGATCTTCTTGGCCTTGTTGATGACCTTTTCTGCGGCGCGCACCATGGCCGACCCGCCAACGGCGAGCGAACGCGAGCCATAAGTGCCCATGCCCATCGGCGTATTGGCCGTATCGCCATGCACGATCTCGACCATGCTTTCATCGATACCGATCATATCGGCGATCACCTGCGGAAAGGCCGTCTCATGCCCTTGTCCGTGGCTGTGCGAGCCGGTCATCACCACAAGCCCGCCGGTCGCGTTCACCCGAACGGTGGCCGATTCATACAAGCCCGCGCGCGCGCCAAGCTGCCCGACAAGGTTCGACGGCGCGATGCCGCAGGCCTCGATATAGCAGTTGATGCCCAGACCGCGCAGCTTGCCCTTGGCTTCGCTTTGCTTGCGCCGCTCGGCAAAGCCCGCGATGTCAGCCATCTCTTCGAGCTTGTCCATCGTCGCGCCGTAGTCGCCAGTGTCGTAGGTCACTGCGACAGGCGTGTCATACGGGAACTCGGTGATGAAATTCTGCCGACGCAGCGCGATTGGATCGACCCCAAGCTCGCGCGCCGCCTTGTCGATCACACGTTCCAGCTGATAGGTCGCCTCGGGCCGTCCGGCGCCGCGATAGGCATCCACCGGCACCGTGTTCGTGAACACCGCTTTCACGTTCACATAGATGTTCGGCGTCTTGTAATTCCCCGCCATCAGCACCCCGTGCAGCCATGTGGGCACGCTTGGCGCAAAGGTCGACAGATACGCGCCCATGTTGGCGTGGGTCTCGGTCCGGATGGCGGTAAAGTTGTTATCCGCATCCAGCGCCAGTTCAATCTTGGTCACGTGATCGCGCCCATGCGCATCCGAGATGAACGCCTCGGACCGCGAGCTTGTCCATTTCACGGGTCGGTTGATCGCCTTGGCGGCAAAGGTACAGAACGCCTCTTCGGCATAGTGGAAAATCTTGGTGCCGAAACCGCCGCCCACATCGGGGGCGACTACGCGCAGCTTGTGCTCGGGGATGCCCAGCACGAAAGCGCCCATGAGCAGGCGGATCACATGCGGGTTCTGCGAGGTGGTATAAAGCGTCGAATTGCCGGTGCCGCGTTCGAAATCGCCCACGGCGACGCGCGGCTCCATTGGGTTGGCCACCAGCCGGTTGTTGACCAGTTCAAGCGTGGTCACATGGGCCGCGTTCTGGATGGCTTCCTCGACCGCGACCTTGTTTTCCTCGACGAAACCCCAGTCATAGCAAAGGTTCGACGTCAGGTCGTCATGCACCTTGGTGGCGCCTTCCTTGAGCGCCTCTTTCATGTTGATGACGGCGGGCAGTTCCTCGAGATCGACCTCGATCGCCTCGGCCGCGTCGCGGGCCTGCTCGGCGGTGTCGGCCACCACGGCGGCAATCGGATCGCCCACATGGCGCACCTTGCCCTGTGCCAGCACCGGGTGCGGCGGCTCCTGCATGACTTCACCGTGACGGTCGGTCACCTGCCAGCCGCAGGGCAAACCGCCAATACCTTCGAAATCCTTGCCGGTAAAGATCCGCACCACGCCGGGCATGGCCTCGGCGGCGCTGGTATCTATGCCGTTGATCTTTCCATGCGCCACGTCCGAGCGCAGAAAGTAGACATGGGCCTGCCCACGAATGTTGATGTCGTCAGTATAGTTCCCGGCTCCGGTCAAAAACCGCACGTCTTCGCGCCGCTTGCTGCTGGCGCCGATGCCGCTGTCCTTTGGCATGGGTAAACTCCTCCCTGGATGGTGCACATCTTTGGCGCACCGATGATTGCTGCCCCGCCTTCCCTTCCACCTCTTGTCAGGTGTCCTCCAAAGGGGTCGGCAGGTCTGTTGGCGGTCAGCCCCTCAGGGCAAGACTGCGATCTTATTCCGCGGCAATGGCGCCGACATCCTGACCGGACGCCGCGAGGACTGCCTTGACGATGTTGTGATAGCCGGTGCAGCGGCAGATATTGCCCTGCAGGTACTCACGGATCTCGGTTTCGCTTGGCTTGGGGTTTTCCTTGAGCAGCGCCGCCGCGCTCATCACCATGCCCGGCGTGCAGAATCCGCATTGCAGCCCGTGATGATCCTGAAACGCCTGCTGGATCACGTTGAGCGAGCCATCCGCATTGGCCTGACCTTCGATGGTGGCCACCTCGGCCCCTTCCGCTTCGAGCGCGAGCATGGTGCAGGATTTCACCGCGTCGCCATTCACATGCACAAGACAGGCACCACATTGCGAGGTGTCGCAGCCCACATGGGTTCCGGTCAGACCGGCCTGTTCGCGCAGGAAGCTGACCAGCAGAGTGCGGCCCTCGACCTCGCCGGAAACGGATTTTCCGTTCACCGTCATTTTCACAGATGTCATTCAGATCCTCCCTCGGGATTAAGTGCTTATCAATTAGTTAAACACGAGGCCAAAGGATTGAGAACCGAAATTTTCTGCGCCTTTGGTCTAATGGCGGTTCGCGGTCGGTGCTGACCGACCTGGCATCACCCTTGGGTCTTGCCCGACCTCGGCTGGGGACGGGTCGGGATTTCCTTGAGCAGGCCGCCTACCCCCATCGCCGCGATTCCGGCGCTGGTGACCTCCAGCCCGCAGAGCGTTCGCTCAATCACCCAGTCGATGCCGCTCAGCGCCGGCGAGCGTGCGCTGCCCGGCAGGCCGATCACCGGGCGTTCGCCGCTGTCGGCACCGAGATGCCCCAGAAACAACAGGTTGCCGGGATCGACGGGCATGCCGAACCGGGTCATCGTGCCACCGGCGGCGCGCAGCGCCTCGGGCGCGATGTCATGCGGGTCGGAGGTGGCCGAACCGGTGAGGATCAGAACAAGGTCTTCGGTGGTTTCGGCAATCGCCGCCGCAAGGGCATCGGTCGCATGGGGCACAGTGCGGCGCGGTGACAGGGTCACGCCCATCCGCTCCATACGCGCCTGCATCATCCGCCAACCCTTGTCGCCCGCATCGCGCGAGACCAGCGTTTCAATCAGCACGGCCGTTTTCAAGGCCACCGGCGCAATGTGCACCGCGCCCAGCGCCTCGGCGCAGGCAGCTTGCAGATCGCTTTCAGGAACGGCGTAAGAGATGATCTTGACCGTCGCCACCATACCGCCCGCGTCCATACGTTGCCAGCGCGGGACCGTGGCAAGCGTGATCATCGGCTGCACCGCGTTGACCGCATTCACCCGCGCCGCGTCGATCACTGCCACGCCGGGGTGGTTGGCCAGCAGGTTGACCCGCCCGGTGAAAGGTTCGCTCAGATGCACCCCGGCCCCTGCCGGGTCGGGCACCAGCGCATGCGCCAGCCGCAGGGCCGAAGCATCCTCGCCGATATCGCCGGGTTCAAGCTGCGCGACAGTGATTTCGTACCAGCCCTCGGCCAGCAGCGCCGCCAAATCCTGCTTAGCTAGCAGCTTGCCTTTGCGCAGCCGCCCGCTGGCCAGTTGCACAGAATGCGCAAGGACGTGACCCTGCGCCTTTTCGGTGGGGATCACACCGAATTTCATCCCTTGCGCAGCACCTGTGTCATCTGAGCCAGCACCGCAACTGCGATTTCCGACGGGCCGGCCGCCCCGATATCAAGCCCGATGGGGCCGTGTATGCGGGCGATGTGCTCATCCGTCATCCCCTCGGCCTTCATCCGTTCTACCCGCTTGGCATGTGTGCGGGTCGAACCGAGCGCGCCGATGTAGAATACGTCCGAACGCAGCGCCGCGATCAGCGCCGGGTCATCAAGTTTCGGGTCATGGGTCAGCAGAACAAGCGCGGTGCGGGCGTCGAGCCCCAGTTCGGCCAACGCTTCGTCCGGCCAGTCGCGGCGCAGGGTCACACCCGGAAAGCGCGCTTCGGAGGCGAAGGTTTCACGCGGGTCGATCACCGCCGGGTCATAGCCCGCGATCTGAGCCATCGGCACCAGCGCCTGCGCGATATGCACAGCCCCGACCACGATCAGCCGCAGCGGCGGGTTGTGAACGGCGACGAAAGTCTCGCCATCTTCCTCGAAACCGGATCGGTCCATGCGCAGCCGGTTCGCATAGCCGTCGCGGACGATGCGGCGAGCGCCACTGTTGATGTTCACCTCGTAGGCAAGACTTTCCCGCCCCGACCGCGCCTCGACCAGTTCGGCCAAAATCGACTCGGGCAACGCCGCGCCGACGGGTTCGACCAGTACGCGGATCGTGCCGCCACAGGCAAGTCCGACGGCAAAGGCATCGTCATCGCTCACCCCGAATTCTAGCACGCGATGCTTGCCGTCCTCGATCGCCTCGAGCGCCTCGACGATCACCGCGCCTTCGACACAGCCGCCCGAGACCGAACCTTCGATCTGCCCGCCGCCGCCGACCACAAGCTGTGCGCCAACGCGGCGCGGGGCGCTGCCCCAGGTCTCGACCACGGTCGCCAGCGCCGCGCCGGAGCCGTCGCGAAACCAGTTCAGGGCGGTTTCCGGAATATTGTCGAAACGATCCATCGGTGTCTCCTTCTGGGCAGGTGATATCCGTACACCACCTGTACACCCCCTGTGCAGCACGCGTCGGACAAATCCGATATGGGTGCGCAGGGACTAGAAAGCAAAATGGCCGACCGCTGGCAACAGCGATCGGCCCTGATCACGCGCTAAGGCGCGAATGCTTAGTTCAGCAGCGGGGTGATCCGACGCACCGCAACCCGGCGGTTGGCGCTTTCGGCGGTTGCCGTTGGCACCTTGAGGTCGGATTCACCATAGCCCTGCACCACGAGGTTTTCCGGCGGCACGTCGAAATACTCGGTGAGTGCCAGCGCGACGGTTTCCGCGCGACGGTCGGACAGCGCAAGGTTCAACCCGGCAGTGCCGACCGCGTCGGTATGGCCTTCGATCAGGAAGACGTCAGCAGGGTTCTTCTGGATCGCATCACGCATGGCGGCGCCCAGCGCGGCGAGGTCCTGCGCCTGATCCGGGCGGATCACCGACGAGCCGGTTTCAAAGTTCACATTATCGACTTCGATCTCGGGTACCAGACGACGCACCGCATCAATGTTCCGGATCTGCGACAGTGAAAAGCGGCGCTCGATTTGGTCGCTCTGCGTGGCCTGCATCGCAAGTTGCAGGTCGTTGCGGCTTACGTTGTTGTTGTAATAGACGGAATCGCCGCGATAGGTCGGCAGTTCGCTGACCTGAACCGACTCCACTTGGCGGGTGTCGTCGAAGAGCGTGACTTCGCGCCCATCGGGCAGGATACGCGTGCGGCGCAGCACACGCCCGTCTGCGGCACGGATCGTCACAACCTGGCTGCCATCCGCGTTCGTCACGTAGTTGCGGGTGGAGCCATCGTTGAAGGTCTCGGTGCGCAGTTCGCTGCCGGGACGCTGCAAGAGAACGTCATCGTCCTTGATGACGCGCAGGCCGTTGTCGCCCTGAACAACAGCACGGTCACCGGAATTGGTCACGACCTTGTCGTTGTTCTTGAGCAGCTGGCTGATTGCCAGTGCGCCGGCGCCGAGGATGGCAATCTTGCCAAGGTCCGAGATGCCGTCATCGTCGTCTTCGACGACCTGATTGGCCGTGGTGTTGAATTCCTGGCTCGAGCTGCGCACATCGCCTTTTTCGATCCGGCGCGTAGTGACATTGCCTTCGCCTTCGCTGCTGGCGGCAGCGGTTTCGGTCTGGATCTCGGCGGCGGCATCGGCCTGTGCCTGACTATCCATTTCCGGCGCCGCATCCTGATCGGCGGCGCGTTCTGCCTGACGTTCGGCTTTGCGCTCTGCTTTACGCTCGGCCTTGCGCTCTGCCTGACGTTCCGCTTTGCGTTCCTCGGCAGTCATCTCCGTGGTCGCTTCGGTCGTGTCGGCATTTTGCTGATTTGCGTCTGCGGCCTGCTGTTGCTCGGTCTCTACAGCCTGCTCCGTTTCAGCGGTTGCTTCCTGTGCGGCAATGGCGTCAGCAGCGGCCTTTTCGGCCTCGGCTTCGCGTTCCGCCTGACGTTCAGCTTTCCGCTCTGCCTTACGTTCCGCTTTACGCTCGGCCTTTTCGGCGGCCTTCTGGGCTTCGGCCTGATTTTCAAGACGCTCTTGCTGTTCGGCCTTTTCCAACTTGGGATCGGCGTCGCCCTGCGCATAGAGCGCGTGCGGCATGGCAAGGGATCCGGCGATCAGCAGCGCCGTCGTGGATTTCAAAACCTGTTTCATCATACTCGTCCTTGTACAAACTAAACTTTCGACGTGTCGGTAAACGCAACGGACGGCGTTGGGTTGCATCACAATCAAGTAAATGCCCGCTTTAAGCGTGCGATCAGGAGTCGAGAAGATCCATAAGACGTTGTTTTTCCCCGTGATCTGCGCTGCGAGATATCTGGGCGGCCAGTTCTTCGAGCGATGCGATGGAATGGCCCGCGCGAAAACTGTCCACATGGGGCAGCATCGCCGCGATGCCGCGGGCCTTTGGCGCGAAGCCATCCCAGCGCAACAGCGGATTGAGCCAGATCAGCCGCCGCGCCGAAAGGTGCAACCGTTCGGTTTCGCGAGCCAGCGCTTCGGGGTCGCCCCGGTCGAGCCCGTCGGTGATCAGCAGCACGACGGCGCCCTGCCCCATCACCCGACGCGACCAGTCGCGGTTGAATTCATGCAGGCAAGCGCCGATGCGCGTGCCGCCCTCCCAGTCCTGCGCATCGGCCCCGGCGGATTTCAGCGCCGCGTCCACGTCGCGGGTGTGAAGGTGACGGGTGATGTTGGTGAGCCTTGTGCCAAAGGTGAAGGCGTGCACCCGCGACCAGCCCGCCCCGCGATTATTGGCGACCGCATGCAGGAAATGCAGGATCAGCCGGGAATACTGGCTCATCGAGCCCGAGATATCGCAGAGCGCGACGAGGTTGGGCCAGCGCGGTCGCGGTTCGCGCCGCGCGAGCGTGCGGAATTCGCCGCCCTGCCGCAGGGAATTGCGCAAGGTGCCACGCCAGTCGATCCGGGGGCCGAGTGGCGCGGCCTGCAAACGTCGCGACAGGATCGGTTTGACCGGCAGGGTCAACCGGGCGAGCATCCGTTTGGCCTCGGCGATTTCCTCGGTGCTCATCTGTTCGAAGTCGAGGCTGCGCAGGCGTTCCTCGCCGGACATGGTCTGGCTCGCGTCGATCTCGATCAGGATCTCGTCTTCGGCGGCTTCGTCGCTGTCGGGCGGTTCCGGCCCCTGCCCGTCGAGCAGCGCTTCGGCTGCGCGTTTCTCCGCCGCGTCGGCGGTGCGCTCCTCCTGCACCCCCCGGATCGCGGGCAGCATCATCGCCATCATGTGTTCGAGATAGCGCGGATCGCGCCAGTAGAGCCGGAACACCTGCGCAAAGACGAGACGATGTTCCGGGCGCGACACGAAACAGGCGTGCAGCACCCAGTAGAAGTCCGCCTTTTCGGTAAAGCCCGCCGCCTCGACCGCGCGGATCGCGTCGATCACCCGCCCCGGCCCGACCGGCAGCCCCGCCTTTCGCAGCGCGCGGGCGAAATGGAGGATGTTCTGCGCCAGTTTCGGGTTGTCCGGCAGATCGAGGGGGATGTATTCGGTCATGCCGGATCGGATATAGGGGGCTCTGCCCCCCCGCGCTTTGCGCGGTCCCCCGGGATATTTTTAACCCAAAGAACCATCAGGCCGGGGCGAGCGAGGCGCGAGCCTGATCGAGAATGCGTTTGGCCTCGGAGCCCTGCAGTTTGCGGATGTCGTCCTGATATTTGAGGATCGCGCCCAGCGTGTCCGAGATCAGTTCGGGGCTGAGATTGATCACGTCGAGGGCGAGCAGGCATTTCGCCCAGTCGATGGTTTCCGCGACGCCGGGTTTCTTGAAGAGGTCCTCGGTCCGCAATTCCTGCACGAATGCGATGATTTCGCGACTGAGGGTTTCGGCGGCTTCGGGGGCGCGGGCCCTGAGGATGTCCAGTTCGCGGTCGAAATCCGGGTAGTCGACCCAATGGTAGAGGCAGCGGCGTTTCAGCGCGTCATGGACTTCGCGGGTGCGGTTGGAGGTGAGGATGACGATGGGCGGTTCGGGGGCCTTGATCGTGCCGATTTCGGGAATGGTGACCTGGAAATCGGAGAGGGCTTCGAGCAGGAAGGCCTCAAACGGTTCATCGGTGCGGTCGAGCTCGTCGATGAGCAGGATCGGGGCGCCGCGCGGATCGGGGCGCATGGCGTCGAGCAGCGGACGTTCGGTGAGGAATTCATCGCTGAAGAGTTCCTCCTGAAGCGCCTTGCGGTCGGCGGTGCCGCTGGCCTCGGCGGTGCGGATCGCCACCATCTGGGCGGGGAAGTTCCATTCATAGACCGCGCTTGCGGCATCGAGACCTTCGTAACATTGCAACCGGATCAGACGGCGGTCGAGACCGGCGGCGAGCGCCTTGGCGATCTCGGTCTTGCCCACGCCTGCCTCGCCTTCGAGAAAGAGCGGGCGGCCCAGTTTCAGCGACAGGAACACGACCGTCGCAAGGGCGCGACCGCAGATATAGTCCTGTCCGGCCAGCATGGTCTGTACCGCGTCGATGGAGTCTGGAAATTTCATGTTGCCTCCCCGTGATCGGGTCAGGAGGCCATGAACCATCGCAGAGGTCAACAGCGGCGATATGTGCCGGGCCGGCGATGAGGCCCGCGTTATTGACGCAACGGACGGCAAATGTCATGAATCGGCAAGAAAATTGCGCCAGGCGCAGCCATGTGGACACCACGGGCAACAGGGGCAGAATGAACAGCGGCGAGGCCAGAGGCGATCTTACGATCACCGCCATCACCTGTGTCAAGGACGAGGGGCCGTTCCTTTTGGAGTGGATCGCCTATCACCGACTGATCGGCGTCACCGACTTCCTGATTTATTCGAACGATTGCAGCGATGGCACTGCCGAGTTGCTTGATGCTCTGGCGGTAAAGGGTGGACTGACCCATCTGCCAAACCCGGCCAAGGGCCGCAATTACCAGATGGAGGCGCTGAAACATGCCAAGGAGTCCGGGCGTGCCGCGCGGTCGGACTGGGTGTGGATCGCCGATGTGGACGAGTTCCTGAACATCCATGTGGGCGATCACACGATTCCGGCGCTGATCGCGGCCTGTGGTGCGGCGCAGGCGATTTCGGTGAACTTCCAGTTTTTTGCCAATGATGGGGTGGAGGCATTCGAGGACAAGCCCGTAATCGCGCAATTCAGCCGCTCGCATAACCCGGATATCTGGTGCGGCGAGATGGCGATCGAGGTCAAGACACTGGTTCGGAAGGATTTTCCTCTGAAGTATTACGGGGCGCACCGGCCGTTCGCGCGCGGCGATGCACGCCCCACTTGGGTGGATGGTTCGGGGCGTGCGGTGCCGCACCGGTTTCTCGTGGCGGCGAACCCGCGACGGATCCGGCGCTTTCCGGCGCGCGGGGCGCGGGAATTTGCGACACTGAACCATTATGCGCTGCGCAGTCTCGACAGCTATCTCGTCAAGAACGACCGGGGCGATGTGAACCGCGAAAACCGTGCGTTCGACGACCGCTATTGGCGCGAGCGCAACGACCCGGCCTGGCGCGACGACAGCATCCGCCGGATGCTGCCCCGGCTCGAGGCGCTGCTGGCCGAGATGAAAAGCGACCCCGAGATCGGTGCGTTGCATGCGCAGGCAGTGGCGCGGCATCGAGCGCGTTGTGCGGAACTGATAACGCAGCCGGGCTATCAGAAAATGCGGGCACAACTGCTGGGCGCGCCGATGCTGCCGCCGCAGGAAGAAGAGCTGCTGCGCGATCTGGGGATCGTCGCGTGAGTGGCGCGACTGTCCGGGGCGCTGGTTGATGCGTATCCTACTGCTGATCGGGCCGGAGGAACGGGTGCTTGCGCCGCTTGAGGCGGTGCTCGGCCAATCTCGCGACGTTCTGCGTGAGAGTGGGATCTGGTATCCCGAGCCGGAGGATCAGGCAAAGATCCTCACGGCGCTGGTGAAGGGCGCAGCGCCCCGCATTCTCAATAGAGAGAAGGCGCCGGATTTTCTGGTGCTGAGCGCGTCGCGACTTGGTTCGACGCTGCATAACCCCGACCAATTGCGGCATCTGCGCGAGGGACTGGAGCGGATCGGGGGCGAGCTGCGGATCGTGGCCCATCTAGATCACCAGTCACGGGCGCTGGCTGGTGTCTATGAAGCACAGGTAATGGCTGGGCGGGTGGCGCCGCTGACGCGCGAGATTAGCCTGTGCGAGCAGCCGGATTGGTGGCAAGCCTGCCTTGCGAGCGCTGGAGACGGCGCGAAAGAGCGGGCCAAGGCCCTGCCTTTCTGGCTGGATTACCGCGCCTTTCTCGCGTTTTGGGAGACGGGGTTTGGCAAAGGTGCCGTTGAAATACGGCCCCGCCCCAGTGATGCGGCCGGAGAGATCGAGGATTTGATCGGTGTCTCGCTGGACCCCACGGCGGGACAGCCTGCCCCGGCCTCGGCGGCGGCCTCGCTGGCGCGGGCGCGGCAATTGAACGGGCTTCTCTGGCAGGTGGTCGCTCGACGCGGCCAACCGATACCTGCCGATGTCTGGCACGGGATGCTGGAAGAGATCGCCGTGGATGGCCCAGCACTAAATCCGGGCAGCCTGTTTCCCGTGGCCGACCGCTTTGCGGCAGACAACACGGCGATAGTGGCGGAGCATCCGCAGCTGGCAACGGCGCTTTCGCCCCCCGAAGCGGGCCCCGAATGGCAGGAGGCCGATCCGGATTTCGGTTTTCGCGCCTCGCAATACCTGCTGGCTTTCATGTGGCGCATCGACCGGGCCATGCGCGCGCCGCGCCGGGTCGAACCGGCCGCTGCGCAACCGGCGGCTCCGAACCCGATCCTGCCGCCGAAAGCGCGCGAGAAATTCGCGAGCCTCGGAAAATCGCCCTTTCGACCGCACAACCGGATCGGATCGGTGGACGAAGAATTGACCGCCCTGCCCTATGACATGCCGCCTCCCCGCGATCTTCCCGCCGGATCCACGGGCCGGGTCATCGTCGGCTGCATGAAGAACGAAGCCCCCTATATCCTCGAATGGATCGCCTATCACCGCGCCATCGGGGTGGATAACTTCCTGATCTATACCAATGGCTGCGAGGACGGGACGGATGAAATCCTTGGCCGGTTGCAGGAGATGGGGGTCGTGCAGCACCGGCTGAACGATGACTGGAAGGGAAAATCGCCGCAGCAATACGCGCTTAACCGGTCGCTGAAAGAGCCGCTGATCGAAAGAGCCGAATGGATCATCCATATCGACGTGGATGAGTTCATCAACGTGCGCTGCGGCAACGGCACGTTGGATGATTTCTTTGCGCTGGTGCCGGGGGCGACGAATGTCGCGATGACATGGCGGCTGTTCGGCCATAACGGCGTGACGGCCTTTGACGATCGGTTCGTCATCGAACAGTTCGACCGGGCGGCGCCGAAATACTGCCCCAAGCCGCATACGGTCTGGGGCTTCAAGACGATGTTTCGCAATATCGGGGCCTACGGAAAGATCTCGTGCCATCGCCCGAACAAGCTGGACGAGACGTTTCGTGACCGGGTGCGCTGGGTCAATGGCTCGGGTCAGGATATGACGGATGAGGCGCGCGACCGGGGCTGGCGCAATTCGCGCGCCTCCGTCGGCTATGACCTGATCCAGGTGAACCATTACGCGCTGCGCAGTGCGGACAGTTTTCTGATCAAACGCCAGCGTGGCCGCGCGCTGCATGTCGACCGCTCGATCGGGCTCAACTACTGGATCCGCATGGACTGGTGCGATCACCGCGACGTCACGATCCAGCGCAACCTGCCGCGCCTGCGTACCGAATACGACCGCCTGCTGGCCGACGACCGCTTGCGGCAGGCCCACGAGGACGGGGTGGCATGGCATCGCGCCAAGGCCCAGGCCCTGCGACAGGAGCCGGAATTTCGCGTGCTTCTCGAACAGGCGGTAAAGATCCGGTTGACGGAAACGGAACGTGCGGCCTATGCGCTGGCTTTGGACATGGAAAGCTGATGGCGGCGCCGGGGGAGAGCCACGCCTTGAAGATACTTGCTGTTCTGACGATCCGAAACGAGGCCGCCTTTCTTGTGGAATGGCTGGCCCATCACCGGGCGGCGGGCGTGACGGATTTCCTCGTCTTCTCGAACAATTGTCAGGACGGCAGCGATGACATGCTTGACCTGATGGACGAGGCGGGCTGGCTGACCCATGTGCGCAACGACGGCCCCTATGACAAGCGCGGCGTGCAGTTCACCGCGCTCAAGATGGCGGAAAACTTCGATATCGTCGCCGGGGCCGACTGGATCGTGACGCTCGACATCGACGAGTTCGTGAATGTGCATGTGGGCGATCACACCCTGCCCGCCCTGATCGACGCCCTGCCCGAGGCGACGGCGATCACCCTGACATGGCGGCTTTTCGGCAATGGCGGCATCGCCAGTTACACGGATGCGCCGGTGACCGAGACCTTCAGGCTTTGTGCCCCCGAGATCATGTACTGGCCGTGGCGCTCGGCCATGTTCAAGACGCTTTACCGCAACAACGGGATCTACCGGAAACTGGGCGTGCACAGGCCGCGGAACCCAGACGAGACCCGGATGCACGAGGCGCGCTGGTTCGACGCGCATGGCCGGGAGCTGCCGCGCCATTTCAAGACGCGCCGCCTGTTCTCGAACTACGGGCAGCCCATGTACAAGCTGGCGCAGCTCAACCACTACCCGCTCGGCTCGATGGAGGGCTTCGTACTCAAGGCCGACCGGGGCCGCGCGGTTCACGCCGAGGATCCGCTTGGGGCCGATTACTGGGTCGACCGGAATTTCAACACCGACACCGACGACAGCATCCTCGCCCTGAAAGCGCCGGCCGAGGCGCTTCGCACAGAGCTGTTCGATATCCCCGGCCTGCGCGATCTGCACGAGGCGGCGGTGCAATGGCGGCATGACCGGTTCCGCATCCTGATGGAACGGGAACCGATGCGCGCGCTCTTTGCGCGGCTGCTGATGACACCGCCGTCGCAACCCCTGACACCGCATACCGCGCGCATGCTTTCGCGCTTTGCAAAACGCGGCAGAAACCGCGCAAATAGCGCGGATGGAAACAAAGCCGGCAGCGATGGCTGATTGTAACGCCACAGAAGGGTAATTTTCAGCATTTTCTGGCCATAACCCCAAGGCCCGGCTAACAAAACCGGGCCGCTGGGAACCATTAAATGCAAGATAATACCAACAATTTCGACACGCCGATGACCGGGCTGGATGCCCGCACCTGGAGGGTGCGGCTGGCCGAACTGGCCGAGGAAATGGGCAGTTACCGCCCGCTGGGAGAGCGCCATTTCGCGACCCTGATCGGCAACCGCAAGACATTGCTTGTGACCTTTGAAACGGTGCAGGGAATCCGGTCGCTTTCGCCCAACGCCCAGCCCTTTGGTTTCGACATGGTCCGCGCCCGGGGCTGGTCGCATCTGGGGCTGATTTCTAGCGGTGACACATGGTTCCGCGACCCCGAGGTCTATGCCTATTTCGACGAGCTGATCGATGACGGTTTTTTCGAGCAGTTCGACCGCGTGCTATTTTACGGCGCTGGTCCCTGCGGCTACGCCGCGGCGGCGTTTTCCGTGGCCGCGCCGGGATCGCGCGTCGTCGTCGTTCAGCCGCAGGCGACGCTGGATGCGCGGATGACTGAATGGGATCCGCGCTTTGTCGAGATGCGGCGCACCTCTTTCACCGACCGCTACGGCTATGCGCCGGATATGCTCGACGCGGCGCATGAGGCTTTCGTGATCTACGATCCGCGTCAGGAGCTGGACGCGATGCATGCCTCACTGTTCCAGCGCCCGAATGTCACGCGGTTGCGGATGCCGCATGTGGGCGCGGCGCTTCAGACGCAGATGATCGAGATGGAAATGCTCTACCCCGTGCTGTCGCTGGCGGGCATCGGCAAGCTGACACCGCGCGGATTCGCCCGGCTGTTCAGGACCCGGCGGCAGAACGCGACCTACCTGCGCAACCTGATGGGTCATCTCGATGCCGAGGACCGGCCCTATCTCAACATGCTGCTCTGCCGGAACGTGACATCGCGGATGAACGCCCCGAAATTCCGCCGCCGGCTGGACCAGCTTGAAAAAGCCGCCGAGGAAGGCGAATTCCGCGCCCCGCCCAACGGCCTCTAGCGCCAAGCGAACTGGCGCAGCCCTTCGGGCTGTGCTAGCAGCGCGACCATGAGCGATACTCTGACCCTGCGCCGTCCTGACGACTGGCATCTGCATCTGCGCGACGGCGACATGCTGCGCGCGGTTCTTCCCGAAACCGCCCGTCATTTCGCGCGTGCGATCATCATGCCGAACCTCGTGCCGCCGGTTGTCACTGGCGCACAGGCAAGCGCCTATCGCGACCGCATCCTTGCCGCCCTGCCCGAGGGCACGGCGTTCGAACCGCTGATGACGCTCTACCTCGCCGAGGACACCGACCCCGAGGACGTGGCCGCGGCCCATGCCAGCGGTCTGGTCAAGGCGGTAAAGCTCTACCCCGCCGGCGCGACGACCAATTCCGCCAGCGGCGTGAGCCATTTCGACCGGGTGCGCCCGGTGCTGGAAAAGATGGCCGAGATCGGCCTGCCGCTTTGCGTGCATGGCGAGGTCACGGCGTCGGATGTCGATATCTTCGACCGCGAGGCGGTATTCATCGACCGCGTGCTCGACCCGATCCGGCGCGCGACGCCGGGCCTGCGCGTCGTCATGGAACATATCACCACCTCGGACGCGGTGGAGTACGCCCGCGCGCAGGGCGACGATCTGGGCGCGACGATCACCACGCATCACCTTGTGATCAACCGCAACCATATCCTCGCCGGGGGGATCAAGCCGCATTACTACTGCCTGCCCGTCGCCAAGCGCGAAAGCCACCGGCTGGCGCTGCGCGCCGCCGCCACCAGCGGCGAGGAGCGGTTCTTTCTTGGCACCGACAGCGCGCCGCATACCGATGCGAACAAGCTGCTGCCCTGCGGCTGCGCCGGGTGTTTCACCGCGACGAACACCATGTCGATCCTCGCCCATGTCTTTGAGGAAGAAGGCGCGCTTGACCGCCTTGAAGGCTTCACCTCGCTGAACGGTCCGGGCTTTTACGGCCTGCCCGTGAACGAGGAGAGCTTAACACTTCGGAAAGGCGAATCGGTCACCTATCCCAAACAGATCGACACGAATGATGGGCCTGTCACGGTATTTGATCCAGGTTTTCCGCTTTCTTGGCGCGTCGAAACAGTCTGACGTGCGCAGGGGATTATTTCCGGGCTAGAAATTGTCTTGCTGATGCGCAGGAATAGTTGCTGCTTGCGCTGTGCAAACACGTAACAATCCGGGATTTTTGGTCTTGTAAGTATTAATTTGCTGTCGTTCTCAACTATACCTGCCGCAGGGACATTCTGGGAGACAGATTTAGAGATGACGACATACACAATCCAAGGCATCCGCGTGGATGTTGAAGACCGCGATCCGGTATCGGTATCCACAACGGAATTGACCGTTGTCGTGCCAGACAACTCTGCCGGATTTTCCTATAAATACCTAGGCCTCGACGACGGCGCGCCGATGGTCGAAATCGAAGACGACCTGATTTTCGGTTCTATCGGTGGCGTGCCGCTGGACCAGTTGAACGGTGGCGAAATCGACGCGTTGATGGCAAGGGTCACCTGGAGCGGCGGCGTAACCACCATTCTTGGTCTTGAATGGGAGTCCGGCAACAATAGCGACGTTCTGACCTATTACGTCCTCGACGGCACGCCTCTCCCCTCGAACCTGAGTTCGGGCGCGGATTGGGAAGCGTTCGACGCCTCCATCCAAGATATAAAACTGCCCTCCGGTATTTTCGCGTCAGATACCAACATCGCATGGACCGAGTTCGACAACGTCTCCTCGACCGAGGACGACGAAATGGGTGGAACGGACGGCAACGACACTCTGAACGGCGGCATTGGCGACGATTACTTCGTGTCGAGCAAAGGCGCCGACACCTACAATGGTGGCGCAGGCTGGGATCAGGTCGCGTTCCATATCGACGATCCGGCAGGCGTATACGCCAACCTCAAGACCGGGCTGGCGGTCGATGGCTGGGGCTTTAGCGATACGCTGAACAGCATCGAGATGCTGCGCGGATCGATGTATGATGACGAACTGATCGGCAGCGACGGCAACGACATCATGCGCGGGGTCAAGGGCCGCGACGATATGGATGGCGGCAAGGGCAAGCACGACGAGGTGCGCTATGACCGTGACGAACGTTACGGCGGCACCGATGGCGTCAAGGTCAATCTCAAGAAAGGCTTTGCCATCGACGGGTTCGGCGACCGCGACAAGCTGTCCAATTTCGAAGACGTCCGTGGCACGATCTACAAGGACAAGCTGATCGGATCGAACGCAAAGAACGAAATCGAAGCCGGTGACGGCAATGACGTGATCAAGGGCCTTGGCGGTCGCGACAAGATCTATGGCGGCATCGGCCGCGACAAGATCGACGGCGGCAAGGGGAAGGACAATCTCTGGGGTGATCGGGGCGCGGACAAGTTCATCTTCAAGGGCAAGTTCGGCAACGACAAGATCAAGGATTTCGAAACCGATAATAAGGGGGAAAAGATCGTCCTCAAGAAAATCGGCGCCATCGAGTCTTTCGACGACCTGATGAACAACCATATCTCGGACGTCAACGGCAGCGCCGTGATCGAGGATGGAAACGGCAATTCGATCACCATCGACGGCATCACGATGTCCGAACTGGCAGCGAACGACTTCCTGTTCTGAAGCATCTGAGAAACCTAAACAAATTGCCCCCGCGCCGGAACAGCGTGGGGGCTTTTCCGTTTTGCGCGCGGACCGCTCTCAAGCCGCCGTTGCAAAACCACACCACTCTCGAAATCGGGGCGAAATCCCGGCCTTTCGATTGACACCCAGAGGGCCATGGGCAATCCAATCCGTTACCGAATGACACGTTCCAAGGCACTGCTCGCCCTTTGGACGGTCGGCCCCGCGATACCGCGTGTTGGCCCGGACCCCGCCCCGCCTGCCACCGGGGCGGGCTTTTCTTTTTTGCGGGGCTGTTCTATGCGCAGGAAACGCCGTTTGCCGCCAACAACAGGACCCCTGCCATGATTCCGACCGCCTTTCCGCCCCGCGAAGAGATTGCCCGCCTGAGCGCGCGGATGCTGCTGGAAATCGGCGCGGTACACCTGAACGCGGACGAACCCTTTACGCTTGCCTCGGGTCTGCCCAGCCCGACCTATATCGATTGCCGCAAGCTGATCTCTTATCCGCGCATCCGCGCGACGCTGATGGATTTCCTGACCGTGACGATCATGCGCGACGCCGGGTTCGAGGCGTTCGACAATATCGCCGGGGGCGAAACGGCCGGCATTCCCTTTGCCGCGCTGGTGGCAGAACGCATGGGCCTGCCGATGACCTATGTGCGCAAGAAACCCAAGGGCTATGGCCGCAACGCCCGAATCGAAGGCGTGATGACCGAAGGCGAGCGCGTGCTGCTGGTCGAGGACCTGACCACCGACGGCGGCTCAAAACTCAGCTTTGTGGACGCGATTCGCGAAACCGGCGCGAGCTGTGCCCATACGGCGGTAATCTTCTATTACGGCATCTTCCCCGAGACGATCAAAACCCTGTCGGATCATGGCGTTCAGCTGCACCACCTCTGCACCTGGTGGGACGTCCTGGCCGAGGCAAAAAGCTCGGGCGCCTTCTCGGAAACGACGCTGTCCGAGGTCGAGACGTTCCTCAACAACCCGCGCGCATGGCAGGACGCCAGACAAAAGAGCTGAGCCTTTTTCCGCCAGTTCAACAGGCAAGTGCCCCGGTGTTTCTGTTGGGGTGACCTACCAGATATTGACCGGTTGACCGGTGCTGATGCAATATAAGTCCTCAAGCCGGGTTCGTTAAAATTATCCACATTTTATACAATTTGCGCCGGCTGCAACGCATGGGCTATGCACTTCGAACCATAGAGAGACCGCGCGGACGCGGCGATTTTCGAGAGGCGACATGAACACGATCACCAGTTTCGACGCGACCGAATCCAAGGCCGAACCGCAGGATGCCATGCCGCATTCCGTCGAAGCCGAGCAGCAGTTGCTTGGGGCGATCCTGAACAACAACGACATTTATGACCGGGTTGCCTCGGTCATCACGGCGGACCATTTCTATGACCCGGTCCATGCCCGCATCTACGAGGTCGCCTCGGCGCGGATCGCCAAGAACCAGCTTGCCTCGCCGGTGACGCTCAAGGCGTTTCTGGAAGACGACGAGGGGCTCAAGGAACTGGGCGGCTCGGCCTATCTGGCCCGGCTGGCAGGGACCGCGATCAGCGCCTTTGCAGTGCGTGACTATGCGCAGATGATCTATGATTTCGCGATCCGGCGCGAGCTGATCGGACTGGGCCACAATATCGCCGACAAGGCAGGCCGCGTGGATGTGGCCAGCGAACCGCGCGAGCAGATCGTCGAGGCGGAACAGCATCTCTACAAACTGTCGGAACAGGGCAAGGCTGAAAGCGGTTTCCAGAGCTTTCTCAAGGCGGTGACGGAGGCGGTCAATGTCGCCAACGCCGCCTACCAGCGCGACGGCGGGCTGGCCGGGATTTCCACCGGTCTGACCGATCTCGACAACAAGCTGGGCGGGTTACACAAGTCTGACCTTCTGATCCTTGCCGGGCGTCCCTCGATGGGGAAAACCTCGCTTGCCACGAACATCGCCTTCAACGTCGCCAAGGCCTACAAGAGGGGCCGCCTGCCCGATGGCACCGAAGGCGCGGTTCAGGGCGGTGTCGTCGGATTCTATTCGCTGGAAATGAGTGCCGAGCAGCTGGCCGGGCGTATCCTCGCCGAAGCCTCGGAGATTTCCTCGCACAAGATTCGTCAGGGTGACATGACCGAGGGTGAGTTCCGCCGTTTCGTCGAAGCGGCAAAGGCGCTGGAAGCCTGCCCGCTCTATATCGACGACACGCCTGCCCTGCCGATTTCGCAGCTGGCCGCACGGGCGCGGCGTCTGAAACGGACGCAGGGGCTCGACGTGCTGATCATCGATTATCTTCAGCTTGTGCGCGGCACCGGCCGGTCCGACAACCGGGTGAACGAGATCAGCGAAATCACCATGGGCATGAAGGCCATCGCGAAAGAGCTGAACATCCCGGTCATCGCACTGTCGCAGCTGTCGCGTCAGGTTGAATCCCGCGACGATAAACGACCGCAGCTTTCCGACCTTCGTGAATCGGGCTCGATCGAACAGGACGCGGACGTGGTGATGTTCGTGTACCGGGGCGAATACTATAAAGAACGCGAAAAGCCTGGCGAAGAGAATGTCGAGGCGATGGCGCAGTGGATCGAAGAGATGGAACGCCTACACGGCAAGGCCGAAGTCGTCATCGGCAAGCAGCGCCATGGGCCCATCGGCACGGTCGAACTGAGCTTTGAAGCGCAGTTCACCCGCTTTGGCAACCTTGTCAAACCCTGGCAACAGGGTGGCGGCGAGGCTGAATTCTGAGCGTAAATCGGGCATACACGCCAAGGTTGAGCGGAATCCCCCAACCCACAGGAATTTGACTGGACAGCACAGACCGGGCTGGGCGCAAATGAACCATGCTGCGCGTGCTCGCCCCTTTCCTGTCCTGTCTCCTGACCGCCACCGGGCTGGCTGCGCAGAACGAGAATCTGGAAGTCGATGTCGAGCTGTTTCTCGCCGTCGACGTCTCCCGCTCGATGTCGCCCTTCGAACTCGAAATCCAGCGCCGTGGCTATGCGGCCGCCCTCGGCAGCGATGAGGTCAAGGACGCAATCGGCGGCGGGATGATCGGACGGATCGCGCTGACCTACGTTGAATGGGCCGGGCAAGGTTCGCAGACCGTGATCATTCCCTGGACGCTGATCGACACCAACGAGCAGGCGGACGAGGTCGCCGAAAAGCTGACCGTGATCTTCAATTACGGGATGCGCCGCACCTCGATCTCGGGTGCGCTGGACTATGCGGTCGAAGCTTTTGAACTGAACGAATTCTCGGGTCTGCGCCGGGTAATAGACATTTCCGGCGACGGGCCGAACAATCACGGTCTGCCCGTGCTGGGCGCGCGTGATGCGGCGCTGGCCAAGGGGATCGTCATCAATGGTCTGCCACTGATGACGCAGGACGAATTCTCCTCACGCTGGGGCATTCCCGATCTCGACGTCTATTACCGCGAATGCGTGATCGGGGGGCCGGGCTCATTCGTGGTGCCGGTGCTGAGCTGGGACCAGTTCGCCGAGGCCGTACAGCGCAAGCTGGTGTTGGAAATCGCCGGAAACGATGTGCCGGCTCAGCACCGGATTATCCCGGCGAGCGGCTATGACTGCCTCGTGGGCGAAAAGCTCTGGCAGCGCAATCAGCGGGACTTTTCCTTGCCTTAAGCAAACTGTCGCTACCTCAACAGGTGTTTGTGCTTGACGCCCCCGCCCCCCGTGTCAAGAACGGCCCCATGAGCACTGGACACCTTACGATCGATCTGGCCGCACTGGCCAGAAACTGGCAAACCCTCGACTCCAAAAGCCGCAGCGAAACCGGCGCTGTGGTCAAGGCCGATGGCTATGGGCTTGGCGCGGGACGCGTCGCGCGGGCACTCGCCGAGGCGGGCGCACGACGCTTTTTCGTGGCCGCCGCCGAAGAAGGCGCGGTGGTGCGGGCCGCGCTTGGGCCGGGGCCGATGATCGGGGTGTTCTCCGGCCATATGGAAGGCGACACGGCGCTGATCCGCGATCATGACCTGACGCCGATGCTGAACTCGGTCGACCAGATGCTGCGCCATGTCGAGGCGCTGCCCGGCCATCCCTTTGGCATCCAGCTCGACACGGGCATGAACCGGCTGGGCATGGAAGCCTCGGAATGGGCGGCGCTGCGCGAGATCGCCCTGTCGCAGAACCCGGTGTTGATCATGTCGCACCTTGCCTGCGCGGATGAGCCGGGCCATGCGATGAACGAGCGCCAGCTTGACACCTTTCTCGACATGACCAGCGGGCTGCGCGTGCCGCGCTCGCTTTCGGCCACCGGTGGCATCCTGCTGGGCCCCGCCTATCATTTCGACCTGACCCGTCCCGGTGTCGGTCTTTACGGCGGCCAGCCCTTTGCCGAGGCCGAACACGTTGTCACGCTCGACCTGCCCGTTATCCAGGTGCGCGACGTGGACCCGGATGAAACCGTCGGCTATGGCAATACTTGGACGGCGAAACAGGCCACCCGTGTGGCGACGATTGCCGCGGGCTATGCGGATGGGCTGTTCCGGGTGATGGGCAACAGCGCCATCGTTTATTCCGGCGCCACCCCCTGCCCCGTGGTCGGGCGCGTTTCGATGGATCTCATCACCGTCGATGTCTCCGCGCTTGAGGGCGACCCGGACTACCTCACAATCCTCGGCCCGCATCAGGGTGTCGACGATCTGGCAGCCGCAGCCGGGACAATCGGCTACGAGGTGCTGACCAACCTTGGCGGGCGCTACAGCCGGAGCTTCGTGAAATGAGCGCCCTGCTGCACCCACTGGCCTTTATCGGGGCGCTCGCCCTTGGAATATGCGGGACCATCGGCAAGGTCGCCATCTTCATGGCGCGCAGTTTCAGCCATATCCTGCGCCCGCCGTTTTACACAAAGGAACTTGGCGTGGCGCTACTGAACATCGGCTGGCTGTCCCTGCCGGTGGTGGGCCTGACTGCGATTTTTACCGGCGGCGCGCTGGCCCTGCAGATTTATTCGGGCGGCTCGCGCTTCAGCGCCGAGGCAGTGGTGCCGCAGATCGTCGCCATCGGCATGGTGCGCGAACTAGGCCCTGTTCTGGTCGGGCTGATGATCGCCGCGCGGGTGACCTCCTCCATCGCGGCGGAAATCGCGACGATGAAAGTGACCGAGCAGATTGACGCGCTGGTGACGCTTTCGACCAACCCGATGAAATACCTCGTGGTGCCGCGCCTGCTGGCCGCGCTGATCACCGTGCCGATGCTGGTCGGGATCGGCGATATCATCGGGATCGCGGGTGGTTATACGGTGGCGGTGCAGAACCTCGGGTTCAACCCCGCGACCTATCTCAAGAACACGGTCAATTTCCTTGAACCGCTCGACGTGATTTCGAGCCTCGTCAAAGGGGCCGCCTTTGGCGTGATCGCCGCGCTGATGGGATGCTACTATGGGATGAAATCCGAACGCGGCGCGCAGGGCGTAGGCCAGGCCACCAAGAACAGCGTCGAAGCCGCCGCGATCCTGATCCTTGCCGCCAACTTCGTGCTGACGGGGATGTTTTTCTAGCAATGATCGAACTCGACAACCTTCATAAACGCTTTGGCGACAATCGCGTGCTGCGCGGGCTGACACTGAACGTGGAGCGCGGCACCTCGATGGTGATCATCGGCGGCTCCGGCACCGGGAAATCCGTGGCGCTGAAATGTATCCTCGGGCTGGTGACGCCTGACAGCGGCACCATCAAGGTCGACGGGCAGGATGCCACCACCGGCGACAGGGACGCGTTCCTCGCCCGTTTCGGTATGCTGTTCCAGGGCGGTGCGCTGTTTGACTCGCTGCCGGTCTGGCAGAACGTGGCCTTTCGCCACCTGCGCGGCTCGCTCAAGAAACCGCAGGCCGAGGCGCGCGAGCTTGCCATAGAGAAACTGCGCCGCGTCGGGCTGAAGCCGGAAACCGCCGACCAGCTGCCCGCCGAACTTTCGGGGGGCATGCAGAAACGCGTCGGCCTCGCGCGCGCCATCGCCGCCGATCCCGAGATCATCTTTTTCGACGAACCGACCACCGGGCTTGATCCGATCATGGCCGGGGTGATCAACGACCTGATCCGCGAGATCGTCGTGGAAATGGGTGCGACCGCGATGACCATCACCCATGACATGACCAGCGTGCGCGCGATTGCGGATAACGTGGCGATGCTGCATGAGGGTGTGATCAAATGGACCGGTCCGGTGTCGCAGATGGATGCCTCGGGCGATCCCTATCTCGACCAGTTCATCCATGGCCGCGCCGAAGGGCCAATCGCTGCCGTCCGCTAAGAGGGCAAGAAAATTCAATTTTCTTGGGAAATTTCTGAACAGAAATTTATCCCGCACCGCGCGGACTTGCGCTTGACCCGCGACCTCAATACCAAGGGTCAACCGCTCCCTGAAAGCCGATCATGCTTCTCCGCCTCGCCAACCTGACGCTGCTGGTTCTGTTCCCCCTCGCCTGGTTTGCACCCTTGATGCGGGCGGGCATCGC
This sequence comes from Heliomarina sp., assembly GCF_052826185.1. Classification (NCBI taxonomy): domain Bacteria; kingdom Pseudomonadati; phylum Pseudomonadota; class Alphaproteobacteria; order Rhodobacterales; family Roseobacteraceae; genus Heliomarina; species Heliomarina sp. The sequence goes on along the minus strand of NZ_JBRBUI010000045.1, from coordinate 496,854 downwards.
GCTGCCGCTGTTCGGCCTGTCGGAAATCAGCGTGATTTCGGGGCTGCAATCGCTCTGGCGCAGCGACGTGATCCTCGCCCTGCTCGTCACCTTCCTCGCGATCTTCGCGCCCTATATGAAAACCATCGGTCTCGCCCTGATCCATTTCGGCATGTTGCGGCGACGCGTACTCCCGGTGCTCGAAGCCTTGGGCAAACTCGCTATGGCTGATGTCTTCCTGATCGCCCTCTACGTGGTCATCGCCAAGGGCATCGGGCTGGCGCGGATTGAAATCGCCTGGGGGCTCTATCTTTTCACGGCCTGCGTGCTCGCCTCTCTGGCGATCAGCCATTTGACGGCCAAACGAACAGGCGGCACAAGACAGCATGGCTAAATCCAAGACTTTCATCTGTTCCGCCTGCGGCGCCACCTCGACCAAATGGTCAGGCCGGTGTGAAGCCTGCGGCGAATGGAACACGATCCACGAGGAAACTCCGCTTTCGGCCGGTCCCGCCTCGAAATCGCTCGGCGCAAAACGCGGCAGCTCCATCCCGCTCACCTCGCTCGCAACCGAGGAAACCCCGCCCCCGCGCACCCATTCCGGCATCGAGGAACTCGACCGCGTACTCGGCGGCGGTCTCGTGCCCGCCTCTGCGATCCTCGTCGGTGGCGACCCCGGCATCGGCAAATCCACCCTGCTCTTGCAGGCCGCCGCACGCTTTGCCGAAAGCGGGCTGAAAACCCTCTATATCTCGGGCGAGGAAGCCTCGGCACAGGTGCGCATGCGCGCCCAGCGTCTTGGCCTTGCGCAGGCGCCGGTGCAGCTTGGCGCCGAAACCAACCTGCGCGACATCCTCACCACGCTCGAAGCCGAACGCCCGCAGCTTGCGATCATCGATTCGATCCAGACCATGTGGGCCGACAATGTCGAAAGTGCCCCCGGCTCGGTCAGCCAGGTTCGCGCCGCCGCCCATGAACTCACCGCCTTCGCCAAACGGCGCGGCACCTCCGTCATCCTCGTCGGCCATGTCACCAAGGAAGGCCAGATCGCCGGCCCCCGCGTCGTCGAACATATGGTCGACACGGTGCTCTATTTCGAAGGCGAACGCGGTCACCAGTTCCGCATCCTGCGCGCGGTCAAGAACCGCTTCGGCCCCGCCGATGAAATCGGCGTCTTCGAGATGACCGGCGGCGGTCTTGCCGAAGTCACCAACCCCTCCGCCCTCTTCCTCTCCGAACGGGGCGAACCCAGCCCCGGCTCCGTCGTCTTCGCCGGCATCGAAGGCACCCGGCCCGTGCTGGTCGAGGTGCAGGCGCTTGTCGCCCCCTCGCCCCATTCGCAACCGCGCCGCACCGTGGTCGGCTGGGATGGCGGGCGGCTCGCGATGATCCTGGCCGTGCTCGAGGCGCGCTGCGGCATCCCCTTCGCCGGGCTCGACGTTTATCTCAACATCGCGGGCGGCCTGAAAATCTCCGAACCCGCCGCCGATCTCGCCGTCGCCGCCGCGCTGCTCTCGGCGCGCGAAGATGCCGCACTTCCGGCGGAAACCGTCGTTTTCGGCGAAATAAGCCTGTCCGGCGCCCTCCGCCCGGCCCCACAAACCGAAAACAGGTTGAAAGAGGCGCAAAAACTTGGTTTTACCTCCGCGATTGCGCCTGCGGGTGGCAAATCCGTTACAGATGGCGGTCTGTCGCTGACCCGCGCCACGGATTTGACAGGTTTTGTTGGCGAAGTATTCGGGGCCGGGTAAAAGCCCCCCATAGACGATTACAAAAAGGCGAAGGCAGCTTATGGAAGGTTTCACCATCATCGACGGGGTGGTCGCGCTGATCATCGTTCTCTCTGCGCTGCTGGCCTACTCCCGCGGCCTGGTACGCGAAGCGATGGCGATTCTCGGCTGGGTCGCCGCAGGCGTCCTCGCCTTTCTCTTCGCCCCGGCGGTCGAGCCCCTGATCCGCGAACTCCCGGTCGTCGGCGAATTCCTCGCCGACAGCTGCGAACTTTCGGTCATCGGTGCTTTCGCAGTGGTCTTCACCATCGCCCTGATCATCGTCTCCTTCTTCACCCCGCTCTTTTCCACGCTTGTCCGCCGCTCGGCGCTCGGCGGTCTCGATCAGGGCTTCGGCTTTCTCTTTGGCGTGGCGCGCGGCATCCTCCTCGTCACCATCGCCTTCTTCGTCTACCAGTCCGTCATGACCACCGAAACGGTCCCGATGGTCGACAACAGCCGCTCGGCGCAGGTCTTCACCCGCCTCACCACCCAGATCGAGGAAAGAAACCCCGAGCAGGCGCTCGGCTGGATCACCCAGCAATATGAATCGCTGGTCGGCAAATGCGCCGCCCCCTCCACGCCAGTCGACACAACGCCGCCCGCAACCGATACCCCCAGCGAATAACCCCACGGTCACCCCGAACTCCACAAGCTCAAACGCCCCCCTTTTCCTCTTGCCGGAAATACTCTCGGGGGGCCCGGGGGGCAGACAGCCCCCCGCCGCGCACAAGCAGCGCAAGGCCGGCGGAATATCCCTGCCGTGGCCCCAAATCCTCGCCAACCGAACCGCAAAGCCCCGCCCATTCCTTTAAAGGGCACAGCGACCTGGCAAAATCTTCACGATTGCCTTCTGCGGTGCGGCAATTTGTGATCCTTTGATGACAGCGGCGGAAAGAGTGACTATGTGGAGGGTAAACAAGCCACCGGATTCGGAGCTGCCCTTGTCCCAGCCGCATATGCCCCCCGCCCACCCCTTTGACGATGACAAGCTCAGGGAAGAATGCGGGATTTTCGGCGTCATTGGTGTCAACGACGCCGCCAATTTCGTCGCCCTCGGTCTTCATGCCCTTCAGCACCGCGGTCAGGAAGCCGGCGGTATCGTCGTGCACCATCCCGAGCACGGGTTCAATTCGGCCCGCCGCTTCGGCTATGTCCGTGACAATTTCACCTCGGCCAGCGTCATGGAAACCCTGCCCGGTCCCATCGGGATCGGCCACGTGCGTTATTCCACCGCCGGCAACAAGGGCAACACCGCGATCCGCGACGTCCAGCCCTTCTTTGGCGAATTCTCCATGGGCGGCGCCGCGATTGCCCATAACGGCAATATCACCAATGCCAACACGCTCCGCCGCGAGCTGATCGAGCGCGGCTCGATCTTCCAGTCCTCTTCGGACAGCGAATGCATCATCCACCTGATGGCCCGATCCATGGGCCGCTCGATCCCCGACCGCATGGAGGAAGCGCTGCGAAAGGTCGAGGGCGCGTTCTCGGTCGTCGCCATGACCCGCACCAAGCTGGTCGGTGTGCGTGACCCGCTGGGCGTGCGCCCGCTGGTGCTTGGCAAGCTCGGCGATGGCTGGGTGCTCAGCTCGGAAACCTGCGCGCTTGACATCATCGGCGCCGAATTCCTGCGCGAAATCGAACCGGGCGAGATGGTCGTGATCAGCGAGCAGGACGGGGTGCAGAGCCATTTCCCCTTCCGCCCCCGCAAGTCGCGCTTCTGCATCTTCGAACATGTCTATTTCTCGCGCCCCGACAGCGTTCTGGGCGGCCGTTCCGTTTATGAAACGCGCGAGGCGATCGGCCGCGAACTGGCCAAGGAAGCGCCGGTCGATGCCGATCTGGTCTGCCCCGTGCCCGACAGCGGCACGCCCGCGGCCATCGGCTACAGTCTGCAATCCGGCATTCCTTACGCGATGGGCATTATCCGCAACCAGTACATGGGGCGGACCTTCATCGAACCCTCCGAGCAGATCCGCAACATGGGCGTCCGGCTCAAGCTGAACGTGAACCGCGCCCTGATCCGCGGCAAACGCGTAATCCTCGTGGATGACTCGGTGGTGCGCGGCACAACCTCGCGCAAGATCAAGGAGATGATCCTTGATGCCGGCGCGAAAGAGGTGCACTTCCGCATCGCCTCCCCCCCCACGGCCTGGCCCTGTTTCTACGGCGTCGACACGCCACAGCGCGAAAAGCTCCTTGCCGCCACCATGAGCGAAGAGGAAATGCGCGAGCACCTTCAGGTCGACAGCCTCTCCTTCATCTCGCTCGACGGTCTTTACCGTGCGGTCGGCGAGGCCAATGGCCGCGACCCGAAACAGCCCCAGTACTGCGACGCCTGCTTCTCGGGCGAATACCCGGTTCGTCCGGCGGATATGCTGGAACAGGGTTTCCAGATGAAAGCGGCCGAGTAACCGGCCTTAAAAGCGCCCGGCGCCGTGAGTTTGGCGGTGCCGGTAGCTCTTCCTACGCCGAACAAGTAGCGCTCCCGCCCCGGCGCGGGTAGCAATCCCGCGCGGTATATGACGATCCTACGTCGGAAGAGTTCAACCGTCAGGTCTTTTGGTCGTCTTCCTCTTTCTCGGCATTGCGCTCATTGTAGTCGCTGGGATCAAACTCTTCGATATCATAGGCCTCTTCGTCTTCCGCAATCCCGGTCACATGTGTCGTGCCGGTCTCTTCGTCATAGACAAGGCCGTAATTCGCGCGGCCGTCGGCCTTGTAGCGCCGAAACTCGTGGATCCCGGCATAGACAAAGGCCGCGGCGAATGGCGTGATGATAAGGGCGGCGATTGTTTGAGCTTCCATGGAAGTCTCCTTCTGCCTGTTCGGTCGACGTCTCTCGGGGCACCGTATCTCCGGGCTCAACCGGGCCAGTCCCATCCTGCGTCGCTGTGTATATGAATAAAAGCTGGCTCATACCTCTGATTTGTCAATCTGCGCGTAGATTCCAGCTACCAAGGCCCATCCAATCAAGTGAAAAAGGGCTTGCATGATCAGAGTGGCGGAGGATTGCGGATAGATAACGTCGGAGGTGGCGAAAGTATTCGGTCGGTCCCTCGTAGCCTTCCCAGCGGATCGCAGGTATGGCGACGTCGCCAGAAGGCACTATGACATCATGTGAATGACCGCTTAATATCTGTTCAGCAACTGGCTCCGTTTTCTTCCCATTCAACGAATTTCGTCTCACCAAAAGACCAAATGAACAGTTTTCCGTCTCTGGAGGCAGTTGCGTGCGGTATGTAAAACATCCGCTCATCCGAATGAAGCGCCAGACCGGCCTTTCGTGCGCGCAAGGCGATAAACTCTCGGGGTTCGATACATTTCAGGCCCTGTTTCTCTGCATCCTGTGCCATGGCCCATCTCCAACTTATCTCAGCGCTCACAGCGACAACCAAATAGGTGGAGAAGCAGGAGAGTAGTGCGAACATAATGGCGGACCAGATTGTATGTTTGCGCAGGACCGTAAAGAGCAAGAAGCAAAGATAGGTCATTATCCCGAGCCAGGCCGGAATCGCTAAGACTTCGTATTTTTCAGCTTCTGTGACAATTAAAAACGGGACTGCCAAAAGCCCTACGCCAAGGGTGAAAACGACGAATAGCAAGCTCAGGGGAAATGCGAACAAGGTAACGATGCATAGAGTGAGGTAGTTCAAAAGAACCGGAATCGTATTTCCCAAGGATGACGTCCTTTTCGAAACGTAAAGCCGAACCAGAAGCTCATTGGCGGTAATAGGATCGCAGTCATGCAGCTATCACTTTCTTGCAATTGCCAGACAACATTCTTCGCCGTCGCCGGAAGCGAAATGATCCGCGTGGCACAAAGGTCCCGTATTCCGGGCCGGTTTCAATAGAGTTACTTTCAAAGCAATCACAGCGATCCGCACCCAGTCGACGACCGGCCAACTGTGGGCCAGAACAGGAAGCAAGCATTGTTCTTTCGTCCAGCGCAGCCCCAAGACCCAAGCCGACGGCCGGTGCAGGAGATACCCCATAAGCAAGCTTCAGCCGAGCCAGCCGGGATGACGCGGCCTCCCCCTTTAACCCAGGATTAATCTTTGAGAAGAGGAGCGCGCAAACGACTCTCTCCCTCATAGGTTTCCATGCCCTCGACATCCGCCCTCGTCGCGCAGACCGCGACCGAGAAGAATGCCCTTCCTTCTGCCGATATCACAGTTATCGGAACTCTGACCTCTCCGAAGGGCGATATTGCCCTCCTGCGTACCCGCAACGGGCGCATTCACCGCGTGCAACGGGGGGATACGGTGTCGGGTCACACGGTTGCTGTCATCACCGAGGGGCAGGTTCACCTCGTGCAGCGCAACATCGCAAAGGTCTACGCGATCCCCTGATCCGGCCCGTTGCGGCATTGGTGGGGCGAAACCGGCGCGGCAGGTCTTGACCTTGCCGGAAATCGCGCCCAAACCCGCGCGCATGACAAAAACAGCCCTGATCACCGGTGCCTCGCGCGGGCTTGGCGCCGCCCTTGCCGAGGCGCTCGCCCCGACCCATCACATCATCGCCGTGGCGCGCACCACCGGCGCGCTCGAAGAGCTGGATGACCGCATCAAGGCGAAAGGCGGCAGCGCCACGCTGGCGCCGATGGACATCACGGTTCCGCAAGCGATGGCGACGCTTTGCCGGGGCATTCACGACCGGTGGGGCACGCTCGATCTCTGGCTGCATACGGCGATCCACGCGGCGCCGCTGTCGCCTGCGCATTTCACCGATACCCGCGACTGGGAGAAATCCATCGCCGTGAACGCGACCGCGACCTCGGTGCTGATCCCCTATATCACGCCGCTCTTGTCCCCCGAGAGCCAGGCGGTGTTCTTCGACGACCCGCGCGCGGGCGAGAAGTTCTTTGCCACCTACGGCGCGACCAAGGCGGCGCAGATCGCGATGGCGAAAAGCTGGCAGGCCGAAACCGTCAAGACCGGCCCCCGCGTCCATGTGCTGACCCCCGCGCCGATGCCCACCGCCACCCGCGCGCGCTTTTTCCCCGGCGAAGATCGCGACGCGCTTGCCAACCCGGCTGACGAGGCCGCGCGGCTGCTTGGCGAACTGAGTCTCTGACGACACGGCGCCTGTGAAACAAGGGCCGCGCCCACCTGTCGCGCGGCTCTTCACTTGCTCCGCCATGCCCGCTCGCCTATCAAGGCGCGAAAAGGGGCAGGCCATGCGAATTCTCATCACCAATGACGACGGTATCCAGGCGCGCGGACTGAAAGCGCTCGACAAGATCGCGCATGAACTGGCCGGGCCGGATGGCGAAGTCTGGACCGTGGCGCCCGCGTTCGAGCAATCCGGCGTGGCCCATTGCATCAGCTACACGCACCCCATGCTGCTCGCCAAGATGGACGAGCGCCGCTTTACCACCGAGGGATCGCCCGCCGATTGCGTGCTCGCCGCGCTGCACGAGGTGATGATCGACTCGCCCCCCGATCTGGTTCTGTCGGGCGTGAACCGGGGCAACAACTCGGCCGAGAACGCGCTTTATTCCGGCACGCTGGGCGGCGCGATGGAGGCCGCCCTGCAGGGGCTGCCCGCGATTGCGCTCTCGCAATACCTTGGCCCTAAGATTTTCGAGGCCGAGAACATGTTCGAAGCGGCCGAGCAGCACGGCGCCGATGTGATCCGCAAGATCCTTGCCAACACGCCCTGCACCGGCGAAGACTACCGGCTGTTCTACAATGTGAATTTCCCCCCCGTCGCCGGGGCCGAGGTCAAGGGCATCCGCGCCACCACGCAGGGTTTCCGTCCCGATACCACCTTTTCGGTCGAGCCGCATAACTCCCCGTCGGGCAAGCGTTTTCTCTGGATCAAGGGCAGCCAGCAACACGTCAACACGGCGCCCGGCAGCGATGCACAGGCCAACCTCGACGGCTATATCTCGGTCACCCCGATGCGCGCGGATCTCACGGCCCATGACGCGCTCGATGCGCTGAAAGCGATTGAATGAGCGGCACCGACCCGGAAACCAAGATGCAGTTTCTCTATGCCTTGCGCTCGCGCGGGGTCACCGACAAACGCGTGCTGAACGCGATGGAAACCATCGACCGGGGCATGTTCATTACCGGGCTTTTCGCCGAACGCGCCTATGAGGACACGCCGCTGCCCATCGCCTGCGGGCAGACGATTTCGCAGCCTTCGGTCGTGGGCCTGATGACACAGGCGCTGCAGATCAATCCGCGCGACAAGGTGCTCGAGGTCGGTACCGGTTCGGGCTATCAGGCGGCGATCCTGTCTCGCCTCGCCCGCCGGGTCTATACGGTCGACCGCCACGCCCGGCTGGTACGCGAGGCGAACGAGGTTTTCTCGCAGCTCGGCTTTGTGAATATCACCGCGATGACGGCGGATGGCTCACACGGCCTGCCCGATCAGGCGCCGTTTGACCGGATTCTGGTCACCGCCGCCGCCGAAGACCCGCCCGGACCGCTCTTGGCTCAGCTCAAGATCGGGGGTATCATGGTCGTACCGGTCGGCCAGTCCGACGCGGTGCAGACGCTGATCCGGGTCCGTCGCGGCGAAGACGGGTTCGATTATGACGAAATTCGCCCCGTCCGCTTTGTCCCCCTCCTTGAAGGTCTGGGCAAGGACGGTACATAAGCGGTACACGAGACCGAAAGCATATGTGCTGCGACCTCCCGGCGAAACAGGGGGGCGCATGTTGAGGAAGCCGAGATGACCAAGTCCACAGGACGCCCTTCATTCCGAATTCTGACCGCCGTTTCCCTGCTTGCCCTGCTCGCAGCCTGCGACGAGCCGCTCGATTTCGACATGCGCGGCAAGATCGGAGCGTTTTCGACGGCCCCCGCGGCCCAGTCGGCAACCGGCACCCGCCCCGCCGCGGACAATCGCGGCGTGATCTCATATCCGAATTATCAGGTGGCCGTGGCGCGTCGCGGCGATACGGTGACCGCCGTGGCCAACCGGGTCGGCCTGCCCGCCTCGGAACTGGCGCGCTACAACGGCCTGACGCCGGGCGATACCCTGCGCGACGGTGAGGTTCTTGCCCTGCCGTCCCGAGTCGCCGAACCCTCGGCCGCGACCGGCGTGGATATTGCCAGCCTTGCAGGGAGCGCTATCGACGCCTCACCCAGCACAAGCAATTCGGTCCAGACCACCGCCCTGCCCCCGGCAGCCGCGTCCAAACCCGCACAGGTGCAGACCGCCGAGCCGGTGCGCCACCGCGTGGCACGCGGTGAAACCGCCTATACCATCGCGCGGCTTTACAATGTGCCGGTCAAGTCGCTGGCCGAATGGAACGGGCTTGGCTCCGATTTCTCGATCCGCGAAGGCCAGTACCTGATGATCCCCGTGGCCGGTGCCGCCGCGCCGAAACCCGCGCCGATCGTCGCCGATACCACGGTGACCGAACCGGGCGAAGGCAGCCCGACACCGCTGCCCCCGAGCGCAGCCAAACCGCTGCCGGCTGAAAAGGTCGCGCCGCGCACCGAAGAGGTCGCCCAGACTGTCACCATCGACAAGCCCACCAAAAATCCCGCGTCGAATGCCGCGATGGGCATGCCGGTGCAGGGCAAGATCATCCGCACCTATTCCAAGGGCAAGAACGAAGGCATCGACATTGCGGCCAGCCCCGGCTCTCCCGTCAATGCCGCCGCCGATGGCAGCGTTGCCGCGATCACGTCAAGCGCCGATCAGGTGCCCATCGTGGTCGTGCGTCATCCCGACAACCTGCTGACCGTTTATGCCAATGTCGAAGGCATCAAGGTCAAAAAGGGCGATACGGTGAAACGTGGCCAGCAATTGGCCGAACTGCGCGGCGGCGACAATGCCTATGTGCATTTCGAAGTCCGCAACGGGTTCGACAGCGTCAATCCGCAGCCCTACCTCGAATAAGGCCCCGGCGGGCGCTTTCAGCCCGCCTGAGCATACTCCGCAACCAGCGTCTTGAACTGCTCCCTCGGTGGGAAGCCCTCAAAGCTGTGCTTGGCCGGGGTCTTGGCCCATGCCAGCTTTTCCTTTGTCACCGTTTCGATAAAGGGCGTGAACCATGACATGTCGTCCAGCATTGTCGGATGCACGTTGACGAAGACATCGTTTCCGGCGATCCGCGTGAACATCCATGCCTTGCAGTCCGGACAGCACATATGGCTCAGCGCCTCGCTGGGCGCTCCGCCGACCACCGGCTCTCCGTCGATAACCTCAAAGGCCCCGACCGGGAACATGGCGGTCAGGGAATAGGCGCTCGCGGCCATCTTCTGACATCCAACGCAGTGACAGGCCGCTGTCATCATCGGCTTGGCCGTGACCCTGATCCGCACCTTGCCGCAGCGGCAGGAACCTTCCATCGGTAGTGACATTTCCCCCATTGCGCTCCCCTCCTCCGGTTTCGCCTTTACCCGATACGTACCCCGTGACGCCCCGCGAGGTCGACAAAGAACTGCCATGCCACCCGGCCCGAACGTGATCCGCGCGTGGCCTGCCATTCAATCGCCTCGGCGCGCAGATCATCCGGGGCCACGTCGACGCCATGCTCCGCGCAATACCGATCGATCATCGCAAGGTATTCGTCCTGCGAACAGGGATGGAAGCCCAGCCACAGCCCGAACCGGTCGGAAAGCGAAACCTTCTCCTCGACCGCTTCCGACGGGCTGATCGCGCTTGAGCGTTCGTTCTCGATCATGTCGCGAGGCATCAGGTGGCGCCGGTTCGAGGTGGCATAAAGAACCACGTTATCCGGCCGCCCCTCGATGCCGCCATCCAGCACCGCCTTGAGCGACTTGTAATGCTCGTCATCATGGCTGAACGACAGGTCATCGCAGAACAGCACGAACCGCTGCGGCGCTTCCCTCAGGTGCGTGAGCAGACGTCCGACCGATGGCAGATCTTCGCGTTGCAGCTCGACCAGTTTAAGATCCGGATTTTCCGCGCAAACCTCTGCATGGATCGCCTTGACAAGGCTCGACTTTCCCATGCCCCGCGCGCCCCAGAGCAGCGCGTTATTGGCAGCGAACCCCTTGGCGAACCGCCGCGTGTTGTCCAGCAGCGTGTCGCGCGACCGGTCGATCCCGACCAAAAGGTCCAGCCCCACCCGGTTGACCACCGGCACCGGCACCAGCCGCTCCGGGTCCACGTGCCACACGAAAGCGGGCGCGCCGCTGAAATCCGGTGCCGGCAGCGGCGCCGGAGACATCCTCTCAAGCGCCGCCGCAATTCTCGTCAGTTGTACTTCACTCACTTGCCGTCTTCCCGCTCTTCGTCGAATTCAGCGGCAAGCGGGTCGTCGAACTCTTCTTCATCGTCGTAATAGCCCTGCGCCCGCAGCTCGGCCTCACGCTTGGTCTCGACCCGGCGCACAAGGAATATCGAAATCTCGTAAAGCCCGTAGACCACCACAAACAGGATGACCTGCGTGATCACGTCCGGCGGCGTCACCAGCGCGGCCAGCACGAGGATGGCCACCACCGCATATTTGCGCACGCCCTTAAGCCCGTCCGCGCTCACCAGCCCGGCCTTGCCCATCAGGGTCAGCAGCACCGGCAGCTGGAAACACAGGCCAAAGGCCACGATGAATTTCACGGTCAGGTTCAGGTATTCCTGCGCCGAGCCCTGGAACACCACGCTCAGCCCCGGCTGCGCCATCTCTGGCTGTGCCACGACCGCCTCGCCCTCAGCGCCGAACTGCTGAAAACCAAGGAAGAAATCATAGGCCAGCGGTGTCACCACGTAAAAGGCAAAGGACGCCCCCAGCAGGAACATGAAAGGCGACGCGATCAGGAAGGGCAGGAAAGCGCCCTTTTCGGACTTGTAAAGCCCGGGCGCCACAAAGCGCCACATCTGCAACCCGATATAGGGAAAGGCGAGGATGAACCCGCCCAGAAGCGAGATCTTGATCGCAACGAAAAAGCCTTCCTGCGGGCTGATGAAGATCAGGTCGCAATCCTGTCCGCGCGTGGCCAGTACCTCGCAAAGCGGGTTGGTCAGGAAATTGAACAGCGGCGTCGCCACGGTGAAACAGATCACCATGCCAACGACAAAGGCGACGACCGAATGGATCAGCCGGTTGCGCAGTTCCGCAAGGTGTTCGATCAGCGGCGCTGCGCTGTCGTCGATGTCGTCATTCGCCATCTGGCTCATTCTTTGGGTCCGGTTGGTTCAGGGCTGGCCGTCTCTGCGGTCACATCGGCCTCGGCCGCATCCGCCTGAGCTGCCGCTTCGGCCGCTTCGCGCGACTTGCGCTCGGCCGCGGCCCGCGCGGTGGCTGCCTTGATCTTCTTCGCGTTCTCGTCCCGGTCCGCGGCCAGCTTGCCGGTCTCGCTCCCGGGTTTGTATTTCTTGGGATCGAACCCGCTTGTCAGATCGCGGGTCGCATCCTTGACGCTGTCCATCGCGCTCGCCATCGGGTTGGAGGCGGTCTTGAGCCCCTTGGCGATGTCGCGCACGCCAGATTCATCCGCCGCATCCTCCATCGCCCGCGAGAACTCCCGCGCCATACCCTTGGCCTTGCCGACAAAGCGGCCGACGTTCCGGAACAGCACTGGCAAATCCTTGGGCCCCACCACGATCAGTGCCACAACGCCGATCAGCAGAAGCTCCGTCCAACCCAGATCGAACATGTCAGATCAGACCTTGTCTTTTTCCGCGTCCGTCGGCGTCACGTCCTTGGCCGCCAGTTCATCCTGTTCCTCGATCTCTTTCGAGCCATCGGAAACGCCCCTCTTGAAAGCGGTGATTCCCTTGCCAACTTCGCCCATGAGCGAGCTGATCTTGCCGCGTCCGAACAGCACCAGCACCACGACCGCGATAAGCAGAAGGCCCGGAAGGCCAATATTATTCAACATGTTCAACTCCTTGTCAGTTCTTATTCGCCTCGTGCCGCAGATCGCGCAGGGGCGTGTTCGGCATCGTTTCTAAATCCGCCCCAGCGCCGGGAAAAGCGCAAACCCGACCGGAGACGCCCCGCCCAAGCCGGTTTTCCGCCGCCTCCCCCTCCCGAAATCGAAACTGACATGTTTTTGTCAGTTGCACTCGACTTCCTGACCCCTTCGGCACAGAATGCCCCCATGTCCCGCGCCGACCGCCTCTTTCAACTCCTAGGCATCCTGCATGACGGCAGGCTGCATCGCGCCGCCGATCTCGCCACCCGCCTCGGCGTCTCGCAGCGGAGCATCTACCGCGATATGGAAACGCTTGCGAAAAGCGGCGCGGCCATCACCGGCACACGCGGCACCGGCTACCGGCTCGGCGATGAAATCCTGCTGCCGCCGCTGAAACTCGCCCCGCCAGAACTCGAAGCGCTCCATCTCGCCCTCGCCATCGTCGCCGAATCGAGCGATCCCGACTTGTCGGCCCATGCCCGCACCCTCGCCCAAAAAATCGACGCCGCCCTGCCCGAGGAACAGACCGCCCCCGCTGATGCTTGGAAAACTGCCGCCCTCCCGGCCGCCCGCGCCGCCCGGAGTTTTTCGCATCTCCCCGCCCTGCGCAGCGCCATCCGCGCCCGCCAGAAACTGCAAGTGACCGAAACCGGCCAGCAGCCCGAAACCATCCGCCCGCTCAGGCTCGAAAACTGGGGTCGCAACTGGATTCTCACCGGCTGGAGCGAGACATCGAACCGTTTCACGCAGATCCGCACCGACCTGATCGAAACCGCCACGCCGCTGCCGGAACTCTTCGTTGACGAACCGGGCCGGCAGCTCTCCGATTTCAACGCCGCCGATTAACGCCAGCCCCGCTGACCGGACGCATTCCCTCTCTCTTCTTTGGGTCAAAAATATCCCCGCCGGGGGCATGGCCCATCGGGCCATTCATCTCACGTGGCGGCGGGAAACACGAAACAACGATCACGCGGAACGGTCAGCCACATCACCTTGCCGGGCTTGGGCAGGAAAACATTCGGCACGGTGGCTTTCAGCACCGACCCGTCGAAATCCATCACGAATTCGACCAGCGATTCATGCCCCATGAAACGCGACCGCTTGACCACGCCCCGCGCCGCCACACCGTCGGTCTCGGTCGGGCGCGGACCGTTGCCGCCCCGGTCGAAATCGATGCGCACATGCTGCGGGCGGAACACGATATCGACCATCGTCCCATCCGCCACGCCCGGCGCAAGAAACTGGCCAAAGGCGGTTTCGGCCAGCGCGCCCGTCACCTCGGCCTGCAACACATTGGCATCGGAAAAGAAGGACACCGCCGCCCGGTCGACAGGGCGGTTGTATACATTGTACGGCGCGCCCTGCTGAACGATCTTTCCGGCACGCATCAGCGCGATCTCGTCGGCCATGCGCATCGCCTCGTCCGGCTCATGGGTGACCAGCAACACGGCGGTATCCTCGTCCTTGAGCACACCAAGGGTCTCATCCCGGATGCCATCGCGCAGCCGGTTGTCCAACCCGGAAAACGGCTCGTCCATCAGCATGATGCGGGGACGCGGCGCGAGCGCGCGGGCCAGCGCAACGCGCTGCTGCTCACCGCCGGAAAGTTCATGCGGGTAGCCATCGATATGGCGCAGCAGGTCGACCCGTTCCAGCAGGCTTTCGACCCGGGCGCGCTTTTTCTCGCGCGACGCGCCGCGCAGACCGAATGCCACGTTATCGGCGACGCTCAGATGCGGGAAGAGCGCGAAATCCTGGAACATCAGCCCGATGCCGCGCCGCTCGGGCGGCACCCGGTAATGGGTGTCGCAGACCAGCTTGCCATCCACCCAGATTTCGCCGCTGTCCTGCATTTCGACCCCGGCGATGATCCGCAGCGTCGTGGATTTGCCACAGCCCGATGGCCCCAGAAGACAGGTCACCTGTCCCGGCAGGATGGTCAGCGACACATCATCCACCACCACGCGCCCCTCGTAGCGGCGCACAAGGTTGCGGATTTCCAGCCGGGGTTGGGTCTTCAGGTCTTGCAAGCGGGCCTCACTGGCGGTGCCGAGCATTTCTGTCGGGTAGAGGCGCGGATAGCAACCCGCAAGCCCCCGCGCAAGTCACTCCGCCGCAGGCAAGAGCGTGAAATCCGCCCGCGCGCACAGCTTTCCGTTCACCTGCATCCCCACCGCATGGCGTCCAGGGCTCAGCCGAAAGGTGGTCGCGTCCCCCTTCAGCCGATGACTCTTTTGCAGGATCAAAGGTTTTCCGGCTGTCAGCTTGCCCTGTTTGAGCTTGAACACCTTGGACCGCTGGCCTCCATCCGGCTTGACGAACCAGATGATGTAATCGACCAGCACCGGCATAGCCTGCGCGCCCGTGATCTCGCACCCGATGTCGAGCGCCTCGCCGATGCGCAGGCTGTCTCGCCCCAGCCGCAGCTTGCATTCCAGATCGGCCTCGGCGTCAAATCCCAGCATCTCAAGCGCGCCGGGATGCCCCGCCTTGATCAGCCCCCGCAGCGCATGGGCCGTCATCCAGGCCAGCTCCTTATCCGCCTGACGTCCTTGGTCCCGCCAATCCGCCAGCCGCGCCAGAACCAGATCCGGTTCCTTCTTGGTGATGTCGTTGAGATGGTTCGCGACCGAACGGGTCACGAAACGCGTCGGGTCGCCATGTAGCCGATCCAGCAGCGGCAGGCCCGCATCAAGCGGCAGCGACACGCCCTGCCCCCAAGGCAGACGCGGCCGCGTCCCTTCACTCACCAGCCGCCGCACATGGTAGTGATCGTCTTCGGCCCAGCCCTCCAGCCGGGCCAGCACAAGATCTGGCCAGCGGTTCAGAAAGGGCCGGATCGCCCATTCCATCGAAAATCGCTGCGTAATCTCGCGCAGCAGGTCCAGCCCGCGATCCGGGTCTTCCAGCCCGGTGTTCACCACCCATTCGCCTAGCGGCGCAAAGATGAAACTACCGAAATCATCGTCGCTTTTCGTCGGGTCCAGCGGCGACGGCAGCGCATTTCTTATCGCCGGACCAACCACTGAAAGATCGCCCGGAATGGCCTCTTCCAGACATTCCGCGATCCATGCGATGCGCGCTTTCAGCTCCAGCTCGGGCAGGCGTTCCATCACCCGCGCTTCGAACCGTGCCGCCCCAAACCCCGGCGCGTCGGAAAAAAGGCCCGCCAGATAGCGGACCCTTTCAAGGTTGAACAACTGGTCTTTCAGGGAAAAACCGCTCGCCATGTCAGATCGTGATGTTCGAGGCCCCGCCATCGATCAGCAGGTTCTGACCAATGATGAACTTCGCCTGCTGCGAGCAGAGAAAGGCGCAGGCCGCACCGAAATCTTCTGCGGTGCCATAGGCGCGGGCCGGGATCGTCGCCTGACGCCGGGCGCGGGCCTCTTCCATCGAGATATTCTGTTCACGGCTCACACCGCCATCAAGCGATTCGGCGCGGTCGGTGTCATGGATGCCCGGCAGAATGTTGTTGATGCAAACCCCCTTGGGCGCCACCTGCCGCGAGGTACCTGCGACATATCCCGTTAACCCGGCGCGCGCGGAATTGGACAGGCCAAGCACGCCGATCGGCGCGCGCACCGACTGGCTGGTGATATTCACCACCCGGCCCCAGCCACGATCCATCATCCCCGGCAACAGCGCCTTCATGAAAGCGATCGGCGTCAGCATGTTCGCATCCAGCGCCTTGATGAAATCGTCACGATCCCAGTCGCTCCAGAGGCCCGGAGGCGGTCCGCCCGCATTGGTCACGAGGATATCGACCTGCCCGGCCACTTCGAGAACCTGCGCCTGCCCCTCGGGCGTGGTCACGTCGCAGGCAACGGTTTCCACATTGACGCCGAAATCCTCGCGGATCGCCGAGGCTGATGCTTCGAGAGCCTCTGCCCCGCGGGCGTTCATGACAAGATCGACGCCGGCCTCGGCCAGAGCGCGCGCGCAGCCCAGACCCAGCCCTTTGCTGCTGGCGCAGACCAATGCCCGTTTACCCTTAATTCCCAAATCCATCGGTTAACTCCTTGTGCACTTTTTAGCAGGACTATCCTCGCAAATGATGTAATGCCAGCTTTTCACCGGTGTCTTGACCACAATAGGTCACATTCATCTCCTAGGAAGAGTGCAACATAAACGACAGACGCAGCCCAAGAAGATGCAGAACTATCCAGAAAGCGCCTTCCAGAACAATGTGATTGCAGCCGATTTCGCGGGTTGCGACCGGCTGTTTACCCAATCCGTTCCGGTTCATGATGCAAGCGCCTTCTGCGCGGTCGAGGGCGTGAACGAAGGGGATTCGCTTTCGGTTCTGGATGAGCTGGTGCCGGACGATGTCTACGTTCTTGCCGCTGGCAGCACCACGTCCAGCCTCGCCTTTCACATGACATCAGGTCACGTGCCGGAAATCGCCGGGTCTTCGGAAACCGGCACCGCCGGAGCATCCCTGCATCTGGATGGCACGGTTACGCTGATGTCTGCGGCGGGGCGGATCGCGCGGGCCATCATCCTCGTCGAAACCGACACGCGCGACCATATCGCGGGAATCTACCTTGCCCCCATCGACCCGATTGCACCCGGCACGCCGTTCAGCATTATCGCGCTGGATCGCCTTTCGACCCGCGCCGCCTTCGATGAGCTGATCGGACATGCAGCAGTCAATCCGGTGATGAAGCCCGCGAAGAACGCCGCGCCTTCCGCCGGTATCCGCGCCTAATCCTCATCCGGCCCGGCATCCTCGCCGTCGTCGTCCGTCGCATCCTCATCCCAGCAGTCCTCCGGCTCTGACTTGCGGGGTTTTCTTCGGGCGCCTTCCTTGATCTCGCGTTCCATCGCTTCGGCCTGCAGCCAGAGCTGAGGAATCGTATCATCCTGAAAATACCGGTCGATTTCGCCCGACAGCAATGCGGTCCAGTACAGCCGCAGCACCATGTTGATACGTGTGCTGTAACCCGGCCCCAACTTGCGGAACCAGCGCACCATGTCGCTGTCGAGCCGAATCGTCACGCGCGTCTTGTGCGGCGTAACCGGGTGCCAATGGTCCAGCGCGTTCCAGTCCACCGGGAGGCTGCGGACCAGCCATTTCTGCTTGATCTCACGCTGAAGCTGCTCAAGCGTCGCCAGCATTTCGCTATGGGCATCCGATTTATTCATCGCGCTCTCCGGTGACTTGGAATCACCCCCGTCTAGAGCGCCAGCGTTAAAGTCGGGCAATGCGAGCGTCCGATGGGTTGCCCGACGGCCTGACAATTCCTTAACGCAAGGCAGGCTGCCGTCCGGTGTACAGGGGGTGTACAGCTTGTGCATCACCAGTGCCGCCGATTTTCTTGCTCTTGGCGAAAACCTTACCTATACGCGCGCTATGCTGGATACCGCTCAAAATCGCCCCGACCTGCCCGCCGAAATTGCCCGGCGGCGCACCTTTGCCATCATCTCGCACCCGGATGCGGGCAAGACCACGCTGACCGAGAAATTCCTCCTTTACGGTGGTGCGATCCAGATGGCCGGACAGGTCCGCGCAAAGGGCGAAGCGCGGCGCACGCGGTCGGACTTCATGCAGATGGAAAAAGACCGCGGGATCTCCGTCTCGGCATCGGCAATGTCTTTCGATTTCAACAACTTCCGCTTCAATCTCGTGGACACGCCCGGCCACTCGGACTTTTCCGAAGACACCTATCGCACGCTGACGGCGGTGGACGCGGCGATCATGGTGATCGACGGCGCGAAGGGCGTGGAAAGCCAGACCCAGAAACTGTTCGAAGTCTGCCGGTTGCGCGACCTGCCGATCCTGACCTTCTGTAACAAGATGGACCGGGAAAGCCGCGACGTCTTTGAGATCATTGACGAAATTCAGGAAAACCTCGCCATCGACGTGACACCGGCAAGCTGGCCAATTGGCCAGGGGCGCGATTTCGTCGGCTGCTACGACATCCTGCGCGACCGGCTTGAACTGATGGACCGCGCCGATCGCAACAAGATCGCGCAAAGCATTGAAATCAAAGGGCTGGATGATCCGAAACTGGCCCAGCACGTTCCCGCTCACCTGCTGGAAAAACTGCAGGAAGAGCTTGAGATGGCGCGCGAACTGCTGCCGCCGCTCGACAAGAAGGCCATGCTCGAAGGCACGCTTACCCCGATCTGGTTCGGCTCGGCGATTAACTCCTTCGGCGTCAAGGAACTGATGGACGGCATCGCCAATTACGGCCCCGAACCGCAGATTCAGGCCGCCACGCCGCGCCAGATTCTTCCTGAAGAATCAAAGGTTTCCGGCTTTGTCTTCAAAGTGCAGGCCAATATGGACCCCAAGCACCGCGACCGCGTTGCATTTGTGCGCATGGCCTCGGGACATTTCAAACGCGGCATGAAGCTGACCCATGTGCGGTCAAAAAAGCCAATGGCAATTTCGAACCCGGTAATGTTTCTCGCTTCCGACCGTGAATTGGCTGAAGAAGCATGGGCTGGCGACATCATCGGCATTCCGAACCACGGCCAGCTTCGCATCGGCGACACGTTAACCGAAGGTGAAGATCTTCGTGTTACTGGTATCCCGTCCTTCGCCCCCGAACTTTTGCAGGGCGTGCGCGCGGGCGACCCGATGAAGGCAAAGCATCTGGAAAAGGCGCTGATGCAGTTTGCCGAGGAAGGTGCCGCAAAAGTGTTCAAGCCCTCGATCGGGTCGGGATTTATTGTCGGCGTCGTCGGAGCCCTGCAATTCGAAGTGCTCGCCAGCCGGATCGAGATGGAATACGGCCTGCCGGTACGCTTTGAACCGTCGCAGTTCACCTCTGCGCGGTGGGTGAACGGTGACAAGCAAGCCATTGAAAAGTTTACCAATGCGAACAAGCAGCATATCGCCACCGACAATGATGGCGACACGGTTTACCTCACACGCCTCCAATGGGACATCGACAGGGTCGAGCGTGACTACCCCGACATCAACCTGACAGCGACCAAGGAAATGATGGTCTGATCGTTTCCAAAGACACTTGCAGGAGGCAAGCAAGCGATTGCAACAACCCTCGCGTGCTGCCATGGTGTTGCCACATTTGCTTTTGTAAACGGGAACGAGAATATGAGTTTGATTGGTAGCACTCTGGAATGGACGACCGTATTCCCAACACGGGACAACGTCTTTTTCGGACCTTACGAGGTGACACCGGGCCCTGGAACCGAAGATTTCGAATTTATCGAAGAAAACGGAATCGACGAAGTCTGGGACATCTCGAAGAACAAGATCGAGATCACATACACCCAGGACGCGCTCGCGGCGAACAAGGATGCGCAGGGCCAGACGGCAACGCATAACGCCGAGATCCTGAGCGATGTCGGCAATACGGTGCAGGATTTCCAAAAAGTAAAGATTCTCTCCAAGCAAACCACGGGACCATGGGACAACTCCATGATCGAGTGGACCGACGATGAGATCGTCATCAATTACATCAATGACGGCGAAGGGATTTCCCTGGTGTCCGGCGATGTTCTGACCCTCAAGGTCGTCTTTGACCGCACCTCCGCTTCGCTCGGCGACGACCTGATGAAGGGCACGGGCGGAAACGACAAGTTCAAGGGTCTCGCCGGCGATGACAAGATCATCGGCCGTGGCGGAGACGACAAGCTGTTTGGCAGCAAGGGTGACGACGTCATCAAGGGAAGCAAAGGCAATGACAAGGTCGTCGGTAACGGCGGCGCGGATTCGCTCTATGGCAATGGCGGCAAGGACAAGCTGGTCGGTGGCAAGGGTAACGATTCCCTGGCCGGGGGCGGCGGTGACGACGTTCTCATCGGCGGCAAAGGCAAAGACGACCTGAAAGGCGGCGGCGGTAACGACAAGTTCGTCTTCAAGAAAGCGACCGGTCGTGACGTGATCGAAGATTTCCAAGACGGCAATGACATGATCGTCTTGAAGAAATGGGGCGTCGACAACTTTGACGACCTCACGATCAAGGATCATGACGACGGTGTCCTTCTGAAAAGCGGCAAGAGCACCATTCTGCTGCAAGACATGGACATTGCCGATATCGGCGCCGATGACTTCATCTTCTAAGGGCCAGTGACCTGGCTGGAAGACCTGAGCAAAAACCGGATGCGGGGCCCCGATGGGGCCTCGTTTCAACTGTAAAGGCCGACGCGTCAGCGATCCTCGGCTTTGCCGCGCATCACCTCGAGCTGGGCTGCCATCGGCTTTACCTTTATCTCGACACCCCCTGCCCCGAAGCCGAACCATTTCTGGCCGAGCACCCCAAGATCCGCGTCATCCAATGCGACGCGCAATACTGGAAAAGACGCGGCATCCAGCGTCCGGCGAAGCATCAGGTCCGCCAGTCCCGCAATGCGACCCATGCCTACCAGCGCAAGCCCGAGGTTGACTGGCTTGCCCATATCGATGTCGATGAATTCCTCTGGCCAGCCGATGACATGGCGAATGCACTTGCCGCCGTGCAAGGGCCCCCGAACGTGGCGCGGGTCCGCCCTGCGGAGTCCCTCGGTGGAAGTTCCAGGCATTTCAAAGCCTTCCTCCCCAATGACGGTAATCGAGACGCAACAGTCGCCGGGCTCTATCCGGAATTCGGCGCTTATGTGAAAGGCGGCTTCCTCAGCCATGTCGTGGGCAAGATCTTTGTCCGGACCGGCCTCGATAACGTGGTATTGCGCATTCACCGCGCCTTTATCGATGCATCGCCCGCCGATGGCACCGAATTGCCCGACGTTGACTTGCTGCACTGCCACGTCGGCGATTGGGAGGATTGGCTGACGGCCTACCGCTACCGCGTCGAAAAAGGCTCTTACCGTGCCGAGCTAAGCCCGGCCCAGCCCCGCGCCCTTGGTGGCGCCACCCTGCACGAGTTGTTTACCTTGCTTGAAGAAGAGGAAGGTATATCCGGCCTCCGCCGTTTCTACGACGAGGTCTGCGCCGATACACCATCGCTGCGCGACCGGCTCTCGGGCCACGGCCTGCTGCTGCACCGCCCGCTTGACCTCGCGGGGGCTATCAACAAACACTTCCCGACATGGCAGGATTGCGTCGCTGACCGTGATAATTGAGCCAGATTGTTTCCGAACAGCCGCCAATGCCCCTGTAAAATAGCAGAAATCCATTGTCGGTTTGACGATCACGCACGATTTTGTTAATGGCAGCGACAAGAGCCATCGTGTGCACTAGCACAGGACCGTACGGGTCCGGCTCCGACCATAGGTGCGGGCCAAGAAAGTGTCCGCAAACAGCGGATACAAATGACAAAATTTTCTGACCTCAAACTGAATCCCAAGGTGCTCAAGGCGATCGAAGAAGCCGGGTACGAAACCCCGACTCCGATCCAGGCTGGCGCCATTCCCCCCGCTCTCGAAGGGCAGGACGTGCTTGGGATCGCCCAGACCGGTACCGGCAAGACGGCAAGTTTCACCCTGCCGCTGATCACCCTGCTGGCCCGTGGCCGCGCCCGTGCGCGCATGCCCCGCAGCCTCGTGCTCTGCCCGACCCGTGAACTCGCCGCGCAGGTGGCCGAGAACTTCGACGTCTATGCCAAGCACGTCAAGCTGACCAAGGCGCTGCTGATCGGCGGTGTCTCGTTCAACGAACAGGACAAGCTGATCGACAAGGGCGTGGACGTGCTGATCGCCACACCGGGCCGACTGCTCGACCATTTCGAACGCGGCAAGCTGATCCTGTCGGACGTCAAGATCATGGTGGTGGACGAAGCCGACCGGATGCTCGATATGGGCTTTATCCCTGATATCGAACGCATTTTCGGGCTGACGCCATTCACGCGCCAGACCCTGTTCTTCTCGGCCACGATGGCGTCCGAGATCGAGCGGATCACCAACACCTTCCTTTCCGCTCCGGCTCGTGTCGAAGTCGCGCGGCAGGCCACAACCGGTGAAAACATCACCCAGGGCGTGGTTATGTTCAAAGGCTCGCGCAAAGACCGCGAGGCCAGCGAAAAGCGCCGCGTCCTACGCGCGATGATCGACGCCGAGGGTGAGAAACTGACCAACGCGATCATCTTCTGCAACCGCAAGATGGATGTGGATATCGTCGCGAAATCGCTCAAGAAATACGGCTATGACGCCGCCCCGATCCACGGCGATCTGGACCAGTCGCAACGGACCCGGACCCTCGAGGGTTTCCGCAATGGCGAGCTCAAGATCCTCGTCGCCTCGGATGTCGCCGCTCGCGGTCTTGATGTGCCAAGCGTCAGCCATGTCTTCAACTTCGACGTCCCCTCGCATGCCGAGGATTACGTGCACCGCATCGGCCGCACCGGGCGCGCCGGGCGCGACGGTGCCGCGATGATGATCTGCGTGCCGCGTGACGAAAAGAACCTCGCCGATATCGAAGCGCTGGTGCAAAAGCAGATTCCGCGTATCGATAATCCGGTCGCCACCTCAAATGACGCGGTTGAACCCGATAGTGCAGAAGAACCCGCGCCGAAAAAGCGCAGCCGCTCCTCCTCTCGCCGCGCCGCCAAAACCGACGCGCCGCAAGAGCCTGCCGAAGCTCCTGCGGCAGAGCCTGCGGAGACACCGCGCAAATCGTCGCGGGGCAAGGGCAGCAAATCCGACAGCGAACGCGGCTCGGGCAAGGTTGTTGGCATGGGCGATCACATGCCCAGCTTTATCGCGCTCAGCTTCGAAGAGCGGCGCGCTGGCTGATACGAAAAACCGCAAGGGCGGCAAACGCCCCTGCGGTAATCATTGAACTGACGATTTCGCGTGGATCAACCCAGCTTGGCATCCATCGTGATATCGGCGTTCAGCACTTTCGACAGTGGACAGTTCTCCTTGGCGGTTTCGGCCGCCTTCTGAAAATCTTCGTCGGAAGCACCGGGCACGCTGGCGGTCACATCCAGATGCACGGCCGTAATGGCGAATCCGCCGTCCTTCTCCTCAAGCGAAACCGTCGCGCGGGTCTCGATTTTATCGGCAACAAGATCGCTCTGCCCGAGGATCATGCTCAGAGCCATCGAGAAACAGCTCGCATGAGCAGCCCCCAGCAGCTCTTCGGGATTGGTCCCCTTCTCACCTTCAAAACGTGTGTTGAATCCGTAGGGCTGGTCACTGAGCACGCCTGTCTCGGTCGAGACATGGCCCTTGCCGTCCTTAAGACCACCCGACCATTTTGCCGATCCGTGTTTCTTGATCATGGCTACCTCCAATTCTGCCGGACGTCATCGCCCGGCTTCTCCCCCCAACGCCTCTCGTCAGGAAAGGTTGCAGGCCCCCGCCAATCCTCTTCTTTGGGTCTGAAATAATCCCGGGGGAGACGCCCAAAGGGCGGCGGGGGCAGCGCCCCCCCTTCCGGCGAAAAGTGAGCATCTCGCCCAAGGCGCAGATCGCAGCAAGAAAAATGCCCGCCCAATCCCTCGGGCGGACAACTTACAGAGTTTTACGCCAGCCGGCTGATGACAATCGTCACTTCCGGCTTCTTTCCGATCTCGCTCTGGGCCGTCTGACGGATCGCGCGACGCAGCGCCTCCTCCAGCGCATCATCGTCGCGCAGAGTCTTTGGCTTGGCACGGCCCAGCAACTGGCTGAGGTCTTCTTCCATCACCTCGACCAGTGGCGCGCGCGAGGATCCGGTTTCCGGCAGGCCCCTGATCTCGCACCACGGGTCGCCCAAAAGTTCGTCTTCCTCGTCAAGGATCAGCGTCACGGTCACGTGACCGTTCAGCGCCATGCGGATCCTGTCGCGCACCACGCCGTCCATCGCGCCGATCTGGACCGAGCCGTCCAGATAGGTGCGCCCGGTCTCGATATATTCGGCGACGCGCAGCTCATTGCCCGACAGGTCCATCATCATGCCATTCACGACAACCATGGACTGCATACCCGAGTCCGACGCGATGCGCGCATGTTCGCGCAAGTGGCGGTGTTCGCCATGCATGGGGATCAGGATCTGCGGCTTGACCAGCGCGTGCAGCCGTTCGAGATCGGGCCGGTTCGCGTGGCCGGAGACATGGTAAAGACCGGATGAATCATCGACCACATCCACGCCTTTTTCCGAGAAGGCGTTGATGATCCGGATTACGCCGCGCTCATTGCCCGGGATCGTCTTCGAGGAAAACAGAAAGAGATCGCCCTCTTTCATCTCGAGTCCCAGATATTTGCCGCGGGCCAGTTGCGCGCTGGCGGCCCGACGTTCGCCCTGGCTGCCCGTCACAAGCAGCATCAGGTTCTCGCGCGGAATATCCTGCGCCGCCTCGGGCGAGACGACACTCGGGAAGTCCTGCAGCACGCCCGTTTCGACGGCGGCTTCGACCATCCGACGCATAGCGCGGCCCAGCAGAACAATGGATCGTCCGGCGCGGGCACCGGCCTCGGCCAGCGTTTTGACGCGGGCGACGTTGCTGGCAAAAGTCGTGGCCACGACCATACCTTCCGCTTGACTGACGAGGTTCACGATCTCGGGACCGACGGTGATTTCCGAGCGCCCGGCAAGCGGCGAGAAGACGTTCGTGCTGTCGCAGATCAGCGCCCGCACCCCGTCCTTGCAGACTTTGGCCCATAAATCGGGATCAAAGGCCTCGCCCACGACCGGCGTGGCGTCCAGTTTGAAATCGCCCGAATGAATCACCCGGCCTTCCGGCGTGTCGATCACGAGCGACGCGGATTCAGGGATGGAATGCGAGATCGGCAGGAAGCTGACGGCAAAAGGCCCGAGCTTGATCTGTTCCGGCCATGCGGACACCGTACGCACCGCGTCTTCGGGATGGCCGAATTCATCCATCTTGCGTCGCGCGATATTGGCGGTGAAGGGGCGCGCATAGACTGGCGCGCCAAGCGCTTGGTAGAAATGGGCCACTGCCCCGATATGGTCTTCATGCGCGTGAGTGATGAATATCCCGTCGAGCCGGTCAGCGCGTTCCTTTAGCCAGGTCATGTCGGGCATGATCAGGTCGACACCCGGTGTGCCGTCCATGTCGGGGAAGGTAACGCCAAGATCGACAAGGATCAGGCGTTCCTTGTCCGGTGCGCCATAGCCGTAGACATAGGCGTTCATACCAATTTCGCCCGCCCCACCGAGAGGCAGGTAGATCAGTCTTTCACTGCTCATCGTTTCAGGTTTTATCCTTGTTATAGGCGTGGATCACGGTCAGGCCGTGCATTGTCAGGTCTTCTTCGAAGAAATCGAACAGCACTTCGCTTTGCTGGAACAGGGGCGCAAGACCACCTGTCGCTATAATTTTCATGTCCGTGTCTCGTTCAGCGCGGATTCTACTGCAAATCTCGCGGACAAGACCGACATACCCCCAAAACACGCCCGACTGCATACATGCAACCGTATTCGTACCGACCACGGCCTGTGGCTTGGCGATATCGACATGCGGCAGGGCAGCGGCGGCCATGTGGAGCGCTTCGAGGCTGAGGTTGACGCCCGGGGCAATGACGCCGCCGACATAGGCGCCGTCGCTCGCGACCACATCAAAGGTCGTGGCGGTGCCGAAATCGACAACGATCAAATCGCCCCCGTGCCGGTCAAACGCGCCGGCAGTGTTCACAAGCCGGTCGGGTCCGACCTGCGTGCCTTCATCGACGCGAGGCGCATGGGGCAGCAGGCATTCCGGCTTGCCGACGACCAGCGGGCGACAGTTGAAGAAACGGTCGGCAAAGACGCGCAGGTTGAACACGACGCGCGGCACGGTCGAAGAGATAATAACATCGGTAATGTCCGGCTCGATTCCGTAGTGCTTGATCAGCGTCGAGAACCACGTGAAATAGGCATCTGCCGTACGCGCATGGTGCGTCGAGGTCCGCAGGGTACAGAGAAATTTCTCGCCGTCCCAGATGGAAAAAACGGTATTCGTGTTGCCACAGTCAATCGCCAACAACATGGGCCAGAGGCTCCTGTTCAGAAAAAGATCTCGGCCGCAGGCAGGCTGACGCGGCCATTGTCCGTCTGTAAGACAAGATTGCCCCGCCCGTCTACCGTTTCAAAGATGCCAGTGGTTTCCGAATTGCTCAGCCGTGCCGTGATCCGCTCACCAATGCGGGCCGCGCGGGCAAGCCACGCCTGCCGGATCGGTTCGAACCCGTAGGTGGTGAACTGGGTTTCATAGCGGTCATAGGCGACGGCCAGATAGGTAAGGAAGTCTTCGGGTGAGACCGCCGCCCCGGTTTCCGAGAGCAGCGACACGGGCCGCACGGCGCCGGGTTCCAAACCTTCCGGGCGGGGCGCATCGGCAAGGTTCACCCCGATCCCTATGGCGAGGTAGTTGCCCTGCCCCGGTGCGCCGGTGCTTTCCAGAAGGATACCGGCGAGTTTGCCGCCGTTCAGCAGAACATCATTGGGCCATTTCAGCGAAAAGCCCTCGGCGCGGCCAGTGACAGTGACGCAGGCATCGAAAAGCGCGAGGGAGGTCACGAAACTGCGCAGGGCAGCCTGTTCCGGCCCGCCGGTTGGTCGGATGACCAGCGTCGCGGCAAAGTTGCCTTTGGGATGGGTCCAGGGCCGTCCTCGCCGTCCCCGGGCGGCGGTCTGGTGCAAGCCAAGGATCCACTCCGGCCCGGTCAGGCCCGGTGCGATCCGGGCCGCTTCGCTAAGCGTGGAATCGACGGTTTCGAAGATTCGACGGCCATAGCCGTCCGGCCAGTCGGTCATCGGGGGCCTCCGTTACAGACAGGCCCCCGGTGTGGATCAGTTGACAAGCGTTGCTGCCGCTGCCGCGGCCGCGCCTTCGACGCCGAACATGTTGACCACGCCCAGCAGCATTATGACAGCCGAAGCCATGAGGAAGACCCAGAGCACGGGCGAGCGGTTGGTTTCCAGCTCGGACCCTTCTTCGCCGAAGTACATGTAGTAGACGATGCGCAGATAGTAGAAAGCACCGATCACGGAGGCGACCACACCGGCCACGGCGAGCCATGCCAGCCCGCCTTCATAAGCGGCCCGCAGAACGTAGAACTTGCCGAAAAAGCCGAGCATCGGCGGCACACCAGCCAGCGAGAAAAGGAGCACCAGCATCGCCAGCGCCCGGCCCGGTTCACGCTTGGAATACAGGTTCAGCGCATTGATATCCGTGACCGGCTGCCCGTCGCGTTCCATCGAGAGAATGAAGGCAAATGTGCCAACATTCATGGTGATGTAGATCGCCACGTAGATCAGCATTGCCTGCACACCGAACACAGTGCCCGCCGCAAGGCCCATCAGGGCAAATCCCATGTGGGTGATCGAGGAATAGGCCATAAGGCGCTTGATGTCGCGCTGACCGATGGCGGCAACGCTGCCGAGGAACATCGAGGCGACGGAGAGCAGCGCGATCACCTGTTGCCAGTCGCTGACGGCGGCACCGAAAGCGTCATGCAGAAGCCGGGCGAAAAGACCCAGCGCCGCTACCTTTGGCGCTGTCGCAAAAAACGCGGTGACCGGGGTCGGCGCGCCTTCGTAAACGTCGGGCGTCCACATGTGGAAGGGCACGGCCGAAACCTTGAAGGCCAGACCGGAAATCAGGAAGATCAGGCCGAAGAGGAGACCAACCGAAACCTCGCCATGGATCGCCGTCTGGATGATGCCCGAGAACAGCGTGGTACCTGCGTAGCCATAGGTCAGCGACGCACCGTAAAGCAGCAGACCGGACGACAGCGCACCCAGCACGAAATACTTGAGACCCGCCTCGGTCGACTTGGCGCTGTCGCGGCGCAGCGAGGCGACAACGTAGAGCGCGAGCGATTGCAACTCGAGCCCCATGTAGAGCGACATCAGGTCTCCGGCGGACACCATCACCATCATGCCCACAACGGAAAGTGCGACGAGAAGCGGATATTCGAACCGCAGCAGGCCGCGACGCTTCATGTATTCCTGGCTCATCACCAGAACGCAGGCGGCGGAAAGCAGGATCGCGATCTTGGCGAAACGCGAAAAACCGTCATCGATGAACATGCCGTTAAAGGCAATCTTGTCGACGCCGCCGGCAGCACCGATCCAAATCGCCAGCAGGACCATAAGGATGCCGGTCACCCAGACAAGCGCGGGGGCGAGCTTGTCCTTGGAGGTATAGACAGCGGCAACCAGCCCGAGCATGGCAAAGACAGCCAGAATGATTTCCGGCAGGATGGTGTTCAGATCAGCCTGGATCATCTACCCGGCCCCCTCAGTTCGATGCGGTCTGCGTCGCGGCCTGAGCCGCGGCAACCGCGTTGTCATAGCTATCGACCAGCGCCGCTGTACTCGGGCTGATGATATCGGTGATAAGCGACGGGTAGACGCCCAGAAGCAGCGTCATCACGATCAGCGGCGCAAAGATGAACCGTTCGCGTGCGTTCATGTCCGAGATCGTCTTGAGGCTTTCCTTGATGAGATCGCCAAAGACCACCCGACGATAGAGCCAGAGCGCATAGGCCGCCGAGAAGATCACACCGGTCGTTGCCACAGCCGCCACCCAGGTGTTGACCTGGAACGTGCCCATCAGCGTCAGGAATTCACCGATGAAGCCCGAGGTGCCCGGAAGGCCGACGTTCGCCATGGTGAACAGCATGAAGACCAGCGCGTAGGCAGGCATCCGGTTCACCAGACCGCCATAGGCGTCGATGTCGCGGGTGTGCATCCGGTCATAGATCACCCCGACGCAGAGGAAGAGCGCGGCCGAGATGAACCCGTGCGAGAGCATCTGGAAGATCGCGCCGTCAACGCCCTGCTGGTTGGCCGCAAAGATGCCCATGGTCACGAAACCCATGTGCGCGACCGAGGAATAGGCAATCAGCTTTTTCATATCCTCCTGCACCAGCGCGACGAGCGAGGTGTAGACAATCGCAATGGCCGACATCCAGAGCACCAGCGGGGCAAGGATTTCTGACCCGACCGGGAACATCGGCAGCGAGAAGCGCAGGAAGCCATAGCCCCCCATCTTGAGGAGGATCGCCGCCAGAACCACGGAGCCCGCGGTCGGTGCCTGAACGTGCGCATCCGGAAGCCAGGTGTGAACAGGCCACATCGGCATCTTCACCGCGAAAGAAGCGAAGAAGGCGAGGAACAGAAGCGTCTGCAGACCGCCGACGATCTGGAAGCCCATCAGGCTGAAGGTTTCGCTGGCAAATTCGTGGGTCAGCAGAACTTCGATATCCGTGGTGCCCGCGTCGGCGAACATTGCCACCATCGCGACCAGCATCAGCACCGAGCCGAGGAAGGTGTAAAGGAAGAACTTGAAGCTCGCGTAGATGCGGTTCGCCCCGCCCCAGATACCGATGATGAGGAACATCGGGATCAGACCGGCTTCGAAGAACAGGTAGAACAGCACCAGATCCAGCGCCATGAAAACGCCGAGCATCAGCGTTTCCAAGAGCAGGAAGGCGATCATGTATTCCTTGACGCGGGTCTTTACATCCCAGCTCGCCAGAATGGTGAGCGGCATGACAAAGGTGGTCAGCATCACGAAAAGGACCGAGATCCCGTCGACGCCCATCTTGTATTGCAGGCCAAGCAGCCAGTCGCTTTGCTCGACGAACTGGAAGCCGGGATCGGCGGGGTCGAATTCAAAATAGATGCCGAGCGAGATCAGGAAGGTGATCGTGGTTGCAAACAGTGCCACCCACTTGGCATTGCGATGCGCCGCGTCGTCTTCTCCGCGCAGGAAGATCGCAAGGATCAGGGCCGCGAGCGCGGGGATGAAGGTGACAATGGAAAGAAGATTGTCCATCAGTTGCCTCCTCCGATCGACATCCAGGTGACAAGCGCGGCTATGCCGAGCACCATCCAGAAGGCATAAGTAAAGATATAGCCGGTCTGTGCGCGGCCCGCGAGCCGGGTGAAGAACGGTACGACATTGAGCGCGACGCCATTCAGGAAGCCGTCGATGATGCTGCCATCACCGCGTTTCCAGAAGACCTTGCCGAGCCCCACGACAGGGCGCACGAAAACCGCGTCATAGATTTCGTCGAAGTACCACTTGTTCTTGAGGAACAGGTACAGCGGACGCTGGTTTTCGGCCAGACGACGGGGCAGTTCCGGGTTCACGATGTAGAACAGGTAGGCAACCGCAAAACCAAGAACCATCGCGATAAAGGGCGAGAGCTTGACCCAGATGTTCGCGGCATGGGCGTTGTCCAGAACGTGGTTGTCCGGACCGAAGTACAGCGCACCGTCACCGGGTTCGCCGCCAAACTGAGCATGATGTTCGCCCGCCTCGCCGTGATCCTCGGTCGCGGCATCCGCGTGGGCGGCTTCTTCGCCTTGGGCCTCTTCGGTCGCTTCTTCGCTGTGACCCGCTTCATCGGTCACCGCATGGTCATCGCCATGGGCCGCGGCCTCGGCGGCCATCGGAATGCCGTAGAACTTACCGATCTGGTCGGCATGGCCGAAGAAGTTGGAATACCACAGCATCCCCGAGAAGATCGCGCCAAGCGACAGGACACCCAGCGGTATCAGCATGACCATCGGGCTTTCATGCGCGTGATCATGCGTATGCTTGTCGCCACGCGGGGTGCCGTAGAAGGTCAGGAAAATAAGGCGCCACGAATAGAAGGACGTGAAACAGGCAGCAACGACCAGCAGCCAGAAGCCATAGGACGACCCGCCGCCCCAGGCGCTTTCGATGATCGCGTCCTTGGAAAGGAAACCGGCAAAGCCGATATGGGTCAGCGGGATGCCGACACCGGTGATCGCCAGCGTGCCGATCATCATCGCCCAGAAAGTATAGGGGATCTTTTTGCGCAGACCGCCATAGTTGGTCATGTCCTGCTCGTGGTGCATCGCGTGGATGACCGAGCCTGCCCCGAGGAACAGGAGCGCCTTAAAGAAGGCGTGGGTCAGCAGGTGGAACATGGCCGCCGAATACATGCCGACACCGGCGGCAACGAACATGTAGCCAAGCTGTGAACAGGTCGAATAGGCGATGACGCGCTTGATGTCGGTCTGCACGAGGCCAACCGTTGCGGCAAAGAATGCCGTTGTCGCGCCAAGCACGGTGATGAAGGCGGTCGCTTCGGGCGCGAATTCCATGATCGGCGACATTCGGCAGACGAGGAACACGCCTGCGGTCACCATCGTAGCGGCGTGGATCAGGGCCGACACCGGGGTCGGGCCTTCCATCGCGTCGGGGAGCCACGTGTGCAGCAGGAGCTGCGCGGATTTACCCATCGCGCCGATGAACAGCAGGAAGGCCACGAGGTTCGCCGCGTTCCATTCGGTCCACAGGAAGGAGACCTGCGTTTCCGCGAGCGTCGAGGCTTCGCCGAAGATGACGTCGAAATCGATGCTGTCGGTCAGGAAGAACAGCGCAAAGATACCCAGCGAAAAGCCAAAGTCACCGACACGGTTGACCACGAAAGCCTTGATCGCGGCCGCGTTGGCCGAGGGCTTGCGATAGTAGAAACCGATCAGCAGATAGGAGGCCACGCCCACGCCTTCCCATCCAAAGAACATCTGGACGAGGTTGTTGGAGGTGACCAGCGCCAGCATCGCGAAGGTGAAGAACGACAGGTAGGCAAAGAAACGCGGCTTGTAGACCTCTCCCTCTTTCCACTGGGGGTCGTGATCCATGTAGCCAAAGCTGTAGAGGTGCACGAGGCTGGAAACCGTGGTGATCACGATCAGCATGATGGCGGTAAGGCGGTCGAGCCGGATGGCCCATTCCGTCGCCAGCGTGCCGGATTCGATAAAACGCAGCACGGTGATGTGCTCGGTCACGCCGTCGAAGGTGAAGAATACGATCCAAGAGAGTAGCGCCGCCAGGAAGAGCAGCCCCGTGGCAACCCATTGCGCGGCGGTTTCGCCGATGAACTTCCAGCCAAAGCCGCAGATCAGCGCGCCAACAAGCGGGGCGAAGAGGATGATGGTTTCCATGTGACGTTAGCCCTTCATCACGTTGACGTCTTCGACGGCGATGGTGCCGCGGTTTCTGAAGAAACAGACGAGGATGGCAAGGCCGATCGCGGCCTCGGCGGCGGCGACGGTCAGCACGAAGAGCGTGAAGACCTGCCCGACAAGATCCCCGAGGAAAGAGGAGAAGGCCACAAAGTTGATGTTCACCGAAAGCAGGATCAGTTCGATGCTCATCAACAGGATAATGACGTTCTTGCGGTTCAGGAACAGCCCGAAGATGCCGATGACGAACAGCGTCGCCGCGACGGTGAGATAATGTTCAAGTCCGATCATGTCGTCCCTCGGTTTCTTTTCCGTGTCGGCCTTTCCGGCCCTTGTCTTGTTTCGCCCCCGACGATGTCGGGATGTTTCGGCCCGTCCCGGGGCCGGGATGTCTGCCGCTAGGTCAGCGGCGGCACCCCGATGTGCCTGCCCTTGTCGGGCGCGACCGCGCCGGAGAGCCGCGCCCGGCGGCGTTTCCAGACCCGGAAGGCCGAGTAGCTGAGCGCCGCCTTGGCGGCCCAGAGCCCGGCAAAGCCCGCGACCCCGACCGAAGCCAGGTGATCGTGGACGATCTGGATCACAGCCCCTGCCCCGGCTTGACGTCGCGAAGCTCCATCGCCTTGGCCGGATCGCGGTACATCTGGGCCAGTACGTTCTGGCGCTTGACGTCCTGACGATGGCGCAGGGTCAGAACGATTGCCCCAATCATCGCGACCAGCAGGATGAGACCTGCAAGCTGGAACAGCAGGAAGTACTGATCATAAAGGATGAGGCCAAGCGCCTGCGTATTGTGTTTGTCGACGGGCATCACCTGCGTGCGCATCGTTTCGGCGGCGGCATTGGATTCCCACGCACCAAAGGCCATGACGAACTGCATTAGGATGATGAGGCCAATCAGCAGGGCCAGCGGCATGTATTTCGCCATCTCCGCCTTGAGCTCGGCGAAATCCACATCAAGCATCATGACAACGAAGAGGAAGAGCACGGCGACCGCGCCCACATAGACGATCACCAGCAGCATCGCGACGAATTCCGCGCCCAGCAGCACGAAGAGCCCCGCCGAAGACAGAAACGCAAGGATCAGCCAGAGCACCGAATGCACCGGCTGTCGCGCGGTGACAGTGAAAAAGCCGCCAAGGATGGCGCTTATCGAAAACAGGTAAAAGGCAAATACGCTCATGTTTCGGGTTCCTCGTTTTCGCCCATAGTCTCTTGCGCAAGATCGAGCGCGCGGGTCATCGCGGGTATGCCCGCAAAAACCGACATCTGACCGATCGTCTCGACGATTTCCTGCTTGCGTGCCCCGGCTTCGATCAGGTGACGCACGGTCTGGCGCACGGCTGTGTCAGCCTGCGCGCCCTGCATGGTGAGCCCGGCCAGCGTCAGCAACAGCCGCGTCTTGGCATCCAGCCCGTCCTTGTTCACCGTGTTGCCGAACCAGAATTCCATCGCTTCCTTGGGCATGGTCGGCCACAGCGCCTCGAACCCCTTGGGCGAGAAGGTTTCAAGCGCGGGATTGAGCGCCCGCGCCATTTCCTGCGCCTGCGTCATCATCGCTTCAAAGGGGTTGCGGGGGTCGCTCATCGGTAGGGCGCATCCAGTTCCAGGTTGCGGGCAATTTCAGCTTCCCAGCGTTCGCCGTTCTCAAGCAGCTTGGCCTTGTCGTAGAACAGCTCTTCGCGGGTCTCGGTCGCGAATTCGAAATTCGGACCTTCGACGATGGCATCCACCGGGCAGGCTTCCTGACAGAAACCGCAGTAGATGCATTTTGTCATGTCGATGTCGTAGCGCGTTGTCCGGCGCGAGCCATCTACGCGTGGTTCGGCATCGATGGTGATGGCCTGAGCCGGACAGATCGCTTCGCAGAGTTTGCAGGCGATGCAGCGTTCTTCCCCGTTGGGATAGCGGCGCAGCGCGTGTTCGCCGCGGAAACGGGGCGACAGCGGCCCCTTTTCATGCGGGTAGTTAATCGTCGATTTAGGGGCCACGAAGTATTTCATGCCGATCCAGAGACCTTTGACGAAGTCGCTGAGCAAGAAATACTTGGCGGCGCGGGTATAGTCGATTTGGGTCATATCAGCTCCCAGTGCTCCAGCGCGCGAAGGCGCCCCAGAACCAGTCGAATTTTGCGGCGAAGGCCACGAAGACCACCCAGACGAGGCTGAACGGGAGGAAGACCTTCCAGCCCAGACGCATCAGCTGGTCATAGCGATAGCGCGGCGTGATCGCCTTGATCATCGAGAAGAAGAAGAACACCAGTCCGATCTTGGCGATCATCCAGAAAATGCCGTCAGGAAGGCCGGGGATCGGCGACAGCCAGCCGCCAAGGAACAGGAGCGAGATCAGCGCGCACATCAGCACGACGGCAACCAGTTCCCCGATCATGAAGAGAAGGAAGGGGGTCGAGGAGTATTCCACCTGATACCCGGCAACGAGTTCCGATTCCGCTTCGGGAAGGTCGAACGGCGGGCGATTGGTTTCGGCCAGCGCCGAGATGAAGAAGAGGATCATCATCGGGAAATGCGGCAGCCAGTACCAGTTGAGCAGACCGAGGTTGCCGTCCTGCGCGTTGACGATGCCGCTAAAGTTCATCGAACCGGTCGAGATGATCACGCCGATGATGATCAGGCCCAGCGAGACCTCGTAAGAGATCATCTGCGCGGCCGACCGGAGTGAGCCGAGGAACGGGTATTTGGAGTTCGACGCCCAGCCGCCCATGATGACGCCATATACTTCGAGCGAGGAGATGGCGAAGACGAAAAGGATTGCCACGTTGATGTCCGAGAGCACCCAGCCATCGTTGAACGGGATCACCGCCCAGGCGACGAGCGCCATGACAAGGCTGATCATCGGCGCAAGGAAGAACACCGCGCGGTCAGCACCAGCGGGCACCACGATTTCCTTGAGGATGTATTTACCGAAATCCGCAAAGCTTTGCAGCAGGCCGTAGAATCCGACCACGTTGGGGCCACGGCGCATCTGGACGGCGGCCCAGATTTTGCGGTCGGCATACATCAGAAATGCCAGCGCCACCAAGAGCGGGACGACGATCAGTAGGATCTGGCCCAGTATCAGCAGCGCGATTCCCGTGCCCGTTGTCGTAAAGAATTCAGCCATAAGTCCTCACACCGTCGGTATCCCGTTTTCCGCGCAGTTTTCGACCACGACTTCGGCGTCGATGGTTTCCAGTCCGCGCGGCAGCGATGGCGAGATGGTGTAAACAGCATCCGCCGCCCACACGCCACCCTTTTCCTGTACTTTTGTGCGCAAATGACGCGCAAATCCGTATCCACGGATCAGCGCATATTGCGCGGCGGCGCATTCCGCATACCCCG
The DNA here is from genome assembly GCF_052826185.1 of Heliomarina sp. Taxonomy (NCBI): domain Bacteria; kingdom Pseudomonadati; phylum Pseudomonadota; class Alphaproteobacteria; order Rhodobacterales; family Roseobacteraceae; genus Heliomarina; species Heliomarina sp. The sequence continues at coordinate 461,138 of NZ_JBRBUI010000045.1, read as the reverse complement.
CCACATCATTGTCGTTCCGGGCGCCTTTCATCACGACGCCAAACTGCACCAGATCACCATCCAGAAGCCGCGTGTCGACCCCACCATAGACGGGCCGGTAACCCGATCCGCCCGAGGTCGCACCCGCATCGCAGCCGGTCAGGACCAGCGCCGATATGATCGCGGTGCGAATCATTCAGCCGCGATCTGCTGAGCGCGTGCTTTGACGCCTGCGGAAAGTTCCGCCATCAACGCGCTTGCCCGTGCGATCGGGTTTGTCAGGTAGAAATCGGTGATGGCAGGACGGAAGCTCGCCTTGCCCAGTTCACCGGCCTCGAGCTTCTCAACCGCGTTTTCAGGTATTTCGTCCACCTTCGCGAGATGCGGTACGGCTTTGACAAGTTCCTGACGGAGCTGTGCGATGCTGTCGAATGGCAGCACATCGCCGATCTCGCCTGAAAGCGCCCGGAGGATCGCCCAGTTTTCCTTGGCTTCACCCGGTGCGAAACCGGCGCGCTGCGCAAGCTGCGGGCGACCTTCGGTATTCACGAAAAGACCGGTTTCCTCGGTATAGGCCGCTCCCGGCAGGATGATGTCGGCGCGATGCGCGCCGCGGTCGCCGTGGCTGCCTTGGTAGATGACAAAAGCGCCTTCGGCGATGTCGACCTCATCCGCGCCAAGGTTATAGATGACCTCGGCCTCGGACACCTCGGCCATGCCGCCGTCGCAGGTGGCACCGATATCCATCGCCCCGACCCGGCTGGCTGCCGTGTGCAGGATGAGAAGACCGCTATTGGTTGCCTCGGCGATGCTTTGCGCCGCGGCGAGAACGGCCGCACCGTCTGCTTCTTGCAAAGCGCCCTGCCCGACGATGACCATCGAAGATTTTTCGCGGATCTCGTCCGAGCCGCCCATGTCGACAACTTCCTGCAGCGCGGCGCGGTCGTTGCCCATATGGGTGTAGTCAAAGGTCAGGTCCGCCGCATCGCCAACCAGAGCCACATTTGCACCACGGCTCCATGCCTTACGGATACGGGCGTTGAGCACGGGCGCTTCGACCGCCGGATTGGTGCCGATCAGCAGGATGCTTTCCGCCATGTCGATGTCTTCGACAGCGGCGGTACCGACATATGCCCCCCGGTTTCCGGCGGGCAGTTTCGCCCCGTCGGTACGGCATTCGACAACACCGCCCATGCCTTCGATCAGCTGTTTGAGCGCAAAGGCAGGTTCGACAGAGACCAGATCGCCAACGATTCCGGCGACTTTCTTGCCCTTCATAGCGGCGGCAGCGGCGGTCAGCGCCTCGCCCCAGCCCGCTTTGCGCAGCTTGCCGTTTTCGCGGATATAGGGCGTGTCGAGACGCTGGCGCCGCAACCCGTCCCAGACAAAGCGCGTCTTGTCGGAAATCCATTCCTCGTTCACGCCGTCATGGTTGCGCGGCAGGATCCGCATGACTTCGCGGCCCTTGGTATCCACGCGGATGTTCGAACCAAGCGCGTCCATCACGTCGATGCTTTCGGTCTTGCTGAGTTCCCACGGACGGGCGGTGAACGCGTAGGGTTTCGACACCAGCGCTCCGACCGGGCAAAGATCAATGATATTGCCCTGCATATTCGAATTCAGCGTCTCGCCCAGATAGGACGTAATCTCGGCATCTTCGCCGCGACCGGTCTGGCCCATCTGGTGAATGCCTGCGACCTCGGTGGTGAAACGAACGCAGCGCGTACAAGAGATGCAGCGCGTCATGTGGGTTTCGACCAGCGGACCAAGATCCAGATCCGTCGAGGCCCGCTTGGCTTCGCGGAAACGCGAGAAGTCAACGCCATAGGCCATCGCCTGATCCTGAAGATCGCATTCGCCGCCCTGGTCGCAGATCGGGCAATCGAGCGGGTGGTTGATCAGGAGAAACTCCATCACCCCTTCGCGGGCCTTCTTGACCATTGGCGAGTTCGTCTTGACCTGCGGCGCCTGCCCTTCGGGACCGGGGCGCAGATCGCGGACCTGCATCGCGCAGGAAGCGGCGGGTTTCGGCGGACCGCCCACGACCTCGACCAGACACATGCGGCAGTTACCGGCGATCGACAGCCGTTCGTGGTAGCAGAAACGCGGAATCTCGACCCCGACCTGCTCACAGGCCTGGATCAGGGTCATTGCCCCGTCGACTTCGATTTCGGTTCCGTCAATGTTGATCTTGCGGAGGTCAGACATGGTCTATTTCGCCCTCAGTAGCACACCAATCGCGCTGGATTTGGCAATTTCCGCACGCCCAAAGGTGCAGAAGGTTTCAGGTTTGTCATAGGATACGCCGTTCTGAGCGAGGAATTTCTCGCCTTTTGCGCGCATCCGGGCCTTTTCGGTATCGGATTCGACATAGGCCCTGATTTCTTCGTCGCTGTAGCCCAGATCATTAGCCTGGGCCTTGATCTTGCGCAGCGTGTTCAGCGCGCGCAGCACACGCGGGCTGATGTCGTCGCAGCGGTCGCGGATCGCATCGGCAATCGCAACGGCAAACAGCGTATTCTCGATCTCGGGCACATCGCGCAGCGCCGGTCGCGCAGTGGCCGAAACCGGCAGCGCAACGGTGCAGGCGAGCGCGGCGGAGATAACGGTATTGGCAATTCTCATCGGGTTTTCCTTTCGTGTGAAAGGCAAACCTCGGACGAGAATCGTTCCGTTAGGCAATAACAACCGCCCTTGGCCCCGGTGATATGCAAATACCCGCTCACGGATTGCATTCTCCGGCCAGTGTCAGCGTATCGTTCACGACCGGCAATTGCTGCAAGGGTCTGTGCGGCCCGGCGGACCAAATGATCCGCGAGGTGCCGTAGTTCGTGATGCAATAGCGGGTCGCCTCGAATTCGCCAGCCTCGATCGCGCCTTGCGGGGCGAGAGACATGTTCTTGACGGAAACGGTGAAACGCTGACGGTTATCGTCGACTTTGCTCGCCTTGGTCTTGAAGTAGACCCCCTGGAACGCCAGCCGGGTTTCATCGTCCTGGGCACATGCGGACAGGGTCACGGCAAAGGCCGCTACAGCAAGACCACGGCCGGTCTGCCTGACGATTTGAGGCAGTGTTTTCATAATCTTCCGCCTTGCACCGCGCTGTTGCGCTCCGGTCGTTTCGATTGCCTGCATCTACTTCACCCGCGAATGCACCGGTCGGTGCACCTTTTCCTTTTCGATGACGACCATCGAGTCATGAATGTGAAAGCCCGCGAAAGCACCCTCCATGGCCGGGAACCGCAGGCCCTTGCGATGATACCAGTGGTGCATGTCATCCACCATGCGCCGTAGCAAGTTGAAAAAACTGGTTTTTGCCCGGTACCCGCCGCCGTACTTGGGAAAATAGGCGGTGTGAAGATCTTCGATCACATAAGCACCGCCGGGTGAGAGCCGGGGATAGAGGGCCATGAGCGAGGCCTCGATATGTTTCATCCGGTGGCTGCCGTCGTCGAGAATCAAGTCGACGCCGCCCATTTCATCGACCACCTCGGACAGAAACTCGGGATCGGCCTGCGAGCCGATCCGCACCTGCCCCGACTGTCCGTCGTAGCGCGCGCAATCCGGGTTGATGTCGATGCCGAAGATCTTCGCTTCTTTTCCAAAGTATTTCCGCCAAAGCTGCAGCGAGCCGCCGTGATTGACGCCGATTTCGAGAAACCGGACCGCCGTGCCGCGAAATTTTGAGAAATACCGGTCGTAGAGCGGAATATAATGATGCCACTTGTGGACGGTCGCGCCCTCGTTCGAGGCATAGATCTGTGCCAGATCGCCAGCATAGCCATATTTGTCGAGGATATCCCCGGCAATATCGCCATCTTCTTCAAAGCGGAATTTCCTCATCTCCCCAGAACCTTCGTTCTGCGGATGATCCGGTCAGCGCTTTGAGCCCCGAACACCATCTTAGCCCCGCTTGTACACGAGAACGCTGACAGGGGTCCGCCGTGCCGTTTCATCATCGAGCACCGTACAGGTGTTCAGCCTGCTGTAGCTGGTGCCATATTTCGCGGCCAGCGACCGGCGTTTAACATCGGTTTCCAGCTCAGCCGCTTCCCGGACCTGCTGCGCAACCAGTTGGCCGTTTTTCACGCGTTCGTTGGTGATCGCAGCAGCCAGAACCTCATCATAGGAATACGCGGGGCAGCGTCCGACCATTTCCCGCGCGATGGTCCGCACGGCATAATGCTCCGGCGCAGACAGGGCCATCAGTTCGGCCGTGCGCGGGTCGTTCAGATTGGCGCTGCCACCGCAACCCGCCAAGAGAACCAGCCCGACCGAAATGAAAAACTGCCTGCGCATGCCCTGCCCTTACTCTGCCGCGACCGCGCTGACGCGCCCGGTGCGTTTGTGTTTGATGCGATCTTCGATCTCGTTGCGGAAATGACGGATCAAGCCCTGGATCGGCCAGGCTGCCGCATCGCCGAGCGCACAGATCGTATGACCCTCGACCTGCTTGGTCACGTCGAGCAGCATGTCGATTTCCTCGACCTCGGCATCGCCGGTTACCAGACGATCCATCACGCGCATCATCCAGCCGGTGCCTTCGCGGCAAGGCGTACACTGACCGCAGCTTTCATGTTTGAAGAACTTGGAAAGACGCCAGACGGCTTTGATCACGTCGGTGTTCTGATCCATGACGATCATGCAGCCGGTGCCAAAGGACGACTTGTTTTCGCGCATCCAGTCGAAATCCATGATCGCGTCTTCCAGCGCTTCCTTGGGAAGAACCGGGCAGGACGCACCACCGGGGATGATCGCCTTTAGGTTATCCCAGCCGCCGCGAATACCGCCGCCGTGTTTTTCGATCAGCTCGCGCACGGGCAGCGACATAGCTTCTTCGAATACACATGGATTGTTCACGTGACCGGTCAGCGCGAAGAGCTTGGTGCCCACGTTGTTAGGACGGCCAAAAGAGCTGAACCATTCCGGGCCACGCCGCAGGATCGTGGGCACAACAGCAATGGATTCCACGTTGTTAACCGTGGTCGGGCAGCCGTAAAGCCCCGCACCCGCCGGGAACGGCGGCTTCATCCGCGGCATTCCTTTTTTGCCTTCGAGGCTTTCGAGCAGCGCGGTTTCCTCGCCACAGATATAGGCCCCGGCCCCATGCGCCAGATACAGGTCGAAATCCCAGCCGGACTTGCAGGCGTTCTTGCCGATCAGGCCCGCGTCATAGGCTTCGTCGATGGCCGCCTGTAGCGCCTCGCGCTCGCGGATGTATTCACCGCGGATGTAGATGTAGGAGGCATGCGCGCCCATCGCGAAAGAGGCAACCAGCGCCCCTTCGATCAGCGTATGCGGATCGTGGCGCATAATTTCACGGTCCTTGCAGGTCGCCGGTTCCGATTCATCCGCGTTGATCACGAGATAAGCCGGGCGACCGTCGCTTTCCTTGGGCATGAATGACCACTTCAACCCAGTCGGAAAGCCCGCGCCGCCGCGTCCGCGCAAGCCGCTGTCCTTCATCTGCTGGATGATCCAGTCGCGACCCTTTTCAAGGATGCCCGCGGTGCCATCCCAGTGGCCCCGCGCCTGCGCGCCTTTGAGCGTGCGATCATGCATCCCGTAGAGGTTGGTAAAGATCCGGTCCTGGTCTTTCAGCATCTCATTAGCCTTTATCATTCCGGCGTGTGCGCCAGAGATTGTACGTCTGCCAGAGCGCAAAACCGAAACCGGCCAGCGCCATGAGGTCGAACAGGGCTTGGGTCCGGTTGGACCAGCCCAGGATGGACCCGGCGAAATTGGCGCAGATCCAGAGCAAGCCAATCCCGGCTATCAGCAACGCAAGGCGCTGACCCGTTTTTGTCGTCGATCTGGTTTCCGTGCTCATTCTTGAATTGTGCCCTTACGCAGTTTTCTCAGTCTTGGTAGGTGCCGTCTTCTTTGGCGCGGCGCGAGAATTCGGTCTCGCCCCCACCCTGCAATTCCTTGGCCTGTGCAACCCAGTCATCGCGGGTCACGCGGCCTTTGAAACCCTGCAAGTTCTGATCGACCCAGGCGATTTCCTTGTCCGTCCAATTAGCGATCTGGTCGAAATGGTAAAAGCCCATGGAATGCAGCAGGTCTTCGAGTTTCGGGCCGACGCCCTTGATCATTTTGAGATTGTCAGGCTGACCGTCACGTGCGGAATCGAGAGAAGCCGGACGATCCGCGTCATCGGCAACCGGCGTAGCGGCGGGTTTCGCCTTGGCCGATTTCGATTGGGTTGCAGAGTCTTCTGTTACATCCGTCTCTTTTGCGTCAGGTTCGGCCGATTTCGGCTTTCCCTTCTCGACCGCCTGCGCTTCCTGCTCGGTCACGCCGGTTGCATCTGCGGGCTCACCTTCTGCCGGACGTGGTTCATTCCGCGCGACAAGTTCCTCGTTTTCGGCAGCAGCGCCGCCATCCTTTGGATTGTCGCGCCATGGTGTCAGGAGCGGTACCTCGGTACCGTCGATCCGCTTGACCGTGTCGCCGATGTCCACGGCAAGTTGCACCGACGCATTATACTGGGTCCGACCGCTGTCATATTCGGTCAGCGTGACCAGCCCCGAAAGAGGTTCGGAGGCATAGCGGCCGTTCTGTGGGCCCGGAACCGGCACCTTGCCAGCCGCCAGTTCGTCGATGATCTCGCCAAGACGTTCGGCGGTCAGGTCTTCGTAATAGTCCTTGCCGATCTGGGCCATGGGCGCGTTGGCACAGGACCCGAGGCACTCGACCTCTTCCCAGCTGAACTTGCCGTCATCCGACAGCATATGCGGCTTGGGCGCGATCTTTTCCTTGCAGACGGCCATCAGGTCTTCGGCACCGCAGATCATGCAGGACGTGGTGCCGCAGATCTGGATATTGGCAATAGAACCAACCGGTTGAAGCTGGAACATGAAATAGAAAGACGCCACTTCAAGCGCGCGGATATAGGCAAGGCCCAGCATTTCAGCCACGTGCTCGATCGCGGGGCGGGTCAGCCAACCCTCTTGTTCCTGCGCGCGCCACAGCAGCGGGATGATCGCCGAAGCCTGACGGCCTTCGGGATATTTGGTCATCTGCGCTTCGGCCCATTTCTGGTTGGCCGGCGTGAAGGAGAAAGAGTCGGGTTGGTCAGGATGAAGACGACGAAGCATTAGAGAGCGGTTCCTGATGTAACCAGTGCAAGGATCGAGATGCCAAGGGCACCAAGGGCCAGCAGCCCGGTTATCGTGTGTTTGAAGTGCGGCAAATTGCGGCTGCGATAGATCCAGCCATCGTAGAGGCCCATAAAGGCGCAGACGGCAAAGAAAAATGTCGAGAACTTGGCGTTGTCCAATAGCAGGACGCCAAAAGCGAATAGGAACATGACGATATATCGACCGGTCATTACATTCGGCAACAGCTCTGGCCGGTGCGTTGCACGTACCATGGCCGTTTCAGGATCGCGGATAAAGAGGACCGCGTAATAGCCTGTAATGATGACCGTAATGGCCAGCGCGATATATGTGAGTTGCCCCATCATCGATTAGCGGTCGACCTCGCCGAACACGATGTCCATCGTGCCGATGATCGCCGCGACATCTGCAAGCTGATGCCCGCCGGCCACGTGATCCATCGCCTGCAGATGCAGGAACCCGGGTGCACGCAGCTTGGCGCGGTACGGCTTGTTGGTGCCATCGGCAACAAGGTAGACGCCGAATTCGCCTTTGGGGGCTTCGACCGCGCAGTAGACTTCGCCGGCAGGGACGTGGAAGCCCTCGGTATAAAGCTTAAAGTGATGAATCAGAGATTCCATCGAGGTCTTCATATCGGTCCGCGACGGGGGCGTGATCTTGCCCCGTGCCAGAACATCGCCCGGCTCTTCGCGCAGCTTTGCGATGGCCTGCTGGATGATCTTTATCGACTGGCGCATCTCTTCCATGCGGACGAGATACCGATCATAGCAGTCGCCGTTCTTGCCAACCGGGATTTTGAAGTCGAATTCATCATAGCATTCGTAGGGCTGCGAACGCCGCAGGTCCCAAGCGAGGCCCGAGCCGCGCACCATAACGCCGGAGAAGCCGTATTGCTGGATTTCTTCCTCGGTAACGATGCCGATGTCGACGTTACGCTGTTTGAATATGCGGTTTTCGCTGAGCAACCCGTCAATATCGTCAAGCCGTTTTGGAAACCTGTGCGACCAGGCCTCGATATCGTCGATCAGATCATCGGGAAGGTCCTGATGGACCCCGCCGGGACGGAAATACGCCGCGTGCAGACGCGCGCCACATGCCCGTTCGTAGAAGATCATCAGGTCTTCGCGTTCCTCAAACCCCCAGAGCGGCGGCGTCAGCGCCCCCACGTCCATCGCCTGCGTCGTCACGTTCAGCAGGTGGTTCAGAATGCGTCCGATCTCTGAAAAGAGCACGCGGATCAGCGAGGCGCGGCGCGGCACCTGAACTCCGGTCAGCTTTTCGATGGCCAGACACCAGGCATGTTCCTGGTTCATCGGCGCAACGTAATCGAGCCGGTCGAAGTAAGGCAGGTTTTGCAGATAGGTCCGTGATTCCATCAGCTTTTCGGTACCACGGTGCAGCAGGCCGATATGCGGGTCGCAGCGTTCGACGATTTCGCCGTCAAGCTCGAGAACAAGCCGGAGAACCCCGTGCGCCGCAGGGTGTTGCGGGCCGAAGTTGATGTTGAAATTGCGGATCTTCTGTTCGCCTGTCAGGGCGTCTTCGAAACCTTTGGAGCCGTCCATCACTTGGCCTCCGTTTTCTCATCGCCGGGCAGGATGTATTCGGCACCCTCCCATGGGCTCATGAAATCGAACTGGCGATATTCCTGCACCAGTGAGACAGGTTCGTATACGACCCGCTTCTGGGTCTCGTCATAACGAACTTCGGTATATCCCGTAGTCGGGAAATCCTTGCGCAGCGGATGCCCCCGGAACCCGTAGTCGGTCAGGATGCGGCGCAAATCCGGATGACCCGAGAAGATGATGCCGAACATATCATAAACTTCGCGCTCGAACCAATCCGCAGAGGGGTGAACCTCGGTGATCGAGGGCACGAGATCTTCTTCGCGGATCGAAACACGCAGGCGGATACGGTGGTTCTGATACATCGAAAGGAAGTGATAGACGACGTCGAACCGCTTGGGGCGTTCCGGATAGTCGACACCGGTGATGTCCACCAGCGAACTGAAACGGCAAGTCGCGTCCGTTTTCAGGAACTCGACAAAGCCCTTGATGTTGGCCGGGGTCACATCGACGTTCAGCTCGCCATGGGTCACGTCCCAAGACAGAACACAATCCGGGCGCTTCAATTCGATATGTTCGCCCAGTTCCTTGAGTGCATCGCTCATCGTACGATTGTCCCCGTGCGGCGAATTTTCCGTTGCAGCTGCATCAGCCCGTAAAGCAGAGCTTCGGCGGTCGGCGGGCAGCCCGGCACATAGATGTCGACGGGCACGATCCGGTCGCAGCCGCGCACGACGGAGTAGGAATAGTGATAATAGCCACCGCCGTTGGCGCAGGAGCCCATCGAGATCACATAGCGCGGCTCGGGCATCTGGTCGTAAACCTTGCGCAGGGCCGGTGCCATCTTGTTGGTCAACGTGCCCGCCACGATCATCACGTCAGACTGGCGCGGAGAGGCGCGCGGCGCGATGCCAAAGCGTTCGGCGTCGTAGCGCGGCATCGAGGTGTGCATCATTTCGACCGCACAGCACGCGAGACCGAAGGTCATCCAGTGCAGCGAACCGGTCCGCGCCCAGTTGATCAGATCCTCGGTCGAGGTCAGGATAAAGCCCTTGTCCTGAAGATCCTTGTTTAGGCTCTGAACAGCGGTCTCGCCTTCGAAAACAGGCGGCTGGTGCTGGACATCCGCCATGTTGGACGGGCCGGATTTCACGCGCGGGGTCTGATCGCCCTGCCCCTGTGTCCGCGTAACGAGGGCGTCCTGATTGTTATCTACTGCCATTCCAGCGCCCCTTTCTTCCATTCATAGGCAAAGCCGATGGTCAGCACGCCAAGGAATACCATCATCGACCAGAAACCGACCATGCTCACATCCTTGAACGACACGGCCCAGGGGAAGAGGAAAGCGATCTCGAGATCGAAAATGATGAAGAGAATCGAGACGAGGTAGAAACGCACGTCGAACTTCATCCGCGCATCGTCGAATGCGTTGAACCCGCATTCGTAGGCAGACACCTTTTCCGGGTCCGGATTACGGACCGCCAGAACAGCCGCCGCGAGGATCAGGATTGCTCCGAGACCTATTGCGACAGCCAAAAACACCAGAATGGGGAGGTATTCCCGCAACATCTCTTCCACGAGTGGCTCCTTTTGCTACGCACCCCTGAAAGGTTGCGCCGTCAAGTGGCATGTTGACCTTGGCCTTGTGTATCCCTGTGTTCCGGGAGGGTCAACGGGGCCAGACCGCTCTTGATGCGGCTCATATCGCCGCAGAAGCGGAATATGTTCAAATGATTAACACTTTTCGCGCCGCATTGCGGCGAATGCGCGTCTTTACGGCTACGTCACGATCCACGGCGCCTTTTCCTTGCGGAAAAATGCGCCGACTCCCTCGACCGCTTCGGTGGTTTCCCATTGCCGGGCCAGCGCACGAATGGTGCGGTCGATGACCTCTTCATCGATCGTCAGCCCGAAAGAGCGGGCAAGCCGCTTGGATTCGGCCACGGCGCTTGGCGCACAGGAAAGATACGGCACGACCTCGGCTTCGACGGCCTGTTCGAGATGGTCAGGCGCGACGACTCGTGAGATCAGGCCAAGGTCGATCGCTTCGGTCGCGTTAAAGATACGCGCGGACATGAAGACGCGACGCGCCATCGCCTCTCCCATCCGGGCAAGGCAGTATGGGCTAATCGTCGCCGGGATCAGACCCAGCCGGGTTTCAGTAAAGCCAAGCTTGGCGTGATCCACCGCGATGGCGACGTCGCAGACGCTGATCAGACCGAGACCCCCACCAAAGGCGTTCCCCTGAACGGCACCGATAACGGGCTGAGGCAGCGTGTTCATCGCAAAAAGCATGTCAGCGAGCTTGCGCGCTTCTCGATAGCGGGTATCGCCATCTGCCGCCATTTGTTGCTGCATCCATTTCAGGTCGCCACCGGCGCAGAAGGTTTTACCCGCCCCGGTGAGCACAACAACCCGGATCGCGGAATCGGCAGCGATGCTTGCGGCGGCCTCGGTCAGCTCGGCGATCATCCGGCCCGACATGGCATTATGCTTTTCCGAGCGTTCCAGCGTCAGATGCGCGACGCCTCGCTCATCCGTCGTCAGTGAAATTTCTTCAAACATGCGCTTCCTGCTCTCCGCGCATGGAACGGGCCATCTGGGCCGCTTGGCTGATCAAGTCCATGTCGAGACCGGTATCGTAACCGAGCCGCTCAAGATGCGTCGCGACAGCCTCGGTCGCGACATTTCCCGCCGCGCCGGGCGCATAAGGACAGCCGCCGAGCCCGCCAACGGCCGCGTCGAAGACCCTCACGCCAAGGGACAGGGCGGCGTCGATATTGGCGAGCGCGCGGCCGGAGGTGTCATGGAAATGCCCGGCCAACCGCCCCACCGGGATGACATCCCGCACTTTCAACAGCATGCGCGCGATACTGTCCGGGGTGGCCTTGCCCAGCGTGTCACCGAGGGAAATCTCATAGCATCCCATGGCAAAGAGGCGGTCCGCAACCGCAGCCACCTGCGACGGTGCGGTGGGACCGTCGAACGGGCAGTCTGTCACGCAGGATACATAACCCCGAACCGGGAGATCGATATGGCGAGCGGCCTCTAGGATCGGCGCAAAGCGGTCGAGCGATTCCTCGATGCTGGCATTGATGTTGGCGCGGCTGAACCCTTCACTGGCCGAGGCGAAGACAGCGATTTCGTCAGCCTTTGCAGCAAGTGCATCCTCGTAGCCACGCATATTTGGCGTCAAAGCGGCATATCGCACACCATCGGCACGCTTGATACCCAGAAGAACCTCGCCACTGCCTGCCATCTGCGGCACCCACTTGGGGCTCACGAAACTGGCGCATTCGATGCGCTTGAAGCCAGCGTTGCTCAGACAATCGACGAGTTCGATTTTTTCCGAAACCGGAATTTCGCGTTTTTCGTTCTGCAGACCGTCGCGCGGACCGACCTCAAAGATTTCAACATATCCCGTCATGTCAGGTTCTCCCTCTCTGGGCCGGTAGGTCAGATTATCTCCGACCGCGCACCGCCATCTTGATCATTCCAACGCTTCCAGCCGGACCAGCGCTGCACCGCTGTCGACCTGATCGCCCGCCTTGGCCAGCACTTCTGCCACGACGCCATCGCGGGCGGCCAGCAGTGAATGCTCCATTTTCATCGCTTCGAGAACCGCCAGCCGATCTCCCTCGCTGACAGAAGCACCTGTCTCTGCATAGATCGCCTTGACGAGTCCCGGCATCGGCGCTTCGATCAGATTGCCGTCGCCATGACTGCCTGCCACGCGATCAAACGGATCGACCGCTTCAAAAGCGAACCCGTAGCCATCAAACACCGTAACCGTCGATCCGGCAATGGCGAAATCCGGCATTGCCCGGTGGCCCACCAGCCACGTGCCCGAGATGCGTTCGGCGATCACTTTGGCACCATCCACGTCCCAGGCCTGACGGTTCTGCCCTTCGGCATCGACTTTCAGGGTCAGGATTTCTCCCTCCCCTAAAAGCCGGACCGTTTGCGACAAGGGTGACCATAGGGAAAAGCCGCTTTCCCAGCTTGAGTCGACCAGACTGGTTACCGCCATGGCTGCCACTACCGCATGGCGGGGTTCGGGTTCAGGCGCAGAGACGAGTGCGTCGATGTCGCGGCCGATCAAACCGGTATCGACGTCGCCTTTGGCGAATCCCGCGTGTCCCGCGAGCGCGCCCAGAAAGGCGAGGTTGGTGACGGTTCCCCCGACCTTCGTGCCCGCAAGCGCGCGTGAAAGGCGTTTCAACGCGATAGCGCGGGTCGGCCCATGCACGATCACCTTGGCAATCATCGGATCGTACCAGGGGCTGATCACGTCCCCTGCCCGCACGCCGCTGTCGGCGCGGGCATCCGCGGGGAATTCCAGATAGGTCAGCTCACCCGTTGCAGGCAGGAATCCCTTCGGCACGTCCTCGGCGTAGAGGCGGGCCTCGAAGGCGTGCCCGTCGATGGCCAGTTCATCCTGTTGTTTCGGAAGTTCCTCTCCGGCGGCAACCCGCAACTGCCATTCCACGAGATCGACGCCTGTAATCGCCTCTGTCACCGGGTGTTCGACCTGCAGACGGGTATTCATCTCCATGAAATAAAAACGGTCGCTGCGCAGCCCCTCGGAGGCATCGACAATGAATTCCACCGTGCCTGCCCCCTTGTAACCAATGGCTTCGGCCGCGCGCACGGCGGCCTCGCCCATGGCAGAGCGCATTTCCTCGGTCATGCCGGGTGCCGGGGCCTCCTCGATGACTTTCTGGTGGCGGCGCTGCAGGGAACAGTCCCGTTCGAAGAGATGAACCGCGCGCTTGCCATCACCAAAGACCTGAACTTCGATATGCCGGGGCTTGGCGACAAATTTCTCTACCAGCACATCCGTGTTTCCGAAAGCGGTACGGGCCTCACCACGGGCGCTTTCCAGAGCGGCGGCGAAATCGCCGGGCTTTTCAACCTGCCGCATGCCTTTACCGCCACCGCCAGCGACCGCCTTGATCAGAACCGGATAGCCAATTTCGTCGGCACGCTCAGAAAGAAAGGCGTCACCCTGATCTTTGCCATGATAGCCGGGCACGACCGGGACACCGGCCTTTTCCATCAGCGCCTTTGCCGCGTCCTTGAGACCCATCGCACGGATCGCTTTCGCCGACGGGCCGATGAAAACCAGCCCCGCCGCTTCGACCGCTTCGACGAAATCGGGATTTTCGGACAGAAACCCATAGCCGGGATGGATCGCCTGCGCGCCGGTTTCCAGGGCGGCGCGAATGATCACCTCGGCTTTGAGGTAGCTATCAGACGGCGCTGCGCCGCCGATATGGACCGCGTGATCGGCCATCTGGACATGGCGCGAACCGGCGTCCGCGTCGGAATAGACCGCCACGCATCTGACACCCATTCCCCGCGCGGTCTCTATGACCCGGCAGGCGATTTCGCCGCGATTGGCAATCAGAATCGTGTCAAACATCGATCTTTCCTTCGAGGCTGCAGGATGGACCGGGGGCTGTCTGCCCCCGGACCCCCGAGAGTATTTCGTGCAAGAGGAAAAGGCAGATCATGAACCGGTCCTACATGCGGAAGACGCCGAAACGCGTCTCTTTGATCGGGGCGTTGAGCGTAGCAGACAGAGAGAGCGCAAGGACGTCGCGGGTCTTGCGTGGATCGATGATGCCATCGTCCCAGAGGCGCGCGCTGGCATAGAGCGGATGTGATTGGCGAGTGAACATCTCGAGCGTGGGGCGCTTGAATTCTGCCTCTTCTGCCTCGGACCACGTTCCGCCTGAGCGTTCGATGGAATCGCGCCTGACGGTTGCGAGGACTCCGGCAGCCTGTTCGCCGCCCATGACCGAGATGCGAGAGTTCGGCCAGGTCCAGAGGAAGCGCGGGTCATAGGCGCGGCCACACATGCCGTAATTGCCCGCGCCGTAAGAGCCCCCGACGAGCATCGTAATCTTCGGGACTTTTGTCGTTGCAACGGCGGTCACGAGTTTGGCGCCGTGACGGGCGATGCCTTCGGCTTCGTATTTGCGTCCGACCATGAATCCGGTGATGTTCTGCAGGAAGATCAGCGGGATGCCGCGCTGGCTGCAAAGTTCGACGAAATGCGCGCCCTTGGCGGCGCTTTCCGAGAAAAGCACGCCGTTATTGGCGATGATGCCGATCGGACAGCCGCGGAGGTGGGCGAAACCGCAGACGAGGGTTTCTCCGAAGCGGGCCTTGAATTCGTCAAAGCGGGAACCGTCGACGATCCGGGCAATCACCTCGCGGATGTCATAGGGCGTGCGCAGGTCCTTGGGCACCACACCGAGAATTTCCTCGGGATCATAGGCGGGTTCTTCGGAGGGTTGCCAGGCGACGCTGCCGATCTGTTTTCGGTTCAGGCCGCCAACGGCGCGCCGGGCCAGCGCAAGGGCGTGGGTATCATCCTCGGCGAGGTAATCCGCGACGCCGGACAAGCGCGTATGAATGTCGCCGCCACCAAGGTCTTCGGCGGTGACGACCTCGCCGATTGCGGCTTTCACCAGCGGGGGACCGGCAAGGAAGATCGTGCCCTGTTCCTTGACGATGATCGTGACGTCGGACATGGCCGGAACATAGGCCCCACCCGCCGTGCAGGAGCCCATGACAACGGCAATCTGCGGAATGCCCTTTGCGCTCATATTCGCCTGGTTGAAGAAGATCCGTCCGAAATGCTCTCGGTCAGGGAACACCTCGTCCTGATTTGGCAGGTTGGCGCCGCCGGAATCGACGAGGTAAACACAAGGCAGGCAATTTGTTTCCGCTATTTCCTGGGCGCGCAGGTGTTTCTTGACGGACATCGGGTAATAGGTGCCGCCCTTTACCGTCGCGTCATTACAGACGACCATGATATCGCGACCATGAATACGCCCGATGCCGGCAATCAAGCCTGCCGCCGGGGCCGCATCGTCATACATGCCATGCGCCGCCGTTGCCCCGATTTCGAGAAAGGGAGAGCCGGGATCGAGAAGGTTGGCAACCCTCTCGCGCGGTGGCATTTTCCCCCTGCTGACATGACGCTCCCGCGCTTTTTCGCCACCGCCTTCGGCCGCTTTGGCGGCAGCTTCCCGAATCTCGGCCAGCGCCTCCAGATGGGCCGAGACATTGGCCTTGAAATCATCGGAGGTAGGAAGGGCTTTCGATTGCAGTTTCATGTGATCTCCAGATCGATCCGATCGCTGGCGTCATGGCGCCGCTGTTTTTAGGAGCCGGCAAAGCCGGCGTCCTTCGCCGTTCAGGCCATCGCCGACATGAGTTCCCGGCCAACCAGCATCCGCCGGATTTCCGACGTGCCAGCCCCGATTTCCATGAGCTTCGCATCCCGGAAAATACGGGCGACCGGCGCGTCGTTCAGGAACCCTGCGCCGCCAAGGGCCTGAACCGCCTGATGCGCCTGTTTCATTGCCTCCTCGGAAGCATAGAGACAACAGGCCGCCGCATCCTGGCGGGTGACATCGCCGCGGTCGCAGGCCTTGGCAACCTCGTACACATAGGCGCGGGCGGAGTTCATCGCGGTGTACATATCGGCGATCTTGCCCTGCATCAGCTGAAAGTTCCCGATTGGCTGGCCGAATTGCTTGCGTTCGACCATGTAAGGCATGATCTCATCCATGCAGGCGGCCATGATACCGGTTCCGATACCAGCCAGGACGACGCGTTCGTAGTCAAGACCAGACATCAACACCTTAACGCCTTTGCCCTCTTCCCCGAGCACGTTTTCGAACGGAACTTCGCAGTCGTCAAAGATCAACTCGGCCGTGTTCGACCCACGCATGCCCAACTTGTCGAAATGCGGCGAGGTCGAGAACCCCTTGAAGCTTTTTTCGACGAGGAAGGCGGTTATGCCTTTGGACCCCGCATCCGGGTCCGTCTTGGCATAAACGACCAGCGTATCCGCGTCGGGGCCGTTGGTGATCCAGTACTTATTGCCGTTCAACCTATAGTGATCGTTGCGTTTTTCCGCGTGGAGCTTCATCGACACCACGTCCGATCCGGCGCCGGCCTCGCTCATCGCGAGCGCGCCGACATGTTCGCCGGAAACAAGTTTTGGCAGGTATTTTTCTTTCTGCTCCTGCGACCCGTTCAGCTTGATCTGGTTGACGCAGAGATTCGAATGCGCGCCATAGGACAACGAGACAGACGCGCTGGCGCGTGCGACTTCTTCCACGGCGACGGTATGTGCCAAGTAGGACATGCCCGCGCCGCCGAATTCCTCGGGCACAGTCACGCCCAGCATGCCGAGTTCGCCCATTTCTCGCCACAGCTCGGCAGGGAAATTGTTAGACCGGTCGATTTCGGCGGCCATCGGTTTCACCCGATCCTGCGCCCAGCGGTGCACCATTTCGCGCAGCGCGTTCACGTCCTCGCCAAGATCGAATTGCATAGCTGCTGTGAACATACGCCGCCTCCCCGATTTATTGAACACTCGTTCATATCCTACGCTTCCGGTTTCCGCCGGTCAAGCAGAAGGAACAAGAGTGCCGTGGCGGCGTTGTCAGGAAAGATCGAAAGCTGAAAGGAATGAATCATGGCAACGGATCTTAAAGCCGACTTCTGGAAACGGATCGATAATGTACAGGCAGGCCTTCTGACCGCGAGTGGAGAGCGCCCCGTTCCAATGGCGCCGCAAGCCGACGCGGACGACAACGCAATCTGGTTCATTACCGCTGCGGGCACGGACCCCGAAAAAGCCGCCCATGGCGGCGCCGAAGCCGCGTTTTATGTGGCCGATCCCAAAGCAGACATTTATGCGAATGTGGAAGGTCGGCTGGAGATATCGAACGACAGCGAAAAGCTGGACGAGGTATGGAACGCCTTTGCCGCCGCGTGGTTTGAAGATGGCCGTGAAGACGAGGATGTTCGCCTGATCAAGTTCACCCCGCACAAGGCAGAAGTCTGGCTGACGGAAAGCTCTGCCGCGTTCCTCTATGAAGTCGCAAAAGCGAATTTAACGGATGAC
This sequence comes from Heliomarina sp., assembly GCF_052826185.1. Lineage (NCBI taxonomy): Bacteria > Pseudomonadati > Pseudomonadota > Alphaproteobacteria > Rhodobacterales > Roseobacteraceae > Heliomarina > Heliomarina sp. Next base: position 443,537 of record NZ_JBRBUI010000045.1, on the reverse strand, counting down.
ACGCCGGACGGCGGCGAGCATGGTCAGATCACCTTTTGACTGAAACGAAAGTCTGACCGATGATTAATATCCGCGCCGTTTTCGCCGCCTTGCTGATTTGTGCCGGGCCCGTCTGGGCCGAGGAGGTCGGAGAAGTCGGCGTGGATTGGGTTGGCAATGACATCATGATCGAAGCCATTGCCGACCCCAAGGTCGAGGGTGTGACCTGCCACATCGCATATTTCGACCGCGGGCTGTTCGACCGCCTGTCAAAGGGGAACTGGTTCGAGGATCCCTCCAACGCGTCTATTTCTTGCAGGCAGACCGGACCGATAAAAATCGGAGACATCGACCGCGACGAGGACGGTGAAGACGTTTTTCGAACGTCCCGCTCGATTATTCTGAAATCCTTGCGCGTCAAACGGATCTTTGACGAAAAGAACCAGACGCTGATTTACCTTGCCCACGCAGCTGAACTGACCGACGGCTCCGCCAAGCTGTCGATGTCGACTGTCCCGCTTTACAATTCGGACTGAGGGCTCAGGCCGGTTCCGACTGGAATACCGTGCTTACCTCTGACCGGATGATCCGAGCGATGAGCGCACAATCTTCCTCGCTGAATGTCAGCGGCACGCGCATGTCGAGTATTGCGGACAGGACGCGATCACTCTCTGGCATCGGCGCTGAAGGTGCATATCGCCAGCTGTCATAGCGCGAAGTGAACGCCTTCGGCTCAGACGCACCGAACCATTTCAGCTCGACACCGCGCTGAGCGCATCCCGAAACAACGTCTTCGACCTTTTCCGCCGGCCAGTCTGACAACAGAAACTGGATCGAGGAGCCCACGAAATGTTCTTCCGGGGGACGCTCGACGACCGTAAGACCGGGCGTTTCGCGCAGACCTGCCTCAATGGTCCTGTAGCGCTTGTTCCAGCGTTGGACCTGTTCGGGCAGCGCCGCCAGTTGCGGGCGCAGAAGCGCCGCCCTAAGGTTATCCATCCGTCCGGAGACATTCGGCGTGTCATACTTAATCTGCGCGAAAGTGTCCGGCGCGGGCGCCGCCAGATGGCGTTCGTAGAGCATGTAAGACCCGGACAGGATGATGGCACGCGCGGCCAGTTCTTCGTCATCGGTCACGAGGAACCCGCCTTCGCCCGAATTGATGTGTTTGTACGTCTGGCAGGAATATGCGGCGGCGAGGCCGTGACGCCCGGATGGAACGTCGCGCCAATGCGCCCCCATCGTATGAGCGCAATCCTCGATCACTGCGATACCGTTTCCGTCGCAAATCGCCATCAGCCGGTCCATGTCACAGATATGGCCACGCATATGCGACAGAAGCAGGTAATCCGCCTGATCTGCCTTTGCCTCAAGGTCGGCAAGATCGATTGTAAGGCTCTCGGACACGCCAACGAATACAGGGACAGCCCCCAGCGAAGCGATCGCGCCGGGCACAGGCGCCAGCGTGAAGGTGTTTGTCAGTACCCTGTCGCCCGGTTTGACACCGGCCGCTCGAAGCGCGGTCGCCATGGCGTAGCCCCCCGAAGCAACGGCCACGCAATACCTGGCACCAGTGAATTCTGCGAACTCCTGCTCCAAAAGCGCTGTTTCGCCAAGCTCGTTATCGGCAACGTTGTATCGATGTAACCTCCCGCTTTGCATGATGCGCACGGCGGCTGCGATAGCCGCATCGGGGATCGGTTCTTGCTGGGTAAAACTACCCTTGAAAATCTCTTTCATGCCTCTTTCTGCGCCTGGGCCAAACATGCGTCAAGTGACCTTGCAGGGTTGGTCGGGAACCGCATCGCGACGGCACGAATTTGGCTCACTTCTATGCCGTTGCTTGATCGGCATTTCCGTTGCGTCCGATCAAATTTCCCACCACGTCGGCAAGGTCGGCAAAGTCGTGGAGCAGCGCTTCGGGTTCCAGCGCAGCCATGTCGTCGCCCGCCGGACCAAAGGTCACGAGAACCGAGGGGACCCCGGCGGCGCGCGCCGTATTCCGGTCCGTGTCGCTATCTCCGATCAGAACGCAAAGTGCCGGATCGCCCCCTGCCCGCCGTGCCGCTTCGCGCAGGGGCTCCGGATCAGGTTTGCGCACCGGCAGCGTGTCGGCACCGACCATCGACGCGAATACATCACGCACACCTAAACTCTGCAACAGCTTCTCGGCCAGAGCTTCGGGCTTATTCGTACAGATGCCGACGCCATACCCAAGTCGGCGCAGGGTTTCGACTGCATCCATCGCACCGGGATAAAGCGTTGTGTGGCTGGCGATGTCCTGATCATAGGCTTCCAGTAGGATCGGGTAATACTGATCGACCGTCGCCGCATCGAAGAGCGTAAGCCGGTCCAGCCCTTCGCTCAGCATACGGCGGCCGCCCCGCAAGGCAATCGCGGCATCCTTGACCGGATCAAGTATGTCTCCCAGCCCCATTTCGCGAAAACAATAATTGGCCGAGGCGATCAAATCGCGCGACGTATCGGCAAGCGTTCCATCAAGGTCGAAAATGACCGTCCGCATGAAATCCCCTTCTGTCGGCGTGAATCCGCCTCTGCCTGTTGCAACGTGCAACCTAGATTGATCCCGGCGCGGCTTGCGCCGCGGTATTCAGCGGATAAAACGGTCGGAATCGAAATACAAAGAGAAAACGCCCATGGACACCGCACTTGTCATCCTCGCCGCCGGAAAAGGGACGCGGATGAACTCAGACCTGCCAAAAGTGCTGCATCCGATTGCACAGGCCCCGATGCTGGCCCATGCGATGCGCGCAGGGGCGGCGATTGATCCGGTGCGAACAGTCATCGTGGCGGGCCACGGCGCGGATCAGGTTCGCGCGGCGGTGCAAGAGATCGACGAAGACGCGGTTGTGGTCCTTCAACGCGAGCAGAATGGCACCGCACACGCGGTGGACCAGACGCGGGACGCGCTGGCCGGGTTTTCCGGCGATATCATGGTTCTTTACGGCGATACGCCGTTCATCACCGCCGGGACGCTAAGCGCCATGACAGAGGCGCGCGAACATCATGACCTCGTCGTTCTGGGCTTTGACACCGCTGATATTGCGGCCCGATACGGCAGACTTGTCCTCGAAGGTGACAAGCTCCTGAGGATCGTTGAATACAAAGACGCCACGGATCAAGAGCGCGCCATAAGCCTTTGCAATAGCGGCCTATTGGTTTGCAATTCGGATACCCTTTTCGAGCTGATCGCCGAAGTCGGCAATGAAAATGCCTCGGGAGAATACTACCTGACGGATATTGTCGAACATGCGAATGTACGGGGCTTGAGCGTTACGGCTGTCAAATGTGATGAGGCCGAAACGCTTGGTGTGAATTCCCGCGCAGATCTGGCGGCCGCCGACGCGGTTTTCCAGACAAGAGCGCGTAATTCCTTGCTCGAAGACGGGGTAACCCTGCTTGCACCTGAAACGGTCTACCTTGCCTATGATACGGTCATCGGTCGCGACAGTGTGATCGAGCCGAATGTTGTCTTTGGCCCCGATGTAACAATCGAGTCCAGCGTCACGATCCGCGCTTTTTCGCACCTAGAAGGTTGCCACGTCAGCCGTGGGGCAACCATAGGGCCGTTTGCACGGCTCCGCCCCGGCGCAGAACTTGCCGAGAACACTCACATCGGCAACTTTGTCGAAATCAAGCAGGCAAACATTGCCGAGGGCGCCAAGATCAACCATCTGAGCTATATCGGCGATGCCGATATAGGCGAGAAAACAAATATCGGCGCAGGTACGATCACCTGCAACTACGACGGCGTGATGAAGCATCGCACCGTAATCGGCGCGAACGCATTTATCGGTTCGGACACGATGCTGGTCGCTCCAGTGACACTGGGCGACGGTGCGATGACAGCGTCCGGTTCGGTCATAACAAAAGACGTCGAGGCAGAGGCAATGGCGGTCGCTCGCGCCCGTCAGGTGAATAAACCGGGATTTGCGCGTAAATTGTTCGAAATATTAAAGGCGCGCAAAGCTCAGCAGGGAAAAGGGTAAGAAAGATGTGCGGAATTGTTGGCGTTCTCGGCAAGCATGAAGCCGCCCCGATCCTTGTCGAGGCCCTGAAACGCCTTGAATATCGCGGATATGACAGTGCCGGTATCGCCACGGTGAATGACGGTGTGCTTGACCGTCGCCGTGCTGTCGGAAAGCTCGTCAATCTGTCCGATCTTCTGGTTCACGAGCCGCTGACAGGTAAGTCCGGCATCGGTCACACCCGCTGGGCAACCCATGGCGCGCCAACAGTTACGAACGCCCACCCCCATCAGGCTGGCAAAGTCGCGGTTGTCCATAATGGCATCATCGAGAACTTTCGCGAATTACGCAGTGAGCTGGCCGAAGCCGGGGTGAAATTCGTCACCGAGACGGACACCGAAACCGTTGCGTTGCTCGCCGAGCAATATATGCGCAGCGGTGACAGCCCGACTGATGCCGTGTTCAAGACGCTTGATCGGCTGCAGGGTGCGTTTGCGCTCGCATTCCTTTTTGAAGGTCAGGACGATCTCATCATCGCCGCGCGCAAGGGATCGCCGCTTGCCATCGGACATGGCGACGGCGAGATGTACGTGGGATCGGACGCTATCGCCCTCTCGCCGCTGACCGACCGGATTACTTATCTCGAAGAAGGTGACCGCGCCGTTGTGACCAGGAGTTCGCTGCAAATCTACGATTTGAATGGCGCACCGGTCGAACGCGATATCCAGGAAATCCAGATTGCTTCCGCCCGCATCGACAAGGCGGGGCACAAGCATTTCATGGCAAAGGAAATCTCTGAACAACCGCATGTGATCGCCGAAGCACTGGGGCACTATCTGCCCGCAGGCGGCGGATCGGTCGAACTGCCGGACCCCAGCATCGATTTTTCCAAGATCCAGCGCATGACGATGGTCGGCTGCGGCACCGCCTATTACGCATGCCTCACGGCGAAATACTGGTTCGAGCAACTCGCGCGCCTGCCCGTCGAGGTCGATATTGCTTCGGAGTTCCGTTATCGCGAACCGCCGGTAACCGATGGCACGCTTGCTTTGTTTGTCAGCCAGTCCGGTGAAACCGCCGATACGCTCGCCGCGCTGCGTTACGTTTCCGGCAAGGCAGACAAAATCGTTTCGGTCGTCAACGTGCCGCAGAGTTCAATCGCGCGCGAAAGCGATCTCGTGCTGCCCATTCATGCCGGGGTGGAAATCGGCGTGGCCTCGACCAAGGCGTTCACCTGCCAGCTTACCGTTTTGTTGATGCTGGCACTGAAGGCCGCAGCAGACCGTGGTACGCTAAGCGAGGATGAACTGGCCGATCACGTGGCCACCTTGCGCGGACTTCCCGCCCTGCTTGGCTCGGCGCTGGATGAAAGCGAAAACGTCAGGCGCGCTGCGCAGCAATTGAGCGAGGCGCGGGATGTCCTGTTTCTCGGTCGCGGCCCGATGTATCCTCTCGCACTGGAAGGTGCGCTGAAACTAAAGGAAATCAGCTACATCCACGCCGAAGCTTATGCCTCCGGAGAACTGAAACATGGCCCGATCGCGCTAATCGACAAACATATGCCTGTCGTGGTAATGGCCCCTTGCGACGCGCTTTTCGACAAGACCGTTTCGAACATGCAGGAAGTAATGGCACGTAAAGGACAGGTCGTGCTGATTTCCGACAGCGACGGGATCGCCGAGGCGAGCGACGGCGTATGGTTATCGATCAAGATGCCGAAAATCGCACCGGCCCTGACACCAATTCTTTATGCGATCCCGGCCCAGTTGCTCGCCTATCACACGGCGGTAGCCAAAGGCACAGACGTGGACCAGCCCCGCAACCTGGCGAAATCCGTTACCGTGGAGTGAGCGATGGCCAAGCAATTTCCTGCACTTACCGTAGATCATCGTGTGTTCATCGAACAACAGCACATGTTCTTTTCCGGTTCGGCAGGGCCGAGCGGTCGGGTCAACATTTCGCCGAAGGGCATGGATTCATTACGTATCTTGGGCGAGAACCGCATATTGTGGATGAACCTGACCGGGTCCGGCAATGAAACGGCGGGTCACCTGAAGCAGGATCCGCGCATGACGCTCATGTGGTGTTCTTTCACGCGGCGCCCCCTGATCCTTCGCTGCTATGGCACTGCAGCGACCTATCACCCCGGAGATGAAGGATGGGACAACCGCGCCGTCGAATTTCCCGCTCACCGCAGTGCGCGGCAGATCTACGACGTGACCGTCGACATGGTGCAGACATCCTGTGGTTATGCCGTGCCGTTCATGGATTTTGTGCAGGACCGGGACACCATGCAATCCTGGGTCGACGGAAAATCTGACGAAGACCTGCGCCAATATTGGCGTGACAAGAACACCACTACGCTGGACGGGCAGGAAACCGGTATCCCTGTGTAATTACTCGCCACCTTCTTGCTTGAAAGCGTCCAGAGCGCGCCGGTCTTTTTTGGTGGGCCGCTCTCCAACCCGTTCGACAGGCTTGGCCTGTTCCTCCGATTCAGTGAGATCTTCGTAGAGTGTCTGGGCTTCGGGCGCTGGCCCGCGTCTGTTCCCAATTGCGACTACACGAACGACCCGGACGCGCGCTCCTTGAGTAAAGGTCAGCACGTCTTCGGGAGAAATCACCTGTGATGCCTTACTGACGCGCGTGCCATTCAGCCTGAGGTTGCCGCTGCCGACTTCTTTCGTCGCCAGCGACCTCGTTTTGAAAAATCGGGCATACCAGAGCCATTTATCGACGCGCAGTTTTTCCGACGCGTCGCTCATGGCGATTACTTCTTGTCCTTAAGCCCCATTAGAGCGGCGGCAAAAGGATTATCCGGGTCGATTTTCTTTTCGTTCTTCGGCGGACGAGCAGAGTAATTGCCGCCCGACTGGGGTTTGCCTTTGCCCTGCGGCTTCTTCCCGCGCGGCTTACCTTTACCCTGCGGTGCTTTGCCTGCCCCTGCCCCTCTCGGGCCCTTGGAACGTGCGTTGTGATTGGGCGTACGGCCCCAGGTGAAGGTAAAGTAAACTTCGGTCTCGGGACCGGCAATCTCTGCATCGGCAGCTGTTCCGGGCGCAACCTCTGTTTCCGACATCTCCGGAATTTCAGCCGGAACTTCGGGCTCTTCGGCCTTTTCCTCGGCGATCGGCGCAATCCCGTCTGCGGGAATGTCTGCAGTTTCTTCGACAATATCTGCCGGTGCCGGTGTTTCCGGTGCTTCGACGACTCCGCCAGCCGGCGCATCATCGCCGCGATCCATAACGGGCGTGTCTTCAGATACCGTTTCGTCTTCTGTTCCGGTGCCTGCGGGTGCTTCTACCGGGTCCGGCATGACCTTATCAGCCGGTTTAACCTTCTCCCGCTCACCCCGTTCTGCGCGGTAACCAAGACCACCCATGAGATCGGCGAACTGTTCCAGCGTCATGCCGGTAATCGACAGCATATCGGGTTTCGCTTCAAAGCCAGCGCGGCTGTTTTCGGCCCGCAGCATGTCGGCGAGACGTTCCAACATATCGATACGGATCGCCCGTTCGCCTGCCTCGCGGTAACCACACATGGTATGGTAGCCACCCGGCGCATCCTTGACCGCCGGTACGGTCACCAGACCCGGCGGCGGAGCTTCGGGAAATTCCTGCAGGTTCTTCGCCAGCGCCCAGAGCACAAGCCGAAGCCGGGTCGGTGCAGGCTTGAGCAGCAGCGGCATGAAAATAGTAAACTGGCCAAACCGCATGCCATGCTTGCGCAGCGCGGCCCGTGCATCCTGATCAAGGTCTTTCACTTCCTGCGCCACTTCGGACCGGGGCAAAATGCCGTAGGCTTCGACCATGCGGAACGCAAAGCCCCTTGCGAGGCCGTTCAGAGTTTCATCACGCTGAAGATTCAGCAGCGGCTCAAACAGTGCGGCGATCTTGCGGTCGATGAAATGCTGAAGGCGGCGTTCGACCTTCTGGATGACTTCTGGTCCGGCAACGTCATCAACAAAGACTTCGATTCGCGGCTTCAGCGGCTCAGACCCGGCGACCAGTTTGCCGATCGCACTGTCGCCCCACATAAGGCCACCCTGCTCCGTAAAGTCGATCTCGGTATCGGGGGCATTGTAAAACCGGTCAGCCCGCAGATGGAATTGCGGCGCAAGCGCCTGAAGCGACGCCGATTTCAGCGCCTTTTCTTCTGCACCCGCCGCGCCCTTGTCAGCACGGAAACGGAAACCCTCAAGACGTCCGACAAATTCGCCCTCGACGGTTACATCACCTTTTTCGTTCACCTCGGCCAAAAGGGCCTCCTTTTGTTTGAGCCGGCGCAGAAGTACAGACGTACGCCGGTCCACAAATCTTTGCGTCAAACGCTCATGCAGAGCATCGGACACCCTATCTTCTACAGCGCGTGTATGACCGCGCCAATGGCTTTCGTCCCGCGTCCAGCCTTTGCGTTGAGCCACATAAGTCCATGTGCGAATAAATGCCAGACGTTTGCTTAACGCATCGATATCCCCATCGGTTCGATCGATGCGTTTGATTTGTCGCGCGATCCAATCATCAGGCACCTGACCGTTCTGATGCAGGTGGTTAAAGATGACCTCAAGCAAGGCGGCGTGTTCGGCATGGCTGATGCCACGAAAATCCGGGATACGGCAGACGTCCCAGAGCAGACGAACAGAGACGGCATCGCTGGCGCGGGCCGCGACCTCGGCGCTGGCAGACAAGGTACGCAGCGCTACCAGATCGTCCGCATCGCGCGCCTTGACGAGATTCTCGTTATCGGGCGAGGCTTCGAGCGACCGGATCAGCGCGTCGCAGGAGCCGAATTGCAGACCTGGGTTGCGCCAGTTCAGCTTTTTCAAAGGCGTGAAACGATGTTCCATAATCGCCTGCGCAACACCGTCATCTAGGGGACGCGCCTCGCCGGTGACGCCGAATGTCCCGTGCGACATGCCCCGCCCTGCGCGGCCCGCGATCTGCGCCAGTTCGTTCGGCGCCAAAGGGCGCATGCGGCGACCATCGAATTTGGTCAGAGAGGAAAATGCCACGTGGTCGATATCAAGGTTCAGCCCCATCCCGATCGCATCCGTCGCGACGAGATAATCGACTTCGCCGTTTTGATACAGCGCGACCTGCGCGTTCCTCGTTCGCGGGCTAAGCGCCCCCATCACGACGGCGGCACCGCCTTTCTGACGACGGATCAACTCTGCAATGGCATAGACGTTGTCGACGGAGAACCCAACGATGGCACTGCGCGGCGGCATCCGGCTGACCTTTTTCGCGCCGGAATAGACCAGTTGAGACATGCGTTCACGCTGGACGAAACGTGCCTCGGGCACCAATTCGGCAATCGGCCCCCGCATCGTGTCCGACCCAAGGAAAAGGGTCTCATGCAGTCCCCGTGACCGCAGGAGACGGTCGGTAAAAACATGCCCCCGTTCAGGATCGGCACATAGCTGAATTTCGTCGACCGCAAGGAAATCACACCCCATGCCTTCTGGCATAGCCTCGACCGTACAGACCCAATATTGCGTGCGTGGGGGGACGATCCGCTCTTCGCCGGTGACAAGCGCCACGACCGACGGCCCGCGGATCGCCACGATACGGTCGTAAACCTCACGCGCCAGCAGGCGAAGCGGCAGTCCGATCACCCCGGTACGGTGGCCCAGCATACGTTCGATAGCGTAATGTGTCTTGCCGGTATTCGTGGGGCCAAGGACGGCCATGACCCGTGATGATCCTGTCACCATCTGCTTCCTGACATTGAAGTGAATGGATCGCTCTTAGAGAGACGTACCTTCGATACGTCCCTGTAACCGCTCCACCGCGGCAGCAACAGGTTCGCTGTGCGGATTTATCGCCAGGGCACGCACATAGGCATTATAGGCGCGCTGGGGGTAATCAAAGGTTTCCAACATTGCCCCCAATCCGTAGATCGCATCGTAGTTATTCGGGTTCAGCGCCAGCGCCCGTTCGATATCCGCCATGGCAGGCCCAAACAATTCCTTGGCAAAATAGGCCGACGCACGCGCATGATACCCTTCGGCGAATTCCGGCGCATGATCGGTCAGGGCTGTCAGGTGTTCAATCGCCGCATCCACATCTTCCTGTTCCAGTGCTTCGCGACCACGCTTGAGCAGCAGATCCAACGCCGGAGAGCCACTCTTGCTCCAGAGCGCCTGAAGCTGCCGGTCAAGGCGTTTTGCTTCGGTCGAATCGGCCTTTTTCAGCTCTTCGAGAAGCGCCGCTTCATCTGTTAAATCAGCGGTTTGACTACTCAAAGGTAAGGAATACATGACTAGAGCGAAAGCTGCCGCCACGGTACGTTTGAGATTGGGATGATGAATGCTCATAACGGGTCACAGTGTAACGTGGCGCGCGGCGAAGGCCAGAGACAAGCGTGTCAATTTTTCAACGAGAGGTAAAATATGAGCGAGTTTATGGAGCAGGCGACGGCGGAACTGAACGCCAAGATGGCGGCAGCTGATTTCGACGGCACTGCAAAACTGAATATTTCCGACATGGGCACCATCATGCTCGACGGCACCGGCGCACGGATCGGCGATGAAGAGGCCGACGTGACGCTGACTGCCGATTCCGACACATTCAAATCGATTTTCGAGGGCGACATGAACCCCACGAGCGCCTTCATGACCGGCAAGCTGGCTGTCGATGGCGATATGGGCATGGCGATGAAACTGGCATCGGTGCTGGGCTGATGACACTTGCGCAGGCCCCCTTCTTTGCAGAACTCGCAGATGGTCCCGATGGCGGGGCCGCCTATTGGTGCACTGCCGAAGACGGGGTTCGCCTGCGTGTAGGCTATTGGCCATGTGAAAATGCGCGGGGGACGGTTCTTTTGTTCCCCGGGCGTACGGAATTCGTCGAGAAATACGGACGTACCGCCGGTGAATTAGCCGAACATGGATATGCGACCCTCGCGATCGACTGGCGCGGTCAGGGGATGGCAGACCGCTTGATCGAAGATCGGCGTGTCGGCCATGTCATTGAATTCACCGACTACCAGCGCGATGTACGTGCAGCCCTGAAAGTTGCCGAGGCGCTGGGAGCGCCTAAAGGCTGGCATCTTCTTGGTCATTCGATGGGCGGTGCCATTGGCTTGCGCGCGGCGCTTGAAGGCTTGCCAATCGAAACCTGCAGTTTCACCGGGCCGATGTGGGGCATCTACATGTCCACGCTTGTTCGTCCTTTCGGCTGGGCGCTGCCGCGTATGGCTAACCTCGTCGGTATGGGGACCCGCCTGCCCCCCAGCACCCGCTATGAAAGCTATGTGCTGGTCAATCAGTTCGAAGACAACGTGCTGACCCGCGACCTTGAAACCTATGAATTCATGCGCAATCAGCTAGTCGACAAACCGGAACTGGCGCTAGGCGGGCCAAGCATGATCTGGCTGCGCGAAGGTCTGGAAGAATGCAAATACCTTGCGCGGCAAGCTTCGCCCGATATGCCTTGTCTGACCTTTATCGGTGACAATGAACGTATCATCGACACGGTTGCCGTTCATGACCGGATGCGGCGGTGGCCGAACGGCACGCTGGATGTCGTCCCGAATGCCGAGCACGAGGTCCTGATGGAACGCCCGGAAACCCGCAAGCGGATCATGGAAATGCTCCAGGCGCATTTCGACGGCGCATTCGATCACGGCCAGAACAAGGCGCACTGCGCCTAGATCTCCGGGATTGCTCTGCACATGCGGCGACCTAGGTTTGCCGCATGAGCAAGTCGCAAGTTCTTACTTTCACGGATCGCGGGATCTATTGCCCCGCCGGGGATTTCTATATCGATCCCTGGCGACCGGTTGACCGGGCGCTGATCACCCATGGTCACGCGGATCATGCGCGCCCCGGTCACAACCGATACCTCGCCACGCAGGCCGCCGCGCCGATCCTGAAGCATCGCCTCGGCGACATTCAGCTCGAAACGATATGCTACGGGGAAACCCGCAACATTGACGGGGCCAAGGTATCTTTTCATCCCGCAGGTCACGTCCCGGGTTCAGCACAGATACGCGTCGAGGTGGACGGCGAGATCTGGGTCGTTTCTGGTGATTACAAGCTCGAACCCGACGGGCTGAGCGAGCCTTTCGAGCCCATCAAATGCCACAGTTTCGTGACCGAAAGCACCTTTGGGCTGCCGATATTCCACTGGCAGGCGCAGGATGACATCTCGGCTCAGATAAACGCTTGGTGGCGCACCGCTATAGCCAACGGGATTACCCCGATGCTGGGCGCCTACTCCCTTGGCAAGGCACAGCGCCTTTTGTCACTGCTCGATACGGACATAGGCCCTATTCTCAGCCACGGTGCGGTTGAAAACACGACGGCAATCCTGCGTGAACAGGGCTACAGGCTGCCCGACACGGTTCTGGTCCAGCCCGACACGAAAGGCACCGAATATCCCGACGCGCTTGTCATCGCGCCGCCCGGCGCACTTGGCAGCACATGGGCGCGGCGGTTCGGTAAGGTTTCCACAGGTTTTGCCAGCGGCTGGATGCAGATGCGCGGCGTGCGTCGTCGCCGTTCGGTGGACCGAGGATTCGTCATCTCGGATCACGCCGACTGGGACGGGCTTAACCGCGCAGTGACCGAGACCGGCGCCGAGAATGTCTTTGTCACGCATGGCTACACAGACATCTTCGCGCGCTGGCTAAAGGATCGCGGCCTGAACGCAGGTATCGTCAGCACGGAATATGAAGGCGAAGCGGCGGAAGGCGCAGAGACCGAATGAAACGCTTCGCAAAGCTCTTCAGAGAAATAGATGGCAGCACCAAAACGACGGTGAAGGTGGCGGCCCTTGCGTCCTATTTTCAGGAAGCACCGGATGACGACAGGTTGTGGACGATAGCTCTCTTTTCAGGCCGCCGCCCGAAACGGGCGATCACGACGACCCGTCTCAGGGAGTGGGCCGCGGAAAAAGCGGGCTTGCCGCTCTGGCTTCTCGAAGAATGTTACCCGGTTGTCGGGGATCTGGCAGAAACCATCGCGCTCTTGCTGCCGGAACCAGATGCGGCGCTCGACCTCAGCCTGACGGAATGGATCAATAGACTGCGCGATCTGGCGCAACAGCCCGAAGAAACGCGCAAAACCATCATTCTCGACGCTTGGGACAAGCTGGACACGACCGAGCGGTTTCTGTTCAACAAGCTGATAACTGGCGGTTTCCGCATTGGCGTCAGCCAGAAATTGATGACCCGCGCCCTGTCGCAGGCAACCGGCAAACCCGAGCCCGAACTTGCGCATCGCCTCATGGGTAACTGGACCCCGGACGACACGAGCTGGCATGACCTGATCGAATCCGAAGACGGCTCGACGGACGACTCCAGGCCCTACCCGTTCTATCTTGCCTACGCGCTGGAAGACGAGCCCGACTCGCTGGGATCGCCCGAGCACTGGCATGCGGAATGGAAATGGGATGGCATTCGTGGCCAGCTGATCCTGCGCGGTGGCGAGCAATATCTCTGGTCACGCGGCGAAGAACTGATCACCGACACTTTCCCCGAGTTTTCGCGCGCAAAGGATTTTGTGCCCGAAGGCACGGTACTGGACGGCGAAATTCTCGTCTGGAATGATGGGCCCGAACCGTTCAACGCCCTGCAGAAAAGGCTCGGTCGGAAATCGGTCTCGCGCAAAATGCTCAGTGATTTGCCCGTGGTGCTTTATGCCTACGATCTGCTTGAATTCGCGGGCGAAGACATGCGCCAGCGGCCGCTTGAGGATCGCCGTGCGAAACTGGCCACGATCTTTGATCAGCTGCCGGAGGAAGCGCCCCTTCGCCTTTCTCCGCGACTGCCATTTGCCGCGTGGGACGAGCTCGGCGAACTCCGGGAAACGGCCCGGGACAACCGGGCCGAAGGCCTCATGCTCAAGCGCAACGACAGTCCCTATCTGGCTGGCCGCAAAAAGGGCGACTGGTGGAAATGGAAACTCGCCCCGCTGACCATCGACGCGGTGATGATCTATGCGCAATCGGGAAGCGGACGTCGGGCCAATCTTTTCACCGATTTCACCTTTGCGGTCTGGAACGGCAATGATCTCGTGCCGTTCACGAAAGCCTATTCCGGGCTAAGCGATGAAGAATTCCGCAAAATTACCGCCTGGGTCCGCAAGAATACGCAGCAGCGTTTCGGTCCCGTGCGACAGGTGACACCCGAGCATGTCTTTGAAATCGCTTTCGAAGGCATCCACGCCAGTCCGCGACACAAGTCCGGCGTCGCATTGCGCTTTCCGCGTATCTCCCGATGGCGTCAGGACAAACCCCTGCAAGAGGCGAATACGCTCGATGACCTCAAGGAAATGCTTGCCATTTACGGTTAACCCTTTCCTTCTATTTAACCCCAAGCCACGCGCCATTGTTATCCGATCCGGTGGCGACTAGATGTTGGTCGAACGATAAAAGAGGATTCAGATGTTTCAGCTGCCCTTCCCTGTCCGTGATGCAAATGCCGCCGGTGGTGACAAGAACCTTGGCGACCTGCCCGAATGGGATCTGACCGATCTTTACAGCGACGCAGACGCGCCGGAACTCAAGCGTGACCTCGACTGGCTCGAGCAGGCCTGCGCGTCTTTCGCGACGGATTACGAAGGCAAGCTGGCCGAACTGGATGCCAAGGGCATGCTCGACTGCGTACTGCGCAACGAGCGTATCAACGCCGTGGCCGGTCGTATCATGTCCTTTGCAGGTCTGCGCTATTACCAGCTCACGACGGACGCTGGCCGGGCCAAGTTCCTGTCGGACATGCAGGAAAAGATCACCAATTTTACAACCCCGCTGGTGTTCTTCACGCTCGAATTGAATCGTCTTGACGACGGCCATCTCGACAAGCTTTTTGCCGAAAATCAGGCCCTCGCGCGCTACAAGCCTGTCTTTGACCGCATCCGCGCGATGAAGCCCTATCAACTGAGCGACGAGCTGGAAAAGTTCCTACACGATCTCGGCGTGGTAGGCGACGCATGGGAGCGGCTCTTCGACGAAACCATCGCCGGTCTTGAATTCATGGTCGATGGCGAACCGCTGAACATCGAAGGCACCCTGAACCTGCTGACCGACCAGAACCGCGACAAGCGCGAAGCCGCCGCACGCGAGCTGGCAGATGTCTTTGCCGACAACATCAAGACCTTTGCCCGTGTCCACAACACGCAGGCCAAGGAAAAAGAGGTTCTGGACCGCTGGCGTGGCATGCCCACCCCGCAAACCGGTCGGCACCTCTCCAACCATGTCGAACCAGAGGTGGTCGAGGCGCTGCGCACTGCCGTGGTCAACGCCTACCCGAAACTGAGCCACCGCTATTACGAGCTGAAGCGTAAATGGCTGGGTCTCGACAAGATGCAGGTCTGGGACAGAAACGCCCCGCTGCCGATGCAGACCGAACGCACCGTGACGTGGAGCGAGGCCGAAGAAATGGTCATGTCCGCCTATAACGCTTTCGATCCGCGCATGGGCGAGATTGCCGAGCCATTCTTTCGCAAGGGCTGGATCGATGCAGGTGTAAAACCCGGCAAAGCACCCGGGGCCTTTGCCCATCCGACCGTTACCGAGGTTCATCCCTACGTGATGCTAAACTACCTTGGCAAACCGAGGGATGTGATGACGCTGGCCCACGAATTGGGTCATGGCGTCCATCAGGTTCTGGCCGCCGGTCAGGGCGAGATGCTGTCTTCCACACCTCTGACCCTTGCCGAGACGGCTTCGGTCTTTGGCGAAATGCTGACCTTCCGCAAGATGCTGGACAACGCCAAGACAAATGCCGAGCGCAAGGTCATGCTGGCCGGCAAGGTCGAGGACATGATCAACACGGTCGTGCGCCAGATCGCGTTTTATGATTTCGAATGCAAACTGCATGAGGCCCGCCGCAGCGGAGAACTGGTGCCCGAAGACATCAACGCGCTGTGGATGAGCGTGCAAGGTGAGAGCCTTGGGCCGGCCTTCGAGTTCATGGACGGCTATGAAACCTTCTGGTGCTACGTGCCGCATTTTGTCCACTCGCCGTTCTACGTCTATGCCTACGCCTTTGGCGACGGTCTCGTGAATGCGCTCTACTCCGTCTACGCGGAAGGCAACGAAGGCTTCGAAGAAAAGTATTTCGACATGCTTCGCGCGGGCGGTTCCAAGCACCATAAAGAGCTTCTGGCGCCCTTCGGTCTCGACGCCTCGGATCCGCAATTCTGGGACAAGGGTCTCGACATGATCTCGGGCTTCATCGACGAACTGGAAGCGATGGAAGACTAAGAATGCAAATTTCTTTCCGCCCGCTTGGGCCGGGCGACTATCATATGGTCGCCCATATCGCGGTCGCACCGGAACAGGTGCGGTTTTCCGGCACAGTCGAGGAGGCTTTTGCCTCACCGAGCCCCACGCTGGATTTCTACGCCATCGAGCTCGATGGAGACCCGGTGGGATTCTTCAAGATCGACCTCGATTACCAGCGCGAGCACGACTTTGCCCTACCGGGAGAACTGGGCCTGCGCACCGTCATGCTTGAAACAGCTCAGCAGGGAAAAGGCGTTGCCAGTCAAAGTCTGCGTGCCCTGCCCGCATTTCTGAACAAGCACTATCCCGAGGCAACCAGCCTCGCCCTCACGGTCAATACGGCCAATGCGGGCGCGATCAGGTGCTACATCTCCAGCGGTTTCAGCGACACGGGTGAACTTTACCTTGGCGGTGATCAAGGACCACAGCATGTCATGCGCATGGCACTGACCTAACGCAGTTGGCTGTCCTTGCTGCCGCGGCGGTTGATACCGCCGCGCGCTTTGTAGGACCCATCGCGTTCCTGCTGGCAGTCGATGCACAGTTTCACGCCCGGCAAGGCGATACGACGCTTTTCCGGGATGGGTTCTTCGCATTCGGCGCAATGGGTCAGGCTTTCGCCCGACGGCCCGCGCCGCGATTTCATCCGCGCCAGTTCGTCGTTGATAGAATCTTCGATCTGTTCGCTTACAGCGCCATCGCGCGCCCATCCGCCTGCCATGACCAATCCTCCTGAGAATTGAATGTAAGGCTGACCTTGGATCTTTCCAATACCGTCAATCCGCAACGGCCTTGGCATAAACGGCATCAATGAGCGATTGCGTTGCCTGCGCGTCTTCCAATGACCACGCAAACGGTTTGTCTTCGGCCACGGATCGGCAAAAGGCCTCGACCTGTAACACGTAGTGATTGACGCCCGGGAACCGTTCGACGGTCACCACCTTATCACCATGATGCAGTTCTACTTGGGCTTCGCCGAACACGCCCGCATTAAAAGGCGCGGTTAGCCGGATCACTCCCGCGTCGCCCACGAAACTCATCATCTGCGCCGGGTACATACGCATCGAATTCACCCAGCTTGCCGAGAATGTCTCAAACCGCGCTTCGACTCGCGCCAGCGTATCGACTCCGTTCTCGTAATCGAGATCCGCGTGGGTGATCGCTGTAATCTCTTCACCTGTGGCGAACCTAGTCGATCCATAGGTATAGACACCTATATCAGGTATCGCTCCACCACCCGTTTCAGGCGTGTTTCGGATGTTCCCGGGCTGATCGGCGTTGTTGTAGCTGAACACTCCCTGCACATGCACCAGCTTGCCAATGGCTCCGTCCGCAATCAGCGCTCGTGCGCGCTGCCACTGTGGATGATGCACGATCATAAAAGCCTCGGTTGCAAGCAACCCGGTCCTGTCACGCATCGCAATCAGGGCATCAATTTCGACCGCTTCCATCGCGACCGGTTTTTCACTCAACACGTGCTTGCCCGCCTGCAAAGCCTTCATGGTCCATTCGACGTGAAGCGTGTTGGGCAGGGGAATATAGACCGCGTCGATGTCCGGGTCGCCAAGCAATTCCTCGTAAGACCGATGTATGCGCAGGTCCGGGAAATACGCCTGAAACGCCGAGGCCTTTTCGCTGGATGACGTCGCCAGAGCGGTCAGACGCGCGCCCTTGGCCGAATGAATTGCCGGCGCCATCTGCGCCAGCGCGAAGGCCGAGCCGCCAAGTATTCCCCAGTTCAATGCCATCGCAGCGCTCCATCATTTTACTTGCCCCACAGAGTGAAGCATTTCCCCCCGCGTAACCATTGCCTTTTTCCCATTTCCCAATAGCCTGAGAAAAAAATCGGGGTGATGTTCGCATGCGCAGTGTTGGGAAATGGCTGGGAAGAATTCTCCTGGTTCTTGTGGTGGCGGTTATTGCGCTGCTCTACTTTGGTCCGGGATACGTGGAACGGTCGCGAAACTCGGTTATCGAACACGATCCCTACCCCGTCAGCCCAGAGGCCCGCGCGCTTCACGACACGCTGATCGTCGGGGACTGGCATGCCGACAGCCTTCTGTGGAACCGCGACTTGCTTGCACGTGGCAGCTATGGGCAGGTCGATATCCCCCGCCTTCTCGAAGGCGGCGTCGCGATACAGGCTTTCACGGCCGTCACGAAAAGCCCCTCTGGTCAAAACTATGACAGCAACTCTGCCGAAGCTTCGGATAACATCACTCCCTTGGCGATTGCCCAGCTCTGGCCCATCCGGACTTGGGACAGCCTTTTACAAAGGGCGCTGTACCAGGCTCAAAAGCTTCGCGAATTCGAAAACCGTGCGCCGGACTTACTGAAAATCATCCGCACGCGGAAAGACCTTGAAACGATGCTCGACCTGCGCGAACGCGGCGTCATTATGGTCGGCGGTATCTTGGGGATCGAGGGCGCCCACCCGCTCGAAGGCAAGCTTGAGAACTTGGATGCCATTCAGGCGGCCGGCTACCGTATCGTCGGCCTTCAGCATTTCTTTGACAACGAATTGGGCGGCTCATTGCACGGCGAGAGCGATACCGGACTGACCGAATTCGGCCGGTCCGTCGTGGCCGAAGTTGAAAACCGGAACATGATCCTCGACCTTGCGCATTCAAGCCCACAAGTTGCGCGCGATGTATTGGCTATGACCGACATGCCGCTTGTCGTCAGCCATTCCGGGATACACGGGTTTTGCCCGGCCAAGCGCAACTTTCCCGACGATCTTATGCAAGAGATCGCTGCAACCGGTGGCGTTATCGGCATGGGCTACTGGGCCGAAGTGGCCTGCGACCGCATCGACCCGGCCGGTATCGCCGCTATGATCGTTACGGCCATTGAAACCGTCGGGGAAGACCATGTCTCGCTTGGCTCCGATTTCGACGGCTCGGTCGAGACCGCTTTCGACACGTCCGAACTGCCTGCCCTGACGAGTGCGCTGCTCGACGCCGGTCTGAACCAGACACAGATCGCCAAGGTCATGGGGGAAAACATGCTGCGCGTCCTGCGGGAACGGCTTCCCGCAGAATAATTCGCCGCTCATGTCTTGGTATCGTCAGTCTCAAGGGCCGGCGGACGAAATGCAAAACGCGCGAGCAGTGCAAGGTAGGCAAGCTCGGTTGCCAATACGACCAGCCAGGGCCAGGTAAAGAAAGCTGCGACGAACGCAATCAGTGCGACCATCAGATAGGCCGCCTTGTCGCGGGAAATGCGAAACATCTTCAGCGATGGTGTCGGCACACGCGAAATCATCATCAGCCCGACCGCACAAAGCCAGAAGCCGGTGAACAGGGTAAGGCCCGTGCTCTTCATCTCGGGAAAGATACGCGACAGAACCAACGGCATCAGAACAAGAAGCGCCCCGCCCGGCGCAGGCACTCCGGAAAAGGTCTTGCGCGGCGTGCCCGGCGCGGCTGCCCGGGACATTACGTTGTACCTTGCCAGACGCAGCGCACAGCAGATGCCAAAAATAAGAACGGCAATCCAGCCGACGCTGCGGCTCTCCTGCAGCGCCCAGAGATATAGCAACACCCCGGGTGCGACCCCGAAGTTCAGAAAATCCGCAAGGCTGTCCAGCTCGGCACCAATAGCGCTTTCGCTGCTCAAAAGCCTTGCCATCATGCCGTCAAGACCGTCCAGCACGGCCGCCAAAACGATCAGCGACATCGACAGGACAACATCCCCGTCAAATGCTGCCCGCATGGATGTCATGCCGGCGCAGATCGCGCCCAGCGTCATCAGGTTCGGCAGCAGATACAGCGGTCCGATCGCACGGTTCCTTTTGGCGGGTTTGTCGGTCAGGTTATCTTCGTTCAATCTATTCGCTCCGTGCCTGTCGCGCAGGTTCATCGGCAGTCAGATCGGCCAGAACCGTTTCGCCTGCCACCATGGTTTGCCCCAGCGCCACCAGCGGCGACACTCCTTCCGGCAGGTATACGTCAAGACGCGAGCCGAACCGGATCAGACCGAAACGCTCACCGGTCTGAAGAAATTCGCCTTCGCTGACAAATGGCACGATCCGCCGTGCTACAAGCCCCGCGATCTGCACCACCGGCAAAACGCGCCCGTCTTCGAGACGCAGCAACAGGCTGTTTCGTTCATTGTCTTCGCTGGCCTTATCCAGCGATGCATTCAGAAACTTGCCGGGCCTATAGGCCATCTTTTCAAGGGTCGAGGCAATCGGCGTACGGTTCACATGGCAGTTGAATACAGACATGAAAACGCTGACCCGCATCAAAGGCGTATCGTCGAGGCCAAGTTCCGCTGGCGGCACGGCCGGTTCGATCAACGAAACGATTCCATCGGCCGGAGAAACAATCAGGCCATCACGGACCGGCACGCTGCGGTTCGGGTCGCGGAAAAAGTAGTAGCACCAGACCGTGATACCAGCGCCAATCCAGCCCAATGGCTCCCACAGAAGGAACAGCGCGAGCGTGATTGCCGCAAAAATCGCCACGAAGCGTCGCCCTTCCGGGTGCATCGGCTTGATGAATGTTTCGTGCATTTTCACGGATGGTGTTCCTTTCCTTCGGGTGCCCCTAGCTACAGTTCACTTAGAACGGGATCAACGGATATCGATGTCACAATAAAGAAAGGGCCGGCGACATTGCCGCCAGCCCTTCCATAATTCTATTGATGCCTTGGCTTACGCCTTGGTCAACATGCCTTTTTCACGGGCAAGGTCGCGCATTTCCTTTTGCAGCTTTTCGAACGCCCGCACCTCGATCTGGCGAATGCGCTCACGGCTCACACCATATTCAGCGGACAGATCTTCCAGCGTCACGTTTTCCTCGGCCAGACGGCGCTGAGTCAGAATGTCTTTCTCACGATCATTCAGCACACTCATCGCCTGAGCGAGCAACTCACGGCGCGCGACGAGTTCATCGCGTTCCTCGTAATCTGTGGCCTGGTTGGCGTCTTCGTCTTCGAGCCAGTCCTGCCACTCCATCGTGCCTTCGCCCTCAGAGCCGACAGTTGCGTTCAGCGACGCATCGCCGCCCGACATCCGCCGGTTCATCGAGATGACCTCGTCCTCGGTCACGCCAAGATCGGTCGCGATCTGCTTTACGTTGTCGGGGTGCAGGTCACCCTCTTCGAGCGCGCCGATACGGGCCTTCGCCTTGCGGAGATTGAAGAAAAGCTTCTTCTGCGCCGAGGTCGTGCCCAATTTCACAAGGCTCCACGACCGCAGGATGTATTCCTGGATCGATGCCCGGATCCACCACATCGCATAGGTCGCAAGACGGAAACCGCGTTCCGGGTCAAACCGTTTGACGGCCTGCATCAGACCAACATTTGCCTCGGAAATGACTTCGGCCTGCGGCAGACCATAGCCGCGATAACCCATCGCGATTTTGGCCGCGAGCCGCAAGTGCGACGTCACCATCTTGTGCGCCGCCTCGGTGTCCTGCTCTTCGACCCAACGCTTAGCAAGCATGTACTCTTCTTCAGGCTCGAGAAGCGGAAACTTTCTTATTTCCTGCATGTACCGGTTCAGACCGCCTTCGGGGGTCGGGGCCGGGAGATTTGCATAATTAGCCATGAGATTAGTCCCCCTTGCTTATGTTTATTCTCTTAACATCCCATATGGGTGGCCCGCCAAGGCGGTTCAAGAGACAGGCAACATATGTACCTTAATTTCGGGTAAACACACCCGAAACTATGTGCTCTCACACACATGGGAAGTTCATTTCAGACCCGCACAATCCAGTGGTCAGTTCTGCACAGTCTCTAACTGCTCGATCAACTGCGCCATATCGTCGGGCAAGGACGCCTCAAAGCGTAACTCCTCACCCGACACCGGATGTGTAAAGCCAAGCACCGCCGCATGCAGCGCCTGTCTTGAAAACGCCTGTACCGCCGCTGCGGTTTCATCGCTCAGCGCGCCTTTGGGCAGTTTCCGCCGACCGCCATAGACCGGGTCGCCAACCAGCCCGTGCCCGGCATGGGCCATATGAACCCTGATTTGATGCGTCCGTCCTGTTTCAAGCCAGCACTCGATCCGCGCGATTACCGGCGGCACTCCAAAGCGTTCGACAACGCGCGCCCGCGTCACCGCATGGCGTCCGCCCTGAAACAGGACCGCCTGTCGCTGTCTGTCCGTCTTGTGACGCGCCAGTTGCGTTGTCAGGCAAAGGATGTTTCCGGCTTCAAAGCGCGCGCCCTTGACCCCGCGCAGGCGCGGATCGTTCGCATCCGGCACGCCGTGACACAAGGCCTGGTAGTATCTCTCGACACTGTGAGCTTCGAATTGCGCCGCGAGCCCGTGATGCGCCGCATCGGTCTTGGCAACGACGAGGAGGCCGCTTGTTTCCTTGTCGATCCGGTGAACGATGCCCGGACGTTTGACCCCGCCAACCCCGGACAATTCGCCGCCGAAATGGTGCAGCAACGCATTCACAAGCGTACCCGAAGGGGTCCCGGGCGCCGGATGCACCACCATGCCCGCAGGTTTGTTCACGACAATCAGGTCGTCATCTTCATGGACCATATCCAGCGGAATATCTTCCGGACCGATGTGGCTTTCCTCCGCCTCTTCCAGCGAGATGGAAATCTCAGCCCCCTCCTCGACCCGCGCTTTCGCGTTCACCACGGCGACGCCGTCTACTTGCACCAATCCCTCTTCGATCAAACGAGCGATACGCGTACGCGACAGGGCTGCCTCGTCTGGCACATCCCGGGAAAGCGCCTTATCAAGGCGGGGTGGCGGGTTGTCCGCGATAACGAAAGTAATCTGACGGGTGGCCATGAGTGATCCTTTGAACACGGAATCCGAACCGGCCAACCTGCGCCTCTTGCGGGTGCTGGTCACGGTACTGACGACGGTAATGATTGGCGGGCTTTTAGTGATAGTCGCGCTGTTTGTCATCCGTTTCTCGGCAAGCGCCCCGGTTGTCCCTCAGGCGATCACCCTGCCCGATGGTGTAACCGCCGAATCCTTCACCATGACACCGGGTTGGTACGCGGTGGTTGTCGAAGGCGGCACGCGTATCCTGATCTTCAACCGCAGCAACGGTGAACTAGCACAAACAGTCGACGTAAACGTCACTGCCGACTGACCGAGTAAAGTACGCTTGGTATTTTGAGGATGGTACCGCCTCCCTGGCTTGAACAGGGGACCTCTGGATCCACAATCCAGCGCTCTAACCAACTGAGCTAAGGCGGCACTGAGGGGCGATGTACTCAAGCCGCAAATCGAATGCAAGTCCCCCAGCGCAAGTTCCTGTTCAAAGATCGGTACGCCAGTGCTGTTCCACGACGTCAACGCCAAAGGAGCGCGCCGGTTCGCTCGACATCAGCGTCCACCCGTTGCGCCTGTATAAAGCGCAAGCCGCGCGGTGGCTTTCATGGGTCCATAGCACCATTTCCCTGCACCCGATTTCACGCGCAAACCCCGTACATGTCTCAAGAAGTCTTTGCGCAAGCCCGCTGCCCCGCACTTCTGGCTTTACCAGGAACAGGCGCAGCTTTGCCGTTTCCTCACTGAGCGATACGCAGAAAATACTGCCGAGCCGGTCTCCGTCGCGCTCGGCTATCCAGCCCGACTCGCGGTCCGGGTTATGGTTCTCGACGAAATCCTCAACTATTTCCGCAACCAGATCGCCAAAGCTGTCGTCAAAGCCTTCGTCGCGGGCGTAAAGCTCGCGATGTTGCTGAACGAGCCACTCTGCGTCGGATGGCTCAAAGGATCGAATCACGACTGCGGACATGCCGGATGAAACACCCAAGACCGCTTGATTCTCAAGACAACGCGGGATAGCACCCTCGCTTATTCACGCGAGAGGGACTCATGGGTATCAACAGCGAACGCGACGTCGAGGCGAATCTTCAGATCGGACCGACGGACAAAGGCATGGTGCGCATTTTCGTCGAAGCACAGGGTGTCGAGATACCGATGGATTTCGAACCGGACGAAGCCGAGGAAATCGCAGAAGAGATCCGTGCAGCGGCCAAAGCCGCTCAGTCGATCAGGAAGTAAACCCGCCCGTTACGAATCCCGGGTCACGCAGCGCCTGCAATCGCCGCGCCGCGTGGGTTGCAAATTTCTGAACGATGACTTTCCGGCGGGCCGGCGCGACCTTGTCTTCGGGCGCCATGCGGATGATCTCTGCATCGTAGGAGTCCGCGATGATCAGCCCCGTCTCGTCCGGAAGAAGGTCGGTCGGAAAATCCTGATCGACCGCCCAGAAATACCGGTCGCACCATTCCAGATATCCCTGCCACTTGAAATCCGACTGGAAATCAGCGCGCGATGATTTGCATTCGATGACCCAGATTTCACCTTTGGGTCCCAATCCGATCACATCGACGCGCAATCCGCGTGCGGGTACGAATTCTTCTACGGAAACAAACCCGTGCCCGTGCAGGAACCGGGCAACGCCACGCGCCAAGAGCTGGCCGGGCTTGATATCGGGGGCGAGTAGATTGCTCATGCGCCAAACATGAACAATACGTGAACAAAATTCAAGCCCAAGGTCGGTTCAAGATATGACACGAAGGATCATGGGCGCGGATACAGTTTTTTGACTGGCCCCTTGTCCCGCCCGTCGCGCCAGCCTATGTCAAGCGATGGCGGGTTCTGCCCTTCCCGTGAATGGTAGCATTCCGGTGGCCTTAAGCAAATCCGAGGGAACTGGCTCTGTTCGGATCCTGGTCCGTTTACCTGGTGCCCACCTGTATACACAGGTCCTCGGGAATCAAAGCCTAACGGTTGCGGTGGTCCCGCCACATCGCCTTTTCCAAGGCAGATCACCCGAGACGATTGAGAAACAAAAAAAGGCGCGATCATCAAATCGCGCCTTGTCCTATTTCTATATCGCTCAGGGTCTCAGAACGGCCGACGCTTGTCTTCGACCCGGACGGGAATGGCTACCTCATCCCTGCGCAGACGCACACGCATCCCGCCGCGCGGTTCGTTGTTTTCGCTCATCGACATCACGGCCCAAGCGAATTGCACGCCGGCGAAAACGATGCCATTCATGAACCATAAGAGGAAGAGAGCCAACATACCATCCTGCGACCCAAAGATCAGCGACCGGAGGTTCTGCACATCGAATCCTAGCAGGAGAGCCACGAAACCGCCCGCGATAGCGAACCCGATAGCCGTATGACGCATGTAGAGTTTGACGAGTTCGGGCATGGCAGCCTCCTTTTTCGTAAAATCTTACCTGTCTTGATTACAACCTAATACGTAGACGGTCCGAAAAAAGGGCAAAATTGTGAAAGCGGCAGAATGCCGCTGCGTTATTTGGATCGACGGGAACCCATTGCCGCTCCGCTCCCCGGCTTTAGAAAGCCTCTGGCCGAGCCTCGCGCGCCATGTGGTCAAGAACCGCGTTGACGAATTTCGTTTCCTTGCCGTCGGGAAAGAAAGCGCCGGCGATCTGGACGAATTCAGAGATGACGACACGCGGCGGCGTCTTTGTCTGGGTGATCTCTGCACCGGCAGCCCGGAACAGCCCCCGCAATGTCGGATCGATGCGCCCAATCGGCCATTTGGCAACCAGCGCGCGATCGGTCATCTGGTCGATCAGTGCCTGATTGTTCACAGCATCCTCGACCAACTGCCGGAACAGGTCGATATCCCCATCCAGCATCTCTTCGCCCTCGTAAGTGGCGCCAAAACGGTGGTCGAGAAATTCGCGAATGACGGCTTCTGTCGTCATCCCCGAATGCTCCATCTGGAAAAGCGCCTGCACCGCGTAGAAACGGGAAGCGGATTTCATTTTGCGTTTCTGATTGCCCGACAGGGTCTGGTCCGATGTCATGCGCTTTGGCTCCCGTCATTGCTGCCAGCGATGCGGTAGGTTTCCGAGGACGGCTTGAAGCCCACGCCCTTCGACTGACCCCGCCACTTACGGCTCAACGCGATCAGGTGCAATGCTGCCGCTGCGGCGCCACCACCCTTGTTTTGCTGTACAGGATCGGCACGCACCTCGGCCTGTTTCTTGTTTTCGACCGTCAGGATACCGTTGCCGATGCAGAGACCTTGCAGCCCCATCAGCTGCAAAGCCCGGCTCGAGTCATTGCAGACCGTATCGTAATGCGTGGTTTCGCCCCGGATGACACAGCCAAGCGCGACAAATCCGTCAAAGTTCGAGGTGCGATCGGCAATCGCGATCGCCGTCGGCACTTCCAGCGCGCCGGGCACCTCGATTAATTCGCAACTCGCGCCAGCCGCTTCGATTTCGGCCTTTGCCCCGGCGACAAGGTTGTCGGCGATGTCCTTGTAATAAGGCGCGACGACGATCAGCAGCTTTACCGGCTTGTCGAATTCAGGACGCGGCAGGATGTAATGAGTTTCTGTTCCGGCCATTTCAGCTCTCCGACATGATGGGGCGGGTGCCGATGATCGAGAGCCCGTAGGCATCCAATCCGACATACTTGGTTTGCGGGGAATCGGTCAACAGAACCAGCTCGTGCAGCCCCAGCTTGGACAGGATCTGCGCGCCAAGACCGGTCTGCTTGATCGTACGCGGCCCGTCATCCTCGCGGGCATAGAGCGTCTTTCGCGGTTCGCGGAAAAGGCAGACGACGCCCCGCCCCTCGCGCGCGATGATTTCCATCGCCCGTGGCACCTCATGTACCGAACGCGGGCCGATGCCGAGAATGTCAGACGCTTCGTGCATCGCATGTGTACGGGTAATGACAGGCTCAGGCGTGGTGATATCGCCCTTGATCAACACCACATGTTCGATGCCATGGATCTGGTCGGTATAAAGCCGCATATCCCATTCACCGCCGAATTCGGACTGAACCTTTTGTCGGCTGGTTTCGACCACGAGGTTGTCGTTGCGGCTGCGAAAGGCGATCAGATCCGAGATCGTCCCGATCTTCAGCCCATGTTCGGCTGCAAAGCCGACAAGTTCAGGCAGCCGGGCCATCGTCCCGTCCGGGTTCATGATCTCACAGATCACACCGGCGGGTTTAAGACCGGCAAGGCGCGAGATATCGACAGCGGCCTCGGTATGACCGGCACGCACCAGTACCCCGCCTCGGCGCGCGCGCAGGGGAAAGATATGTCCCGGGGTCGCCAGCGATGCCATCGTATTCTGTTCATTGATCGCCGTCGCCACGGTCAGGGCGCGGTCGGCGGCGGAAATCCCGGTGCTCACACCTTCCCGCGCCTCGATGGACACGGTGAAGGGCGTTTCGTGACGCGAAGAGTTGTTGACCGCCATCATCGGCAACCCAAGGCTGTCGACACGCTCGGCAGTCATCGGCAGGCAGATCAAACCGCGCCCGTGGGTCGCCATGAAATTGATCGCTGCCGCATCGGCAAACTCCGCGGCAATCACAAGGTCGCCTTCATTCTCGCGATCTTCGTGATCGACCAGAATGAACATCCGCCCCTTGCGCGCCTCTTCGATGATCTCCTCGATCGGGCTGATCGAATCGCGAAGATTGGCTTCGACGGGACCGGGGGTTTCAAAACTCATGGCGCAGCCTTTCAGGACAGGGTGCGGCGCAGATAAACCAGCCCCGCAACGATTGCCAGACCTCAGCAGATGATATGCTGTGTTTCAATGCAGACCAAACCAAACGTAATTACACAGCCGCAATGCTATCCCGCACGCTGGTCAAAGTATTGATCGGCAGAAACGTACCCGCCAGCCTTGGCCGCTGCCGTCCAGCTGTCCTCAAGCGGCGCGTCGCCGATCACCAGCACCTGATTGCCCGGCAACCGCCGCGCCCGCATGAAACTCTGTAGCCGCGCCCGCATATCCGACCAGCTGTCGGTAAAGAGAGGTGCCGCTTCGGTCGCGTCGATGACCGGGTTGGCGGCAAGCGCATCCTCGGGCCGTACCGGTCGATGCACGAGTGAAAGTTTCTGCGCCGACTTGATCGCTTCGAGCGCGCGATTGCGATCTTCGGGCATCTTCGCCCCGTTCGCCATGATCCGCAGCGCGTTCGAAGAGAACAGCAGCCCCATGATGTCCTGCCCCGACGTCTGCCGTATCGACGCGTAGGTCTTGTAATCGAGGCCAAGCTCTGCGGCGCGTTTGACCCGCATCCGCACAATCATCAGCGGGATGGTATTGGGCATCAATTTCTGCTGAGCGCGCCGCCACTGATAGCTGCGCCACGTGTGACCCCGCTCCATTGCCGGACCGTTGTTGTGACCGATACCCGCCATCATTCCATCTCCTTCAGCCGCGCGACATAGCGCGCCAAGGTGTCGATCTCGAGGTTGATCGCGTCACCAATGGCCACCTCGCCCCAGGTCGTCACTTCCTTGGTATGCGGGATGAGATTGACGCCGAAATCGCAATCCGAAACCTCGTTCACGGTCAGCGACGTACCATTGAGCGCCACCGACCCTTTCGGCGCGATGAAACGCGCAAGCTCTCGCGGGGCGCGAAAGGTGAAACGCGTGCTATCGCCTTCGTCCCGGATATCCAGCACTTCGGCGGTGCCGTCCACATGCCCCGACACCACGTGGCCGCCCAGTTCATCACCGACCTTGAGTGCACGTTCGAGGTTGAGCCGTTTGCCGACCTTCCAGCCATTCTTGCCGATATTCGTCTTTGACACGGTCTCGGCACTGATCTGCACATCGTACCAGTCAGGTCCAAGATCAATCACCGTAAGGCAGACGCCATCGCTGGCGATCGATGCCCCCATGTCGATGCGGGAGGTATCGTAAGACGTCGAAATCCGCGCCCGCAGATCGCCCTGCTGATCCAGTTCCGCGACCGTTCCAATATCGGTGACGATACCCGTGAACATGCAAATTACTCCTTAATCTCTGTCCTTCATCACGTAACTACAGGACGCCAAGGCGGCAAGTCTGCATCTTGCCAGAATTTGCCGCAGCGGCCATAGTTTCTTTCAACGGGCACAATAAGTGTCGATAGCGAAGAATAAGACGTGAGCAGTCATCAAATGCCAGGCACCAGCCCGCAGGAGCGGGTCTTTCTCTTTCTGCAGGGACCCCATGGGCCATTCTTCGACAATCTTGCGCGAATGCTGGAATCCGCCGGATGCGAAGTCTGGCGCATCGGTTTCAATACGGGTGACCGTGTATTCTGGTCTCGCCGCGACCGCTATATTCCGTTTGATGGCACACCTGATGAATGGGTTCAGGCATTTGCCAAACAAATCGAAGAACACGGCATTACTGATATCGTCCTCTACGGAGATACCCGCCCGATCCACGCCGTCGCCGTGACCGAGGCGAGACGCCGAGGCCTGAACGTGCATGTATTCGAGGAAGGGTACATGCGCCCATACTGGGTAACCTATGAACGGGACGGCTCGAACGGCAACTCGCGGCTCATTGATATGGACGTGGCCGGGATGCGCGCTGCTCTCGACATGAGCGATATCGATAGCCCGCTGCCGCCGTCGCATTGGGGCGACATGCGCCAGCACGTATTCTACGGCGCTCTCTACCACTTCTTTGTCATGTTCATGAACGGCCGCTACCGTAACTTTGCGCCGCATCGCAGCTTGCCGGTATCTCAGGAATTCAAGCTATACCTTCAACGCCTTCTGCTCATGCCGCTTCACAGCCTGGACAGGCGCATTGCGACCCGGCGCATATGCAATGGCGGCTTCCCCTACCACCTCGCACTTTTGCAACTGGAACATGACAGCTCGTTCCAGCAGCATTCACCTTTCTCCTCCATGACCGACTTCCTCGAAGAGATCTTTGAAGGTTTCGCGAGCGGCGCACCGCAACACCATCATCTTGTGATCAAGGCGCATCCCCTCGAAGACGGCCGCCGCCCCCTCAGGAAAGAAACCGACAGGCTGGCCCGGAAACACGGACTCGCAGGCCGCATTCACTACGTGCGGGGCGGCAAGCTGGCCCGGCTTCTGAACGATGCGCGCAGCGCCGTCACCGTAAATTCCACCGCCGCACAGCAGGTGCTCTGGCGCGGGATTCCGCTCAAGGTTTTCGGACGCGCCGTATACGACAAGCCAGAATTCGTCTCGAGCCAGCCCCTGCGCGATTTCTTTCGCGGTGCGACGCGTCCCGATACCCGCGCCTATCGTGATTATCGCCGCTATCTTCTTGAAACCAGTCAGGTTCCCGGCGGTTTCTATTCTTCGCGCGGACGCCGTCAGTTGCTCCGGTTGGTGGTGGACATGATGCTTGCCGCCGAAGACCCTTACGACGCGTTGAAATCCGGCACAGCGGCCCCGCGGCAACAGTTGCAGGTCGTCAAATGAGCTTTCTCCTCTAGGTGCTGGATTTTTATACATGAATCCGGTATCCACTCGGCAAAAGACTGAGGCAGAAAAAAACAGGTCGAGGAGACCGGGCAGTGGCACTCCTTAATAAACGATGGGCTGGACCCGTCGCCATTCTCGTTGTGTTGACGCTTCTGGCCGCTTGCGGCCTGCCTCAGGTCGGCCCGAACAAACGCCAGATTTTCGCGGGCTCCGTTCAGAAAGAAGGCGATGCTTTCATCGTCGCCGTCAATGACCGGGTGACGCGCGCCACAGCGGTCGTTCCTGCCCTTGGCTTTTCGCAATCCCTGATCAGCGCTGGCCAGTTGACATCCGACACCATCCGGCCCGGCGATGTGCTGGGTATGACAATCTGGGAAAACGTCGATGACGGCCTGATTGTCGGGCCCACGGGAAATTCCACCGCGCTCGAAGAGGTTCAGGTCGACAGTTCCGGTTTCATCTTCGTCCCCTACGCGGGCCGCGTGCGCGCTGCCGGGAATACCCCGAACCAGCTGCGCGAGATCATTACCTCGAAACTCGAAGACC
This sequence comes from Heliomarina sp., assembly GCF_052826185.1. NCBI lineage: Bacteria > Pseudomonadati > Pseudomonadota > Alphaproteobacteria > Rhodobacterales > Roseobacteraceae > Heliomarina > Heliomarina sp. The sequence goes on along the minus strand of NZ_JBRBUI010000045.1, from coordinate 412,600 downwards.
AGACGCCCGATCCGCAGGTCGAGGTGCGCCGGATGGCCGGTGACGGATCGACCGTCTCACTGGTTGGTGCGGTGGGTGCGCAGGGTGTCTACCCGATTGAGCGCCCGACAAGAACCCTCAGCGCGATGCTCGCCAAAGCAGGCGGCGTAACGATCGAACCGGAAATTGCCCAGGTCAAACTGCTCCGCAACGGTCAGACCGGCACGATCTGGTTTCAGGATCTTTACAACAACCCGCAACTCGACGTCGCCTTGCGCGGCGGCGACCGCATTCTGGTTGAGGAAGACACGCGCTCTTTCACAGCCCTTGGTGCGACCAGCCAACAGGCCCGTGTCGGGTTTGAATCGCAGGATCTGTCCGCACTTGAAGCCATCGCGCAGGTGGGCGGTCTGGTGCCAAGCGCATCCGATCCGACCGGCGTTTTCGTCTTTCGCAACGAACCGCCGGAAATCGCCAATCAGGTGCTGGGCCGAACCGACCTGCAAGGCGCGCAACGCATCGTTTATGTCCTTGATCTTACCGAACCAAACGGGCTTTTCCTTGCACGGGATTTCGTAATCCGCGATGCCGACACGCTCTATGTGACCGAAGCGCCCTATGCCCAATGGAGCAAGACCATCACCCTGATCACAGGTGCTCTGACCCCCGTCGCCAACGTCGCGACCCTGACCGAATAAAGGTCGAGGCGTGGCCCGACGCCCCGCTGCCAGCAACAAACGGCTCTACGTCTACAACGGGGGATTCCTGGCTCAGAAACGGTTGCGGCGCATGCTGCACCTGGCCGGATATGACATTCGCATCGGCATGCCCTCTGATGGTGACACGGTCGGTATCTGGGGCAACAGCCCAACGGCGCACCGCGGTCTGTCCATCGCAGAAAGAAAACAGGTACCGGTCCTAAGGGTCGAAGACGCATTCCTGCGCTCCCTTCACCCCGGGCGCAGCGGCGACGCACCACTGGGCCTTCTCCTGGATCGGGCTGGCGTCCATTTCGATCCGAGTGTTCCCTCTGACCTTGAAGAGATCCTTGCCAAGAACCCGCTCGACGATTCAGCGCTGCTCGACCGTGCCCGCGATGCGATGTCCCGCATTCAGGAAAACCATCTGAGCAAGTACAACGCCTTTGAACCGGACCAGCCGGTGCCACCGCCGGGTTACGTGCTGGTTGTCGACCAGACGCGCGGCGATGCTTCGGTGACGGCGAGCGGCGCGGATCGGGCCGATTTCATCGAGATGCTCGTCTTCGCGCAGGAAGAAAACCCCGGGGCGAAGATCCTGATCAAGACGCACCCCGAAACAGTTGCAGGCTACCGAGCTGGTTATTTCGATGAAACGGACGCCTCCGACAGGGTAACCCTGTTCACCGAAACCGTCAGCCCTTGGAACCTGCTTCAGGGCGCGGTGGGCGTATACACGATGTCGTCGCAGCTTGGGTTCGAGGCCGTTCTCGCCGGGCACAAACCGCGCGTCTTCGGACAACCCTTTTATGCGGGTTGGGGGCTGACACAGGACGAAAACCCGGTCCCTCGGCGGGAAAGGCGTCTCACCCGGTCACAACTGTTTGCGGGAGCGATGATCCTTTACCCGATCTGGTACGACCGGTATCGCGACCGGCTCTGCGAAATCGAGGATGTGTTGGCGACGCTCGAAGCGCAATCGCGGGCATGGCGCGAGGATCATCTCGGCTGGGTCGCCAGCGGCATGCGCCTGTGGAAACGAAACCACCTGCAAAAGATGTTTGGCCGCGAGAAGCGTGTTGTATTCAGCGACGACATCCAGAACCGCCAGCCAGACGGGCGCCGACATATGGCATGGGCCAGCAAACTGTCAGAACCGACAGGCACGATCACCCGCGTCGAAGATGGTTTTCTGCGCTCGCGGGGTCTTGGGGCGGAGCTCGTGCCGCCACTGTCCCTGATCACGGATGACAAGGGCATCTATTATGATCCCCGCCACCCCAGTCGGCTGGAAGACCTGATTGCCAAACGCAGCACCCTTACCGCCGGGCAAGAACGCCGCGCGGAAAGGCTGATTTCGTCCCTGGCTTCCCAGAAACTCAACAAATACAACCTCGGTGGCGACCTCCCCGATCTTCCCAAGGGCCGACGCATCCTTGTGCCCGGACAGGTCGAAGACGATGCGTCGATCCTGACAGGAGCCAGCGCAATACGTGACAACCTCGCCTTATTACAGGAGGTTCGCGCAGCCGCCCCCGAGGCTGTCATCATCTACAAGCCTCACCCTGACGTTGAAGCATCGCTACGCAAGGGGGCGATAGAGGCCGATCCTCTGACTGATGTGATTGCAAGCAACGCGGATGCTGCCGCGCTCCTTGATATGGTAGACGAAGTCTGGACCATGACCTCGCTTCTGGGGTTCGAAGCGCTCTTGCGGGGCCTGCCAGTCACCACCTTTGGCGCGCCCTTCTATGCAGGTTGGGGGCTGACACGTGATCTGGGCGAAACACCCGACCGTCGACGCGCCCGGCCAAGCCTCAACGGTCTCGTCCACGCGGCCCTGATCGATTACCCAAGGTACCGGGACCCGGTAACCGGCTTGCCCTGCCCTGTCGAAGTAATCGTTGAACGCCTTGCGAGCGGGGATATACCGACGCCCGGACCATTCAACCGAACGATTTCGAAACTTCAGGGGCTCTTTGCCAGCGCGTCGCCGTGGTGGCGCTAGGTCATCGCGCGCTGCCAACGATGCATGACGTCGGGACCGACCGCGCGGGTTTCCAGCAGATCGTATCGCGCCGCCTCCTCAAGCTTGTCCAGTCCAAGCGCGCCAAGCGCGGGCGTCCCCTCGGCGCCGATCGCGAGTCCGGCGGTAAAACCGATGAGTTCATCCACCATGTCCGCCGCCAGAAGAGAGGCTGACAAAGCCGCGCCCCCCTCACAGAAAACCCGTGTAAGTCCGCCTTCGCCGAGCTTGCGTAGCATATCCGCAGCGTCGATCTGGGCACCATCCAAGGCACAGGGAATGAGCTTGGCTTTCATCCCCTCCCACGCCCGCATGCGCTCGGGGTCAACACCTTCACCATAGCAGAGCCACAGAGGAGTTTCAGCAGCCGTCCTCGCAAGGTTGCCCAGCAACGGCACATCCAGACGCCGCGACACGACGACCCGTACGGGCTGATGTTCGACCCCCAGATCGCGCACAGTCAGCGAGGGATCATCGGCGCGCGCCGTCCCTGCACCAACGAGAACAGCGTCATGCCGGGCGCGCATCGCATGAACCATCCGGCGCGCGGCTGGACCCGTTATCCATTTGCTCTGTCCCGTCGCAGTCGCGATGCGCCCGTCAAGACTGCCTGCGAACTTCAACGTGACAAAGGGTCGAGACATCTCGGTGCGCAGCAGAAACCCGGCGTGATCCCGATAGGCTTCTTCCGACAGGACATCCGTCGTGATTTCGATCCCGGCGTCGCGCAGCTTGGCAAAGCCGCGCCCCGCGACCCGCATGTCGCTGTCTTCAAACGGCGCCACAACACGGGACACGCCCGCCGCGATCAAAGCCTCCGCGCAGGGCGGCGTCTTGCCGTGATGCGCGCATGGTTCGAGAGTGACATAGGCGGTGGCACCCTTTGCCGCCGCACCCGCCTGACGCAAGGCTTCGGTTTCCGCATGCGGACGACCGCCCGGCTGCGTCCAGCCCCGACCGACGATCCGGCCACCGTTGACAATGACGCAACCGACTGCCGGATTGGGCCAGCAACGCCCCATGCCGCGCCGCCCCAGCGCGAGGGCCAGCGCCATGTATCTTTCGTCTTGTCGGCTCACTCTTCCGGCATCACCGGCGGGCGAAGTTCATGCACGAAGTCTTCAAAATCATCCGCCGCCTGGAAATTTTTGTAGACGCTGGCGAAACGCACATAGGCCACGGTATCAATCCGGGCGAGCGCCTCCATGACGATTTCGCCAATCTTGCTCGACGGGATATCTGTTTCGCCCATGCTTTCGAGACGTCGTACGATGCCTGAAATCATCTGGTCGATACGCTCGGGTTCAATCGGGCGTTTCTGCATGGAAATCCGGATCGACCGTTCCAGCTTATCGCGGTCGAAATCCTCGCGTTTGCCGGAGGACTTGATGACGACGAGATCACGCAGCTGAACGCGTTCATAGGTGGTGAAACGCCCGCCACAGGCGGGGCAAAACCGCCGCCGTCTGATAGAAACATGGTCTTCCGCCGGACGGCTGTCTTTCACCTGAGTATCGATATTGCCGCAAAACGGACAACGCATGCCGGTCCCCTATTGTCTGCTTTTGGGGCCGCGCCCCCTATGCTCCACATCGACTATAGGGCGCAGGTCACGCATTGTGTAGTGCAATTTCTTCCCCACCATATCCTGTGGCGATCTTGCGACTTTTGGGCCAACGACGACCTCTAACCCCCGAGATGCGCGGCAACTTTCCGGTTATGCGGGGCCTGGCGATGCTCAAAAAGATAGATGCCCTGCCAAGTTCCGAGCACCATCTTGCCGTCACGGACAGGAATGCTCAGAGAGATCGGCAGCATTGCCGCCTTGATATGAGCGGGCATGTCGTCGAGGCCTTCATAGGTATGGCGCAGGTATGACATCGACGGATCACTGGATGGCGGCACCAGCCTGTGGAAAAACGCCGCCAGATCGTCGCAGACCTCCGGATCGGCATTCTCCTGAATGAGCAGCGAACAGGAGGTATGACGCACGAATAGGGTCAGCAACCCGTCCTGCGCCCCCTGCCCCCTCAGCCATTCCGCGACCGGACGGGTGAACTCATAAAGCGCGGCACCGCGCGTTTCGATGGTGAATTCGGTCTGCATCATCGCGTCGCCGGATAGCCGCTAAAATTGCAGATCAAAATTCGAGGTTCTTGCGGTCATAACAATAGTTGCGCGCAAAGGACGCGTTCAGGTTATCGCCCACCTTTTTCATCGACAGGAAAATCCCGGTGTCAGCTTCCTCTCCCGACGGAAGCGAAAGCGAGAACTGGACACTGGATTTCCGATCTGATGTTTGCGGCTCTCCCCTTCCCCGGGTAATGAAAATGCGGTCATTGTTCTGGGCCCCGAGCACGGTCAGCGCATAATCCCCCGCCGCGCACCAATAGTCCGATCCGGCGGAGCCGGGCGCACCGATGACTTCAAAAGATCCATCGGGAAGAGGATTCACCGTCAGCCGGTTGTCCGCGACCCAGGCCATTGCCAGAGCGGGAAGAAACGAAAGTGCGACCGCGCATGTAAGGGTTTTCTTCATTATCTCGCTCCAGTCCTAGGGGTGCCAGATGCCCGGGTCTTCCGGCCCGTTGCCAAAGCAGTATTGCTGCGCCGATCCGGCTCTCATGTTGTCGCCTTCCGCCTTTACCGAGAGCGTATAGCCCGGCTGAGTGCTGACACCTTCGGGAGGAGTAAGCGAGAACTGGACCGCCTTCTTGCCCGGTCGGTTCACACTGGGGCCGATGCCCCGCCAGATATAGACGCGTTGGACGGCTTCGGTTCGCATCTCCCGATAGGCGTAGTCCCCCGCGGAACACCAGAAATCGGCAGCGCTCGAGGCGACATCGTTCACAACTTCGAACACACCTTCGGACACCGGCAGAACCTCTTGCCGATTGAACGATCGCCACGCCTGCCCGGCTTCGGGTATCAAAATGAGGGATGCGCAGGTCAGGGCAAACAGATGTCGGATCATCGTGAACCTCCTTTGGCGTCGCAGTCAGAACAACCTGAAAGGTAATGGGGTTTCAAGGCAAAGCAACATGATCTGCTTCACTTCTTTGGCAGCCATTTGCGGTCGGCGACCGTCCGGCCCCGACGATTTGCCCTGCAAGGGTAACGCAATTCCAAAAGAAAACCGCGCCCCGTATGGATACGAGGGCGCGGTTTGCAGATCTTTATTCTGACTTACTGGTCTAGGAAGGAGCGCAGCTTGCGCGACCGGCTCGGGTGCTTAAGCTTACGCAGCGCCTTGGCCTCGATCTGACGAATCCGTTCGCGCGTCACGCTGAACTGCTGACCAACCTCTTCAAGCGTGTGGTCGGTGTTCATGCCGATGCCGAAACGCATCCGCAGAACCCGTTCCTCGCGCGGCGTAAGCGACGCCAGAACGCGGGTCGTCGTTTCCTTGAGGTTCTCCTGAATCGCGGAGTCGAGCGGCAAGACCGCGTTCTTGTCCTCGATGAAATCGCCAAGCTGGCTGTCTTCCTCGTCGCCGATCGGCGTTTCGAGCGAGATCGGCTCCTTGGCGATCTTCATCACCTTACGAACCTTTTCCAGCGGCATCTGCAGCTTTTCCGACAGTTCTTCCGGCGTCGGCTCGCGTCCGATTTCATGCAGCATCTGGCGACCGGTGCGGACCAGCTTGTTGATCGTCTCGATCATGTGGACTGGGATACGGATAGTCCGTGCCTGGTCCGCGATAGAGCGGGTGATCGCCTGACGGATCCACCACGTCGCGTAGGTCGAGAACTTGTAGCCGCGGCGGTATTCGAACTTGTCCACGGCCTTCATCAGGCCGATGTTACCTTCCTGAATAAGATCAAGGAATTGCAGACCACGGTTCGTGTACTTTTTGGCAATCGAGATCACGAGTCGAAGGTTCGCTTCGACCATTTCCTTCTTGGCTTGGCGGGCTTCTTTCTCGCCCTTCTGGACCTGCTGGACGATGCGGCGGAATTCGCTGATGTCTAGGCCGACATACTGCCCGACCTGCGCCATGTCCGCGCGCAGCTCTTCTACCTTGTCGGTCGAGCGTTCGATGAACATCTGCCATCCACGACCCGGCTTTTCAGCCATTTCGGCCATCCAGTTCGGGTCAAGTTCACGACCGCGATAGGCATCGACGAATTCGCGACGGTTGATACGGGCCTGATCCGCAAGCTTCACCATCGAGCTGTCGATCGACATCACACGGCGGTTGATGCCGTAGAGCTGGTCGATCAGCGCTTCGATACGGTTGTTATGCAGGTGCAACCCGTTCACCAGCTCAACGATTTCGGACCGCAGCGACTGGTAAGTCGTTTCATCGGTAGCCGAGAATGTATCGTCTTCGTTCAGCGTGGCCGAGATCCGGCTGTCCTGCATTTCGGACAGCTGGGCATAATCGTTCGCAATGGTTTCGAGCGTTGCAAGGACCTGATCCTTGAGCGCGGCCTCCATCGCGGCAAGCGACATATTGGCTTGATCGTCCTCGTCCTCATCGTCTTCTTTGGCGATGGGATTGCCATCAGCGTCAAGTTCGGGGCCGGACTCATCCTTGTCTTCGCTCTTGGCGCTATCGCCTGATCCGGCCGCGACCAGCGGCTCTTCGACGTCGCCGTCTTCGTCCAGCTGGTTGCCGAACGTGGTTTCAAGGTCGATCACATCGCGAAGCAGAATGTCCTCGCTCAGAAGTTCGTCGCGCCAGATCGTGATGGCCTGAAAGGTCAGAGGGCTTTCGCAAAGCCCGGCGATCATGGTGTTGCGCCCGGCCTCGATCCGCTTGGCGATGGCGATTTCGCCTTCGCGAGACAGCAATTCGACGCTGCCCATTTCGCGCAGGTACATGCGCACCGGATCGTCTGTCCGATCCAGCTTCTCATTCGTGCCGGAAGACAGCGTGACCTCGCGGGCATCGCTTTGTGCGACAACCTCGGTCGATCCCTTGTTCTCTTCTTCTTCGGCCTCTTCATCCTCGATGATGTTGATGCCCATTTCCGAGAGCATCGACATCACGTCTTCGATCTGTTCGGAGCTGACCTGATCGGGCGGCAGCACCTGGTTCAGCTGGTCATAGGTGATGTACCCCTTTTCCCGAGCCTCACCGATCATCTTCTTGACGGCGGCCTGGCTCATATCCAGGGAAATCTCGGCGTCCTGATCTTCGGTTTTGCTATCGTCGTTGTCTTTCGCGGCCATTCATTGCTCCTGCACGGTCTACGGCGACTCGGGTCATTCTCTGATTCGTTGTAGTGCGAATCAATAGCCTGATCTGGTGATTCGGCCACCCGTTTACCGAGTTTTCTTTTGTTTTTCCTTACAAACAAGCGCTACTGTTGCGATTTGGAGTAACCAATTTGCTCGAGAAGTGCCTCAAAGGCGCTGCGTTCGTCGCGACTGATTCGCGCTCCGTTGTCGCCCGTGTCGTATTCAGTCTTGTCCTGATGCTGCGATCGCATCGCCATGTTCTTCGCCTCTGCAGCCTGGCTCAGGCGCCAGGTCAAAGCCTCATCCGCGAAATGCGAAATGTCTTCGACGGCTTCTGCAATCTCTTCGTCCAATCCGCGTCGGGCACGTAGTTTCGCGAGCTCCTCATCAACTGTCATCTCAGCGAGTTCGACGTCGCCCGCCCTTCGTATCGCAGGATTGATTGCGACATGGCGAAGCGCAAAGAGGTTTTCAAGGGCCTCCTCGCCAATCCTCGCGATTAATTCGTCGCGCAGTTCCTGCGGTCTGGACGATCCCACCCGCAGGATCGCCTCTCGCAGATCGGCGTTCAACGGGTCAGCGCATTCCATCATCTCGACCCCTGCTTCAAATTTCTGGATCACATGCGGCGTCGCGATCAGCGTGGCCAGAATGACGGTTTCGCGCAGGTGAATTTCGGCCTGCTCTCCCGATGCGACCAGTGGCGAGCTGCGGGTCGTTAGCCGGGCGGTCGCGATCGGTTTGCGCCCCGGCACCCACGGCTTGCGCGGCCCGGCCTTTTCCTTGCGGGGGTTGAACAGTTCCCAGCGGAGGTTCTTGATCTCCTGTCCGTAATGCGCGCGGATCGATGGGTCGCGGATCAATTTGATCTTTTCCCGCAGGACCTTGTCGAGCGCGGCCTTGCGTTCGGGGCTGTCGAAAACACGCCCTTCGGTTTCCCGCTGCCACAACAGGCGCACCATCGGCATCGCCTCGTCCAGAACGGCGCGCACCGCGTCCGGCCCCTTGGCGCGCAGCAGATCGTCCGGATCCTGCCCTTCGGGCATCAGCGCAAAGCGCAGCGACTGCCCGGCCTCAAGCAGCGGCAAGGCAAGGTCGATCAGGCGCATCGCAGCGCGCAGCCCTGCCGTATCGCCATCGAGCGCGATGATCGGCTCTGATGAAATGCGCCACAATAACTGCAACTGGTTTTCGGTAATCGCGGTGCCCAGCGGCGCGACCGAAGCCCCGAACCCACCGGTGTCGAGCGCAATCACATCCATGTAGCCTTCGGCCACGATCAGCGGCTGGCCCTTACCTGCCGCTTCGCGCGCAGGGCCGTGATTGAACAGGGTCCGGCCCTTGTCGAAAAGTTCGGTCTCGGGCGAGTTCAGGTATTTCGCGTTGTCGTCCGGGTCCATGGCGCGGCCCCCGAAGGCCACGCAACGCCCGCGCGGGTCGCGGATCGGGAACATGATCCGGTTGCGGAACGTATCATAGGGTTTGCCGCCTTTGGACGACGGCTTGGCCAGCCCCGCTCCAAGGATCAGGTCCTCGGCGATGCCTTTGCCGCGCAGGTGATCCCAGAGTACCTGCCAGCCATTCGGCGCGAATCCGATTTCCCAGCGTTGCAGTGCCTCTTCCCCAAGCCCGCGGCCAGCAAGGTAATCGCGTGCCGGCCCCGCGTTCCCGGTATTGAGCTGCAGCCGGAAGAACCGAACCGCTTCTTCCATGACCTCCGCCAGCTCGCTGCGGCGGTCCATCTTCTTCTGCGCCTGCGGATCGCGGGCGGGCATCGGCATGCCGACCTCGCGTGCGAGGATCTCGACCGCCTCCATGAAGCTGACGTTTTCCGTGTCCTTGATGAATCCGATCGCGTCGCCCTTGGCGTGACAGCCAAAGCAGTAATAAAAGCCTTTGCGGTCATCGACGTGAAAACTTGCCGTCTTCTCGTGATGGAACGGGCAAGGCGACCACATGTCCCCCTTGCCCTGATTGGACTTGCGCGTATCCCACACGACTTTGCGCCCCACCACCTGCGAAAGGCTGGCGCGGCTGCGCAATTCGTCGAGGAACCCGGGTGGAAGACTCATGCTTTGCTATACCATGGTTACAGGCAGCAGGGTCGATTAGTTGGCGAGACAGACTTCTTTCCACGCCGCGCCAAGGTCTTCATTGCGTACGATGCGCATTTTTTTCTCATAGACCCAGGGCGTAATCAGCGGAATCGCCGCGTTGTAGTTCGCGGGCCACGTCGGATTGGTCTGGGCAATGGCGTCGGGCACTTCGCGCTCCTTGACGCGGTCAAGGCGCGCCTGCTGAATCGCGGCAACCACTTGTGACTGGTAGATGCAGCTCTGCTCCTTGCTATCCTCGGCCATGACTGGCGAGGCAAGAAGGGCAGCGGCAAGTACAAGACGGATATTCATTAGGTCACTCCGGAATCAGTTGAACGTTCGCTACCTTAGCCGCGCGCGCCGACAGCTTCCATCGCCCCTTTCAAATCGTGAACGAGTGTCTGCGCCATCGAGCGGAAGACCATGATCTGAAAGCTGTCCGGCCCAAGCCTGGTGATCGACGCCATCATGTGCATCAAATCCGTCCGGACAGTGGATTTTTCCGGAAAGGCGCTCAGCCGCATATCGACCGGCACCAGCCGCGCCAGAACATCCGCGGCCTTTGCCCCCGACAGGCGAACCACCGCCCAGGCATCGCTTTGATCCGTCACGGCGGCGGCATCGCTCAGGCCAGCGTCAGGCACTACCCCCCGCAACAGGAACTGCCCCCGCCCGAACCACAGAACCGATGTCTCGCCATCGGTTTCCGCCCTGTTGACCGGGGGCAATGCAAGACCATGCGCCTTTTGCAAGGCGGCACCCACCGCCTCTTCCTTGCCCGAGAAAGGCATGATCACCGACATCGGCAGCATCTGGCTTTCTTCGATCCGGAGGTCCCCGACCGATACCGGCAGCAAACCCGCACAGGGTGTTTTCGCGACAAGCTCAACCACGGACTCGGCCTCCTTCCGGATCGAACACCACCGGTCCGGTCACTTCGCAAATACATTCGATGCCGCGCAGGTGATCCACCATCTTGATCTTTTCCCCGTGTCTTTCGGCGCCGTTTTTCAGAAAGCCCATTCCCATCATACGGCCCAGCGTCGGCGAATAGGCAACCGAAGTGACATAGCCCTGATCGTTCTCGCGCTCCGGCGCATCTTCGGCGCGGAACAGATGTGCCCCAGCCGTGACCTGCTTAACCTCGCCAACCGGTTTCAACCCTACAAGCTGCTCGCGGCCGGGATCGCACAGCCCCGGACGTTCGGACATGGTCTTGCCGATACAGTCCTTTTTGGCCGAAACCATCCGCCCCATCCCAATGTCAAAGGCCGTCGTGCGCCCGTGAATTTCCGCATGGGTGATGAACCCCTTTTCAACCCGCAGCACATTCAGCGCCTCCATCCCGTAGGCGCCGCCGCCCATCTCCTCGGCACGTTTCACGAGTTCGCGGAACAGGCTGTCGCCATAGCGCGACGGAACCGCCAGTTCATAGGCATGCTCGCCCGAGAAAGAGATCCGGAACAGCCGCGCCGCGATACCGCCCAGCGCAACAGGCCCACAAGCCATAAATGGCCAGTCTTCGTCTTTCAGCGGCGCATCCAGCAACCCGTCGAGCAAGGCGCGCGATTTCGGCCCCGCCACGGCGAACTGCGCCCATTGCTCGGTGACCGAGACAAATGCCACGTCAAGCTCGGGTCGAAGCCCCTGATGCACGAATTCCAGATGACGCATGACCTCGCCGGCCGCCGCCGTCGTGGTGGTCATCAGGAAATGGTTTTCCCCCAGTCGCGCGGTCGTGCCATCGTCCATCACATGCCCGTCCTCACGCAGCATCAGCCCATAGCGGGTCCGACCGACCTTGAGCGTCGAGAACATGTTGCAATAGACGAAATCGAGGAATTCGGCCGCATCCGCGCCCTGAATATCGATCTTGCCAAGGGTCGAGACATCGCAGACGCCCACCGACTCGCGCACCATCCCGACTTCGCGATCACAGGATTCCCGCCATGTGCGTTCGCCCGCACGCGGGAAATAGCTCGGTCGATACCAAAGCCCCGCCTCGATCATCGGCGCGCCCATTTCGACACTGGCGGCATGGCTGGTGGTGAACCGCTGCGGTGCGAACCCCTTGCCCTGCGCCCCTGCCCCCATCGCGGCTATGGACACCGGGCTGTAGGGCGGGCGGAACGTTGTCGTTCCCGTCTCGGGAATCGCGCGACCCGTCACATCGGCCAGAACCGCCAGCGCCGCCACGTTGGAGTTCTTGCCCTGATCGGTCGCCATACCCTGCGTCGTGTAACGCTTCATATGTTCGACCGAGCGGAAGTTTTCCACCGCCGCCTGTTTCACGTCCTTGACGGTCACATCGTTCTGGAAATCGAGCCAGGCGCGCCCCTTGCCCGGCACCGCCCAGAGAGGCGCGATGCGATAGGCACCGTCCTCCGCCGCGGGCAGCGCGACATCGGCGGCTTTCAACCCGATCGCGTCCAGCGCGCGTTTTGCCGCCTCAACACCCGCGCGCAGGCAGGCAGTCGTCGAAAAGGCCCCGTTGCAGGCCCCCGCCACATGCATGCCCGGCACCGCATCCGGGCTGGGAACGAAACTCTGGATACTCTCCCGCCATGTCGGCCGCCCGTTCATATGGCAGGTCAGATGCACCGTCGGGTTCCAGCCGCCGGACATGGCAAGGCAATCGGTCTGGATACGATCCTCGCCCCCCACCGAGCGGATCGTCACATGCTCGAGCCCGGTCCGGCCGCCCGAATCCGATACCATCGCGCCTTTGAACATGCGCACGCCCGGCACGGTTTCGGCGTCGTGGCGGCTGTCGATCAGTGCCGCCACATGCACACCCGCCGCAAGCATATCGCGCACGGTCCGATGCCCATCGTCATTGTTGCAAAACACCGTGACACGCCGCCCCGCGCTTACACCCCAGCGGTTGAGATAGGCCCGAACGGCGCCCGCTGTCATGATCCCCGGCCGGTCGTTGTTGCGAAACGCGACCGGTCGTTCAAGCGATCCGGCAGCCAGCACCGACTGTTTCGCGACGATCCGCCAGAAGCATTCCAGCGGCAAAGCATCCCCGCGCCGCTTCCTGTGATGCCCGACACGTTCCAGCGCCCCGAATGTGCCCTGATCATAGGCGCCTGTCACGGTGGTCCGCGTCATCAACCGCACATTGTCCATCGCCTCCAGCTCGGCAACGATGTCGCCCGCCCAGACATGGCCCGGCTTGTCGTCGATCTCCTCGACCTCGCCCAGCAGACGCCCGCCCATCCGGCTGTCTTCATCGGCGAGGATCACATCGGCCCCGGCCCGGCCCGCTTCCAGCGCCGCCATCAACCCGGCAGGCCCCGCACCGATCACCAGTAGATCGCAAAAGGCAAAGGCCCGCTCATAGCGGTCGCCATTGTTCTCCCCCGAAAGGGCCCCAAGCCCCGCCGCCCGGCGGATCACCGGCTCATAAAGCTTCTCCCAGAAGCTCTTCGGCCACATGAAGGTCTTGTAATAAAAACCCGCTCCCAGGAAAGGCGAAACAAGATCGTTTACCCCCATAAGGTCAACGCCAAGGCTCGGCCAACGATTCTGACTCGTCGCCGAAAGCCCCGGATAGATCTCCTGAACCGTGGCCCGCACGTTCGGCTCCTGCGCCGCCCCGGACCCGACCGTCACCAGCGCATTCGGTTCCTCGCTCCCGGCCGTCAAAACGCCGCGCGGACGGTGATACTTGAACGACCGCCCCATAAGGCGAACATCATTAGCCAGCAGCGCCGAGGCCAGCGTATCGCCCGTAAACCCGCGATAGCGTGCCCCGTCGAACTGGAACGCGACCTCTTGACTGCGGTCGATCAATCCCTTGCCTTCAACCCTCATGACCGCGCCTCCGTAGCCAGTTCCACGCCGGAAATTTCATGGCTCACCGTATTACGCGTCACCACCAGCCAGCCGTTGCAGCCACTCTCATGATACCAAAGCTCCCGCGTCTCCCCGGCTGGGTTCTCACGCAGGTGCACATATTCGTCCCATGCCGCTTCGCCCGCATCCGGTGCCGGGCGTTCAAGCGCCACCGCTGCGCCCTTGTAATAAAACTCGCGCCGATCCCGTTCGCCACATACCGGACAGTTGATCCTCATCGCACAGGCCCCTGCTTCTTCTCGTCAAAAATACGGAAATTCCGCGCTCACGGCTCCCGGCTCAGTGCAGGTTATGCTGCGCGCCGGTGCCTTCCTCGTCCATCAGCCCCACACCGCTCCGGAACCGGTCCAGCCGCAGCTTTGCCGCCACCGGATGCGGTCGATCCGTCGCGATCAGATGGGCAAGACAATTGCCGGATCCCGGCACCGCCTTGAAACCGCCGTAACACCAGCCACAATCAAGGTAGAGTCCTTCGGTATCGGTCTTGTCGATGATCGGCGATCCATCGGGCGTCATGTCCATGATTCCGCCCCAGGACCGCAGCACCTTCGCCTTGCCGATCATCGGCATCAGCGTCATGCCCGCTTCCATCACATGTTCGACCAGAGGCAGGTTTCCCCGCGCGGCATAGGACGCATACATGTCGAGATCACCACCAAAGACCAGCCCGCCCTTGTCGGACTGGCTGATATAGAAATGCCCCATGCCAAAGCTCACCACGTGATCGATCACCGGCTTCAGCCCTTCGGAAACGAAAGCCTGCAAAACATGGCTTTCGATCGGCAGCCGCATGCCCGCCATCGCCGCGACCTGCCCTGACCGCCCGGCGACGACGATCGCGACCTTCTTGGCGCGGATCGCCCCGCGCGAGGTCTGGACACCGCGCACCTTGCCGTTTTCGATATCGATCCCCGTGACTTCGCAATTCTGGATCAGATCGACACCGCGCTGGTCCGCGCCCCGCGCATAGCCCCAGGCCACGGCATCGTGACGCGCCGTGCCGCCGCGCGGATGCAGCAATCCGCCAAAGACCGGAAAGCGCACATTGTTGAAATCGAGAAAGGGCAGATATTTGCGCACCCCTTCCCGGTCGAGCAGGATCGCATCATCGCCCTGGTTGATCATCGCGTTGCCGCGCCGGGCAAAGGCATCACGCTGCCCGTCCGAATGGAACAGGTTGATCAGCCCGCGCTGCGAATGCATCACGTTGTAATTCAGCTCTTCTTCGAGCCCTTCCCAGAGCTTGAGCGAATGCGAATAGAATTCGGAGTTGCCCGGCAGGAAATAGTTGGCCCGCACGATGGTCGTGTTCCGGCCCACGTTGCCGCCGCCGATATAACCTTTTTCCAGCACCGCGATGTTTTTCAGCCCATGTTCGGCGGCAAGGTAATACGCCGTCGAAAGCCCATGTCCGCCGCCGCCAATGATCACGATGTCATATTCGGATTTCGGCTCAGGATCGCGCCAGTGAGGTTTCCACCCCTTGTTACCGGTCAGCCCCTCTTTCAGGACCTTCAGGCCGGAAAAACGCATGTCTTACTCCTTGATCGATCGCTGGCGATAGAACCAACTCACACGCCAAGTATCAATGCCTTGCTGTCGCTGCCCTCTGCCTTTTCGACAAATAATTGTCCGCCTGCGACCGATAGAGGCGCAGATGGATTTTCCCGCTATCTCGGTTGAGCCCAGCCGGGCCGGGGCACGCCCTCCGACCCCGCACCACAGAACCTTTCCTGACGCCTCAGAGGCCCTTGGCGCGATAGCTTGCCGCGACCTTGCCGATACTCACAAGATAAGCCGCCGTGCGCAGATCTTGGACATCGTCCCGCGCATGCCAGACCTCGCGCATCGCCTGATAGGCAACGCGCATCGTGTCATCCAAGCCCGAACGCACCAGTTCCAGTTCATCTGCACCGCGCAGGTACTTGGTCTTGAAATCCGGCGACAGGGTCCAGCCCAGTTCCTTGTCCTTGGAGAGTCTCTCGAGTTCCTCGACGATCAGTTGGTGACGGGCCTCTTCCTGACGCCGTCCCATGCGACCAAAGCGAATGTGGCTGAGATTCTTGACCCATTCGAAATAGGACACCGTCACACCACCGGCGTTGGCATACATGTCGGGAATGATGACCACGCCCTTGTCGCGCAGGATATCGTCGCCACCCGCCGTGACCGGCCCGTTCGCGGCCTCGATAATCAGGGGTGCCTTGATCCTGTCGGCATTTCCCATGTTGATCACCCCCTCCAGCGCAGCGGGGATGAGAATGTCGCAGGCGGATTCAAGCACCTTGTTTCCCTGCTCCACATAGGTGCCGTCGCCATAACCTTTCACGCCGCCATGGGTGGCGATCCAGGATCTGACCGCTTCGACATTCAGACCCTTTTCATCGACCAGGGCACCGTCGCGCTCGATAATGCCCGTTATCAGGGCGCCGTCCTCCTCGGACAGGAACTTGGCCGCGTGATAGCCGACGTTACCGAGACCCTGCACGATGATGCGCTTGCCACGCAGCCCGCCACTCAGGCCGGTCTTTGCGACATCTTCGGGATGACGGAAGAACTCCTGAAGCGCATATTGCACGCCGCGCCCCGTTGCCTCGACCCGGCCCTGAATACCGCCAGCATTGATGGGCTTGCCGGTGACACAGGCGCGCGCGTTGATATCGGTGGTATTCATCCGCGCATATTGATCCGCAATCCATGCCATCTCGCGCTCGCCCGTGCCCATGTCGGGCGCAGGCACGTTCTGGCTTGGATGGATCAGGTCCCGCTTGGCCAGCTCATAGGCGAAACGCCGGGTGATCAGTTCAAGTTCGTGTTCCTCGTATTCCCGCGGATCGATGCAGAGGCCGCCCTTGGAGCCGCCGAACGGCGCGTCCACCAGCGCGCATTTATAGGTCATCAGCGCAGCCAGCGCCTCGACCTCGTCCTGGTTCACGCCCAGCGAATAGCGGATGCCGCCCTTGACCGGTTCCATATGTTCGGAATGCACCGAGCGATACCCCGTAAAGGTATGGATCTGTCCCCGCAGCCGCACCCCGAAGCGGACCGTATAGGTTGCATTGCAAACACGGATCTTTTCCTCAAGCCCGGCGGGCAGCTTCATCAGGGCGACAGCCCTGTTGAACATGAGATCCACACTCTCGCGAAAGCTCGGTTCCTTGGAATGCTGCAACATGGTGCCTCCCTTTCATTCTCCTCAGGGTCAAGTTGAGCCCAGATTTGGCAATCAAACAATGACGACTTAGTGAAAATCTGCCGAAATCCGGCGACGATTCGCTGATTTGCGGGCAAAGGGGTGGCCGGGCGACGCCCTCTTTCTGTCGCTGTTGCCGATCCAGAAACAGAGCGAGACCGACAGGTTGATCGTCGCAGCCCGGTCCGTAAACCCCCAGCTTTAGGCAGTCTTCCGCCCAAATTAGGCCATTATCGACCCGCAAAAAGGCTGGGACGGATTGCACCCAAACGACTTGAGCTGCCCGAGGTCGAAAGAGGTAAGTTATGATCACAAAAGATGACTCGAAAACTACCCTGAAGTTTCCGACGCCCGAAATTGCAAAGGGCAGACTGACCCGCCGACTATGCCGTTTCAAACGGGATGAGAGCGGATCAATCATGATTCTGGCCGTATACATGTTGATCATGCTTTTCATGGTGGCAGGGATCGGCATCGACCTGATGCGATTTGAGCGTGACCGCTCCGCGCTTCAATATACCTTGGACCGCGCGGTTCTTGCCGCGGCTGACCTTGAGCAGACACTGGATCCGACCGCCGTCGTCGAAGACTATTTTGCCAAATCAGGTTATGCCGAGTACCTGACGGGCGTCTATCCAAAAGAGGGCTTCGGCTACCGCTCGGTTTCCGCAACGGCTACGGCAGATGTCGCCACCCAGTTCATGCACATGACGGGCGTCGACTCGCTCTCTGCCGGCGCAAGAGGCACGGCGGAAGAACGTATCGGGGCCATTGAGATCTCGCTCGTTCTAGACCTCTCCGGCTCGATGAACCGCAATAACCGTCTGAACAACCTAAAAGTATCGGCAAAGCAATTCGTCACCACGCTGCTTGGCGGCGTTGACGAACATGGCGCCTCGTCCATTTCGATCATTCCCTACGCCACACAGGTCAATGTGGGTGAATCCCTGCTAAGCAAGTTCAACGTCTCGGAGGAGCACAACTATTCCCACTGCGTGAACTTCATAGCCGAGCAGTTCAAGAAGGCGGATCTGCTGACCACGGACGCCCTTGAACGCACGGCTCATTTCGACCCTTTCACCTATAGCGAAACGCCGATTTCGATGCCGGTCTGCCCGGTTCGCCCCGGCACCGCGATCCTGCCGCTGAACAACAACCTCTCGGAACTGCACGCCTATATCGACAGCATGACCGCCCAGGGGAACACCTCGATCGACATGGGCATGAAGTGGGGCGCGGTGATGCTGGACCCGAGCATTCGTGAACCTGTCAACGACCTGATCGACGAAGGCGTGATCGTGGAAGAATTCGCAGGTCGCCCGCTGGCCTATAACAACGGCGAAGTGCTCAAGATCATCGTGTTGATCTCGGACGGTGAAAACACCGATCAGTATTACCTGAACCCGCATCTGCGCACCGGCGACTCGGATGTCTGGTACAACGCGGATGCCAACCGCTACAGCACCTATCATTCTGAGGGTAATCCCAACTTTTACTGGCCGCACCGCGACGACTGGGAAGACCACCCTTACGGCGACGAGGAATGGGGCGACGCTGTCCGCCTGACCTACCCCGAACTGCTCAATCGTGCGTCGCTTTCCTACATTGCGAACAACATGTACGGCCACACCCACAGCGCTCCGGGCCGGTGGTTCTCGGCGGCCTATGCCAAGCGCGAAGCCTCGGCCAAGAACCAGTTCACCAAGCAGGTCTGCCGTGCCACCAAGGACCAGGGCGTGATCGTCTACACCATCGGTCTCGAAGCGCCCAGGGTCGGTCTCAAGACGCTCAAGGACTGTGCAAGCTCCGACAGTCATTTCTTTGAGGTTGAAGGCCTTGATATTGCCGATGCATTCTCGGCAATCGCGACCTCGATCCGCAAACTGAGGTTGACCCAATGATCCGCTCCATCTCTGCCAAATTGGGCAAGTTCTGGCGCAAGGAAGACGGGCACGCCGTTGTCGAATTCGCGCTTACCTTCCCCGCCATGCTTGTCCTTTTGCTCTCGGGCATCGAACTGGGCATGGTCTCTCTCCAGCACGCCATGCTGGAACGGGCGATGGACCAGACGGTGCGCGACATTCGCCTGAGTACCGGCACCGCGCCGCAGCATGACGAAATCAAACGCCTGCTCTGCGAACGCTCGGGTTTCATCTCGAACTGCAACAACAACATGCTGCTCGAAATGGTACAGCTCAATCCGCGCAACTGGAGCGGTATCTCGGCCACGGCGAGTTGCACCGACCAGTCGGAAGAGGTTCAGCCCAAGGTCGAATTCAAGAATGACGCGCTGGAAAATGACCTCATGATCCTGCGAGCCTGCGTAAAGGTCGATCCAATCTTCCCGACGACCGGGCTTGGCAAGAATGTAGCCAAAGACGGTGCAGGTCAGTTCGCACTCGTTTCCATCTCTGCTTTCGTTCAGGAGCCCAACTAGGTCATGACACGTTCCATCCTGAAAGCTCGCGCCAAAGCATTTATTGACGATCAGTCCGGCAACATCACCGTTGAATTCGTCCTAGCCATGCCCATCCTATTCTGGGCGTTCATGGCCTGCTATGTCTTCTTCGACGGGTATCGCCAGAGTGCGGCCAACCTCAAGGCTGCCTACACCATCAGCGACCTCGTCTCGCGTGAGACCGAAGGCATCAACGACGCATATGTCGACAGCATGTCCAACGTTCTCCAGCTCATGACGCGCGAAAATGCCAAGGTCGACCTGCGCCTGTCGGTCATCCGCTGGGATGAAGAGGACGACCGCTATTACCTCGACTGGTCCGCGAACCGTGGCTTTGAAAGCGCCTTGACCAACGCGAACATCGCAGAGATCGAAAACCGGCTTCCAAAGATGCCCAACAACGAACGGGTGATCCTTGTTGAGACCCACAACCGGTTCATGCCGCTCTTCAACATCGGGCTTGGCGAAGTCAATCTCGACAACTTTGTCTTCACCCGCCCCCGCTTCGTTTCGCAGCTCGTCTGGGAAACGCCCGACGACTATCTTGAAGACAACGCGACGGACGACCCGATTTAATACCTCAAATCGAGCTCATGATGACACCCGCGCCCATTGGTGCGGGTGTTTTCATTTCCGATCCGCGATCATCGCCGCAAGCAGATCGGCCATGACGCGGGACTGGTGTCCGGGCACTACGCCGCCGATCCCGATGCGGCGGCCGAGGCACCACCAGAGGCCGGGCTGCCAGCGCCGCTGACCGGGCGATTTCAGCGTGATCAGAAAGCCGTTCGAGGGTTTGAACGCAAGGAACCCACGGTCAATTGCCTCGATTTGGTCGACCTTCGCTATGACTTCGCCTTCGCTGCTGCGGAGTTCGGTTTCCGTCAGTTCAAGGCTTTGACCGGTCGCGCGCTGCATCTTGCGCGCCGACCAGAACGCCGCCCCACCGATGACGATCAGGGCAAATTGCCATTTCGGCTCGGGCGGCGAGGCAAAGGCGACATAGATCGAGATCATGCCGATCAGGGATTGCATCAGCACCCCCATCCAGCGCCGCACCGGCGATGGTGTCACGACCGCGAGAATTTCCCCGTTCATCCAAGTCTCCTGCCCTGTATCGCCGCGCGTTTAGCCTGAATGACGCGAAGCGAACAGGCTAATTCGCGGTGCCGCGACGGACCGTGACCTCGGCGCCCCGCTCTTCCGGTTCGTCATCGACCATTTCCGCCGGAAAGCCCGGGGCGCGAATGTCGAGCGCGGTCGCGTCCTCGAGACGGCGGATGATGTTCGGCGACAGCTCACGCGGGCCATAGCGGTCGATCCCGTCCTGAAAGATGGAGATGAGCAGAGGGTTGAGATCGAGCGGCACCCCTGCCCTGTCCGCCACCGACTGGAACAGGCCGATGTCCTTGGCGACCAGATCCATGGTGAAGGATATGTCGCGGCTGCCGTTCAGGATCACCTGGCTTTCGGTTTCATGCACAAAGCTGGTGCCCGAGGAGATACGGATCGCCTCGTAGGCGGTGGCAAGATCCATGCCTGCGCCCTTGGCGACGGTCAGCGCCTCCGCGCAGCTTACGAGGTTGGCCGTCGCAAGGTAATTGGTGATTACCTTGAGAATGCTTGCGCTGCCGAGCGCGCCGGTGTGCAGCACCCGCCGCCCCATGATTGTCAGAAGCGGCAGTACCCGGTCAAAGGTGTCGCGGTCGCAGCCCGCGAAGATCGAGATATTGCCGGTATCCGCCCGATGGCAGCCACCCGAGACCGGGCAATCCACCGCCGCGCCGCCCTTTTCGATGACCAAGGCGCCAAGGCGGCGGATCTCGGCCTCATCCGTGGTGGACATTTCGAGCCATGTCTTGCCTTGCGTGACCTCGGGCAGCATTTCCGTCATCACGGCATCCGACGCCGCCGGGCTTGGCAGACAGGTGATGACCACATCACTGTCGCGCATGATAGCCGCCGCGTCCGCCGCCTTCGTTGCGCCCTTTTCCACTGCCTTGTCGACCAGCGCAGAGTTCAAATCGAAAACGCTGACCGCTACCCCGTTCCTGATGAGGCTGCCCGACAGCTTGCCTCCGACATTGCCCAAACCGATAAATCCGACCCGCATATTCCGTCTCCTGACCCTGTTTCACGGTTCAGCCTGCGGGTGGCTGTGCAGCGGTTCACCTCTGTTTGCGACTTTTCCTGTCAGCGAGCTGAGAATTTCGTCGCTCTGCCCATCTTATAACCGATCCCAAATCTGACGGGATTAAGGCAGCGTCCGGTGCGATTTCCGACCAATAAATAAACCATCAAGCGCAATCGGCGATACTGTTTCCGAATACCTCATAAATAACTGGAAAATACGGCCAAAATTGCCATAATCCTCGCAACGAGAACGCTGGCCGCGTAAACAGAGAGCGTGAGTTTTTCACGAGTTTCTTTGTTAATGGCGCGCGGCGGGACGGACATTTACCGGACCCGCCGCACGGTCAG
The DNA here is from genome assembly GCF_052826185.1 of Heliomarina sp. NCBI lineage: Bacteria > Pseudomonadati > Pseudomonadota > Alphaproteobacteria > Rhodobacterales > Roseobacteraceae > Heliomarina > Heliomarina sp. The sequence continues at coordinate 390,621 of NZ_JBRBUI010000045.1, read as the reverse complement.
AAAATTTAAGCCGAAACCCTTTGGAGAGCGGTATGATTTCTGTGCACAACCTGTACACCCCCCGTACATCGGCCGAGGATAATTCCATCCTCAATTCAGTCCTTGCACAGGTTTCGTCCGAAGAGGAAAGCACGCCCGAGACGCCGCCAGCCGCGAAACCCGTGCAATGGCGCCTGCCCGGTTTCGAGGGCAAATGCCGGGTTGCAACGAATTTCGGCGATCTGCCGATCGAGGCGCTTCGCAAACGCGACATGGTCAGAACGCTGTCGGGGGCTTATCGCGAGGTAAAATGGGTCGATGCGATCCGGCTTGACGTGGAATTCCTTGAACGCCACCCCGAGGCCGCACCGGTTCAACTGCAACCGAAATCACTGGCCGGTGCCTTTCCGCGTGAAACGATGCTAGTGTCGCCCGGTCAGAGCATCTGTGCCCCGCGCGACGGGGGCAGCAACAGTTTGATGCGGGCGGGCGATCTGCTGAGCCGTCCCAACATCATGCGTGCCCAGCGGGCCGAGGTGACCTATTACCGGTTCCACTGCGGTCAGAATGAAATCATCAGCATTGGCGGCGGGTGGTTCGCAACCGGTCCCGAAGACTGACCTCACTTGCGCGATTGCGCACAGACGGGGTGAAATCGCGCGGATTGATCTGCGCCATTGCAGGTATATCTTGGCGGCAACTGCACTCTTTGAGAGGTTGACCATCATGTCCCTGAGACCAACGCTAGAGACCCGCAAAGCCGTTCCGACCATGGAAGGCGCGGGTGTGAAACTGCACCGGGCCTTCGGTTTTCAGGACCCGTCCGAACTGGACCCGTTCCTGCTTTTCGACGACTTCCGGAATGAACGCCCCGAGGATTTCCTGCGCGGCTTTCCATGGCACCCGCATCGCGGGATCGAAACCATCACCTATGTGCTGTCCGGCACCGTGGAACATGGCGATTCACTGGGCAACACCGGCACGCTTGGCGCGGGCGACGTTCAGTGGATGACCGCCGGGTCCGGCATCATGCATCAGGAGATGCCGCAGGGGAATGCGCAAGGCCAGATGCACGGGTTCCAGCTTTGGGGGAACCTGCCGGCCGCGCAGAAGATGACCGCGCCGCGCTACCAAGACGTGAAGTCGAAAGAGATCCCCGAGGTCATCGACGACGACGGCACCGTGGTGCGCGTGGTCGTGGGTGAATTCTGGGGCAAGACCGGCCCGGTCGACGGGATCGCCGCCGATCCGCAGTATCTTGATATATCGATCCCTGCCGGGGTGAAAAAGACATTCAAGATCGACACTTATCGCCGGGCTTTCGCCTATATTTTCGAAGGCGCTGCGGCTTTTGCGGATGCTTCCGATCCGTCGGGCGTGCTGCTTGAAAAGGAAGTCGCGGGCGAAGAAGTGAACATCCGCGACATGTCGGGCAACCGGACCTTGGTGCGGTTTGGCACAGGTGACGAGGTGACGGTTCAGGCCGGTGAAGAAGGCGTACGCTTTCTGTTGATATCGGGCGCCCCGATTGCCGAACCGGTCGCTTGGCACGGGCCGATCGTGATGAACACGCGCGAAGAGCTGCGTCAGGCGATGGCAGAGCTGCGCAACGGGACGTTCATCCGGCCCGCACACTGATACGACCTGCCGCCGTGCCGGACTGATCCGGTGCGGCGGTTTTGCCTACGCATGGCCCATCGCCTGCCGGACCATGTTCCAGTAGATCGTTTCGACCTCTTCCAGTGAGAGACGCCCGCTGTCGCGATACCATGTATTGATGCCGTTCAGCATGGCGATCACCGCTCGTGTGGCAATCTTGGTATCGGGTATGCTGAAAATCCCTTCTTCCACGCCGGTGCGCAGGACGGCTTCAAGCTCCATCTCGTAGGTGCGGCGCAGATCCTCGATGGCGGCAAAGTTCTCTTCCGTCAGGTTGCGCAGCTCCATATAGGCAATGAAGACCGCCTCGGGTCGGGCGAGGTGGAACCGGATGTGGAAACGCACGAAATCCTCAAGCCGGTCGAGCGTATCGGCAGGCTTTTCCCGCGTGGCGCGGGTTTGCAGAAGCTCGCGCAGGTGCTCTTCCATCAGCGAAAACAGAAGCGTCTGCTTGTCGGGGATGTAGTTATATAGCGCGCCCGCCTGCACGCCGACCTCGCCTGCAATCTGGCGCATGGAGACGGCAGCAAACCCGTGTTGCGCAAAAAGGCTGAGCGCCGTCGTGCGGATACGGGGGCCGGTTATGTCGGAATGTGATCCCTGGGTGCGTGCCATGGCGCGACGATAACTGAACATTCGTTCAGAAAGAAGCCTCGCTTGCCTATTGCCGTAGAAAGGTTCAGAAAACGGTTGGTCACCAGTGAATATCAGGGCATGGCATATGCGGTTTTCTATCCTTCGCGGGCGGGTCGTTATCCTGTTCCTGACGGGACTTTCGCTGGCAGGCTGCATCAATGTGCCGGAACTGGGCGAGCGCAACCTTGGCGCACTGCGGGATGCGGATTACCCGGAGCTTCGCCCGCTGGGTCCGCTGCTCGGCTCCCAGACCGACCCGAGCGAACAATCGCAGGATCTGAGCAACGATCTCATGGCGCGACGCGCCTCGCTTGAGGCACGGGCGGCTAGTCTGCGTGGCGAAGTTCTGAGCCCCGCGGACGAAGAGCGCCTGAAACAAGGCGTCACCGAATAAACCAAAGCGCTGCCACGTTGCACCCTTACGCCGAACCGGCTAAGGCACGTCGAAACGTGGAAAAGAGGATGAAACATGACGACACCATTGCGCCTGGGTATTGCGGGATTGGGCACGGTTGGTGTTGGCGTGGTGCGGATCGTGCGGACGCATGCGGCGCTTTTGCAGGCGCGGACCGGGCGCGACATCCAGATCGCGGCCGTTTCAGCCCGCGACCAGTCGCGAGACCGGGGCATCAACCTTAATCATTACGCATGGGAGAGCGATCCCGTGGCGCTGGCCAAGCGTTACGATATCGACATCTATGTCGAGTTGATGGGCGGCGCCGACGGCCCCGCGCTGGACTCGGTTCGCGCAGCGCTTGAGAGCGGCAAGGACGTGGTGACGGCGAACAAGGCGATGCTGGCGATGCATGGCTTTGAGCTGGCGAAACTGGCCGAGGAAAAAGGTCGAATCATCCGTTTCGAAGCGGCGGTCGCGGGCGGTATCCCGGTGATCAAGGCACTGAACGAAGGCCTTGCGGGGAACGAGATCACCCGTGTCATGGGCGTGATGAATGGCACCTGCAACTATATCCTGACCCGGATGGAAAGCGCCGGTCTGCCCTATGCGACCGTGTTTCAGGAGGCCAGCGATCTTGGCTATCTCGAAGCCGATCCGACGCTAGACGTGGGCGGGATCGACGCCGGGCACAAGCTGGCGCTTTTGTCGGCCATCGCCTTTGGCACCCGGCCCGATTTCAGCGGCATGGAGCTGGAGGGGATCGAGCGGATTTCAATCGACGATATCCGGCAGGCGGCGGACATGGGCTATCGCATCAAGCTATTGGGCGTGGCGCAGCGCACGGGGCGCGGGCTGGAACAGCGGATGCAGCCCTGTCTTGTGCCGATGGAATCGCCGCTGGGCCAGCTTGAGGGCGGCACCAACATGGTGGTCATCGAAGGCGATGCGGTCGAGCAGATCGTGCTGCGCGGCCCCGGTGCCGGACAGGGACCGACGGCAAGCGCGGTGATGGGCGATGTCTGCGATCTGGCGCGCGGTTTCCGCATGCCGACCTTCGGGCGTCCCGCCGATATGCTTGACGAATTGCCCGCCGCGATGTCGAGCCTGCCCGCGCCCTATTACCTGCGCATGGGTCTGATCGACAAACCCGGCGCTCTCGCCAAGATCGCGATGATCCTTGGCAATTCCGGCGTCTCTATCGACCGAATGCGGCAATATTCTCATTCCGCAACCTCGGCCCCGGTGCTGATCGTCACCCACAAGACGACGCGCTCTGCCCTGGATGAGGCATTGGCGGCGATGGAAAGCACCGATGTCATCGCTTCGGCCCCTGTCGCGTTGCGGATTGAAAGCGTATAGAGATCAATAAGATGATGATTGCCCTTCAGGAGATTGCAAATGACCAGTAATGTCGAATTTCATGACCGCATGTTATCGCTGGGCCTTGCCCGTGTCGCGGAACAGGCGGCGCTGGCCTCGGCCTCGCTTGTCGGGCGCGGCGACGAGAAAGCCGCCGACCAGGCCGCGGTAAACGCGATGCGCGAGCAGCTGAACCTGCTGGACATCAACGGCGTGGTCGTGATCGGCGAAGGCGAGCGTGACGAAGCGCCGATGCTTTACATCGGCGAGGAAGTCGGCACCGGCAAGGGACCGGGCGTGGATATCGCGCTGGACCCGCTGGAAGGCACAACCCTCACCGCCAAGGACATGCCCAATGCGCTGACCGTAATCGCGATGGGGCCGCGCGGGTCGATGCTGCACGCACCAGACGTCTACATGGAGAAACTGGCGATCGGGCCGGGCTATCCGCAGGGGCTGGTCACGCTGGACATGCCGGTGGCAACCCGTATCTCGGCGCTGGCGACGGAAAAGGGCTGCGCGCCCAAGGATATCACCGTCTGCATTCTCGAGCGTCCGCGCCACGAGGAGATGATCACCGAGGTCCGCTCCACCGGGGCGTCGATCCGGCTGATCACCGATGGTGACGTGGCCGGTGTGATGCATTGCGCCGAAAGCGCGACCACAGGCATCGACATGTACATGGGCACCGGCGGCGCGCCCGAGGGCGTGCTGGCGGCAGCGGCGTTGAAGTGCATGGGCGGCCAGATCGAAGGCCGGCTGTTGTTCCGCAACGACGACGAAAAGGGCCGCGCGGAAAAGGCCGGGATTACCGATCTGAACCGTGTCTACAGCCGCGACGAGATGGTGACCGAAGACGTGATCTTTGCCGCGACCGGTGTGACCAGCGGTACGCTGTTGCCCGGTATCCGGCGCGAGCCCGGCTGGCTGACCACCACCACCCTGCTGATGCGTTCCAAAACCGGGTCGGTCCGGCGCATGGAATACCGCACCCCGGTCGAGTAAACCGCGACGGGCACCGCCCGGGGGGCTGTCGGAGCCTCCGGCGGGGATATTTTGAAACCCAAAGAAGGGGGGCTCGATCCGGGCCCCTCCTGTTTTCGGGGAGAGGTTGTCTTGGCCTATCTTGGTGTCGAAACATCCCTGACCGGCCGCCGCTGGGTCGGGCCGACCATCGAGGTTGAACGCGCGTCGGAGGCGCTGGAACAGGCGACCGGCCTGCCGCGTCCGCTCTGCCAGGTGCTGGCGCGGCGCGGCGTGCCGGCCTCGGAAGCCATTGGGTTCCTGGCACCGAAACTGCAGGACTTGCTGCCGGATCCTCACCTTTTCAAGGACATGGAAAAGGCAGCGGCGCGCTTCCTTGCGGCAGTCAACCGGCGCGAACGGATCGCGATCTTTGCGGATTATGACGTGGATGGGGGGTCTTCGGCGGCGCTGCTGCTGGTCTGGCTGCGGGCCGTGGGGATCGAGGCGACGCTTTACGTGCCGGACCGGATCGACGAAGGCTATGGGCCGAATGTCGAGGCGATGCAGATGCTGACCGCCGGGCATGACCTGATCGTCTGCGTCGATTGCGGGACCCTGTCACATGAGCCCATCGCGGCGGTCCAGGGCGCCGATGTGCTGGTGATCGATCACCATCTTGGGGGCGAGACGCTGCCCCCTGCCCTTGCCGTCGTGAACCCGAACCGTCAGGACGAAAGCGGTGACCTCGGTTATTTCTGCGCCGCCGGTGTCGTGTTCCTGCTGCTGGTCGAGGTGCGGCGGCAGATGCGGGCCGCCGGCTCGGGGACCGGACCGGACCTGATGGCGATGCTGGATCTCGTGGCACTGGCTACGGTGGCGGATGTGGCGCCATTGATCGGGGCGAACCGGGCGCTGGTCCGGCAGGGGCTGACCGTGATGGCGCGGCGGCAGCGGCCGGGGCTGGTAGCGCTGGCGGATGTGGCGCGTATGGATACGGCGCCGGGCACTTATCATCTTGGTTTCATGCTCGGGCCGCGGGTGAACGCTGGCGGGCGCATCGGCAAGGCGGATCTTGGGGCGCGGCTGCTGGCCAGCGACTCGGAGAGCGAGAGCCGGGCCCTCGCGGCGGAGCTGGACGCGCTGAACACGGAGCGGCGCGATATCGAGGCGAGCGTGCGGGCGGCGGCAATGGCGCAGGCGGAAGAGCGCGGGCTGGATGCGCCGCTGGTCTGGGCGGCGGGCGAAGGCTGGCACCCCGGTGTGGTCGGGATCGTGGCCTCGCGCTTGAAGGAGGCGACCAACCGGCCCGCCATCGTCATCGGTCTTGAAAATGGAATCGGCAAGGGATCGGGGCGCTCGGTCACCGGGGTCGATCTTGGCGCTTCGATCCAGCGCCTTGCCGCCGAAGACCTGCTGATCAAGGGCGGCGGGCACCGTATGGCGGCCGGCCTGACGGTGCGGGAAGACAGGCTGGAAGCGGCGATGGAGCGGCTGAGCGAGCTGCTGGCGAAACAGGGCGCGGGCCAGGCCGGGCCTGCGGATATACGGCTTGACGGGATGGTCATGCCCGGTGCCGCGACACCGGCGCTGATCGAACATATCGAGCAGGCGGGCCCCTATGGCGCCTCGGCCCCTGCCCCGCGATTTGCCCTGCCGGATCTTAAGGTGCGCTTTGCCAAGCGGGTCGGCGAAAGCCACCTGAAGCTGTCGCTGAGCGACGGGATCAACGCAGGAATCGATGCCATTGCATTTGGCGCGTTCGACAGCGCGCTCGGACCCCGGCTGACCGATCACGGCGGCGCGCGGTTCCATTTTGCAGGGCGTCTGGAGATCAATACATGGGGCGGACGCCAGCAGGTTCAACTGCGTCTGGACGATGCGGCGGAGGCCGAAAACAAATAATCTGCGGAAGGTGAATTTTTCTCACTTTTCTCACCGATTTTGTCTTGCGCCTGTCTGCAGCTTTGCCTAATGAGGCGCTCACCAACAGTGGCCCGTTCGTCTATCGGTTAGGACGCCAGGTTTTCAACCTGGAAAGAGGGGTTCGATTCCCCTACGGGCTGCCACTTATCTCCTGAAAGCTTTATTTTGTTGGCGTCTTGGTCCAAATTTGGACCACGAATTTCGGCCCATGGTCCACCTTTCATTTCAGCCATGCGCTTGGAAGCCGCCGTCGCCGCCCCAGGGCGCTGAAATTTCTTCGTGTAGATGCTGGCCGTCTTTGGCTCTGGCCAGCCGAACGAAGCCATCATTTCGTATTCTGTCGCGCCACGCTCAGCCATAAGACTTGCAACCCCTTTCCGAATTCCATGCTGAGAACGCGTTGCAAGCTTCTTTACGACCTCCCGTTTGCCTTTACCCACATCGATCGGGTTTCCCTCCTCATCCTTGGCGTCGATGCAAAGCCCGGTCGCAATGGTCCACTTGCGAACCCGGTTATCAAGTGAGCCGGAGGATGCGAACGGTTTCCCGAGCACGGTGAGCAGATAGGTGTCGCGTTCGTCGTGAAACGCCAATTCCGTAGAAAGAATTTCACCCAAGGGAATCGAAACGAATGCCGAACCCTTTTTCGAAGGTTGCCATTCAAGATAGCGTTCGCCGTCATGCAATGACTCATTGTTTGAGCCGGGGCGATGCATATCGCCAATCCGGCCGTGGCTGTCATAGGCCAAGCAAAACCGAAGCCGCGCCATCGGCTTTGGACCGTGCGTCGCTAAGAATTTTTCAACGTCTTCCACCAACCAAGGGTCCACACCGCCACCGGACACGTGGACGTTCTCCAACCCGAAGACAGGGCTACCCTTGGGATAGCCTCGCTTAACTGCCCATCGATAGACCGCGCGCAGCGCCGTCAGGCATGTGTCAGCGGCGGCCGTGAGGCCTCCGAAACTATCTTGTATGTGAATAAAGCTACTTCCGGGGGATCTGCATCAAGGGCCCCCATGCGCTCGCCGTCGGGATCAAGCGCCTCACAAGCCTGCTTCAATCCGGTCCGACGGCTCGTCAGGGTGCCCTTAGACGAACTTCCAGCGTCAACCTGATTTACTACCCATTTAAGGTTCTTATCACACAATTGATCCGAGAGGAATTCCAGCCTGAGACTACCGTCAGGCTGGACAACCATCGCAGTAGGAGTGAGGCCAACGGCAATCGCGTTCTTGACGGACGCTTGAGTAAGTTTCGGCGCGGACATCCTGGTTCTTCTGACTAACAATCAGGAGGTCGGCTCGTACACAGGTGTCCGGAGGCGATTTTGATCAGGGTTCGATATCTCGGGTTCTGCCACCTTTGAAACAAACCTTAGGTCGATTGCGACCGGTAACCAAGCACTTTGAGGCGTTTTTCGCACCGAAGACGGTCTTTACCGACACAGCAAAAAACCTGCCCACCACGGCGACCAATCGACACCTGCGGCCATTGGCCGGAAGGGACAGCGCTGCTGCGCAGCGTCCCGGAACCATCCGCTCGTGAAACCGCGCAGCGAGATACGATAACAGAACGTCCGCGAGGCGGACGAAACCGTCGTTAGCTCTGGCGTTTGAGGGGGGTCGAGAATACCAGTTACACTTAATCTCATGAGGCGGCGAGATGGAACTCGACAAAGAAACTGTTTGGAGCACGAACGTGAACGACGCGGCGCATGATTTCGCCGAGGCAGTCCGAAGACTGTGTGATGAAATCCAAGTAAACTTGACGATCCGCTGACAAAGATCATGAACGACACAATGACTGAGTTGTGAGATCGAGGTTTCAGCCAGACAGAAATCCGTCAGGCGTTTATTGGTGCGGTTGGTAATCTAGATAGATATGCGGGCGGTGAGGAACGGCGTAGCTGATTGTGTTCTGCTCAGGGCTCCAAGCGGACCTCTGCCCCCGGCACCACAGCGTCCAATACCTTTGCTCGACAATCCCGATCTGGCAATTGCGGGCCTTCTGGCGTCCGGCATGGTGATGGGACTGCCGTTGGCCGTGTTCCTGGTGCTGCCAAGAGTTGCACTGCGGCCGGAAAGCAGGGCCATCGGCATGGGGATCTTCCAAACCTGGCTCTACGTGGGGACCACCTTCATGCCGCCGGTCGCGGGGTGGATGCAGGCGGTCAGCGGATTTCAGGCCTCCCCGTTGACACTCCGCGACGGTTGCCATGCTATCGCAGGCTTTCCGAGCGAGCTCAATTGTCTCCGGAAACCCGCCAGACGATGTCACCGACGTCATCCGCCATCAGGAGCGATTTCCCATCTGGTCCAACTGTAACGCCAACGGGCCGTCCGTAGGCCAATTTCTCATCCTCGGACAGAAAGCCAGAGAGGATATCCCGCGCCGGTCCACTCGGACGACCGTCTTTGAACGGTACGAATATCAGTTTGTAGCCGCTCAACTTTGAGCGGTTCCACGATCCATGTTGGCCGATCACCATACCGGAACCGAAGCCCGGCAACGTTCCTTCGGGCATCCAGCACAGGCCCAGCGATGCGGTGTGGCCGCCGAGCGCATAGTCCGGCGTGATCGCCTTTGCGACCATTTCCGGATCCTGTGGAACGCGATCATCTACGGTCTTGCCCCAATAGCAGTATGGCCAGCCGTAAAATCCGCCATCCTCGACGGAGGTCAGGTAGTCGGGCGGGGTTTCATCGCCAAGTCCGTCCCGTTCATTGACCACTGTCCAGAGTTTGCCCGATACCGGCTCCCACGCCATGCCGACGGCGTTGCGTAAACCAGACGCAAAGATGCGCGCCTGTCCTGAAACGACATCCAGCTCCCAGATGGCCGCGCGACCTTCCTCGGCCTCCATGCCGTCATCCCCGATGTTGGAAAGCGAACCGACACCAGCATAGATTTTGCTGCCATCCGGCGAGACAATCAGGCTACGGGTCCAGTGTCCGTGCGGCTTGAACGCTACCAGTTTCTCTCCTTCCCCGGACAGTGTGGTGTCGCCCGGCGCGTAATCAAAAACTTTGATCCCGTCGGTGTTGCCAAGGTAGAATCGGTTTCCGACCAAGGCCATGCCGAAGGGTTGGTTCTGGTTCTCCACGAATACCTCGCGGATCTCCGCTGTGCCATCCCCGTCAGCGTCGCGCCAAAGCGTGACACGGTTTGCGCTTTCCCCAATTGCCTTGACCCGCCGCATCGTCGCTTGGGCCGCGTGGTCCATCAGCGTCTTGGGCGGCCCGGCCTGCTCCTTGGATTCCGCGATGAGCACATCGCCATTCGGAAGGACCTCGATCCAGCGAGGGTGATCCAAGCCGGTGGCAAAGGCATTGACCTTCAATCCGGGTGCGCAGGTTGGCAGGCGGCCATCTTTCCACCCTTCTGCAACGGGCATCTTCAGGGTCATGATACCCTGTTTGCGCGCGTCAGGAATGTCTGGGTCGGAACCGAACGCCTGATGCGCGGGTAGCCCCCTACGGCGCATGTAGGCAATTGTGCCGCCCACCAATGCGGTTGCTTTTGCAATAAGTTCCATGTCCAAACCTCATTTCTCTCGGCAGACTATCGGAGCTCCTGAGCCAGCGATAGGACTTTCGACTTTGCCACTGAAATCGCAATACCTATCCGCATGCGACGCTATCGGCAGTTGAACTGGCAAAGTGGACTTACAGGTAAAATTGGCCATTGCAGTTGTTCAAAATTGAAACTGGTGCTGCAACGCGCAATACCAATAGCGGAAATGTTTGGTCAGGTTGTAAAAAGACGCCGATAGAGGAACAATTGGTCGCCTGAGTCAGGTGTGTTTCAATCGGTAGCGAAGATCAGAATGGGTCGTCTACTGGAAAAGTCACAGCTGCACTGAATCCGCGGGCTTTTCCAGGCATGGGGGACGTGATTTCCAAAGTGCTGCCAGACTGCTTGCAAAGCCCTTGTACAATTGTAAGGCCGAGGCCAAATCCCTCGGATTTGGTAAGTCCCCGCGAAAACCTTTGCTTAAGACTTTCCAGATCGCTGGCGCTGAGCGCGGCGCAATCGTTGGAAACGACGATAGTACCCGTTTTGCTGGCATCGACAGCTAATTGTGGGCTGCCTTGCGCATGTTTAAGTGCGTTGTCAATAAGGTTGTTAAGAATAATGCCAACGGCATCAGGATCGACTTTGCTGAACCAGACGCCGCGGGGTGGAGAGACGACTAACAGTTCGGGGGAAGGCATACGTGCGCGCAACTCACTCAGCAACAATGTGACAACAGGTGCAATATCACCGTAATCGCTATTGATCCCAAGCCCTGATTGCGCGCGCGACATTTGTAGCAATCGCTCAATCAGGCGCGTCAGTCGTTTAAGGCCATTTTCGATCTCCAATGCGCTTTGTACGGCTTTGGGGTCATCTAATATCGCCCGCAGTCGTTGAACGTGAGAAATACTGATCGCTGCGGGCGTGCGAAGCTCGTGCGCTGCATTCGTGGCAAATTCGCGCTCTGCCGCGATCGTGGCATCAAGCCGCGCCATCATCTTGTCGATTGTATCTATTGCAGGCTCAATCTCTGCAAACGCGCTTCTGCGGTCGATGGGAGAAAGATCGTTGGCATCTTTCGTCGCGATCTCGGCGCTTAGACCGGCAACGACTTTCGCTGCCCGATTGACCGCGAAATAGGCGGCCAGTGCTACGAAGGCCCCCAACAGCAAGAAGCCAGCGATGACGCCGACGACGACATCTGTGATCGCTTCGTTTCGCTCTCGCATAGGGGTTGCTGCTACGACCTTAAACGGCGTGTTGGGCGCATCTACCACGACAATGCGGAAGCCTAATGCGGTGACTAACTCTTCTTCGCTTCGTGCGAAGAAAACGTCATCGTCAGCGCGCGGGGACCGCAGGATCACGTTGCCCGACGGGTCAACGAACCAGAACATCGTCAGTTCATCTTCAGGCAGCAGGCTGGTTTCAAAAAACAAGGGATCAATTCTGTTTCCCGCCATTGACGGATCAAGACCGTCGTTTTGCGCATTCAGAACCTGCAGAACCAGATATGCCTTGCTGGTCAGAGCGATGTCGTGAAGTTCATCGTATTCTTCTTTGACCAAGGAATAGACGAGGACCACACCAAGCACAGCGGCGATTATGCCGGGCAACAACAGCGATGTGATAAGCGTGTTTAACAGGCTGGTTGGGCGTCGGCTCATGGAGACAGCATGTATCCGATACCGCGATGCGTAACGATCAAGTCTTTGCCCAGTTTGGCGCGCAGACGGCTGATATGCGCTTCAAGCGCGTTACTCTCCAGTTCCTCGCCGAAGGCGTAAACCGCGGCTTCCAGGCTGGCTTTCTGCACGATCTTGGTTTTACGCCTTAACAGCGCTTCGAACACTGACCATTCTTTTGCGGTGAGACGGACGGGTTTACCTGCACGTTCAATCCTGTGGTCCGACAAGCAAACCGTTAGGTCACGAAGGCGCACCGTTTGTGCAACTTGGTCGGCGCTGCGGCGGCACACAGTATGAATGCGGGCCTTCACCTCGTCCAGATCGAACGGCTTTATCACATAATCATCTGCACCGCGGTTCAACCCGTCGATCCGATCCGAGACTTTATCGCGTGCCGTGAGAATGATGATCGGCGTGCGAACATGCCGATCGCGCAGCTTACTAAGAAAAGTGAGCCCATCGCCATCAGGTAAATGCAGGTCCAGCAAAACGACATCATATTCCATCGTACTGATGGCGCTTTGCGCCTCGTCCAGTGTGGTGAACCATTCAACGATGTGGAAATCCGCTTCAAGGTGCTCTCGAAGCGGATGGGCAAGCGCTGCCTCATCTTCAATGAGCAATATGCGCATGGGCGGGACAGTGCCTTTCAGAGGTTTTCGACAAGGTATAGTTAAAACCAATGCAGACACCAGTATTGAACAATCTACAAAGAACATACCTGAACAAAATTGGCCGCAAGTTTAATCAGCCTTATCCTCCCCCCGATGTCAGCGCGCGAAAGACAACGCTGGCGATGAAGACACCATTAGCGATGATCACGCACATCGTTGCCAGTGATCCGAGGTCCTTCGCATCACGTGCAAACTCTGCCCAATGGGGGGAAAGGTGGTCGACGATACATTCAATTGCCGTGTTCAGCGCCTCTGCTGCGATTAATGCAAGGAATAGGATAAGTAGGAGGCAGTAATCGCCGATAGTCGCCCCTGCAAGCGCCAGTACCAAAGTGCAAACCGGCAAGGCCAGCAAGATATGGCGGAACGCCGTTTCCTGCCGCAGACGGCGGAGGCCGCCGATGGAATATCCTGCGGCGACGAATAAATGTGCGGCGCCGTGAATGCGTTCGGGTTTGCAACGGGGATTTGGATATAGATCGGTCAATTCGAGGCCACTTTCTGATGGTTCCGGCAGGTTTCGAAAATATCAAGTTCGGGGTTTCGCACATCTGTTTCTATGTCCAGCATTCCCAGAAGAGAGTGGAACAGGTTGTCTTGTGACAGCGGCGCATCCGCCTTGGCAGACAGACAGGCGTTGTCTATGGCGAACTGCTGTTTGAATGTCGGCGACATCCAGAGAATCATGGGCACTTTGGTCTGGTATTCCGGTGCCATGAAATAGGGAGCCCCATGCAGGTATAGCCCGCTTTCCCCCAAAGATTCACCGTGGTCCGACACATAGATCAGCGCCGTGGAAAGCTGGTGCTGCGTTGTCAGAAACTCAATCGTTTCGGCAAGGACGGCATCGGTATAGGCGATGGTATTGTCGTAGGCATTTGTGATCTGTTCCGACGTACAATTCTTAAACTCGGCCCTTCGGCAGGCGGGCGCGAAACGTTCAGCTTCCTCCGGATAGCGAAGATAATAAGTCGGCCCATGGCTGCCGATCTGGTGTAGAACCAGAACCGTGTCCTGGGCGATCGTTTCGGCGAAGTCGCTCAGCTGTTGCAGGAAAATACCGTCCATGCATTCACCCGCCGGGCAATATTCCGCGTTGTCCGTATTGGTAAGCGAACGTTGCGTGACACGTGCCGCGATACCTTTGTCGCCAGTGTTGTTGTCCCACCATTCGACATGCAGCCCGGCATGATCGAACACGTCCAGCACGTTTTGGTGTGATATGCCTTTCTGGAAAGTGTAGTCTTCGCGATTGAACTGCGAGAACATGCAGGGCAATGACGTCGCAGTCGCCGTTCCGCAGGACGTCACATCGTGAAAGCTTGTGACAGGCAGTTGTGCCAGCCGAGGATTTGTGTCGACTGCGTAGCCGTTAAGGCTGAAATTCTGAGATCGCGCCGTTTCGCCCGCGACAACGATAGTCAGCACCGGCTTTCGACCCGGCCCATAGGACGCGCCTTTGACAGCATCTTCGCCAATAGCAGCAACGGTGACATTGGCCGAACGCATCATCATTTTAGCGTAACGGATCGCCCCGACGATCGGCATCCCGGGCTGGAAACTACTCATGTAATCTTTGCGTTCGCGAACAACGGAGGAATAGGTTTTGAGGTCTGTCATCAGCAAACCGGCGGCCAGCGCAAGGCTAAGGGCAGTGGTCAAAATGGGCGTTGCGATGGTTCTAACGGCGCTGAACCGTTTGATCTTAACGCAAGCGACCACAACCGAGGGGACAAGACCGAAAAGCATGACATGGCTGACCAGGTCGATCGTGAACAGGTGTTTAGATTCCGTGATCGTAGTGACCATCACGTTCTGGATCATGTCGCGATCAACGACCACCCCCAAGCTGTCCATGTAATAGGATGTTACAGCACTAAGCAGGATCAGGAAGATGAGGAAGGGTTTGACCGTCCAGGGAAAAGTAAATGGCGCAGAAAGGGTGAGCATCAGGAAGAAGACCGCCGCTACGAACCCGGCAAAGGAGAACGGATGCCCTGAAAAAACCTCAGCCCCGATAGACCAGAACGTTTCGTTGCAGGTCAGGAATATATAGGCCAAGGCGAACACAGTCATCGCGACTGGGGAAAGCGGATAAAGGTTTATCGGCCGTCCGATGGAGCCCTTCAGTTTTTCGATAGGAAGCATCGTGGGAATTTTTCGCTGTTGTTTCAGCGTCACCCAACACGCCAACCTTACCGAAACCTTACGACCGTCCGTTCATGAATTTGTTTTAGGCAGGGCTCGACGCATAGCCGAGATCACCTATGTCCGCACGCAGCAAGGTTTCGCCTATCCTGCCGTGGTCATCGATCGCTTCTCGCGTCGTGTCGTCGGCTTGTCGATGCAGAGCCGACAGACGACGGATGTGGTGCTGCAACCGCTGCTGATGGCGATGTGGCGAAGAAAGCCCAAGGAAAAGGTCTGATCCATTCGGACCATGCCAGCCAATTCACCGGCACGGACTGGGCGGCGTTCATACGGGAACACAATCCGGTACACTCGATGAGCCGCCGCGGAAACTGCCATGACAACGCGGTTGCGGAGAGCTTCTTCAACCTGCTGAAGCGCGAGAAGATCAGGCGATGGACCTACCGAACATGCGAAAAGCCAGGCAGGATGGGATCGACTACGTTGAGATGTTCTACAACCCGAAGCGCAAGCACGACCGGAATGGAATGCCGTCGCCCGTCGACTTCGAGCGGCAGCAGAAACTCAGATACGAAGACGTCCAAGAAACGCGGGGCTATTCAGAGCGAATGTTTTGGAAGGCTGCTTGTGGTTTTTTCTGGGTGACAAATTGAGACAGCCTAGAAGCTTCCCAAGCACGCGATTATGTTTTGGGAAACGCGGATTACTACAATAAAGATGGAGAGATATTAGTTCAAGATATCTTCTCCATATACAAATCGAAGCCTAGCGGCCAAGTAGCTGCGGTTTCAATCTATTCTTTGGATGAAGAAGAGCACTCTCACCTGTACTTTGAGATGTACTTTTCCGCGATTTTGGGCCTGCCGATCTCCTGTTGCCGCATACCTGACATCTCAGGCCAACCGTTGGAACGAATAGACTTCGCCCACCAGGAAGGCTCGGGCATGCACTGGAACGTATTGGTACCCGACCGCGTTTAATTTCGATTCATTTAAAACAAGGGAGAGCGGAATGGCATCGCGCGCAATCTGGAAGGGGCAATTGCGGTTGTCGCTGGTCTCAATCCCCATAGAAATTCATTCAGCCACCAAGACGTCCTCTCGCGTGTCTTTCCGCCAGATTCACGAACCCAGCGGAAAGCCCGTGAAGTACGAAAAGTCGGTGCCCGGCATCGGACCCATAGACGCCAAGGATATCGTTAAGGGCTACGATACCGGCAATGACAAATACATGCTGATCGACCCCGAGGAACTGGACGCGATCAAGCTGGAAACAAAGAAAACCTTCGAACTGGTTCAGTTCGTCGACGCCTGTGAAATCTCTCCCCTATATTTCGACAAGCCCTATTATGTCGTGCCGACCGACGATCTGGCGCAGGACGCCTACCGCGTCGTTCGCGATGCGCTGCGCTCGGCGGGCAAGGTCGGTTTGGGCCAGTTCACCATGCGCGGCAAGGAGTACCTTGGAGCGATCAAGCCCTGCGGTGACGGGTTGCTGCTGGAAACGCTGCATTATGCGGACGAACTGCGCAAAGCCGATCCCCTGTTCGGGGAAATCGCGGATGAAAAGGTGGACAAGGAACTGCTGGAGGTCGCCACCACATTAATCGACCGCAAATCCGGCCCCTTCGATGCCTCGGCGTTTACGGACCATTACGCGGAGGCGCTTCATGAACTGATCGAGGCCAAGCGCAAGAACAAGAAGACGAAAAGCGTTTCGACGGCAGAAGATGATGCACCGTCCGGAGAGAACGTCGTGGATCTGATGGCCGCGCTCAAGGAGAGCGTCAAGAAGAGCAAGGCGTCGGGCAGGAGCACGCGCAAGAAAGCTTCCTGACATGGTGCGCGCCGCCGATCCGCTCGCCGATTACAATGCCCGGCGCGATTTCAGCAAGACGAAAGAGCCTGCCGGGAAGAAGGGCGAGAGCCGCAGCGGGAAGTTGCGGTTTCTTGTACAAAAGCACGACGCCACACGGTTGCATTATGATTTCCGGCTGGAGTGGGAAGGTGTGCTGCTGAGCTGGGCCGTGACGCGGGGCCCCAGCGACGATCCGGGCGAAAAACGCCTTGCTGTGCGGACTGAAGATCACCCGCTGGACTACGGCACATTCGAGGGGACGATCCCTGCCAAGAATTACGGTGCTGGAACCGTGATGATGTGGGACGAAGGCACCTGGCTGCCGGAAAACGACCCCGACAAGGGTCTCAAGGAAGGCAAGCTGGCTTTTACCTTGATGGGTGCGCGGATGAAGGGCAGCTGGACCTTGGTAAGGATGAAGACCAAGGGCGAAAAGCGCGAAAACTGGCTGCTGATAAAGCACCGCGACTCCGTTGCCACTGATGAACCCGACCGGCTGACGGAAAGCTTCGACGTCTCTGTCTCCACGGGCCGTACGATGGAACAGATCGCCAGCGGCGCAAAGGCCAGATCCATCAAGAAGGCCGAGGTCACCACGCAGACCGGCAGGCGCCCGCCCTACCGCGCCCCCCAACTCGCGACACTGGTGTCGGAACCGCCCGAGGGCGATGACTGGATCTTTGAAACAAAATTCGACGGTTACCGTTGCCTTGCGGCCCTCGGCAAGGGCGGCCCCCGGCTCTGGACGCGAAACGGAAAGGACTGGACGGAACAGTTTCACGCGCTTCAAGGTGCCTTCGACCCCCTGCCCTGCAAATCAGCTCTGATCGACGGCGAGGTGATGGCCCGCAACATTACCGGCTCCGCGTTTTCCTCATTGCAATCAGCGCTGAAAGGCGGAAGGCCACTGGTGTTCTTTGCCTTCGACCTGCTGTCGCTCGACGGCACCGACCTGACGAAAGAGCCCCTTCTCGACCGCAAGGAAAAACTGGCCACACTGTTGCAGCATCTGCCAGATGACGGCCCGCTGCGCATGAGCACGCATATCGAGGGTGGCGGTCAGGATCTCTTTGCGCGTGCCTGCAAGACCGGTGCGGAGGGTATCATCGCCAAGCGTGCAGAGGCCTTGTATTCCGGACGGCGCACGAAAGACTGGCTCAAGATCAAATGCACAAGGCGGCAGGAGTTCGTTGTGGGCGGCTACTCCCCCTCCGACAAGAAGGGGCGGCCGTTCGCCTCGCTGCTGGTGGGCGAGAACGGACCGGAAGGATTGCGTTACCGCGGGCGCGTGGGCACCGGCTTTGACGAGGCGGCATTCGACACGCTGACAACGGCCTTCAGGAAGCGCAAGACCAGTCCCTTCGCAGACGTCCCCGCCGAGATCGCCGCCGACGCAAAATGGGTCACGCCTGCCTTGGTGGCGGAAGTGGACTTTGCCGAATTCACCGCAGACGGGCATATCCGACACGGCAGCTACCTCGGCCTGCGCGACGACAAGGACGCAAAGGAGATCAGGTTGGAAACGCCAAAGGGCAGACCCGAAAGCGCCGAGACCACCAAGGTTGCGGGCATTATCATCAGCCACGCGGACCGCGTGATCTTTCCCAAGAAGGATATCACCAAGGGCGACGTAGCGCGTTATTACGACGCCGCCGGTGAACGGCTACTGGAGATCGCGGGCAAACGGCCCCTTTCGCTCTTGCGCCTGCCCGAGGGAATGGAGGGCGAGCAGTTTTTCCAGAAGCATGCCGGGAAAGGCATGCCGAAGGAACTGCACCGTATCGAGATCTCCGAAAGCGACGGCGAAATCGCCACCTACCTCGACGCCACCCGCGCCAGCGCCTTTGTCGCTGGGGCACAGATGGGCACGATCGAATACCACATCTGGGGCGCGCGCTCGGATCGGCTGGACCGACCAGACCGTCTGGTTTTCGACCTCGACCCTGACGAGGGGCTCGGCTGGCCACAGGTCCGTCGTGCTGCATTCGACGTGGCGGACCGGCTGGACGCGCTCGGCCTTGCGTCCGTCCCGGTGGTCAGCGGCGGCAAGGGAGTGCATGTTTGCGTCTGCCTCAAGCGTCGGCAGGAATGGGAAACGGTCAAGCTGTTTGCCAAGACCTTGGCCCATATCATGGCGCAATCGGAACCGGACCGATTCACGGCAAGCATGTCCAAGGCAAAGCGCAAGGGACGCATTTTTATCGACTGGCTGCGCAACGAGCGCGGATCGACGGCTATCGCACCCTACTCAATCAGAGCGCGACCAAATGCTACCGTAGCGGTCCCCGTGACTTGGGATGAGTTGAAAAGGCTGAGTGGCCCGGACACTTTCAGCCTGAAAGCGGCAACAGGACGGCTTGATGCGGACTGTCCTTATTTGAAACGCCTCAACGACCCGGAGTCCCTGACATCAGCAACCATCGATGCACTTTCAAATCTACAGTAGGATGGGTCTTTGCTTCAGCGGGAGGCCCGATCACACCTGCCGCCGGCGGTCATCGAAAGCATGAGTTAAGGCACTTTTCATTGGCTGTACCTCTGGACCCGAACGGTGCCTGTGACATTGGGTTGAAGGGAGACACAGGGCCGCGCCGGATCAGCTGTTCCCTGCCCTTCGCGGACCTTTGTGCCACGTGCAGCGGATGAGCAGTGTCAGCCCAAAGCAACCGTAGGTGCGCGGACTAGAAACGTGACTTGACCCAGCACGCCGGGCAGGTCGTGGTGTTTTGCGACATTAAGCGAAGCCGTCCAAGATATGCAGATATAGGATTTTGCCAGCGGTGGTTCGGTCGAGGCGGACGCGTTGGCGAGGTCACAATACGTAGTTGATTGCATTGTGCCCCATGGCGGTCCGTTGCCATGCCATGGTGCACTAACCTCGTCATCGAAAATCTCGTCATGTCAATGCGGGATCGACGAACTCCCACGCCGCATTAACGCCTAAGCTGTTGGCACGGTACCACCGTCGATCACGTACTCGGTACCCGTGATCGTGCCCGCACGATCCGAAGCGATGAAGGCAATGAGGTTCGCAATCTCTTCCGGCTTCGACGGACGCCCGATCGGTACACCGCCCAGCGAGTCAATGATCATCTGCTTTCCCTGTTCCACGTCCACCCGGTGCTCCGCCGCGAGCCGCTTTGCCAGTTGCACCGAGGATTCCGTTTCGATCCAGCCCGGAGAGACCCGCGCCACGCGCACGCCATTGGGCGACACCTGTTTCGACAGGCTCTTGCTGTAGGTCGAAAGCGCTGCCTTTGCGGCGGCGTAGGCGGTGGTCGCTTCGGGTAGCGGCAGTCGGCTCTGGATCGAGGTGACATGGATCACCACCCCTGAACCCCGCGCCTCCATCTCCGGTAATAGCGCGCGGTCGAGCCGCACTGCCGGCATCAGGTTCAAATCAATCTCTTTATGCCACTCGGCGTCGTCAAGGGCGCGGTAACCGCCGGCCGGAGCCGAGGAGCCACCCAGCATATGTACGACCACGTCCACACCGCCAAGCCGGTCATGCACCGCCCCGGCCACTGCGCCGCAGCCCTCCGGGGTCATGAGATCGGCCGCAACGAACTGCGCCTCCGGCATCTCGGGCGGCCTGGTGCGGGCTGTGGTCAGCACCCGCGCGCCCAGGTCCTGGAAGAGCTTTACCGTGGCGGCTCCGGCACCGCGTGTGCCGGAGGTGATGTGCGCGCGTTTGCCCTCGAGCGTCACGAAAGGGCTCATGGCACGATCTCCAGTTCCGCGATCAGATCGTCCTTCAGTACGAAGAAATACCGCAGGTCGACGGGGCTGCCGGGGAAGTCGCCGACGAGGTGACTGGTGACGACGCTGCGCCCGCCTTCTTCGGCCAGCGAGAAGGGGTCAACCGTGTAGGTGTACTTGGTCGAGGTGGTCGTCCTCCACTGCCGGATCTCGTCTCGACCGGTATAGGTATTGCCCTCGTCCACGACGGTGGCGTCCGGGGTGAAGCATTCCGAGATGGCCCCGGCGTTGCCCTTCTTGTCCGCCTTGAAATAGGCGTCGATGACGTCGGGTAGGTCGATACTCATGGTCATTTCTCCTGTCTTGTCGGTCTGATTGAGGATGTTCAGGTGCGGGTGCCGATCTCGGCGTTCGAGCTCTTCGTGCGCGAAGGAATCTTTTCCGTGGGAACGGAGGTCAGCGCGGCCACGGCATCGACTTGCTCGGGTGCCGCCTGCTCACCCTGCCCACGGAAAGAGTTATCCAGCAGCAGGCGCAGCGAACGGTTGGTTTCCATCGGCAGGAAGGAGATCATGCAGTCCTCTTCGAGCGAGGTCGCCTCCGCCGCCACGACACGGACGTCCTTCAGACCGGCTCGGCCGTGGGTAATAATGTAGTTGTTGTACTGTTCGCGGATCAGCAGCCGGGGATGGCGCATGGTGGCGGGCGCGGGACTGTGCTTGAATGTCCAAAGGAACTTGGCGGAGCTGTCGGGCGATGAGCGCATCAAGGATACGATAGGCTTGGGCTGTCTGCTCAGCGCTGACGAAGAGCTGGTCGTACTGCATTTTTTCAAATCCATTACCGTTCTGTCTCCCAATCTACCGCTTTGACGCCATGCCGATAACCGGGATAAATCGAGATGTGGAATTGCGGATTTCGGGACAATCATCATGTACAAGCTGACGGATTTCGACGCGGTGCTGGCGATCGGCCGGCGGGGATCGTTCCGGGCGGCGGCGCTCGACCTCGGCATGTCGAACAGCGCCCTGAGCAACGCCATCGCCAAGCTGGAAGAGCAGCTTGGTGTGCGCCTTTTCAACCGCACGACGCGCAGCGTCTCGCTGACCGATGCCGGACGGCGCTTTGTCGACCAGGTCAGCCCGGCGCTGCGGGACATTCATCAGGCGCTCGACACGGTACGTTCGCAGCAGGAAACTCCGCGCGGCACGCTGCGGATCAACACCTTCGCCACGGCGGGGCGCGAGTTTCTCGCGCCGCTCGTGCTGGAGTACCTCCGGCGGTTTCCCGATGTCCGGGTCGATGTCGTCACCGAAGGCAACCTGGTCGACATTGTCGCGGAAGGTTTCGATTTCGGGGTGCGCAGCCAGCCGCTTGTTCCTTCCGACATGATCGCCATCCCGATCGGGCCGCTGCGGCGCTACGCAGTGGTAGGCAGCCCCGCCTATTTCGCAGGGCGGTCGGTACCGCAGGTCCCCTCGGACCTACTCGGCCATGCCTGCATCAGAACCCGCCTGCCGAACGGCGGCATGTTCCGCTGGCAGTTCTTATCCGAGGGCGAACCTGTGCAGGTAGACGTACACGGCCCGATCACTCTGGACGAGGCCAGCCTTGCCCGGATTGCCGCGCTGGAGGGGGTCGGTATCGGCTACTTCATGGAATCCGACGTACGTGAGGATATCGAGGCGGGCCGGCTGATTCGCGTACTGGAGGACTGGACCCCGCCGCTGTCGCCCCTGTGCCTCTATTACGCCAGCCGGCGCAACCCGCCTGCGGCCTTCAAGGTCTTCGTCGACCTGGCCCGCGAACTCTCCCGCGGGCGCTAATTTCTCTGGAAAAATGGTTAGAAACTTTAAAAGTTTCCGACCTCTTCCGAAGGGCGCGTTGCGGCGTCTGGAAGCGCCTATCAAGACGCAGGCCCCAAGGAGGCCTATGTCGACGGCAAGATGGTCTCGCACAAAGGCTGGACGGCGTTGACCCGTTTCATGCGAGAATGCCTCGAGTTACTCGGGGCCGAGAGCCGCCACATCTGAAATGGCTCATCCAGGTTAAGACATTGGCCGCCGCAAGTGGCCTCCGTTTCTTTCGCGGCAGGGCCGCCTAGGCGGCGCAGGAATACCCTCCGTCCACGGGCAGGCTGATGCCGGTGACAAAATCCGACGCGGATGAGCACAGGAAGAGCGCGGCTCCGCCCAAGTCCGCCGGTCGGCCCCAGCGTCCCGCTGGCGTGCGCGCCAGAACGCGCTCGTTCAGGTCCGATACCTGCTCGCGGGCCATGACCGTCATATCCGTATCGATCCAGCCGGGCAGGATCGCGTTGACCCGGATGTTGTCACTGGCCCAGGCGGTGGCCAGTGACATGGTCAGTTGCACCACGCCTCCCTTGGCCGCGGCGTAGGGCGCGGACTTGGGCGATCCGAAGAGGGACATGAGCGACCCAATGTTCACGATCTTTCCGCTTCCGCTCTTCACCATCAGGGGATAGGCCGCCTTCGAGACGATGAAGGCCGAGGTGAGATTGCTCGCAATCAGGCCATTCCACTCGGCGACCGAATAGTCCTGCGGCAGTTTACGGTCGTTCGTGCCGGCGTTGTTGATCAGGATGTCCAGCCTTCCGAAACTGTCGACGACGCCTGCCATGATTTTCGCGACGCTCTGCTCGTCTGTCATGTCGCCGTTGAACGCCATCGGGGTCGGGAAGCCTTCGCGGGCAAGAGTCGCAGATGCAGCGGCGTTTTTTTCGCCGTTTCGTCCGACAATCGCAATCGTCGCGCCCGCATCGGCGAGCGCCGCCGCCATGGCGAGACCAATGCCGCCATTGCCACCAGTGACCAGCGCCACCTTTCCGGAGAGATTCATCATGATCGGTATCCTTCTTTCACGGGCGTGTCCCACCTCGGTCCTAGCCCTGACAATCTGGGTGACAAATACAGCTACGCAACCAAAGAATCGCGACGCCTGTAGAATCATTTTGTCAGGCCAAAAGCTTCAGGAATACCGTCTTTGTCTCTATGTATCGGTCAATTATGCTATTTTAGTTGTGGAATTCCCTCTGATTAATAAGACAAAAGACAAAAACTCCTCACCCAGATACGAAAGTGAATATTGATATCTTTTTAACCATATGCCTTATTTGCCCAACCAAAGAGGCGCTGAGCCTCTCCCGGTCCGCTGGAGGAGATGGGCCGGGCATCGACCCTAGGGAGGACAACATGACTTTCGTAAACAGGCTTTCAGGGCTGGCGGTTCTGACCGCTTCGGCGCTTATCCTTGCCGGAGCGGCCATGGCCGCCGACTACAACTGGACGTTCCAGACGTCGGAAACGGCAGGCGAACCGGGGTTCGTCAACAAGCAGAAATGGGCAGAAGAGGTCGGCAAGCTGTCCGGTGGCCGGATCGAGATCGAGATCCTGCCGATAGGCTCCGTCGTGCCCCATACCGACACGCTCGACGCGGTCGGCGCGGGCATCCTGCAGGGTCACCTGACCGACCCCAGCTATTTCACGGGCAAAGACCCGGCCTTCGCGATGATGGGCAACCTCGTCGGCGCGTGGAGCGACCCGTTCGAACTGCTGGGTTTCATGGAGAGCGGCGGCGGCAATGAACTCTACTCCGAACTGGTCGAGCCCTATGGCGTCAAGTTCATCGGCGCGGCGGCAACCGAGCCCGAGGCCTTCGTCTCGCGCGTGCCGATCCGCACGGTCGAGGACCTGAAGGGCGTCAAGATGCGGGCGCCCGAAGGCATGGTCTACGAGATCTTCTCGAAGGCGGGCGCGGCACCGGTGTCGCTTCCGGGATCCGAGATCTTCTCGGCGCTCGACAAGGGCGTGGTGGACGCGGCGGATAACACTGTCTTTGCGACAAACCAGTCGCTCGGCATGAACGACATCGCACATTACCCACTCTACCCGGGCTTCCACTCGCTGCCGATGATCGACGTCTCGATGACGAAATCCATCTGGGACGAGCTGCCCGAGGACCTGCAGGAAATCTTGACCGCCTCGGTCAAGCAGTTCAGCTTCAACCACATCTTCTCGGTCCGGCAGCTTGATGCTGCGGCGGTGGAGAAGGCCAAGGCGAACCCGGAGATCGAGATCATCAACTGGTCCGGCGACGAGCGCGCCAAGTTCCGGCGCATCGCGCAGGAGGAATGGCAGAACTGGGCGCCCAAAACCGAGATGACCCAGCGCTATTACGATGCGGTGACAAAATACCTTCAGGGCCGCAACCTGCTTTGATCCAAGCATAATCCAATAAAGCAGCGCCTGGCCGACTTGCGCCGGGCGCCGTTCTGACAGGCAGGGAGGCGGGCCGAACATGGCCGACGAGAGCGACATCATCAACAAGGTCGAGAACGAGGATTCGGAGATCCGCACGGGCCTCGACCGGGCGATCGCGGGGTCGTCCAAACTCTTCGCATGGGCGATCTTCGTCGCCTTCCTGATCACGGTCATCGAGGTGGTCGCCCGCTATGTGTTTGACAGCCCGACCTTCTGGGCGCACGAGACGACAACCTTCCTGATCGCCGCGATCTTCCTGATCGGCGGCCCGGTGGCACTGGCGCGCGACAAGCACATCCGGGTGCGGATGTTCTACGACGCGGTCGGGCCGCGGCGGCGGCGCTCGCTGGACATCTTCAATTCTATCGTGGCGCTCGTCTTCTTCGCGGGCCTCGCCTATGCGAGCTGGATCATGGTCGGTAAGTCATGGTTCACGCCGACGGGAGCCATGCACCTCGAAGGTACGGGGACCTCGTGGAACCCGCCGACGCCGGCCCTTCTGAAGCTGCTGGTGCTCATCTGCGTGGTTGCTATGTTCGTCCAGACAGTGTTCCACCTGATCGACGCGCTCCAACGCGACACCTCCTCTGTCACGCGCGGAGGCGAATGATGGGGCTGAGTTCTCTCGGGATCGAATACGGATCCTACCTTCTCGTCGCCGCGATCTTCGTTCTTCTTCTCACCGGCCAGCCGCTGGCATGGGTCACGGGGCTGGTCGCGCTGATCTTCACCTTCGGATGGTTCGGGCCCATGGCGCTGCCGCTGGTGACCGCCCGGATCTTCGGTTTCATCACCGAATATTCGCTCGTCGCCATCCCGATGTTCATCCTGATGGCCGCGCTCCTCGACCGCTCCGGCATCGCGCGCTCCCTCTTCAACGGGATGCGCATCCTCGCCGGCCGCCTGCCGGGCGGCGTCGCGGTGCAGACCCTTATCGTGGCGATCCTGATGGCCGCCATGTCGGGCGTCATCGGCGGTGAGATCGTCCTTCTCGGCATTCTCGCCCTGCCCCAGATGCTGCGGCTGGGCTACGACAGGAACCTCTCCATCGGCGTGGTCTGCGCCGGGGGATCGCTCGGGACAATGATGCCGCCCTCGATCGTGCTGATCATTTACGGGCTGGTCGCCAATGCCTCCATCGCCGACCTCTTCATCGCGGCGATCACCCCTGCCCTGCTCCTGCTTGGGTTCTACGTGGCCTACGTGCTGTTTCTCTGCTGGCGGAACCCGAAGCTTGGCCCGCCGATGTCGCGTGAAGAGGCAGAAAAGGAATCCCTCCTGTCTGCTCTTCGATCGGTGGCTGCGCCGCTCTTCATCGTCTTCGTCGTGCTGGGCTCGATCTACGGCGGCATCGCCTCGATCACCGAGGCCGCGGCCATGGGCGTCTCGGCCGTGCTGATCATCGCGCTGATGCGGCGCGAGCTAAACCTCAAGATGATCCAGGATAGCCTCGTCCACACGCTCGAGACCTGCGGGATGATCATCTGGATCGGGATCGCCGCCGCCGTGCTCGTGGGCGTCTACAACCTGATGGGCGGTAACCGTTTCGTCTCGCAGGCGATCCTCGGGATCGAGGCGCCGCCGGTGGTCATTATCATGGTGATGATGCTGATCCTGCTGGTGCTGGGAATGTTCCTCGACTGGATCGGGATCGCGCTTCTGACCCTGCCTATATTCGTCCCGATCGTGGTCCAGCTCGGTTACGACCCGATCTGGTTCGGCATTCTCTTCGCGGTGAACATGCAGGTCTCCTACCTTACGCCGCCCTTCGGCCCGGCCGCCTTCTACCTCAAGAGCGTAGCGCCGAAGGAGATCACGCTGAAGCACATTTACACGGCGCTTTTGCCCTTCATCGCGCTGCAATTGGTGGTTCTCGTGACCATCCTCTTATTCCCGCCAATCGCAACCTGGCTTATATGAAAGCCCTTTGACCATTCGACACGAGGCAAGACAGTTGGACTACACTTTCGAAGAAACCAGTCATGGATCGGCAGTAGATCAGGTCGTGGCCCAGATACGGGAGCTGATCGACACCGATGGGCTGACGGTCGGTGACAAGCTCCCGACCGAGCGCGAGCTCTGCGAACGTTTTGCCACCAGTCGCAACACCGTGCGCGAGGCGATGCGGATGCTGAAGGCCTACGGGATAGTCGACGTGCGGCCCAAAGTTGGTGCGACGATCATCGATGAACGGATGAACCGCGCGCTGGACATCTTTTCATTCAACGTGGCCGAGATCTCGCGCCGGACCTTTGACGATATCCAGGGGTTCCGCGAGTTGATCGAGACCGGCACCGCACTCGCCATCTTTGACGCTGTCACGCCAGAGGACCTCGCAGAACTGCGCGACCTCAACCGCCAGATGGTGCAGGCCCGCAGCGTCGTGGAAGCGTCGGAGTTCGATTACCGGTTCCATATCAAGCTGATCTCCCTGATCGGGAACCGGTCGATCCTCGATGTCTACGGTATCATGAAGCCGGTGATCCTGAGGATTATGCAGCGCGGCAAGACGCGGCGCATCATCGAGGGCGAAACCTACCGTGAGCACGAAAGCGTCCTGAGTGCCATCGAGGAGGCGGACCACCTCGCCTACCAGTACCTCATGCGGACCCATCTCCGGAAAGGCCTTGCAACCTTTTCCGAACAGACTGGCATTCCGGAAAGCAGAACCTGACGAGCAAAACGAGCGAGAGCCGGCGGTCAGCCGGCCGGACAATGGAAATTTAAAACTCTCTGGGAGGAGAAAATGAAACTTAAGACGTTGTTTGCAACGCTGGTGACAGCGACTTTTCTGAGCGGGGGCGTGCTTTATGCCGGCCCCAATGTTGTTTCGGGCCCCGGCGCCGAGCCCGAGTGCTTTGCCCCTTGGGACAAGGACACGACCTTCATGCAATGGTCCGCCAAGGAAGGCCCTTACAAGATCGCCGTGGTGAATGGCTTCGTGGGCAATACATGGCGCATCCAGATGGTGAAGACGGCCAAAGCCTTCGCCGAGGATCCAAGCATCAAGGACAAGATCTCGGAGTTCAAGGTCGTCTCGACCGGCACCGACGCGCCCGCGCAGCTCGGCGCCATCGAGGATTTCATCAACCAGGGCTATGACGCCATCATTACCATCGCCGTGGCGCCCACGGGCTTTGACCGGGTGATCCGCCTGGCCGACAAGAACGACGTCGTGCTTGTGCCCTTTGACAACGTGCTCGACACCGACGCGGTGATGCAGGTGAACGAGGACCAGCTTGCCATGGGCAAGAGATGGGGCGAGTTCATTCTGGCCGAGCTGGACGCCATGGGCGTCGACGGCGGCAAGCTGCTTGAGGTGCGCGGCCTGGCTGGCAATTCGGTAGACCGGGACCGTTCGCAGGCGATCAACGATGCCATCGCGGCGGATGACGGCGACTGGGAGGTGGTTACCGTGGTTGGCAACTGGGACGATGGAACGACGCAGAAGGTTGTGGCCGACGCCATCGCCGTGCACGGCCAGTTCGACGCGGTGATCGGCCAGGGCGGCTCCAACGGGATCGTGCAGGCGCTGAAAGACGCGGGTCACCCGTGGGTGCCTGTCGCAGGCGAGTCGGAGAACGGGTTCCGCAAGGCCATCGCGGAGTATTCCGACGAAGGACTGAAGGGCATTTCAATCGGCCAGTCGCCGGGCCTCGTGGCCGTTGCGATGAAGGCGGCAATCTCGGCGCTGGAGGGCAACGTCATGCCGCAGCTTATCTCGGTGCCGCTGCCGGTAGCCACCTACAAAGACCTCGAGGACGGCAAAAACTACTGGTCCGAATTGCCGGACAACTTCTTCACTGTGAACGAATTTCCGCCCTGTAATGTGAACATTTCGGGGCCGGATATCATGGCAGAGAGCGAAGCCGACACGAACTGAGATCAGGTGGGTGACCGGCCAGCCGGTCACCCCATTCCCTATCCTTCAGGATATGCAGTATGCAAAGACCAATCGTCGAATTGTCTGATGTCTCTATCAGCTTTGCCGGAGTGAAGGCTCTGGAGGGCGTGGATTTCTCATGCCATGCCGGAACTACCCACGGGATCCTTGGCGAGAACGGCGCGGGGAAGTCAACGCTAATCAAAATCATCTCGGGCGTGCTCAAACCCGATACCGGAACCATCGCCCTGAACGGCAAGACAGTCAGCTTCTCCGGCCCCGCCGAAGCTGCGGATGCCGGTATCGTCTGTATGTTCCAGGAGCTCTCGCTGATCCCCGACCTCAGTGTCGCCGACAACATTTCCCTCCAGCGCCCGCCGCGGCGTCTGGGGCTGATCGACAAGCACGCACAGATCGTCCGCGCGGAGGAGCTTCTGTCCCGCGTGCGCTGCGAGGATGTCGATCCGCGCGCCATGGTCCGCGACCTGTCGCTTTCGCGCCGGCAGATGATCGAGGTTGCCAAGGCGCTCGGACGCGACCCCAAGGTGCTGATCCTTGACGAGGCGACCTCGGCTCTCACGCAAAGAGACGTCGAAACGATTTATGGATTGCTCGACGAGCTGCGCGATGACGGGGTCTGCAGCCTCTTCATCAGCCACCGAATGCACGAGATCGATGCCCTTTGCGACCGGCTCTCGGTTTTTCGCAACGGCCATCATGTCGAAACTTTCGCCAAGGGTGAACGCTCGGACGCCGAGATAGTACGCCTGATGATCGGGCGAGACGTCACCGCGAAATTCCCACCGAAGCCTGCCCCCAGAGAGCGCGCGCCGGTGGTTCAGCTCGACGATCTCCGCTGGCAGGACCGGCTCAAGGGCATCTCGCTCACCCTTGGCAAGGGAGAGATCCTCGGCATCGGCGGGCTCGACGGTCAGGGTCAGAAGGAACTGCTGCTGGCCCTATTCGGCGTCCTGAAAGGGGTGGGCGGCACCGTTACTGTCGGGGAAAATAACGGCCTTGCTCCCTCTCCCCATGCGGCCAAGACCGGCCGGAACCGGATCGCGCTCATCCCCGAGGACCGCAAGACCGAAGGCCTGATGCTTTCGCTCTCCATCGCTGACAACATCATCGCCGCCGCACTGGACAAGGTTTCCTCCGGGGCCGTCATCGACCGCGCGCGCCTCGATGCCGCGGTGCAAGATGGGATGGACCGGCTGAGGATCAAGGCGGGCTCAACCGAAGACGCGGTCAAAACGCTGTCGGGCGGGAACCAGCAGAAGGTCGTGCTGGCCAAGTGGCTGATGATCTCCCCTGACGTGATCCTGATGAACGACCCGACGCGCGGCATCGACGTGGGCACCAAGCAGGAGATTTTCCGCATGATGCGAGCGCTGGCGGACGAGGGTAAATCGATTCTCTTTTATTCCTCCGACTACGCCGAGCTGATCGGCTGCTCCGACCGTGCGATCGTGCTCTACGACGGCCAAGTGGTGAGCGAACTGACCGGCGATGCGATCACCGAAGAGGCCATCGTCGCGGCCTCGCTCAACATGCAGGGAGAGATGGCATGACTCGCTGGATCGGACAGAACCGGGGATTCGCCGCCGCGCTGGCGCTCTTCCTGGTGCTCTACCTCTCCTATCACCTGATCCATCCCCGTGGTTTCTCGACCGCGGTTCTTGTCCAGAACTCGAACGAGCTGGTGGCGATCGGCTTTGTCGCCATGGCCCAGACGGTGCCGGTGCTGCTTGGCGGGCTCGACCTGTCGGTCGGCGCGATCATGACACTGGCCGCCTGCGTGGCCTCTTGGCTGCTGGATGGGAGCCCGGTGCAGATCGCGCTGGGCATGATCGCGACACTCGCGGTCGGTGCGGGTTTCGGCCTGATGAACGGTCTGATCGTGGTCTATGGCCGCCTTCAGCCGATCATCGCGACGCTCGCCACGGGGGCCATCGCCATCGGCCTCGCCCTGCTGATCCGGCCGAACCCCGGCGGCAATGTCGACGGCGACCTGAACTGGGCGCTGACCAATTCAATCTACGATTTCGCCGACACCTACGGGATCGCAAACGGTGGCGAAGCCGCGTGGCTGCAACCGTTCATTAACATCCCTGTCCCGCTAATCCTCCTTTTCGGCACAGCCTGCCTTGTCTGGTTGCCCTTCAAGCGTACCGTCACGGGCCGAACCGTCTATGCCG
Source organism: Heliomarina sp. (assembly GCF_052826185.1). Taxonomy (NCBI): domain Bacteria; kingdom Pseudomonadati; phylum Pseudomonadota; class Alphaproteobacteria; order Rhodobacterales; family Roseobacteraceae; genus Heliomarina; species Heliomarina sp. Next base: position 359,753 of record NZ_JBRBUI010000045.1, on the reverse strand, counting down.
TCGGTTCAGCAGAGGGAGCGGCCTTCGCCTCGGGCCTGCCGATCGACCGGGCCCGGATCGCGGCCTTCACGCTCGCGGGCTTCTTCGCCGCTTGCGGCGGGCTCTACCTTGCGATCCAGACCTCGACCGGCAATGCCGACGTGGTGCAGGCGGGCGCTTATACTCTCAATTCCATTGCCGCGGTAGTCCTTGGCGGCACCGCTCTGCTCGGCGGAACCGGCGGCGTGATCGCCTCGATCCTCGGAGCGATGATCCTGCGGGCAGTGTCCTTCTATTTCCGCATTCTCGACATCGACCCGCTTCTGCAACCGCTGATCGAAGGTATCGTGCTGCTGGCGGCTGTAAGCGCGGTGGCCTTCCGAACCTTCCGCGTGAAGAACCAGCTGGAGCTCTTCCGATGACAGCACTAACTCAGATCCGCCCCGCGGACCGCCCGATCCTGATCGCTTTCGGCTGCACTATACTGATCCTGCTGATCGGCACGGCCTATACAATGTCGACGACCGGCACGGTGCCGCTGTTGCAACCCTCTTACCTGATGCAGCAGTTGCAGATTGGCTCTTTCCTCGGGCTCTGCGCTGCGGGGATGATGCTTGTCATCCTGACTGGCCACATCGACCTCTCCGTCCCTTGGACTGTTACCTCCGCTGCGATGATCGCGACCTCGGTTGGCGGCCCCTGGGCGATCCCGGCGGGGCTCTCGGTGGGGCTCTGCGTCGGATTGGTCAACGGCTTCGGCGTCTCCGTGCTGCGGGTGCCGGCGATGATCTTCACGCTCGGCCTCGACACGGTCCTCCGCGGATTGATGGTCGCCCGCACCGGCGGCTTCGCACCGCAGGATCAGGCCACTCCGGCGATGCTTTACCTGGCCAAGTCAAAGCTCATGGGCGTGCCGGTTGCGCTGTTTGTCTGGATCGCGGTCTCCCTGCTCGTGACCTTCATCCTGACGCGTACAACCTTCGGCCGCGCGCTCTATGCCATTGGTACCAAGGAACGCGCGGCCTGGCTCTCGGGCATCCGTACCCGGGCCGTCGTAACCGGGGCCTTCGTCGGTTCGGGCCTCTGTGCAGCGTTGGCCGGCGTCCTTCTGGCGGGATATTCGGCCAAGGCGTACCAAGGGATGGGCAACAGCTTCCTCCTGCCCGCCATCGCAGCCGTGGTTTTGGGTGGAACGCATATTCTGGGCGGGCGTGGACGCTATGCAGGAACTTTCCTGGGCGTCGTGCTGATCGTCCTACTGAATTCCGTGCTGTCGATCATGCAGATGCCCGAGGCATTGCGGCAGATCATTTACGGTACGGTCATCATCGGCATGCTGCTTATCTACGGGCGCGGAATGAGGGTTTCGGAATGACACAGGACAAGACACTGACGCTGAGCGCGCACGAGATCCTGCCGAAGGACGAAGGGTCCCTGCTCGTCGGCCGAGTCTGGTCGAAGACAGCGAGCGGACCCTGCGTCGTGTTTGTGCGCGAAAGGGAGGTGCTGGACCTCACCCGTGCCGCCCCTACGATGGCGGACCTGCTGGAAATCGATGACCTCGTTGGGGTACTGGAAACCAACGGTCCCTCTCTCGGTCCGCTCGACGGTTTCCTGGATCAGGGCGACGGCAAGGGTAACGCCGGACACCTGCTGGCACCCTGCGACCTGCAGGCCGTCAAGGCGGCAGGCGTGACCTTCGCAGGCTCGATGATCGAACGCGTGATTGAGGAGCGCGCCAAGGGTGACCCGACCCAGGCCCAGGCGATCCGCACAGAGCTGGCCGAAATTCTCGGTGGCAATCTTCGCGGCCTGGTCCCGGGCTCGGACAAGGCGGCCGAGGTGAAGGCCCATCTGCAGAAGGCCGGGCTCTGGTCGCAATACCTCGAGGTGGGGATCGGCCCGGATGCCGAGATATTCACCAAGGCACAGCCGATGTCAGCCGTGGGCTGCGGCGCCGAGATCGGTGTGCATCCCGGTTCGCACTGGAACAACCCGGAACCCGAGGTGGTGCTCGCGATCAACTCGCGCGGTGAAATCCGCGGTGCCACCTTGGGCAATGATGTGAATTTGCGCGATTTCGAAGGCCGCTCGGCTCTGCTGCTTGGCAAGGCCAAGGACAACAACGCCGCCGCCGCCATCGGCCCATTCATCCGGCTTTTCGAGGGGCGTTTTACACTGGAAGACCTGGGTACCCTACGGGTCGGCCTGGAGATCACGGGGGACGACGGTTTTACACTTTCCGACCATTCCGACATGGCCCAGATTTCACGCCAACCTGCCGATCTCGCGGCGCAGCTTCTGAACGCGACTCACCAGTACCCGGACGGCGCGATGCTCTATCTCGGTACGATGTTCGCACCCACCAAAGATCGAGACGGGACAGGGATGGGCTTCACCCACAAGATGGGCGACGTGGTTTCTGTCTCCTCGCCCCAGCTCGGCCGCCTTGTCAATCGGGTCCGCCCCTGCGATGCCGTCGCAGCCTGGACCTTCGGCACGCGCGCCCTGATGGGAAACCTAACGGCAAGGGGGATCTTGCAATGAGCAAACGCCGTCTGCGGAGCCAGGACTGGTTCGACAATCCTGACCATGCCGATTTGACAGCGCTCTATCTCGAGCGCTTCATGAATTACGGGATGACCCCCGAAGAGCTGGCCGAGGGCCGACCGATCATCGGCATCGCGCAATCGGGTAGCGACCTCTCGCCCTGCAACCGCCACCATATCGACCTGGCCAAGCGGGTGCGCGACGGCATCCGCGATGCCGGCGGCATTCCCATCGAATTCCCCACCCACCCGATCTTCGAGAACTGCCGCCGCCCTACGGCGGCGCTCGACCGCAACCTCGCCTATCTCGGCCTGGTCGAGCTGCTGCACGGCTATCCCATTGATGGGGTCGTGCTGACCACCGGCTGCGACAAGACGACCCCCGCCGCGATCATGGCCGCAGCGACCGTCGACATCCCGGCCATCGTCCTGTCCGGTGGCGCGATGCTCGACTCGGTCCACGAGGGCCGCCTTGCGGGCTCTGGCACCGTGATCTGGCAGTCCCGCCGCCGCTATGCGGCGGGAGAAATCGACCGGGCGGAATTTCTGGAGGCAGCGCTAGACTCCGCACCCTCCATCGGACATTGCAACACGATGGGAACGGCCTCTACGATGAATGCCCTCGCCGAGGCAATGGGCCTCTCGCTCACCGGCTGCGCGTCCATCCCGGCCGCCTACCGCGAACGCGGGCAGATGGCCTATCGTACCGGAAAGCGCGCGGTCGAGCTGGTGGAAGAGGACTTGCGCCCCTCGCAGATCCTCACCCGGGACGCGATGCTGAACGCCGTGCGGGTGAACGCGGCCATCGGGGGCTCGACCAACGCGCAGCCCCACCTCGCCGCCATCGCCGATGCCGCAGGCGTGGAGCTGAACCGGGATGACTGGCAGACCTACGGCTACGATATCCCCCTGCTTGCCGACGTGCAGCCCGCCGGGCGCTTCCTGTCGGAACGCTTTCACCGCGCGGGCGGCGTGCCCGCCATCATGTGGGAACTGTCGGAGGCCGGTGTGCTTCAGACCGACTGCATGACCGTCACGGGCCGAAACATTAGCGAGAACCTTAAGGGCCGCGAGGCGAAGGACCGCGAAGTCATCCGCCCCTATGCCACGCCGTTGATGGAACGCGCGGGCTTCCGTGTCCTCACAGGTAACCTTTTCGACTTCGCGATCATGAAGACCTCTGTAATTTCCGAGGACTTCCGGCGCCGTTTCCTTTCGGACCCGGGCAACGAGAACTGTTTCGAAGGCCGCGCGGTAGTATTCGACGGGTCCGAAGACTACCACGGCCGGATCAACGACCCGGCGCTGGACATTGACGAACGCTCGATCCTTGTCATCCGAGGCGCCGGTCCGCTCGGCTGGCCCGGATCTGCGGAAGTGGTGAACATGCAGCCGCCCGACCGGCTGATCCGGGCGGGCATCACGAGCCTGCCGACAATCGGCGACGGGCGGCAATCGGGCACCGCGGACAGCCCCTCAATCGTGCACGCCTCTCCGGAAAGCGCGGAGGGCGGCGGTCTCGCCTGGCTGCGAAGCGGGGACATGATCCGGATCGACCTGAATACCGGGCGCTGCGACATGCTGGTCGACGAGCATGAGATCGCGCAGCGGCAGCGGGAGACGCCACCGGCCACACCCGCCGAACAGACACCATGGCAAAAGATCTACCGGCGAGAGGCGACGCAGCTGAGCGAAGGAGCCACGTTGCGGTCGGCCAAAGGATTTCACCGCATAAGCATGAAGCCGCCGCGACACAATCATTGAGACTTAGCTCTGTGTCCTGAGCGAAAATTCTACCGCAAGGCAGCTCTAGAAAAGTGTTTTCCTGTCGGGTTACTTCCCGGCAGAAGCGGTGCATCGCCGAGGCGACCAAGACGTTGGTCGACTCGGCAAGGTTTAGATGGATGATATTGCTGCAAGTGTAATTTCCGGTTCGGTCGTGCAACCGGTTACCCACAGCTCTGAAATTCTGAAGCTCAGGGCGCCTGCGCGGCATGGCGCGGCGCTTGCTTCCTATAAACGTTATTGCGGGCGGATTTAATTGCACCGAGCTCTTGCACCGCTCGCAATATACGCCATATACCATCCATACAGATGGAGAATGGATGATGAGCAACGTCCGGCAGCTGCGTGACAAGACAGCGGAAAGCGAAAAGATCACTATAAACCTCGGATATGTGGATCTGGGACGTATCGATCTTCTGGTGCAGGAAGGCTTCTACTCAAACAGAAGCGACCTTATCCGAACTGCCATCCGCAACCAACTTGCGAGCCACGACGACCCCGTCACCAAAACCATCGAGCGGCACAGTATGGAGCTTGGCCTGCGCGACTATACCCGGGCCGATCTGGAAGCGGTGCGGGACGCAGGCGAGATCCTGCATATCAAGGTTGTCGGGCTCGTCCGTATCGCGTCCGACGTTTCTGCTGAACTTGCCTTGGAAACCATCGGGTCGATCAACGTGCTCGGCGCGCTTCAGGCAAGCAATGACATCAAAAAAGCGCTTTCCGAGCGCATCACATAACCGAACTCATTCGAGGACTAAAGAAATGAACGACTTTACCGCCGGTGCCATGCGCCGGGCGACGGAATCCCTGCGCGCCAAGGGGATGTCCTCGGCCAACGATCTGGTGCAGCGTACGCTTGCCCAACACGGGCTGTCGGGCGGCCCTGCCCAGAAGACCGGAGGGTCAGCGTCTTCCCTGCCCGGCTTGGATAGCCTTATGGCCCAGTTCGGTCGCGGCAATGCGGAGGTAGATATTCCTCAGGATGCTGAATTCCGCGTGGATGTGTTTTCCGGCAGCACCGGTTCGCGGCAATACCGGACCTATGTGCCCTCCACTTTGGGAGAGAACCCGCCCGAAGGGATCATCTTGATGTTGCATGGATGTACGCAGACGGCCGAGGATTTTGCTATTGGCACCGGCATGAACGATCTTGCCGAGGCACATCGACTGATCGTGATCTACCCCCAGCAGTCCCGGGGCAGCAATGCGCAATCCTGCTGGAACTGGTTCAGCAAGGGCGATCAGAAACGCTACCGGGGAGAACCTGCGATCCTTGCGGGGATCACACGCGAGGCGGTCGTGAAATTCCGAGTTGATGAGAAGCGCGTTTTTGTCGCCGGATTGTCAGCCGGTGCGGCGATGGCAGTTATTCTGGGCATAACCTATCCGGATGTGTTTGCTGCCGTCGGCGCACATTCCGGCCTGCCCTACGGCGTTGCGAGCGACGTGTCATCCGCCTTTTCCGCAATGGCCGGGAATGCTGCCAACGCGCAGCCTCTACCTTCGCATGGCCCGGGGGTGCGCACGATCGTATTCCACGGCGGCGCGGATTCCACCGTACATCCCGGCAACGGCGATAAAATCATGCGCAACGCGATGGACGAAGGCCCGCGCGAAACGCTGGAGACTGAAGAACAGGGCACCATCGGCGGCAAGAGTTTCACGCGCCGGGTGATTTCGACACTCGACGGATCGCCCGCGTTCGAGCAATGGCGCGTCGATCGATTGGGGCATGCGTGGTCGGGCGGGGATTCAGGTGGATCCTATACGGATCCCGAGGGGCCGAATGCCAGCTCCGAGATGGTTCGGTTCTTCCTTGCGGTCGATGGCTCGCAGGTGTGAGAGGTGTCTCTTACACGAGATCAGGGTCAGCTCTGACTTCCCTCGCTTCGGCAAGTCCTCAATAGCCCCCTGCCGCCGGTATCCGGCGGCAGGGATTTGATATCAGGGATCAGCTTTTGACGCTGCCCAGATTCTGCTTTTCAGCCTCGGATTTTGCGGCGTCGGTCACCCGGTTGCCGGCTTCCTTGGCTTTTTCCGTAATAGCCTCGGCCGCAGAAGGGGCAGCGGCGTCGGCGTCGGATTTGACTTCGCGCGCGACCTTGAGTGCCTCGTTGGTCGCCGCATCGGCAACCTTGGCAACCTTTTGGCTTTCCTCGTGATAGATGCGCTCTGCCTCTTCGAAGATGTCATCTCGGGCCTTGCCGAAATAGTGATCTTCGCTCTGGCTGCGCGGGAGGGCCGCTGCCACCGCAGCCCCTGCTGCAACCGCAAGCGCACCCGCGATCAGCGGATATTCGTCAAAAAGGTCTGCCGTTCTTTCGCGACCGCGTTGGGTGTAATCGCCCATCCCATGCCAGGCGTCGAGTGCCCGCTCGCGCGCAGCGATGACCCGCTCTCGCGCTTCCTCGCTGAGGGCTTCCGTGCCTTGGGCAAGCCGGGTGCGCATGTCGGATATTCCGTCGGCTGTGGCACCGGCCGCCCGGCTCGCACCGTCTGCCACGGATCGCGCTGCACCCGAGACGGCCGAAGCCGCCGCCGACGCGCCTGACGCGGCACCCGAGGCTGCACGCTGTCCACCTTCGCCTACAGCCGAAGCCGCACCGGACATCACGCCCTCTTTGTCATCCGAGGTTCCGGCAGACGCACGCGAGGACGCATCGCCAGAATAGTGCGTGGTACCTTTTGCAGAGCCGGATCTGCCGTAGTCGCCCGGTTCTGTCGCCGCACGGGCCCATGACGGCATATCGCCGGTGCCGTAGGTACTTTCGGCCATACGGCGGTTATCGCCGTAATCGCGTGTCTCACGCCGCGACGTGAAGCGCTGTTCGCGCGCCTCTTTCCGCTGGCGTTCGAGATTTCGATCCTGCGGGATCGCCTCATCACGCCGATCATAGGACCCGCCGCTCGCGATTGGGGATTTATCGCCGAACACCATCCAGGCGATGCCTATGCCGGTCAGCGCAAGCGCAACGGGATTGCGCTTGACCGCATCCGCGACGGAACGGCTGATCTCTCCGCCGTTTTCACGGAACTGGTCGCTGAACTGCCGGGCGATGGATTCGACCGAAAAACGGTCCTGAAGATCGTTAAGGGTATCGGCGAGGCCGCTGCGCTCACGCTCGATATCGCGTTCGATTTCTGCAGGGCTTCTGGTATCACTTGTCATTGTAAACTTCCTTTACGGTCTGCGCATCGCGCTTGACGTTTTTTGCAGTCCTAGTGGGTGCCATGCTGCTCATCTTGAGCTCATTGGTGCCCTTGTTCATGAAGAGATAGGCCGCGATCCCGAAGGCGAGGCCCACGATCACGGCGGACCAGACACCGGGGATTCCAGCCTCGGTGAGCGCGCCGACCAGCGCTGCGCTGAGCACGTTCAGAGCAGTGATGGCGAGGACGACAGCCGCTGCAAGCATGCCGATGGCGACAGCAGCAGAGTTCATGTTTTCGCTGACTTCCGCGCGGGCCAGATCGACTTCGCTGCGAACGAGCGAGCTCACGTGGGACAAGGCATCCCCAAGCAGTGTTCCTGCAGATTTTTGTGGATCGACGCTCATACTTTTTCTCCTTCGGTTGCGGATGGGTAGACCGGCCGGGGGTCAGTGTTCTGCGCGGTCGTCATACCAGCTTCAGGGCGCGGCGGCAGCCGGTTTCCCCGGGTGTGACCGGTTTGATATGCCGTGCCAGCAGGCTGCGAGCCATGCTCGCTTGCCTTGGCAAAGCGCGTGGCGACAAACCCAAGCAGGGCGGCGCCGCCAAGAAAGACGAGCGGATTGCGACGTGCGAAACCATTGAGGTCGCCGACCACTTCTCCCAGATCCTTATTGCGGATCGCTTCGGAAGCATCCGCGAGGCCATCAGCAATCTGGCTGAAGGTCCGCTCTTGCGGGGAACCGCTGCGCAGATCGTCGGCGGCAGCACGCAGGGCAGATGCCACATCCTTGACTTCGTCCGCCGCGCCTTCCTTGGCTTGGTTTGCGTAAGTCCCGGCCTCGGCGGTGATCTTTTCCTTGGCATCCTGCGCCGTGGATTTCAGCGACTGCGCCGTATCGGATGCGACTTTCTCGGCGGTCTGCTTGGTATCCATGGCGCCGGGTTCATTTGTTTTGTCGATGGACATAATTGTTACTCCAAATAGAAAGGTTGATGGTTGGTTCGGGAGAAACCGTCATAGCGGTGCGGTTGGTCCCTGTTTTGCGCGAGGCTGAGAACGTCGTGACTTGCCAGACGAGAGGTCTCACGTCTGGCGTTCTCAATCGGCCATCGCGTCGAGATTGCGTGACCGTTCGGCAAGTTCCGACATGTAGGAATCGGATTCGTAGATGTCGTCGAGCGCCTGATCGAGTTTGCTGGCGGCTTCGTTCTCGCCCAGCGCTTCGGCAAAGGCCTTGGTGGTGCCGAAACCCGCGATCCCGTAGTGGCACATGCGCTGGTATTGCGCGATGATCGCCACATCCAATGCTGCGCCCGAAAGGTCGCTGTCGATGGCATGTTTGTGCGCCTCTTTCACGAGGCCTTCCATGCCCTTGCAATGGTCTTTCTTCATCTCGCCGCCGATGTCGCTCAGCAGGCTTTTCAAAGTTTGGGTATGCTCGTCGATCCCGGACTTGGAGGCGCTGAGACGGTCGGACAGGGTGCTGTCCGAAGCTGCGTCGGCAAGCTTGGCGACAGTCTCGGCCATCTGGTTGTTCGCGGACCAGAGATCCTGCAGTTCTTCGATATAGAGATCTTTCAGAGTGGTCATGTCAGTACTCCTTGGTTACGTCATTAAGAGACGGATCGGGTGAAATCGGTGATTTGGGCGGCCAAATCGGCAGGGCACCCGGCGAGGGCGGTGCCACTGGTGACGCCGCTTCTTTTCTGTTGGGCGCCGGCACAGGGCCGGTTGCCGGGCGCGACATTGCCTGCGTCAGCGTCTCGATATGTGCGGGCAATTCATCTACGCGCAGCGGTGTCCACCCGGCCCCGTCGAAAGGCCAGGCAGGCAGCGCCATTTGATTGACCGCAAGCCATTCAGCGGGGGGCAGACCTTCGTCTATGGTATAGGGTCGGCCTACGGTTCTCTGCTGGAGCGCCTCGGCCATCCCACCGGGCGCCCGCCCGTCCAGCCTGCAGGATACACGCACAATAACGTCGCTTGCGTGGCGCACTTTCAACCCGGCCGTCTTGGCGCGCCGAACGATATCTCGGTCTTCGCCGGTGCGGATTTCAGCAAACCCGCCGATGCGGCAATAGGCCGATTTCCGAAACGCGAGGCTTGCGCCCGAGGCTTCGCCGTGATGGGGCATTGGGTTGCAATGATCGGGGGCGTAGCGGTCGACATACCTGAGAACCAGATCTCGGTAGGTGCCTTCCAATGTCCCGTATTCAGCGTTCATCCCTGAAAGAGCGGCCGGATTATCACCGAGAGGTATCGGCAAACCGCAGACGACATCTGCCGTTTGAAGACGCTGGATGGTTCGTTCTAGCCAGTCTCCGGCGACAATGCTGTCGGCATCGCTCGTCAAAATGTATCTCAACGCGGGCATATGGGAGAGCGCATAGTCGGCACCCATCTTGCGGGCCGAACCGACACCGCCTTCGCCTTCCAGTTGGCAGTCAATCACCTTTACCGCGTACGGGGTGTCGCCTGCGATGCGCGCGGTATCGTCGGTCGAGTTATTGACAACAACGACGAGGCGGGCACGGCCAGCCAGTTGCGGGCCGAGGGCGGCGATACAATCGCCAATGCGATCCGCCTCGTTCCGGGCGGGGATAATGATCGCCGTGTCGTGCAGCGCATACGAGGTCATGGTGCGACCTCCGAAATGCCGGCATCGATCCGGTAATCCGTTGTTTGACACCGATTGGTGAAGCGGAACGCCCCTCGACTGGCGTTGGTGAAGATATCAAGCGCCTGCTGTCCGCTGAGCCTGTGGGCTGTATCGCCGAGATACGTGACGCATATGATCTCGGCCCGGGGCCAGTTGTGTGCGATCTGCGCCGCGAGGTAGACGATATCCGATGCATCGAGGAAGTAGAGAAATTCCGAGAGAATGATGAGATCAAATGGCCCACGCGGCAGATCACATGGATAGTAGCCCTTGATGAAGTGAGCGTCCGGATTTTTCTCACGCGCCGCGTTCAAAGCTTTTTCGACGGCATCCATGCCGAGGTAGGCTTTGCAGAGTGGCGCGATGTAACGCGCAAGTTCCCCATTGCCACACCCGATTTCCAACGCCGACGCGTAGGACAACTGGCGTAGCGCGTTCCGTGTCGCCCGAAATCTCTCCTGCTCATAAGCGCTTGTGGCAAAGGCCCAGGGGTCGTCGCTACTGGCGTAAATTTCGTTAAGTCGGTTCAGGGAGACGGATGTCATTCTTGCCTCCAGTAAATTTCATCCTCGAGGATGAATTTCTCGACAAACCGTGGGTCCAGTTGAAAGCCGAGCGGATCATCATCCACGCATTGGCCCATCTGACTTGCATGGGAAAACACAGCCGCCCGCTTGGCCGGACCGTGACGACCGGGAGAAAAACGGATGGCGTTGCGCATCCCCAGAGCCTCATCGAAATGTGGATCGTCCCAGCGCGACCAGACTGGGTATCTGTATTGCGGGACGTCCGGGCACAGGGTGGCCACTTGCGCGGCGATGGCGGCGGTTGCCTTGTGGTCGGCATGGTGATCCTCGACCGCGGTGGCAAAGAGCGCCCCTGCCCCGGTCTGACGGATGATGGCGCAGATCCGGGCGGCGACGATCAAATGATCGCAATCGCCGAGCGCCGCGTCGGGCAGGCCGAGCCACGTGAGGTCGGACGGCGATCCGCCGAGCGCGACAAGCGCCGCTTCCATTTCGGCGCGCCGTCGGTTTGCCAGACGTTCACGCGTCCAGATCCTCGAGCCCGGGTGAGAGGCGGCGCCGTCTGTCATGCAGATCACATGCGCGCCCGCGCCCCTGAAGGCATGAGCCAACAGTGCACCGCAGCCAAGGCTTTCATCATCGGGATGCGGTGCCAAAACCACAATTGGACCAGTGATATCTGCTATCAACTTGCTCAAAGCATCAACTCCCACATGTCAGCCGAGGAGCGAAGGGTGACCTCTGCAAATTGCATCAGCATGGCGTCGCGCGCGGCCTGCCGAAGATAAACCGACAGGTCGCGCGCCTTGCGGTGGCTTTCCGAGTGCGGTTGGAAATGTCCCAGACCGACACTTTGCTGGACCCCGGCGATGACCGAAAGGGCGATCTCCTCGGTCTTTATCCTTGCGGCAATTGCTTGCGCGACCTGCTGCGCATGGGACTGGAACGGACCGGACGCGGCCTTGAGAACAAGGGACGTGCCCGAAAGGGTGCTCATCGCGAGCGCGCCCAGTCTGATCTTTTGCGCTTCGGCCCCAAGCCTGTCCAAAGCGCGCAACTCATCCGCTGCGGCGGCAAGTAACCCGATGGCGCCGCCGATCTGCAATGCTGCGATACGCCAGACACCGCCCACGAAATGCGGCTCGACCGTGTAGTCGCCAGCATTGCCGATCCAGCTGATATCCTCGGTGAGAATTCCGGAGAAATCATAGGTTCCGGAAATCGTCGCCCTCATGCCCGGCATTTGCCAAGAGGATGGATCGGCGCGAGAAGCATCGCTCACGTCGATGAAAGCCATCCGCGAGGCGGACCCGGTGCCAACGGGCACCAACGCGTGCGAAACTATGCCCAGACCCGAGGCGAACTTCTTTCGGCCGGACAGGGTATCCGTTACGTCATCCACGGCCACAGGATCGGTATCGTCGGCCCCCCAGACGCCGCAAAAGCCCCCGACGGCAACCAGTTGGCAGGCGCGGCGATAGGTTTGAGGCGTGCCGTAGATGTCGATCAATTGCAGGGCATTCACGTGTCCCTCCAACAGTCGACCCAATGAAAGGTTCGCCCCGCCGATACGCATGAGTAGCCGCGCAAGTTCTTGCGGGGTCAGACGTTCCACTCCATTCAGCAAATCGTTCTGATGCAGGAGTGCGACGGAAGCGGCGATACCGCCGCCGGTTTCGTCCTCGAGGCGGGCATTTTGTTCGATTTGGCTCAGCACCCTGTCCAAAGACTGGAATGCGTCGTCCCTCCGAGGCGTTGGCATCGCGATCATCGCATCGCCCCTTCCCGCATCGGCACGTCTTGCACCGAAAGCGACGACCAGAGGTAATTTGTCCAGCATCGCGCAACCGAGTGCATTCGGAAAGCCTCCCTCCCCTCGACTTTGGGGAAGTTCGCTTGCCAGTTCTGGATCCGCGCGATGAGACCTTTTACATCGGTTCCGTCAATGCACTGCCCGGCACCGGCGACCTCGTCATTTGCGCCTAGGCCGCGCTGCACCAGAACCGGCGTGCCGACGGCATTGGCCTCGGCAATGACAAGACCGAAGGTTTCGGCAAAGCTTGTCTGCGGGTAGAACAGGCAGAGGGCGCGACGCATGTGACGCAGCAAGGTATTATGCGGCAGTTTGCCGAGGAAATGCACGTTGTCGGGCACCGCACCGCAGGGCCATTTCAGATAGCCGGGGTCCGCGACCATCAGCGTCAGCTCCGGCAGTTCGCGCCGCACTGCATCGAACATCTGCATGACCTCTGCCAGACCTTTGTGGGGCGAACTGGCAAACAACAAACGATTAGTGTCGCGCGGCGTGTTGTCCGGCGCCAGGTCGTTCGAGATTGGATTGTGGATATGCAGGATACGCGGTGTTGGGCCGCCCGCGAGAAATGCTCGCAAACTTGTGGCGTGACTTGCCGAGACGCAGATGACGTCTATGCCCGCCTTATGCAGGGCCGCGCCCATGCGCCGGTTGTGACGTCCGGGAACAACATGCAGCCAAAGCGCGATTGGCACATCGGGCATGGACGCGCGCAGCTTTACTGCCGCTTTCCACGAATTGATGACGATCACCATGTCAGGTTGCCCGGCTGTGTTCAGCCTGTTCATCGGAAGCATATTGCCGGCCGTCGCGCGTTCGCATGAATGGCGTTCGGCCTGAAAATGGGTGATATCGAAACTCCCGTTCAGCGCGAAACTCGTCCGCAAGATTGTCGCCTCGGTCCCGCCGAGACCGCCTGCCATGAGATCGGAGGGCGCATAGGAACGCGGACTAGACGGATCCACGATCGCAATCTGGGGTCGGCTGTACGGGGACTGTTTCATTGTGCGGCGGTCTCATGAAGGGGCGCACCCTTGCAGGCGGCGTAGATACGAGAGAGTGTCTGGCGGGTTGCCGTGGTCTGGGGCAGATCGCGCAACGCGAGGGACTGGGGATTGCTGACAAATGCAATTTCCAGATTGGCGAAATCGATAATCTCGGGGGCGATACGCCCCGAACGTCGCCATTCATCGACCCGCGCCCAGACCATCTGGCGGTCGGCCTTGCGACGCGTGCTGACATAGCCCGATGCTTGCGATTGGGTCAGACTGTCGGTGGTCTCGATCTTCACCAGCAAAAGCTCGGGGATTACCCTGATAATTTCACCGTTCAGGATCAGCCGGTTACGGAACTCGCGATCCTCTTCGATGCAATCGGCAAAGCCCCCGTTTCGTTGCAGTAATTCCTGCCTGAACAACCCCGAATTGATATGTGTCCATTCGCCGGGCACCTGCGACCCCATCTGCAGGTTCGGAAAGACATCGTCACAGAGCGAGAGGTCTTTGCGGATCGCGACGCGGCGCCCGTCGGGCAGGATCAGCTCGTGATGTACCAAGGCCGCAGCAACGCTAAGATCTTCCCCGGCCTGACGGTGTGCCATCTGCCAGTTCAGGCATTCGTCAGCCTTCATGTTCGGTTCGATGAGGGCGCGCACCTGCATCAAAATTTTGTCCCGGTGGGGAAGGTCATCTGAATCGTGGAAGGTTACGGCGTCTCCGTCCGTCAGAAGCAGCCCAGCGTTCTTGGCCCGGGCCGTCCCGACGTTGCGTGCAAGACGGATGTAACTAAAGCTGGGCTGGTCGAAATAACCTTCACAAGCGGCGAAAGTGTCATCGGTGCTGCCATCGTCGATAACCGTAACGCGGGTATTCCACCAAGACTGCGCCAGCGCGGCATCGATGGCATGGCGGATCAGGTGCGCGCGGTTAAACGTAGGAATAATGATATCGACACAAGGGGCGAACGGCGCGGATGTCATGCTGTCGCTCCGTTCATATCGCAGGTCACAACGGACCTGTAATCACGCAACTGGCGACGGGTCAGCAAGGCGGCGGGTAACGGCAGGATCAGGGCAAGAACCGCGCAGAATACCAAGGGTCCCGCCGACCAGGCAGTGGAGAGCACGAATGTCGCCGCGAGAGCCAAAACCACTTGGGCAACTGGTTCATCGCACAACGGCGCAAGCAATTCGGTCGATTTGTTAGTGACATTGAAAGGCGTGCGTTTCGCAAGAACGGCATCCATCGTGGCAACGGCCGATACCGGCGCCAGCGCAAGACGGCAGGAGATCGCGCTGAGAATGACCTGGCGCGAGCGGTTGGCCACGGCACCCCGCCGCATGATGCGAGAACAGATTTCCAGAAGGCTGAGTAGGATGACGGCCGCCGACAGCATCAGGAGGGGCTGGGGAACCGAGTGCGTCAGCAATCCGATCAGCAGAACGGTAGCTGGCAGGAAGGAAAGGTTTACCCACGCGGTCAATTGCGAGCAGATTGCGATGCGCTGATGACCGCGCAACGGTCCGCCGGGCAGGCAAAGGTCCCGGGCATGGAGCATCAGCGTCGCGAGATTGCCGCTCGCCCAGCGGTAGCGTTGACTTTCCAGATCGTTCAGCGACAGGGGCAGCAGGCCCTGCCCCACCACAGTGGCAATGAAACGCCCGGTGTATCTGTTGCGGCACAGGCGCAGGCCCAGCTCGGCATCCTCGGTTGTGGTCGATCCCGACCAGCCGCCAGACGCAATCAGCGCTTGCTTTGAGAGGACCGAGAGCGTTCCGGTCAACAGCATAGCTTCGGCGCAGTCTGCGGTGGTGATATTCGTGCGGAAGTATTCCTCGAGTTCTGCGTCGACGCCGACGGCATTCTTGGTCGACATCCGGTACGCCTGAGGAAACTGTATATAGTCCGCGCCCGAGGACGCGAGAGCCTCCCTCGCAAGGCACAGGAATTCGGGGAAGACACAGTAGTCGGCATCGACCGTGACGATGTGCGTGGCATCAGCCCTGCTGTGTTCAAGCGCGATGTTGAGCGCACCGGCCTTTGCGCCTGACACATTCTCGCGATGAAGAAAGGTGAACCCGTCGCCAAGCTTGGCGCAAAAGGTTTCGATCGGCTTCCAGAGCGCAGGGTTTGACGTGTTGTTGTCGATTACGACTACTTCGAACTGATCACGGGGCCAGTTCTGCGCAGCGAGCGCTCTCAGGGTCTGGATAACCATGTCCGGCGGCTCGTTGTATGTGGCGACATGAACTGAAAAAATAGGATCCGCGCCTTGGCCGTGGGTCGCGGCCGGGCGCTGAACCTGCCGCCACGCCGATATTCTTACTGCGATAAGCGCAACCTGAGCGAGCAACAGAAAAGAACAGGCCGCAATCCCGAAGAGCGGAAACCAAACGAAAATTACCGTCAGGGCAGAACTTGCAATCAGGCAGCGGATCATTGTTCACCCCCAAGGTGTCAAACCATCGCGGAAATTCCGCGGTGTGCCGAAAATGTTGAAGACTTAAGGATCTGCTTCTTGATCCACGAATACAGAACAAAGTTGGGAGCTTTATAGTTCCCACAAATTTTAGTATTTATTTTAATAACTTAAGAGAAAATCGCGCGAGTATAATTCAACTTTGAGAGCGAGGCATTAAACTGGTTATATCGACAACGGGATCAAAGTTAATCTGGCGGAAACCAGCTTACGTCCATGTCGCAATAACGATCCTGAAAATCAGTCTGATCGATCAGGTCATCCTCTCGTAGCAGCCTGATTTCGTTCCCGTTTCTCTTGATGAGTGACTGGTTTTCCATCTTGAGAAGCGTTTTCGAGATATAGACGTTGGTCAACCCAAGGTAGTCAGCAATCTGGCTTTGAGTCAGCGGGAGACGGAATGTGTCCGTCATATCCGTGTTCGTGATCCGTAGTCGCGCGGCCAAGTCGAGCAACATATACCCTACCCGTTCAACCGCGCTCATCCGGCCCATCGCCCGAAGCAGATCGATAAAAACGACATGGTCGCGCAACGCCAGCGTCAGCAGCAAAGCTGACAGTTTTGGCGACGTTCGAAGGATGACATCTAGAGCGGACTTGGGAAACGGGCAAAGCACAACATCCTCTGCCGTGCGCAGCGTTGTTGTAAGATGCTTGAGAGCGACGTCTGGAAATCCGATCACATCACCGGGTTGATGCAGCTTGATAATCTGGCGTCTACCGTCAGGAAGATCCGTGTAACTGAACAGCCAACCGGTCTTGACCACGAACAGTTCCTTGTTCCGGTCGCCGCCTCGATAGACATCCGTACCGTTCTCGTACGACCGCTCGGATTTTTCTATTTCGGCGAGCAGTTCCTTGTCGTGTTCATGAATATCTACGTAATGGCTGAGCTTTTTTACCAGGCAACTTGCTTCTTTGACCATGACTTCCCTCTTGCCCCGCAACACACTTGAACAGTGCGCTCATACGCAGGCATGAGACTATTGTAGCCGTCGCTGCCCCAAAACCAAGTCGGGCTGCCAAAGGGCGTTGTGCCGAGCGCCGAAATCAGAAGATCAAGAGCGTGAGAGAAAGCGCTGTGGCGGAAATGAATATCCACGCCGCCGCGCCAAGCATCAGGGGACGTATCCCCTTGGCGCGGAGCTTGCGTATGTCAGTCTCGAGCCCCATTGCGGCCAGTGCCACGGTCAGCAAGAAGCCGGTCAGAGTGATCAAACCGTCATGAAGTGTGCCCGGCAGGGTCACGATGGAATTCAGCAGGACCATCGCGAGGAAGCCGAAAACGAACCACGGGGTAGGCGCGCGGCCGGTGCCGCCTTCGCCTCCGCGAGACATGAACAGGCCGATGGCAAGGATCAACGGCGCGAGGAGGATCACGCGGCTCAGCTTGGCGACGGTGCCAGTCTGACCGGCGATTTCCCCGCCCTGAAAGGCAGCCGCGACGGCCTGCGCGACTTCATGGATCGCAGCACCAGACCAGAGACCGTAGGTGTCGCTGGAGAGTTGCAGGGAATTGCCGACAACCGGAAAAAGCAGCATCGAGAGCGAGCCAAAAACGGTCACGCAGGCAATTGCATAGGCAACGTCTTCGTCCGTGCCACGGGTAACGGTATTAGTCGCGATCACGGCGGACGCGCCACAGACCGAAGTACCGGCGGCGATCAGTTCGGTCAGTTTGCGTTCGACGCCAAGAACGCGCCCCATCGCTTTGGTGAATAGAAACGTCCCGAGTAGGGTAGTCGCCACGATGGCGAAACCACGCAGGCCGACCTCGCCCAGCTGGGCCAGCGTAAGCTGAAGCCCCAGCAGGATAATTGCCCCGCGCAGCAGTTTTTTCAGCGAAAAGGTGATGCCCGGTGCAACCGCAGGAATGGCGCCGAGCGTATTCCGCCACAGCATGCCAAGCACCATCGCCACGACGAGCGGGCTGAGACCAGGAATGTTAGAGACCCGTTGAACGCCCGTAGCGATGGCCGCGATGGTCAGGGCAAGCGCCAGTCCCGGCGCAATGGCGCCTGCAGTTTTTACAATCGCACCCGCGCGTTTCGGTTCGTCGCCGGTTAGCCGGTCGAGGGTCTGGGTATTCATCTGCGTCTCCGTCTATTCGGAGCGGAATATCCACTTGACGCACCAATCAATCCAGAGAGTTATAATTGTCAAACCGTTCGATTTTACTTATCAATCACTTATGACCCTTGAACAGCTTCGCATCTTTCTGGCTGTGGCGGACCGGCTGCATGTGACCCGCGCGGCGGAGGCGTTGAACCTCACGCAATCGGCAGTCAGCGCTTCGATCTCGGCACTGGAAAATCGGCACGATATCAAGCTCTTTGACCGCGTGGGGCGGCGCATCATCCTGACTGAGGCAGGCGATGCGCTGGTGCCCGAGGCACGCAGGTTGTTGGCCCGCGCCGAGGCTGTCGAGATGGTTTTGGAGGATTTCGCCCAGAACACACGCGGCCGGTTGCGTCTATACGCGAGCCAGACGGTGGCCAATTACTGGCTGCCGCAACGTATGGTGACCCTGCACCGTCAGCATCCTGGGATCGAACTGGACCTACGGGTGGGCAACACGGCGCAGGTCGCGCAGTCGGTCGTGGATGGCGATGCCGATCTTGGGCTAATCGAAGGCGAGGTCACGCAAGGGGAGTTGCAGCGTCAGGTGGTGGCGCGGGATTCGCTAGTGCTTGTGATGGCACGCAGCCACCCATGGTCGGCGCGCCGCGAGGTTCCGGTGACGGATTATGCCACGCAATCATGGGTGTTACGGGAATCCGGCTCTGGGACGCGGTCGGAATTCGAAAAGGTGCTGGTCAAGGCGGGGCTGACCCTTGCCGACCTGAAGATCTCTCTCGAACTGCCGTCGAACGAGGCGGTGCTCGCCGCTGTTGCGGCGGGGGAGTCGCTCAGCGTGATGTCGCGCCGGGCCGCCGTAGCCTCGGGCAAGGCGACGCATATGGTTGATGTGCCGGGCGGCGAGAGACCCTTTGCAGTGCTGACCCATCCTAAACGCTACCGGACGCGGGCCGTGAGTGCGATGATCGAGATATTGTCCGCACCTTAGCGCCGCGCCAATTAGTTCGTCGGGCTAAGAAATTGAAATGCGTCCCCGGAGGTGTCCGGCAAAGACCGTCCATAAAAAGGGCGTTCCTGGTCGAGAAACTCTCAGAAATCAACTTTCTCTTGCTTAGCGGTTCACATTCCCCCCTGCCGCTGTAGATTTATCTGCGCAACAGAATTCAAGGAATACAGATGACCCCAGTGACCAATGCCGACGAAATTTCCGAGATCGCTTTTGGGTTCATGGGATCAAAGGCTCTCTTTGCCGCGCTTGAGGTTGGCGTGTTCACGGCGTTGGAAAAATCGGGGGCTGCTACGGCTGAGGAATTGGCAAAAGATCTCGACGTGCACATTGACCGGATGACGACGCTGCTTACCTCGCTGGTAGGGATCGGACTCATCACGGTTGACGAGGGCAAGTTTTCCAATGCCCCAGCAAGTTCGGCGTTTCTGGTGAAGGGGGCGAAATACGACTTTGGCGATTACCTGCGCCTGCAGGTAGGACGTCAGATGTACGGGCTGCTCGATCAGATCGAAGGCGTGATTTCCGGCGATATGGATAAGGGCGACACCAAGTCCTATGCGCAGTGGTTCTCCGATCCGGAAGAGGCGCGGCTTTATTCCGAAAGCCAGCATGCAGGCTCGTTGGGCCCGGCGCGGCAGATGGCCAAGGCGCTGGATCTCACAAACGCCAAGTCGATGCTGGACGTGGGCGGCGGAACCGGAGCCTATTCGATCACCTTCTGCAAGAACGCGCCGCAACTATCGTCGACTGTGCTCGATTTCCCGAACGTGGCCAAGCTTGGTCGTGATTACGTGGAAAAGGCAGGGCTGTCCGACCAGGTTTCCTATGTCGAAGGCAACGCGCTTGAGGCCGAATGGCCAAAGGGGCAGGACATCGTACTGATGTCCTATCTGTTTTCCGGCGTGCCCGGCGATACGCACAAGCGCTTGATCAAACAGGCTTTTGACGTGCTGAACCCGGGCGGCACGCTGCTGATCCACGATTTCGTGGTGAACGAGGACCGCACCGGTCCCAAGCTGGCCGCGCTCTGGCAGTTGCAGCACACGGCGTTTACGCCCGAGGCACGCTCGCTTGACGATGGCTGGCTGAGCGAGGCGCTGAGCGAGGCCGGGTTCGAGGATGTCTCGGTCGGCACGATGATCCCTGAGATGACGATGCTGGCGACCGGGCACAAACCCTGATCGCCAGGGTATCGGCCCGCCTTCCGGCAGGCCATTTCTTTATTCGGATTCAGCCAGCAGGCTGGCATTTCCCCCTGCTGCTGTCGTGTCGACGCATAGGTGGCGTTCGACCACGTAACGCTCCGGGCAAATGATCTGCGTCTCCAGTGGCGTGATAGCCCCCGGTCGACCGGCCAGCGCTATGCGCAGATCCCGCGTCCAGTCCGAGGCACCGGCAGCGGCCACCGCCGCGACCTCCTTGAGTTCAACCAGATCCCCTGCCCCGACCGTGCCGTCGAAAGCGACAATCGGCACGCCCGCGTCCTTGAGCGCACGCGTTGCCTCAACCGCGCCCGGCGCAGCCACGATGACGCCACAGCCTGCGCCCAGCGCCTGCACGGCCTGTGCCACGGCGATTTCGGCAGTCGGGCCGAGGCAGAGAATCGTGCCCTTAGCATACATGCGCAGCCGGTTGGTTTCGCCCGTCGGCCCGGGCAGCGTCTGCGGGGTCGTGTCGAAGGCTGCCGTTTCCGAGAGTGCCTTGCGAATGATCCCGCCGCGACCGCTCAGCGCGTGACGCAGAACCGAAACCCGGTCGGGTCGTGCCGCCCAGTTGCGCGCGTCGAGCCCGTTGATCGCATTTTGCAGATCCGAGGCGTTGATCGGGTCGGCATCGGGTCCGGGCAGTTCCTCGAGTTTCGCAGTGCGGCGGAAACGGGTCAGGTAAAGCGGACCGCCCGCTTTTGGGCCGGTGCCGGAAAGGCCTTCGCCGCCAAAGGGTTGCGAGCCGACAATCGCGCCGATCTGGTTACGGTTGACGTAGATGTTGCCAACGTTAAGCCGGTCGGTGATATGCTGCACCCGGTCGTCAATCCGCGTGTGCAAGCCAAAGGTCAGCCCGTAACCGCGCCCGTTGATCGCCGCGACGACATCGTCGATTTCACGCGATTTGAAGCTGGCGACATGCAATACTGGTCCGAAAATCTCGCGTTCCAGATCGTCAATTCCGGAGACATCAACGACCGCGGGCGTGACGTAATTCCCCTTGGCGGGAATTTGTATTTTCTTCAGCACCTTGCCGGATTTCTCCTGCGTGGCGACATAGCCCGATATATCGGCCTGTGCCTCGCCGTCGATGACCGGAGAGACATCGATATCGGTGCGCCAGGGATCGCCGATATGCAGTGCGTCCATCGCGCCGTAGAGCATGTGCAGCAGCCTGTCGCGCGCGTCCTCCTGCACGTAGAGCATGCGCAGGGCAGAGCAGCGCTGACCGGCGGACTGGAAGGACGAGATCAGGATGTCGCGCACCGCCTGTTCGGTCAGGGCGGTGGAATCGACGATCATCGCATTGAGACCACCGGTTTCCGCGATCAGCACCGCATTGGGACCGGCGTTTTCGGCCAGAACCTTGTGGATGATCTGCGCCACCTCGGTCGAGCCGGTAAAGCAGACACCGGCGATGTCGGGATCGCTGGTGAGCGGCGCGCCGACCGTCGGGCCATCCCCCGGCAAAAGCTGAAGCGCCGCATCGGGCAGACCTGCCTCGCGCATCATCTGAACGGCGCGGGTTGCAATGATCGGTGTCTGCTCGGCCGGTTTGGCCAGTACCGCGTTACCCGCAGCAAGTGCCGCCGCGATCTGGCCGGTAAAGATCGCCAGCGGAAAGTTCCACGGGCTGATGCAGACAAAGACGCCACAGGCCTCGCCCGGTTCTTCCTGTTCCAGACGTTCCGCCTCATTTGCGTAGTAGCGCAGGAAATCGACGGCTTCTCGAACCTCGGCTATCCCGTCGAGCAGGGTCTTGCCCGCTTCGCGCGTGGCAATCGCGCATAGTTCGGCGATATTGTCCTCGTAGAGATCGGCGACCTTGCGCAGGATGTCTGACCGCTCTTTCGCCGGACGCGCGGACCAGTCGCGATACCCGTCATGGGCCGATTTCAAGGCAGCACTGACTTCCTGAGCCGTAGCCTCCTGCACCTTACCAACCACACGGGCCGGATCGGCGGGAGAGACCGCGTCGCGAGGCGTACCTTGCGGCGCGGGACTTCCCGCCAGCATTGGCGCCGCGTCCCATGTGGCGTCGGCCCATTTTTCCCGCTCTGCCAGAAGCGGCAGGATCGAAGCAGGTTCGTTGACCCGATAGCCCCGCGAATTGGCGCGTTCCGGTGCAAAGAGGTCTCCCGGCAGGCGGATGTTCGGATTGGCGATCTTGCCGCCCAGCGCGAGCACCTCGCTGACCGGGTCCTGCGCGATTTCGCTGGCCGGAATGGTCGTATCGACGATCTGGTTCACAAAGGAGGAGTTCGCGCCGTTTTCAAGCAGCCGCCGGACGAGATACGCCAGCAGGTCGCGATGCGCCCCGACCGGCGCGTAGATCCGGCAGCGGGTGCCTTCGGATTCCTTGACGATGCCGTGGAGGGATTCTCCCATGCCGTGAAGCCTTTGGAATTCAAAGCTTTGCTTGTCATTGCCCGCCATGGCCACGACCGCAGCGCAGGTATGGGCGTTATGCGTCGCGAACTGCGGGTAGATGCGGTCGCGCTTGTCCATCAAAAGCTGGGCGCAGGCCATGTAGCTGACATCGGTGTTGACCTTGCGGGTGTAGACCGGAAAGCCGTTTACCCCGAGTTCCTGCGCCAGCTTGATTTCCGTATCCCAGTAGGCGCCTTTCACCAGACGGACCATGATCTTGCGATCCAACCGTTCCGCGAGCGCGTAGAGCGTTTCGATCACCGGTGCGGCGCGGCGGCCATAGGCCTGCACCACGACGCCGAACCCTTCCCAGCCCGCAAGCTCCGGGTCATCCATCAGCGCCTCGATCACGTCCAATGAGAGATCTAGACGGTCCTGTTCCTCGGCGTCGATGTTGAAGCCGATATTGGCGCGGGCGGCCTGCCGGACGAGGTCACGGGCGCGTGGCACCAGTTCTTCCATCACCTGCGTCTTGTGGGTGGTCTCATAGCGCGGATGCAACGCCGAGAGCTTGACCGAGATGCCGGGGCTGGAGCGCACATCGCCGGTGGCCTGTTTCGCGATCGCCGCGATGGCCTTGGCATAGGCGGCATGGTAGCGCTGTGCATCCTCGTCGGTGCGGGCTGCTTCGCCCAGCATATCGTACGAATAGGTATAGCCCTGCTTTTCGAGTTCACGCGCGTTCTTCATCCCGGATTCGATGGTTTCGCCCAGCACGAACTGACGCCCGAGAATCTTCATCGACTGGCTGACCGCTGTACGCACCACCGGTTCGCCCATTCGCTTGACCAGACCGCGCAGGGCGCGGGTCGGTCCCTTTGGGTCTTCCTCGAGCACCTTGCCGGTCAGCATCAGTGCCCATGTCGAGGCATTGACCAGCGATGACGACGAATGGCCAAGATGCGCCCCCCAGTTCGACGGTTCGATCTTGTCGTTGATCAGCTCGTCAATCGTGTAGGAATCTGGCACCCGCAAGAGCGCTTCGGCCAGACACATGAGGCCTACGCCCTCTTCGGTCGAAAGACCGTATTCGGCGAGAAATGCTTCCATCATGGTGGGCGAGGTTTCGCGCCGCACCCGTTCGACATATTGCGCGCCTGCTTCGGCGATAGACTTGCGTTCCGCCTCGGAGAGGCGAATACGCTGCAGCAGCCCTTCGATGGCGTCGGCTTCGCTGATCTTGTATTGCGAGCGGACGTGCTGGCGCGCGGCATCGGCGCTGGTGGCAAGTTCGGCTTCAAATTTCGTCATATCTGTTCTCCTTCGGTCACGCGGGCAGCTCTTTGGCAGGGTCATGCCCACGTTCGACGGGGATCGGATCGTTGTCCCACCCCTCAACAATGCGATGTTCGGCCTGTTTCAGAAAGAGGCCTGTTGACTATTGTCGGATCTGGAGGACCGTCGGCGGCCTGTGACGCTTGAGACCGGGCAAAAACAAGGCGCCGGAGGGCGGCAGGAAAGCGCCCTGCGTGGGCAGGACCGCGCCCACCTCGCGAACGGTATTGCCGTCTGATGCCGGAAGGAACATCTGCATACCCATCGTGAATCCGAATGCCTCAAGCCTGATGCGCATTAGACATGAGACAGGCGTTACTGCAAGGAAAGCTTTCGACGCGCGTGCTGGCACATCCCGACAAAGACGTCGTTTGCGCGTGCAACCGGCTGAGAGGATTGAGAATTTGCATTGCAGCCGGTCTCGGGTAAGCTGGAGACCGTGTATTGAGCCCATGCGTACAGGTTTGTCAGGAATTAAGTGATGATCAGAGTTGGCGGTATCGGTCTGGCGTTCTTGTTGCTGTCCATCGGCAGCGTGGCGCCGGCACAGGACTTGTTCGAGGGCGACACGCTGACCGGCGAAAGCGAGGACGCGGGAGAGCTGCTGCCGCGCCCCCTACCGGAATTCGACGATCTCTTTACCGATGAGACAGAATCCGGCTCCTACCCGCTGTTCTCTGTTCCCGAACCGGAAAGCGACGCTGTAGAACTCCCACCATTCCCCGGCAACAGCTTTTCCAGCGGGCGGACCATTGTGACCGTCGCCCCGTCGCACCCGCCGATGATCATCGATCCAAAGCCCGCGCGCCCGCCGATCACCAATGCGCCGATGGTGCCGGGCAACCAGCTCTCCGAACGCCATATCGGCCCGAGGCTTTATGATTTCGAATTCCGGGATTACGGCATTCCGGTTATCCCTTACCTGTATCCGGGGCCGATGTTCGGGCCGACACCGCTGCGCGTTCCCGGTGCAGGGCTGATTGCGACGAACGATCTTTACCGCGCGCTGGGAGACGGTCGCCCGGTTCTGCTGATCGACGTGCTGGGGGGCGAGCGTATCATTCCGGGCGCGCGGCGCGCACCGGGGCTGTCGGCCTCTGGCGATTTCGACGACCGGGTGCAGCGGCGGGCGCGACGCTGGCTGGACCGGGCGACCGGCGGGCATCGCGATCTGCCCATCGTTGTCTACTGCGCCGATCCGGAATGCTGGCATGGCTATAACGCGGCGCTGCGCGTGGCCGCCGCCGGGTATCGCAATGTTCACTGGTATCGCGGCGGGTTGCGGGCGTGGGAAATGGCAGGGCTCAACACGGTGCCCGCCGATTTTCGCCCCCGCCGGAACTAGCCCCCTACCCGCCAGTCATGTCGCGCAGGTAAAGCACGTCCCCGTGGCGCGGGACCTGAAAATACCTGTGCGAAGCCAGCCGGAAACCGTTCGCCACCATATGCGCGTCAATGTCTTCGAACTTTGCGCCGCCGTCGTAGATCGGCACGCGCGAAACCTCGCATTTGCACATGTCAAATGACTGAAGACCGGCACCAAGTCCCTCAAGTACCTCGAATTCATGCCCCTGCACATCGACGACAAGCATGGATTTCGTGAACCCCGCGAGATCGATGCCATGCGCCTTGAGGATCTGGGGCAGCGACTGGGAGGCGATTTCGAGGACTTCGCCGCTTTCACCGGCCTCTGGAAAGCGTTGCGACAGAAGGTCGGTCGCCCGGTGAACCGAGGAAGATGCCCCATCGCCCTTGAAGCGATGAAACTGCATGGGCTTGCCCGGTTTCGCCGATACCAGCGCGCATTCGGTCAGGTGCCGGGTCGTTCCCTCGCGTCTGGCCATGTCTGTCACGAGCCGCTTGTAGGTCTCGGGGTCCGCCTCGACCCAGAGTACGGTCCTGGCGCCGCAGCTTTCGTAAAAGCCTGCGTCTTCGCCCCAGTGCGCGCCCACGTGGACGATCAGATCGACCGGGGCGTTTCGCTGCATCAAAAGCTCGTATTTCGACGCCCGTAAGTATTTACGCCAAGCATCAGGAACCGCACGCTTCGCGGCGCGCTCGATCTTTTTGAGCCCCTGCATCCGTATCTCCAACTTCCTCGCAACTTTCTTACCAGCCTGCTTGCACAGGGAAAAGCCATGCCATAAGCCTTTGGCAGACCGGAGGCTGTCATGACTTTTTCGCAACTCGAAGAGCTGAAATCGCTGGCAGATCCGGACAAGGCGGCCGGTATGGCGTCGTACCACAAGGCGCCACGGACTTACCTTGGCATTTCCGTTCCCCAGATTACCGATCTGTCGAAGAAATGGCGTGCCGAGCTGGATGTCGAGGCGCGCGTCGCGCTCGCCGATGCTCTCTGGCAAAGCGATATTCACGAAGCCCGCATCGCTGCGGCCAAGCTGCTGACACAGGCCCGGCTGCGCCCGGATGAAGGCGCATGGGCGCTGATATGTTCCTGGGTGCCGGATTTCGATGCTTGGGCGATTGCCGATCATGCCTGCGATGCCGGACAGCGTCGCCTGCTGGCCAATCCGTCCCGGATCGACACCGTCGAGACATGGACGACCTCGGAAGCCATGTGGACCCGCCGAGCGGCGCTTGTCATCACCCTGCCCTGGACCAAGCAGAACAACCCCAAACCACAGGAGCTAGAGGTGCGTGACCGGGTGCTGGGCTGGGCGGCTGCATATGTGGATGACCAGCAGTGGTTCATTCAGAAAGCAGTCGCCTGGTGGCTGCGCGAACTGTCCAAACACGACACGCCAAGAGTCATGGCTTTTCTCGACGCCCATGGTGACCGGTTAAAGCCCTTTGCCCGCAAGGAAGCCGGCAAATACTTGGCAAAACGATAACCTTTCGGCAGGCCATCCGAACCTGCCGACCAAGACGGCACTTGCCCGGACCCGTCGCGGCGACTACCTATTGGGACATGAACGCTCCCTTGATTGATCCATTCGCTCGCGCGATCACCTATCTGCGCGTTTCGGTTACCGACCGATGTGATTTTCGCTGCGTCTATTGCATGTCCGAAGACATGACCTTTCTGCCCAAGAAAGAATTGCTGACGCTCGAAGAGCTGGACCGGATGTGTTCGACCTTCATCGGGCTCGGTGTCGAAAAGCTGAGGATCACGGGCGGCGAGCCTCTCGTGCGGCGCGGCATCATGACATTTTTTAATTCCATGACGCGGCACCTCGAAAGCGGCGCGCTGAAAGAGTTGACGCTGACCACCAATGGCTCGCAGCTGGAACGCTTTGCCGACGATTTATATGCCGCCGGTGTGCGCCGGGTAAATATCTCGCTCGACACGCTGGATGAGGACAAGTTCGCTGCGATCACCCGTTGGGGCCGCCTGCCCCAGGTCATGCGCGGGATCGACGCGGCGCAGCGCGCCGGACTGCGGGTCAAGATCAATGCAGTGGCGCTCAAGGGATTCAACGAGCCGGAGCTGCCACAGATCACCGAATGGTGCGCCGAGCGCGACATGGACCTGACCTGGATCGAGGTCATGCCGATGGGCGATATCGGCAACGAGGATCGGCTGGACCAGTACTGGTCGCTCAAGGACGTCCGCGCGACCTATGCCGAGAATTACACCGTGACAGATCTCGCCGAACGCTCGGGCGGTCCGGCCCGCTACGTTCGGCTTGAGGAAACCGGGCAGAAAATCGGCTTCATCACCCCGCTCAGCCATAATTTCTGCGAAAGCTGTAACCGGGTGCGCCTGACCTGCACCGGCGAATTGTTCATGTGCCTCGGCCAGGAAGACAATGCCGACCTGCGCGCGCCGCTCAGGGCGCATCCTGATGACGATTCCCCGCTTGAACAGGCGATCAGGACGGCGATTTCGCACAAGCCCAAGGGCCATGATTTCGACTATTCCCGTCAACGGCTCGACGGTCAGATGTCTCGCCACATGAGCCACACGGGCGGCTGATGACCGCGCCTGCCGCATCGACGGCACTGTTCCGCATATACCGTGGGCTGACCCGCGCGGGACTGCCGCTTGCCTTTCGCAGCGTAGCACGCAAACTTCGCGGCTTCGGCGTCAGCGAAGATCGCATTGCCGAGCGGCTGGGCAAGCCAACTGAGCAGCGACCGGAAGGTCCGCTGGTCTGGATCCATGCGGCCAGCGTCGGCGAAAGCCTCGCCGTCCTGACCCTGATCACACGACTTGCCGATCGCCTGCCCGCGCATCATTTCCTGATCACCTCGGGCACCGCCACTTCGGCCGAGCTGATCGCCAAGCGGCTGCCCCCACGCACGCGACACCAGTTCGCCCCGCTGGATTCCGAAGACCCGATCCGCCGGTTTCTCGGCCACTGGCGCCCCGACGCCGCGATCTTCGTCGAAAGTGAAATCTGGCCGCTGATGCTGGTGCGCACCCGCGAAAGCGGCGCCCGGCTTGCGCTCATCAACGCGCGGCTTTCCGAGAAATCCGTGCAGGGCTGGCAGAAGTTCCCCAAGACGGCGGCGTATGTGCTGGAACAGTTCGACCTGTTCCTGACGCAGAACCCCGAGAATTCAGCAAACCTGCGCGCGATGGGGGCCGCACCTGACCGAATCGAAACCGGGTTCAACCTCAAATCGACCTCGGCCCCGCTGCCGGTCGACGATGAGACGGTTTCCACCTTCCGCGAGACTCTGGGTCAGAGGCCCGCATGGATCGCAAGCTCCACCCACCCCGGTGAAGAAGAAATCGTGCTGGCGGCACATCGCAAGCTACTGGAGCGGCACCCGGATCTCTGCCTGATCCTGATCCCCCGCCACCCGGAGCGCCGGGCAGAGATCGGTCAGTTGATCACCAACGCTGGGATGGCATGTGCCAGCCGGTCGCGCGGAGAATGGCCGCAACCGGACCAAGAGGTCTATCTTGCCGACAGCCTCGGCGAGATGGGCACATGGTATGCAACAGCCCCGATTGTCTTGCTCGGCGGTTCTCTCTTGCCCATCGGCGGCCATAACCCCTACGAACCTGCCGATGCAGGTGCTGCCATCCTGACCGGCCCGCATATCCCGAATTTCGCCGAATCCTACGCACCGCTCTTCTCGCTCGGCGCGGCGCAACAGGTCGCCGGTGCAGAGGAAATATTTCATGCGGTCGATCAGCTGCTCAGCAACACCGAAGAACTGGACAAGACGCGCAAAGCCGCCGCCGGTTTCGCCCGGGGCCGCCAGTCTCGCCTCGAAGAGGTCGCCGACACGGTCTGTACCGCCCTGAACCTGGCGCCCTGACATGCCCGAGCTCTTCGTTACCAATTTCAACCGCAACTTCACCGGCGTCTCAGCCACGGCGGCAAATGTGATCCGCCAGCAGATGAAACATCGCGATCTCGCGCTCGTCGGCTATCCGCTGCCCGGCTGCCCAGCCCCCATATCGCTTACCGAGGCCCGTAAACTGTCGCGAAACACCGGCGACCGGCCCTTCGCGATATGGCATGTCCGGCGTAATCCCGAAATGCGCGCCGGGATCTGGGCGCGAGACGTGCTGCGCCTGCCGATCCGGCTGGTCTTTACCTCCGCCGCCCAGCGCCGCCATTCCGCCTACCCGCGCTGGCTGATCTCCCGCATGGATGCGGTGATCGCGACAACCCCGAAAGCGGCTGAATTTGTGCCACATGTGCGCGCCACTGTCCCGCATGGCGTCGATACGGACTTGTTCCACCCGGCTGAAGAGCGGGCAGCCGACTGGCGTAAAATCGGTTTTGGCGGGCGCGCGGGCATTGCAACCATCGGCCGCATCCGGCCCGAAAAAGGCACCGACCGCTTCGTCGAAGCCATGTTGCGCCTGCTACCCGAACAGCCAGACCTCACGGCCCTCGTTCTGGGACGGGCCACGCGCGAACATCAGGCCTTTCTCGACAGGCTCAAGGATAAGATCAACGCCGCGGGGCTCTCCGACCGCCTGTTATTCCCCGGCGAAATCGCGCCGGAAAACCTCCCGGCCCTGCTGCGCTCGCTCTCTCTTGTCATGCAACTACCGCGCTACGAAGGCTACGGCATGGCCCCGCTGGAAGGCATGGCAAGCGGCGTTCCCTTCATCGCAACCGACACCGGCTTCTACCGTCAGTTCTCAACAAATGAGACCACCGGCATCGTCGTGCCAGATGAGGTCTCAGAACGCGCGGCACAAACCGCAACCACCCTCCTCGACAACGCCAGCCAGTTGGAAAGCATGGGCCGGATTGCACGACGAATCGCTGTGGAAAAATACAGTGCGCGAGCGGAGGCTGAGGGCATCGACGCCGTCTACAATACCCTCTGGCAACAAGCCTGACCCCGGGGCGACACGCCCGCTCGCACCTGCTTTTCCTCTTGCCCAAAATACTCCCGCCGGAGGCATCGCGCGCCAGCGCGATCCCCCCGACATCAGGCCGCCGGCATGCGGTTTTCGACGATCTCCGCCCACCAGGAACACCCGGCCGGAATCGCTTCGTCGTTAAAATTATACTCCGGGTGGTGCACCGAAGCGGAATCGCCGTTGCCCACAAGGATATAGGCCCCGGGGCGCTCCTCGAGCATAAAGGCGAAATCCTCGCCCCCCATCACAAGCGCAGCATCGTCGCAATTGCCCGAAACTTTCCGCGCCACGTCGGCGGCGAATTCGGTCTGTTCGTCGGAATTGACCATCACCGGATAGCCACGGATGTAACGTACGTTGACCGTTCCGCCAAAGGTCGTCGCGATCCCTTCACAGATCTCCTTGATCCGGGTTTCGGCAATCTCGCGCATCTCCTTGCTCATGGTGCGCACGGTGCCTTTCAACTGTACCCGCTGCGGGATCACGTTGAACGCCTTGGAGGAAGTCTCGAAAGACGTCACCGACACGACGACCTGGTCAACCGGATCGGCATTGCGGCTGGCGATGGTCTGAAGCGCCAGAACCGCCTGCGCCGACATCACCGTGGTATCGACGGTCTCATGCGGCTTGGCCGCGTGACCACCGCGACCCTCGAATTGGATGTCGAACTGATCGGTCGCCGCAAAGAATGCACCCGGACGGATAGCAAAGCTGCCGACCGGCATCCCGGGCCAGTTATGCATACCATAGACTTCCTGGATGCCCCAGCGTTCCATCAAGCCGTCGTCGCACATTTCCTTGCCGCCGCCGCCGCCTTCTTCGGCAGGCTGAAAGATCACCACCACGGTGCCGTCGAAATTGCGCGTTTCGCTCAGGTATTTCGCCGCGCCCAACAGCATCGCTGTATGCCCGTCATGGCCGCAGGCATGCATGGCATTGGGCGTTTTCGAGGCATATTCGACGCCCGTCTGCTCATTGATCGGCAGCGCATCCATATCCGCGCGCAGACCGATCACCTTGCCCGACCCGTTGCTCTTGCCCTTGATGACACCGACAACGCCGGTGCGACCGATGCCCGTCACGACCTCGTCGCAGCCAAAAGCCTCGAGCCGCTCGGCGACCAGCGCGCTGGTGCGATGGGTGTCGAACAGGATTTCGGGGTTTTCGTGCAGATCTCGTCGCCACGTTGTGATTTCATCCTGCAACTCGGCAAAACGGTTTTTGACTGGCATTTTCAGCTCCTGGACTTTCGGGTGTTTCAGACGACAGGCAGGCGCTTTTCGACCAGTTCTGCGAACCAGCTGCACCCTGCGAGAATCGTCTCGTCGTTAAAATTGTATTCCGGATGGTGCAGCCCTGCACTATCCCCATTTCCCACGAAGATGAAGGCCCCCGGGCGGGCGTTCAGCATATAGGAAAAGTCTTCGCCGCCCATGATCAGCGGCGCTTCCTCGCACCCGCCCGAGACCGAGCGGGCGATGTCGGCGGCAAAGGCGGCCGGTTCATCCGCGTTGATCGTGATCGGCACGTGGCGCAGATATCGGGTTTCGACCATGCCGCCGAATGTCGTGGCGATACCACTGGCAACCTCGGCGATGCGCTTTTCGATCATGTCCTGCATCCCGGGGCTGTGGGTCCGCACCGTTCCACGCAACGCAACCGATTGCGGGATTACGTTGAAAGCATGGCTCGAAGTATCGAACGCCGTCACCGACAGGACGCCCTGCGCGACCGGATCGGCATTCCGGCTGACGATGGTCTGCAGTGCCACGACGATCTGGCTCGCGATGATCACCGGGTCGATGGTCTCATCCGGATGGGCCGCGTGGCCGCCCCTGCCGATTACGTCGATAAAGAACTCGTCCGTCGCGGCCATCACCGGGCCCGGCCTGATCGCGAACTGGCCTACAGGCATACCGGGCATATTGTGCATGCCATAAACCTCGTCGATGCCGAACCGGTCCATCATGCCGTCATCTATCATCGCCTTGGCACCGCTGCCCAGCTCTTCGGCAGGCTGGAAGATGACCGCGACAGTACCATCGAAATTCCGTGTCTCGGCCAGATAACGCGCAGCGCCCAGCAACATGGCCGTGTGCCCGTCATGGCCACAGGCATGCATGACGCCCTCGTTCTGCGACAGGTATTCGGCGCCGGATTGTTCAAGGATCGGTAGCGCATCCATGTCGCCGCGCAGTCCGATCACCTTGCCGCTGGTATCGCTGCGCCCCTTGATAAGCGCGACGACCCCGGTACCGCCCAGACCGCGAACGACCTCGTCGCAGCCGTACTCGGCCAGCTTTTCCGCCACCAACGCGCTGGTGCGGTGGGTTTCAAAGCCAAGCTCGGGATGGGCGTGGATGTCACGCCGGATGGCGGTGATGTCGCCATGCATCTCGGCAAAGCGGTTCTTGATGGGCATTGTGTTACTCCGTTCTTCCGGCCACGGGCGATACGCCGGAATTTACTCCGGCGTTGCTGTCGTGACCGATCATGGCTGCTGCCTCAGGCCGCAGGCAGCCGGTCTTCGACTAGTTCAGCGAACCATGAACAGCCCACCGGAATGATCTCGTCATTGAAGTTGTAGGCCGGGTGATGCACGTGTGCGCCGCCGCCATTGCCAAGAAAGATATAGGCTCCGGGGCGCTTTTCGAGCATGAAGGAGAAGTCTTCGCCCGCCATGATCGGCGAGGTTTCCCGCTCGACCTTGCCGGTCACCTTTTCTGCGATACTGGCGGCGATCTCGGTCTGGTCCTCGTGGTTAACCGTCACCGGATAGCCGCGCTTATAATCGATATCGGCGGTACAGCCATAAGCCTCAGCGGTCGTGGTGATCAGCTTGGTCACCCGTTCCTGCGCCAGATCCCGAACGCCGTTGTCGAGCGTCCGCACGGTGCCGCGCAGCAGCACCGTGTGGGACAGCACGTTAAAGCTCTCGTTATCGCTGCGGAAGGTACAGACCGAAACCACGACCTGTTTCAGCGGATCGACATTGCGCGAGGCGATGGACTGCAACGCGATCAGGCAATGCGCCGCGCCGAGATTCGCATCGATGGCTTCATGCGGGGCTGCCGCATGGCCGCCCTTGCCGGTGATGGTAACTTCGAATTCGTCAGTCGAGGCCAGCAAGGGGCCGCTGCGGATATGAAACGTGCCTTCGGGGTTATTGGGCATGTTGTGCATGCCATAGACCTCCTGAATGCCCCATTTCTCCATCAACCCTTCGTCGCACATGATCTTGCCGCCGGCACCGCCCTCTTCGGCGGGTTGAAAGATCAGCACGACCTTGCCATCGAAATTCCGTGTCTCGCTCAGGTACTTCGCCGCGCCCAGCAGCATCGCCGTGTGGCCGTCATGGCCGCAGGCATGCATCTTTCCCGGATGGGTCGAGGCATAGTCGAGGCCCGTCGCCTCCTCTATAGGCAGCGCGTCCATGTCGGCACGCAGTCCGATGACCCGACCCGATGTGTCGGATTTGCCTTCGATCACTGCCACAATGCCCGTCTCCGCGACGCCGGTGGTGATGTCGGTGATCCCCATTTCTCGCAGCCGTTCCTCGACAAAGGCAGAGGTCTTGGGCAAGTCGAACATCAACTCGGGGATCGTGTGCAGATGCCGACGCCAGCCGGTGATTTCAGCGTGCATCTCGGCGAGACGGTTCTTGATAGGCATTCCCGTTATCCTTCCTGCAAGCGGGCCACCAGACGTTTCATAAAGTCGTGGCCCGCATTGAACTGCTCGATGGTGATGAATTCATTCGGCTGGTGCGCCTGCGCAATATCGCCCGGCCCGCAGATGACCGAGGAATAGCCCGCGTTCTGGAAATGCCCGGCCTCGGTGCCATAGCTGACCACATGTGTCGCATTGTCGCCTGTGATGGAGCGGACAAACTCTTCGGCCAAGCCATTTTCTTCTGGGCGCAGACCCGGCACGTCGAACAGCGGCTCGAGCACGATCTCGGTTTCCGGCTGTTTCGCCTGCATCGCCGCTTCGACCTTGCGCACGTGGTCGATGAAGTGCTGTTTCCAGACCGCCTTATCCTCGCTTGGCAGGACACGCATCTCGATGTCGAACCAGCAATCCTTGGCAGTGATGTTGCGCGCAGTGCCGCCCTTGATATTGCCCACATGCAGCGTGGTGAATGGCGGGTGGAACATCGCGGCCTGATCGGTCGGCGGCGCGTCCTGATTGGCGGTATTCGTGTCGTTCACCCAGTCGATGATCCGGGCGGCCTCCATGATCGCACTGACGCCATACGGCAAAAGCGAACTGTGCACTTCGAAGCCTTTGACGTGGACGGTAAACCCCTGCCCGCCCTTGTGACCGGTCACCGCCTGCATCATGGAAGGTTCCCCGACGATCACAGCGTTCCCGCGCGGCAACACGGGCTGCATCGCCTCGATCAGCGGGGTCGCACCAATGCAGCCGACCTCTTCGTCATAGGACAGCGCAATTTGCAGCGGGCGTTTAACCCCCAGCCGATGCGCTTCGACCAGCGCCCAGATCGCCATTGCGTCAAAACCCTTCATGTCGCAGGTGCCACGTCCGAAGTACTTGCCGTCCTTTTCGACCACCTCGAATGGATCGCTGTCCCAAGCCTGACCGTCGACGGGCACCACGTCGGTGTGGCCAGAGAGGATAACGGCTCCCTCTTCCCAAGGCCCCACATGGGCAAAGAGCGCGGCCTTGGGCTCGTCAGGATGCGGAAAGCGGTGGGCTTCGATGCCGTGGCTCGCGAGGTATTCTTCCACCCAATCAATCAGCGGCAGGTTGCTGTCGCGGCTGATCGTCGGGAATGAGATCAGCTTTTGCATCAGCTCGAATGGCGTCAGATGTTCGGGCATTTCAGTGTCTTTACTATTATGATCCACTCCGGTGCGCGGGGAGGAAATGGGTTCAGTATCCGCTGTCTGTCGTCAGGACGAAATGCCCGGGTTCGACTTCGCGGTACTCGGACGGGGCCGGTGCATAGTCAGTCGGATGAATCGGCGACGGGATCGGTTTGAAATTCAGATCCTTTTCCGTCTTGCGGCGGCGCGGGTCCGCGATTGGCACGGCTTTCATCAGCGCCTGCGTATAGGCGTGCTGCGGGTTCTCGAAGACCCGCGCACGGGGACCGAGTTCGACGATCCGCCCAAGGTACATCACGCCAACCTGGTGGCTGACCCTTTCGACCACCGCCATGTCATGGCTGATGAACAGGAAGGACAGTCCCAGATCGGCCTGAAGCTCCATCATCAGGTTCAACACCTGCGCCTGAACGGACACGTCCAGCGCCGACACGGCCTCGTCCGCGATGATCAGCTTGGGGTTCAGGGCCAATGCGCGCGCGATGGCGATCCGCTGGCGCTGACCGCCCGACATCTCGTGCGGGTAGCGGCGCATGAAGCTGCGCGGCAATTCGACCCGGTCAAAGAGCTTGGCAACACGGTCCTGAATCTCGGATCCACTGGCGATGTTATAGTTGCGCATCGGCTCGGCGACCTGATCGATCAGCTGCATCTGAGGATTGAGCGAGGCAAAGGGATCCTGAAAGATCATCTGCATATCAAGCCGGGCGCGGCGCAACTTGCCCTGATCGAGCCCCAGCACGTCGACCCCGTCGATATTGATTTCGCCGCTCATCGGCTCGACAAGCCGCAAGATCGACCGGCCTGCCGTCGACTTGCCACAGCCGGATTCCCCCACGAGGCTCAGCGTCTGCCCCTTGTTGATCGTAAAGGACACGTCCTCGACCGCGTGCACGTTGGCCACCGTACGCCGAAGGATGCCGCCCTTCACCGGGAATCGGGTGGTCAGGTTCTTGACCGTCAGCAGCGTCTTTTCCGTGCCGGGGATCGATTCGATCTTTTGATCGGCAACGCCCATCAGCTTCATCGGCTCGGGCGCCGGTTTGCCGCGCATCTCGCCAAGCTTGGGAACAGCGGCTAGAAGCGCCTTGGTATAATCGTGCTTGGGATTTTCAAAGATTTCTTCGACGGTCCCCTCTTCAACTTTATTGCCGCGGAACATAACGACGACGCGGTCGGCCATCTGGGCCACGACCGCCATGTCATGGGTAATGAACATTACCGCTGTACCGGTTTCCCGCTTGAGGCGGTCCATCAATGCGAGGATTTCCGCCTGAATCGTCACGTCGAGAGCGGTCGTTGGCTCATCGGCAATCAGCAGACGTGGACGGCAGGCCATTGCCATCGCAATCACCACACGCTGGCGCATGCCGCCGGAAAGTTCGTGCGGATATTGCTTGAGACGGCGCTCCGGCTCGGGGATGCGGACTTCGCGCAGTAGTTCCAGCGCGCGGGCCTCAGCCTGTTTCTTGTCCATATCGCGGTGAACGCGCAGGCCTTCGGTCAACTGCCGACCGACCGTGAAAACCGGGTTCAGCGCGGTCATCGGTTCCTGAAAGATCATGCCGATCTCATTGCCGCGAATATCCCGCATCAGATCCTGTTCGGTCTGTGCCAGATCGATGCTATCGCCTTCCTTACGATTAAAAATTAGGCGGCCGCCCGCAATTTTTCCGCCGCCAAATTCCACCAACCGCATCAGCGAAAGCGAGGAAACCGACTTGCCCGATCCCGATTCGCCAACGATGCAAACGGTTTCGCCCGGGTTTATCGAGAAAGAAACATTTTCAACGCCGACAACGGGACCATCCTTTGTCTGGAATTCCACCCTAAGCTCACTGATTTGCGCAATCGGCTGATCCAGCATCTTCGCCCCGTTGTTTTTGACCTTAGGAACGCTAAGGCGCGGCATTGGCAACTGTCAAACCCTCTCGCTGGGTGACCCAAGGCAAGGCTTGCAATTTTTTCAAACTCTGTTTCGATAGTTTGATATCCGAACGGGGGGCTGGGTAAAGTTAGCGATCAAAGGATTGTTTGGTCGTTTTTCAATACATTAGATCCCGTTCGGAGCGTCTGTATCCGCAGGCTAAGCGGAAAAAACGAGGCACGTATGTGTCCAGCAAGGAGTGTAAAATGAAAAGAAAAGCCCTTTTGTTAGGAGCAATTGCAAGCATGGGCATGGCCCAGGGCGCAATTGCCGAACGGGGATCGGACGGCAACGTCAGCATCATCTATTGGCAGGCGCCGTCGATTTTGAACCCGTTCCTGTCGGGTGGCACCAAGGATGTCGAAGCTTCGAGCATCGTTATCGAACCGCTTGCGCGCTATGACGAAAAAGGCACGCTGACCCCTTGGCTGGTCGACGAGATTCCTACCGTTGAAAACGGCGGCGTGAGCGAAGACCTGACGACCATCACCTGGAAGATCACCCCTGGTATTACATGGTCCGACGGTACGCCCTTCACCTCGAAAGACGTGAAGTTCACCGCTGATTACTGCATGCACCCCGAAGGCGGCTGCGCGCAGGTCACGAAATTCGAAAATGTCGAATCCATCGAAGCCGTTGACGATCTGACCGTCAAAGTGACCTTCTCGGGTCCGACGCCATTCCCCTATGGCCCGTTCGTCGGTGGCGAAAGCCCGATTATTCAGGCAGCGCAATTCGCCGACTGCGTTGGCGCGAAAGCCCCGGAGTGCACCGAAGCAAACTTCAACCCGATCGGAACGGGCCCGTTCGTCGTCGACGAATTCCGCCCTAATGACGTGATCACGCTTTCGGCGAACCCGAATTTCCGTCATCCGGATAAGCCGGCCTTTGCGACCGTGACCTTCAAAGGTGGCGGCGATGCGACGGCAGCCGGTCGTGCGGTCATGGAAACCGGCGAATTCGACTATGCCTGGAACCTCCAGCTTGCGCCCGACGTCATCGCGCAGATGGAAGCAGGCGGTAAAGGCGTTCCGGTTGCAGGCTTTGGCCCGCTGATGGAACGGATCATGCTGAACAACACGAACCCCGACCCGTCGCTCGGGCCGGATGAGCGTTCGGTGATCCGCCCGCATCCGTTCCTGTCGGACCCCGCCGTCTACAAGGCAATGTCGCTGGCAATCGACCGTCCGCTGCTGGTCGAAGTCGGTTACGGTCAGGCAGGCAAGGTGACCTGCAACTGGGTACCGGCGCCGGAAGTTTATGCATCGACCACCTTCGACTGCTCGACCCAGGACATCGAAGGCGCCAAGAAGATGCTGGATGATGCCGGAATCGTCGATACCGACGGCGACGGCGTTCGTGAAAAGGACGGTGTACCGCTCAAGATCCTCTACCAGACCTCGACCAACGCCGTCCGTCAGGACTTCCAGGCGCTGATCAAGCAGTGGTGGAGCGAGATCGGCATCGAATCCGAACTGCGCAACGTCAACTCTTCGGTCTTCTTCGGTGGCGACCCGGGTTCCCCGGATACCTTCCAGAAGTTCTATGCCGACGTTGAGATGTATGCCAACACCTTCAACGGCACCGACCCGCAGTCCTATCTGGGCAACGCGCTCTGCGACAAGGCCCCGACGCCTGCAAGTCAGTGGCAGGGCGAGAACATCTCGCGCTTCTGCAGTGAAGAGTATGACGCGCTGCACAAGGAACTGTCGCAGACGGCAGGCACCGAGGCACGCGCCGAGATCGCCAAGAAGCTCAACGACATCGTGATCGAACAGGGCGGCATGATCCCGCTGGTTCACCGTGGACGTCTTTCCGCACATGCCAACACACTTGGCGGCGTTGTCCTGAACGTCTGGGACAGCGAGCTTTGGAACGTTGCAGACTGGTATCGCGCAGAAGGCTCCTGATCGCCTGACGCGGGGCCCCGGCGTTTCACGCGCCGGGGCCACACCAATATACCGCTCATTTCGGCCCCTGATTTTTCACAGCAGCGGAAAACAGGCTGAAAACCTTACTCTCTCATAGGCGCCGTTGATGCTGACTTTCACCATACGACGTTTGGTACTGGCGATTCCGACTCTGCTGTTCATCAGCCTTGTCATCTTTCTCCTTCTCGAACTTGCACCGGGCGATCCGATGGCCCAGGTGCCCCTGACCGTCCCCCCCGAAGTAAAACAACAGATGCGCGAGGCGCTTGGCCTCGGTGAACCGATACCGGTTCGTTACTGGAAGTGGATCGTCCAGTTCTTTTGGATCGAACCGCAGGTTCTCATAGACAATGTCTTTGGCACCAACCTGACCGAAGGCAAACTCCGCGTGATCTCGTGGCAGACCCGCTCGCCGGTGATGGACATCGTGGTTCAGCGTATTCCCCAGACGCTCTGGGTCGTCGGCACCGCCTATGTGGTCGCCACGCTGATCGCCATTCCGATCGGCATCTATTCCGCCTACCGCCAGTATTCGTGGTTCGATCAGGCCGGGACTTTCGTGTCGATGATCGGCTTTTCCGTGCCGCCGTTCTTCTCGGGTGTTCTGGTGATCGTGATCTTCTCGGTCCAGCTTGGCTGGTTCCCGTCGATCTATGACACGACCCATGTGGTGAACAGCTGGGAAAGCTTTGTCGAACAGCTCCGCCAGATGATCATGCCGGTGATGGTACTGGCGCTTCAGATCACCGCCCAGACCAGCCGCTTCATGCGTGCCTCGATGCTCGACAACCTCAATCAGGATTACGTACGCACCGCCCGCGCCAAGGGGCTTGGCGAATACGCGGTAGTGATGGTGCATGTGCTGCGCAACTCGATGATCCCGGTGGTCACCGTCATCGCGCTTGGCGTGCCTGCCATCTTTGGCGGCGCGATCATCACCGAGCAGGTGTTCAAGGTGAACGGGATTGGCCAGCTGCTGATCACCGCGATCCAGGCCAACGACCTGCCGATGGTGCAGACGCTGACCTTCATCTTTGCCGCGCTGATCGTGATCTTCAACCTGATTGCCGATGTACTCTACGGCATCCTTGACCCGAGGATCCGCTATGACTGATCGTGACCGTCTCGTACCCGACGAAGGCCTCACCCCGGCCTCCGAAGCCCTCCCCGGCGCAGCCGGTCCGCTCAAGATCGACAAGCCACCGCGCAGCCAGTGGGCCGATGTCTGGGACCAATTCAAGCACCACAAGGGCGCCATGGCGGGCGGGATCATCTTTCTCGTCATTGTGCTCACCGTGTTCCTCGGACCGCTTTTCTGGACGCTTGATCCCACGCTGCCCAATATACGGGACCGTAATCAGGGCATGAGTCTCGCGCATCCCTTTGGCACTGACCAGCTGGGCCGCGACATGTTTGCCCGCATGATGGCGGGGGGGCGGACGTCCGTGGCGGTGGGTATTGCCGCCATGCTGCTGGCGCTCTTCCTCGGGTCTTTCGTCGGCGTGGTGGCCGGGTTCTTCAGAAAGCTCGACAGCCCACTGATGCGCCTGACCGACCTGTTCCTTGCCCTTCCGCTCTTGCCGCTGCTGCTGGTCATGATGCTGCTGTTCCGCGAGCCGCTGAACGCGACCTTTGGAACGGAACAGGGGATATTCATCCTGATTGTCTGCGCCATCGGCGTGACAAGCTGGATGCCGACGGCGCGGATCGTGCGCGGCGATGTTCTGGCGTTGAAAGAGCGCGAGTTCGTTCTAGCTGCGCGCTCCATCGGGACGACCAATGCCAAGATGATCACCCGGCATATCCTGCCGAACGTGCTGTCGCCGATCATGGTTTCCGCCACGTTGGGCATTGCCAACGCGATCATCACGGAATCGGCCCTGTCCTTCCTTGGTCTCGGTTTTCCGCCCGACTTCCCCACTTGGGGCCGGCTGCTGTTCGATGCGACCGACTATCTGCAGCAGTACCCGTCGCGTGTTTTCTGGCCGGGCATGGCGATCTCGCTCACCGTGCTGAGCGTCAACTATCTTGGCGATGGTCTGCGCGACGCGCTCGACCCGCGCATTCGCGGACGCTGAAATCAGCCGCGCCGCCGTATTCACCTGCGGCGCGGCCCCTCAATTGCCGTCACGCCCTTGATCATTGCCGGGTTCTGCGCCATCTGAGTGGCCCAACCCCGGATGCGTGAGCTGGCCAATGTTTGAATCTCTTGGTTTCGTCGAAACAACCTCCCGCGAGGCAAGCGTTTGGCTTGGTCTCATGGTGGGTTTTCTCTTTGGCATTCTGGCCGAACGTACGAAGTTCTGCTTTCGCCGCTCTTTGGTCGGTGAAGACCGCCGCGAAGCGATGGGCGTCTGGCTGATGGCGCTGGCTGTCGCCGTGCTTGGCACGCAAGCAGCAGTTGCCCTTGGCTGGATCAGCTTTGCTGAACATCGGTTTCTCTCGCCTTCCCTCCCCGTTCTCGCCATTGCTCTGGGCGGGTTGTTTTTCGGTTCCGGCATGGTGCTGACGCGCGGCTGTATTTCGCGACTGACCGTTCTGACTGGCACGGGCAACCTGCGCGCCCTTACCGTGATCCTCGTATTTGCCACCACCGCCCATGCGACGCTCAAGGGCGTGCTGGCCCCGCTCCGCGTGGGTCTTGGCAGCATGACATTTGAGCTGGGCGAGATCACATCGCTGGCCGCCCTGCCCGGCGGCGGGCTGCTCTGGGCCGGGCTGATCGCTGTCGTCTGCCTTTTCGTGGCACTCCGATCCGGCAACGTCCCGGTGATGCTCGTCCTCGCCGCGCTGCTTGGCCTGCTGGTTCCGCTGGCATGGGTCGGCACAGGGTTCATCCTGTTCGACGAATTCGAACCCATCGCGATGGAAAGCCTCTCCTTCACCTTACCCTCGGCTGAAACGCTGTTCTATGTGGTAGCCTCCAGCGCCATTTCCGCCAGCTTCGGCCCCGGCCTTGTCGGCGGTGTACTGATCGGGGCCATCCTGTCGTCCGTTACCTTTGGCAGCTTTCGCTGGCAGAGCTTTGCCACGCCGCGTCAGACAGGCCGCTACCTGACGGGCGGCGCGATGATGGGCTTTGGCGGGGTTCTCGCCGGTGGCTGCACCCTTGGCGCTGGCCTCTCGGGCGTTCCGACGCTCAGCTTTGCGGCGATCCTCGCCATTCTCTCGATCGCGTTTGGGGGCCTGGCAACCAATGCGCTGCTCAGTCGAGCCGCGCCCGCACCCGCCTGACCATCCACCAGACCAGCAATACGACCGGAATTGTCAGCACTGCCGTCAGCATGGGCTTGCTGATCCCGGTCGCATTAGCCAGCGGATACAGCAGGTAGGACACCAGCGAGACGGCGTAATAGCTGATCGCCACCACCGACAGCCCTTCGACCGTATGCTGCAAGCGCAGTTGCAAATCGGCCCGCCTGTCCATGCTCGCCAAGAGCGCCTGGTTCTGGGCACTGCGCTCCACATCGACACGGGTCCGCAGCAAATCACCGGTGCGGATCGCCCGTTCTGACAGGGCCGAGATCCGGCGTTCGGTCGATTTTACCGTCCGCATGGCAGGCTCATACCGCCGCATCATGAATTCCTGAAAGGTCTGACGCCCGCGAAACCGGGTTTCGCGCAGCGACGCGATCCGCTGGTTCACTAGCGCCTCATAAGCCCCCGTCGCCCCGAACCGAAAAGAAGACGTGGCAGAAAGCGTTTCAACCTCAGCCGAGACCGACAATAGGCTGTGCAGGGTATTCTCCGGCTCGCTTCTTTCCTCTGTCATTGCCACCATAAGCTCCGTCAGGCGCTTTTCCATCTCGCCGATTTGCCCCGACAGGTGACGTGCCCGAGAAAACCCAAGCATCGACATCGACTTGTAGGTTTCGATCTCGCAAAGCCGCTGGACGATACGACCGATGCGCCGGTCACCTGTCTCCGGGTCGACGAACAGTGCAAACCGCATATGGCCCGACGGATCGATCCGGAAATCGCCCGCGATCATTGCCGCGCGTTCCAGCACATATGATGCGGCGAGGCTTTCGGGAACGAACCAGTTAGTCAGCGACGCCTCTATCGCCCGCTCCTCCATCATCGGCATAATATGCATGTTGATCGAGGTGATCCGCTCCCCCGGCGCATTGTCGAGCCAGTCCTTGGGAAAGACCGAGAAATCAACCGGATCAAAGGCCCGGTCGCGCGGCCCGTCAACCAGAACCGAATAGGTCACGAACTCGGTGTGCTGCTCCCACTTGAGCACGTGCCGCCCGATCTGGCCGGAATAATGGATCGCACCGGGCTGCGGATGCGCCACCCCGTGCCGGTCGAGAAGATCAGTCAGATGGGCGAGATCGGCCGCCCGGTCCCGCGCCACCGCATTTTCGCGCCGCTTGATCGCAAGAAAAACTACCGAGGACGGCGCCGACATGATCGGAAAGGGCCGCGCGTGCAGCTCATTGGCCAGTTGATAGCGTAAAGGATGATCGTCGATGGGGGGCATCTTTGCGTCCTTTCCCTGTCACCTTATCCGAGGGCGACCAGAACGCAAACTTAATGTTTTATATCATGTAGTTAACGGAATACAACGGTATACAGCCCCGTCGTGATACCTCGACACCTTCAATCTCTGCGGGTAAGCCCCGCTCCGAACAGGGCTGCCAGATTCGCAAGGCTTTGCTGGTAGGCCGGGTAATCGATCGTCACCATCTTGAGCCCCTTGAGCGCGGCGGTGATCGTCGCGGCAACGCTTTCCGCCTCGGCGGAAAGCTGCACCCGTCCGGCCCGATCTTCGTCGCGCAGCCATTCGGCATAGATCGTTTTCAGCCGCGCTTCTCCGGCAAGGGCGACTTCGTTCGAAATGGACTTGCCCGATTCCAGCAATTCGCGCCCATGGGGTGAGGTCAGCATGTCCTTCATCAGCTGGCCGCCCTGCGCGGCAAAGGCGGCGCTGATCCGTTCGGCGACGCTACCACCTCCTGCCAGCGCCGCTTCCAGTTCCTGCGCCGTCACCTCATAGAAATGCTCGGTCAGCGACCGAAAGATGTCTTCCTTGTTGCGGTAATGCAGGTAAAGCGCGGGCCGCGACATGCCCGCCGCGCGCGC
The DNA here is from genome assembly GCF_052826185.1 of Heliomarina sp. Lineage (NCBI taxonomy): Bacteria > Pseudomonadati > Pseudomonadota > Alphaproteobacteria > Rhodobacterales > Roseobacteraceae > Heliomarina > Heliomarina sp. The sequence goes on along the minus strand of NZ_JBRBUI010000045.1, from coordinate 315,712 downwards.
AATATCGTCCATCGAGGTCTTCTTGTACCCATAGGCGGCAAAGGTATTCCATGCGCCAAGCAGGATACTTGTTTGCCTGTGATCTGTACCCATGTCGTTCATGGGAGACTGCCTGACACTTCTATCCATTTTTGTCAATTGACACCCTGACACTTATAGTCCATTTTGTCAAAAGCGAACGTATCGAAGCCAATGCAAAGGATACAAGCAGCCATGTCCACTTCTCTCAAGATCAACGGTAAGACACATGATGTCGACCTGCCAGAGGATGTTCCCCTGCTCTGGGTCCTGCGCGACGAAATCGGCCTGACCGGCACGAAATACGGCTGCGGCGTCGCGGCTTGTGGCGCCTGCACCGTGCACATCGGCGACACCGCCGTACGCAGCTGTCAGGTCGCGCTCGGCGATGTCTGGGGCGATGTCACCACCATTGAAGGTCTGGGCACGCCCGAAACAATGGCCGTAATTCAGGCCGCGTGGGTCGAACATCAGGTCGCGCAATGCGGCTACTGCCAGTCGGGTCAGATCATGCAGGCCGCCGCGCTTCTGGCCGAGAATGACTCACCCTCGGATGAGGACATTGACCTTGCCATGCAGGGCAACCTCTGTCGCTGCGGCACCTATCCCCGCATCCGGGCCGCGATACACGCCGCCTCTGCCAAGATGAAGGAGGTTTAGGCCCATGTCGCGCATCGGTAAAATCGCCCGCCGCTCCTTTCTCATCGGGTCTGCTGCCATCTTTGGCGGCGTCGCTTTCGGCGCCTACAAGATCAACCAGCCCGCCCCGAACCCGCTGAAGCCCTTAACCGGCCAGACCGCGCTGAACCCATTCATCCTGATAGATGCCGAGGGCGTTACCCTGATCGCGCCCCGCGCCGAGATGGGCCAAGGCGTTCACACCACATGGGCGGCGCTCATCGCGGAGGAATTGGACGTGGCGCTGGAAGACGTGCGCGTGCTTCACGGTCCGGCGGGCAAGGCCTATTACAATTCGGCCATGCTGGGCGAAGCCCTGCCCGGCAAGGGCTATGACACCTCGGCCTTCCTCCACAGCGTGGGCGGCGCGCTTGGCCGTATCGGCCGTCTGGTCGATCTACAGCTGACCGGCGGGTCCAGTTCCATGAAGGATGGGTTCGTGCGGATGCGTGAAACCGGTGCCGCCGCTCGTGAAACCCTGAAACAGGCCGCCGCGAACCGGCTTGGCCTGTCCCGCGATGAACTGAAGACCGAGAACGGCATTGTGATCGCTCCCGACGGTAGCCGCTTTACCTATAGTGAGCTGGCCGAAGACGCCGCCGGAATTACGCCCTCGGACGTGACCCTGCGTGACCCGAGCGAGTGGCGTTATCTCGGCAAATCGACGCCTCGCATCGACGTGGTCGGCAAATCCACCGGCACGGCGCAGTTCGGCATCGACACCCGCCTTCCGGGGATGAAATTCGCAGCCCTGCGCGCCAATCCACGCCTTGGCGGCGGCATGAAAGGGTTCGACGCCAGCGCCGCCGAAGCCATGCCCGGTGTCGAAAAGGTGGTAGATCTTGGGAATGCCGTGGCCGTAGTCGCAAACAATACATGGCTCGCGCAGCAGGCGCTCAATATGGTCGAGATCGACTGGGAAGACGCGCCCTACCCGCCCGAGACGGATCAGCTCTTTGACGCCATCGCGCGCAGCTTCGACGAAAAACCCAACTCCGCGATGCGCGATGACGGGGATGCGGAAACCCTGCCCGATGGCGCCACCGAACTGACCGCCGAATACCGCGTGCCTTACCTTGCCCACGCCACGATGGAGCCGATGAACGCGACCGCGCTGCATGATGGGATCGCGCTTGATGTCTGGTGCGGCAATCAGGACCCGATTTTCCAGCAGAGGAAATGCGCCGAACTGGCCGGGATCGAACAGGAAAACGTCCGCATCCACACCACGCTGATGGGCGGCGGTTTCGGACGCCGGGCTGAGCTTGATTTTGCCTCCTACGCCACACTCCTTGCCACCCACATGAAAGGCACGCCGGTTCAACTCACATGGTCGCGCGAGGAAGACATGCGCCACGATTTCTATCGCCCCGGTGCCATCGGCCGTTTCCGCGGCGCGGTAAAAGATGGCCGCGCAGTGCTGCTTGACGGTCAGATCGCGGCGCAGTCGGTGATGGGCCAGTCGCTCAAGCGCTATGCGGGCATTTCGCCAATGGGACCGGACAAGGTGCATGTCGAGGGTGCATTCAACCAGCCCTATGGCATCCCGAACTACCGCATTCGCGGCTATCTGACCGATCTCGCGGTACCGGTCGGATCCTGGCGCTCGGTCGGGAATTCGCACAACGCCTTCTTCCATGAAACCTTCATCGACGAACTGGCCCATGCCGCCGGTCGCGACCCGCTCGATTTCCGGATTGAGTTGGCACAGGGCGTGCACGCGCCGTCCGTCGGCTGCCTCGAAGCGGTGCGCGAGATGTCGGGCTGGACCGGCAAGACACCCGATGGGGTCGGACGTGGCGTCGCTTTTACCTATAGTTTCGGCACCCCCGTCGCCGAGGTGATCGAAGTCGTGGACGAAGACGGCACCATCCGCATCCGCAAGGCCTGGATCGCTTGTGATGTTGGCACCGCGCTTGATCCGTCCATCATCAAAGCACAGATGGAAAGCGGGCTGATCTACGGTCTCTCTGCCGCCTGCTTTGGTGAGATCACTTTTGCCGGTGGCGAGGTCGAACAGTTCAATTTTCCGGACTACGATGCGCTGCGCCTGCATAACACGCCAGAAATCGAAACCCGCATTCTGGAAACCAACCCCTATCTGGGCGGTGTCGGAGAACCGGGAACGCCCCCGTCGATGCCTGCGCTCGGGAATGCCTTGTTCGACCTGACAGGCAAACGGGCGCGCTCCCTGCCCCTGTCGAAGGAATTCGACCTTCTGGCCTGACACTCGGGCGGGTCTGAAGGTCAGCCCAGTTCCATTGTCGCAATAGCCTGCAGGCTGGCGCCGTTTTGTGGGGCCGTGCCGCGATACATGCGGGCCGTTTCGAATCCGGGTTCGAACCCCAGTTCGACAAGCAGGGCGGCGAATGCCTTGCTCTGGGCGGGCAGATCAATGATGACATGTTCACCGGGCACGGCCACCATCGCCGCGCGCGCAAGAGCAAGGCCGCGCGCCGCGTCAGGCGCGATGATCGGACCAAGCTTGACGCCGTCTCGGCATTTTCTCGCAGTAACAAAGCCGACGGTGCTGTCGCTTTCGCACAGTACAAGCGTTTTCCGAGAGCTATCGGGCGCGCACCAGACCGTCAGAAACGTGTCTCTTGCGTACCCGTTCGCCGCCAAGTCGAGCGCGGCGATTGCTTCGGCATCGTCGGTCCGGGCCGAGCGCACCAGAGTCGAGGCTCTGGCCGTCAACCGCCCCTCGTAGCGCGTCGTTGCGCCGCTGCGCTGAAACCCGGACCGGGTGTAATTCGCCTCTTGCGCCGCGACACCATCAAGCCCGACCACACGCTCACCTGCATGTTTCAGGGCATGTTCCCAGAGCGCAAAGGCGATCCCCTTGCCGCGATGCTCGGGCAAGCAGAGGTACAACCCCAGAAAGGCGAAATCGTCCGAATGGTTCACCACTGAAATCGCAGCGACGGGCCGCCCCTCTTTCTCGGCAACAAAGAACCCGTCAGGGTCGGTCGCATAAAAGGCTGTCGCGTCGCCAAGACCGGGGTTCCACCCCTCCGCCGCCGCCCAGTTCAATATCTCTGGCATTTCCTCGGCGAATGCGGTGCGCAGGAGGAAACCACTCATTTCGCAAGCGCCTCTTTCAGCGTACCCGGTATGGAACTGCTGTTGCGAAGGTCCAGCGAGGTCACGAGATCGAGCAGGTGGTTCTTCATCAGTTCTTCGGCCAGTTCCGCGTCGCGATCCGCAAATGCCGAGATCAGCGCATGATGCGCCTGACTTTCACACAGCGCAGCACGGCGCTGCCAATAAAGCGCGATGATAAGCGAAGATCGCGACACCAGTTCCGAGATCATCGTTTCGATAGTTGACTGGTCCGCCATGCGGGCGATCTCGATGTGAAACCGTCCCGACAGGTACAGCGCGCGCCCGCTCTCTCCGGCATCAAGCGCCGCGTGTTCAGCGTCGATATGCGCCTGAAGCGCGCGGATATTGTCATCGGTCATCCGTTTACAGGCAGAATGCGCAGTGCGGGGTTCCAAAAGCGAGCGCGCCTCAAAGACCTCCCGCGCTTCACGCACGGTCGGCTGCGCGACAAAGGCGCCCCGGTTGCGCTTGTGCTGCACCAGATGGCGATGACCAAGGCTTTGCAGGGCAGCGCGTACAGTGGTCCGGCTGATGCCATAGACCTCTCCCAATTCGTCCTCACCCAGTTTCGTACCCGGCGGCAGACGGTGTTCGTGGATCGCCCGTTCAAGATCCGCGGCCACGGCATCGGCTGTTCCCGGCTTTGATTGCAACTCGTTCATAACAGTCTCCAGTCGCGGACGATTCTGCTCTCACGGCGAAATGAGGGCAACCGCAATAGCCGGAGCAGCGGTCGTCGCCATAATTGTATACAATAAAGTTGCAAATTTCGTGCACACGATAGGCGAGAACGGTGAATACTTGTGCAGGGGCAGATTCCGCCGCCGTTTCTGCGCGATTCTTCTGACCTCCTTGCCCGTGGCACGACAAGCTGAGCGCACATCGACCGTTGGAGGCGAACATGCGCACGGGATACGATCTTGAACTGGTGCACCTGACCAAACGCTACGGCGACACCGTGGCCGTGCGCGACATCAACCATGTCTTTTCGCCGGGCAGCTATGTCTGTCTGCTGGGGCCTTCGGGCTGCGGCAAATCCTCGACGCTCCGCATGATCGCCGGACATGAAAGCGTGAGCGAGGGGTCAATCGTGCTGGACGGCTCCGACGTCTCCAGCCTGTCCCCTGCCCAGCGCGGCACCGCGATGATGTTCCAGAATTACGCGCTTTTCCCGCATCTGTCGGTGCGCGACAACGTGGCCTTTTCGCTGCGCATGAAGGGCGTCGACAGAGAAACCCGCCACAAACAGGCCAACGACCTGCTGGATCTCGTGCAAATGTCGGCCTTTGGTGATCGACAGCCCGCGCAGCTGTCGGGCGGCCAGCAGCAGCGCGTGGCCCTTGCCCGCGCGCTGATCACCAAACCCAAGGTGCTGCTTCTGGACGAACCGCTTTCGGCGCTTGACCCGTTCCTGCGCATCCAGATGCGCACCGAGCTGAAAAAGCTCCAGCGCGAGCTGGGCATCATCTTTATTCACGTCACCCACGGTCAGGACGAGGCGCTCGCCCTCGCCGACGAGGTCGTGGTGATGAACAATGCGGTCATCGAGCAGGCCGGCACCCCGCGGGACGTGTTCAACGCCCCGCGCACCGAATTCGTGGCGCGTTTCATGGGCGGTCACAATGTCATCTCGCTGAACGGCGGCAAGGTCGCGCTGCGGGCCGACGATGTCCGTCTTGGCGAAACCGGTTTGCCGGCAACCGTCACCACGGTCGAATACCAGGGCGCGACGGTATCGCTTCTGGCCCGGACCGAGGCCGGAGAAGAGGTCTTTGCGATCCTTCCGGAAGAGTCCTTTTTCAAGGCACCAAAATCCCCCGGCGATGCGGTGACGCTTGCCTGGGACGAGGGGCGGCTGCACCGCCTCCAAGCATGATTTTCAATCCAACAAGGGAAGTATGAAAATGTCCAAGATGAGATACAGCCGTCGCACGATCCTGAAAGGCGGCGTCGCAACCGCTGCCGCAACAGCCTTTCCCGCTCCGATGGTCTGGGCACAGGAAATCAAGGACGTCACCCTGCGCCAGTTCGGCACCGGCGTGTCCAACCTGAACGACGTGGCGCAAAAGGTGAAGGAAGACCTTGGTTTCACGCTGGAAATGACCGCGCTCGATTCCGACAGCGTGACCCAGCGCGCGGCGACGCAGCCCGACAGTTTCGACATCGCCGACATCGAGTACTGGATCTGCAAGAAGGTCTGGCCGACCGGCAACCTGCAGGCGATGGATGTCAGCAAGATCAAGAACTACGACAAGATCGTCGGCATTTTCAAATCCGGCAAGCTAACGCCCGAAAGCGAGATTGCACAGGGCACCGCGCCGCACACCGTGGGCTTTATCCCGGAGCCGGGCGCAAAAACCTTTGCGGATGAACAGACCAACTGGATGACCCTCATCCCGACGATCTACAACGCCGACACGCTTGGCATCCGCCCCGACCTGATCGGCCGCCCCATCGATACATGGGCTGAACTGCTGAACCCGGAATTCAAGGGCAAGGCCTCTATCCTCGACATTTCGTCGATCGGGATCATGGACATGGCGATGGTCTGCGAAGCCATGGGCGAGATCCAGTATGGCGACAAGGGCAACATGACCCGCGAAGAAATCGACAAGACCTTTGCGATCTTTACCGAGGCCAAGCAGAACGGTCAGTTCCGCGCCTTCTGGAAGACCTTCGACGAATCCGTGAACCTGATGGCAAGCGGCGAAGTCGTGATCCAGTCCATGTGGTCGCCCGCGATAACGGCGGTCAAATCACGTGGCATTCCCTGCGTCTACCAGCCGCTGAAAGAAGGCTACCGGAGCTGGGGCGGCGGTATCGGCCTGTCTTCGTCGCTGTCGGGGATCGAACTGGACGCGGCCTATGAATACATCAACTGGTATCTCTCGGGCTGGGTCGGCGGCTACCTGATGCGCCAGGGCTATTACTCGGCCGTGCCGGAAACCTCGAAGGACTTCATGAGCGAGAATGAGTGGGGCTACTGGTTCGAAGGCAAGGAAGCCACCGATATCATCACCTCCCCCACCGGCGACAAGCTGGCGGAAGCCGGCGAGACCCGCGACGGCGGCTCCTTTGAGGAGCGCATGGGCGCCGTGGCCTGCTGGAACGCGGTGATGGACGAAAACCAGTACATGGTGCGCAAGTGGAACGAATTCATCGCGGCGTGATCGTTTCGTAGAAACAAGCGGGGGGCTGTCGGCCCCCCGCACCCCCCGAGAGTATTTCATGCAAGAGGAAAAGGAGGCCCGTCAGATGACGGAGGTCACGCGCGAGTTGGCTTTGCCGGGACCGGTTGACGCCCCGCACCGCAAGAGCATGGGCGCCGGCCTTGTCGGCTGGCTACAGGCCATGCCACTGGCGCTGGTGCTGGTTTTCTTCTTGCTGGCCCCCATCGTGATGATCGTGATCGTCAGTTTCTGGGGAGCAACTGAATTCTCGATCTACCCGGATTTCCAGTTCGACAATTACGCCTTCCTGTTCGGGTCGGACGTGACCTACCGGGTGTTTTTCGCCACGTTCAAATATGCCGTAATCACATGGGCGCTGACGCTGGCGATCGGTTTCACCGTGGCCTATTTCCTTGCCTTTCACGTGCGCAGCCAGTCGATGCAGATCGCCCTGTTCCTGCTCTGCACGATCCCGTTCTGGACCTCGAATATCATCCGCATGATTTCCTGGATTCCGTTTCTCGGGCGTAATGGCATCGCCAACTCGACGCTGATCGACTGGGGGCTGATCGACCAGCCGCTGGAATGGCTGCTCTATTCAGATTTTTCGGTGATCCTTGCCTTTGTGCATCTCTATACGCTGTTCATGGTGGTGCCAATCTTTAACACGATGATGCGGATCGACCCGGTCTTGCTGGAAGCGGCGCGCGACAACGGGGCGAGCGGGTTCCAGAGCCTCGTGCATGTGATCCTGCCGCTGACCAAGCCCGGCATCATGATCGGCACGATTTTCGTGGTGACTCTGGTGATGGGCGATTTCATCACGGTGCGGTTCATGTCCGGTTCGCAACGGGCCAATGTGGGCCGATTGATTTCCAACGATATCAGCTTGCTGCAATACCCGTCGGCGGCAGCGACGGCTGTGATCCTGCTGATCACGGTGCTGATGGTGATCGGGATCCTGCTGCGCTTTGTGAATATCCGGAAGGAGCTTTAAGTCATGGAAAAGCGTCCGCTGAGTTTCTGGTTCCTTGCCGCGTTTTTCGTCCTTTTCGTCCTGTTTCTTTACGGGCCGACGATCACCATTGCGATCCTCAGCTTCCAGGGACCTCAGGGCGGACTGACGTTCCCGATGCGCGGGGCCTCGTTCCACTGGTTCCGTGACCTGTTTCAGGAACAGGCGGTGGGCGATATATGGGGGGCGTTCCGGCGCAGTCTTCTGCTGGGGCTGATGGTCATGGTGACGACGGTGGTCGTGTCGGTGATGGCGGGGCTGGCCTTTCGCAAACGATTTTACGGCTCGGGGCTGCTGTTCTACGTCGCGATCACCTCGCTGGTGATCCCGTCGATCCTGATTTCGCTCGGAATCGGGCTGATCTTCAACCAGCTGGGGTTGCGCGTGCACTGGGCGACGAGCGGTTTCGGGGCGCAGCTGACATGGACCCTGCCCTTTGGGCTTTTGATCATGTTCGCGGTGTTCAACCGGTTCGACAAGAGTTTCGAGGAAGCGGCCCGGGATCAGGGCGCGACCGCCTGGCAGACGATCCGGCACGTGGTGCTGCCGATCATCGCGCCCTCGCTGATCGGGGTGGCACTATTCGGGTTCACGCTGTCTTATGATGAATTCGCGCGGACGCTGCTGACCTCGGGGAGCTACAATACCCTGCCGCTTGAAGTTTTCGGCATGACCACAAACGTGACTTCACCGGTAATCTATGCGCTGGGGACGCTGACGACGCTGTTTTCCTTTGCCATCATCGGGATCTTTCTGATCAGCGCCTGGGTGGTGGGCAAACGGCGGGCGCGGCTTGGGTCGGACGCGGGCAAGGGTGTCTGATGCGGCTGGTGTTCATCAACCCCAATTCGACACAGGCCATGACGGATGCGGTCACTGCCGTGGCGCGCCGAACTTTGCCGGAAGCGGATATCACCGGGCTGACCAATTGCGGCGCGCCGGCGGCCATCGAGGGGGCGGCAGATGGCGAGCTTGCGCTGCCCGGGGTTCTGTCGCTTGTCCGGCGAGCGCGAGAGGCCGATGCGATCGTGATCGCCTGTTTCGATGACACGGGGCTCAACGAGGCGCGCGATGAGTCGGACTGCCCGGTCCTTGGGATCGGTCAGGCGAGTTACCTGATGGCCGAAATCATGGGGCGCCGGTTTTCCGTCGTCACGTCGGTGCCGGTGTCACTCCCTGTGATCCGCGGGAATATCGAGCGATCGGGATTCTCCGGCGATTGCGCCTCGATCCGCGCCAGCGGGCTGCCGGTGCTTGAGATTGACCGTGGGAGCGAGGAAGCCCGCGCGCGCCTGGCCGAGGAGATTCTGCGCGCCCGTGATGAGGATGGCGCCGAGGCGGTGATACTCGGCTGTGCCGGAATGGCCCCGCTGCGCGCGGATCTCGCGGCGCGGACCAGCATGGTGCTGATCGACGGGGTCGCTGCTGCCGCCGTTTTGGCGCAGGCGGCACATCTGGCGGGGTAGGCTTGCGGTCGGGCAGCCGAATAGGGGCGCTGCCCCCGACGCCCGGGCGGGCGTCTCCCCCGGAGTATTTGTCGCAAGAGGAAAAGGGGATTGAGCCAGCTCAAGCCGATTTCGGCAGGGGATGGCGGTGTTTGGAGTCCGCCCAGGCACGGGCGGCGGCTCCGAAGGCCGTGAAGAGCGGGCGCGAGACCGGGTCATCCGCGGCATTCCATTCCGGGTGCCACTGCACGGCGAGGGTGAAGCCCGGCGCATCCCTGACGTAGATCGCTTCGGGAGTGCCGTCGGGCGCATGGCCATCGATCACGATACGGGAACCGGCGGTCTTGATCCCCTGCCCGTGCAGTGTGTTCGTCATCACCTTGGGCGCGCCGAACAGCTGGTGGAAGGGTCCGTTTTCGGTCAGTGTGACCTCGTGCCGGAGGGCAAATTTTTCCTCGAGCGTGCCATCGGGCGGCATGCGGTGATTGCTGCGGCCCGGGAGTTCGCGAATTTCCGGGTAGAGCGTGCCGCCCATCGCGACGTTCACTTCCTGAAAGCCCCGACAGATGCCGAGGAAAGGCTGGCCGCGTTCGACGCACGCCCGCACCAGCGGCAGCACGATCGCATCGCGGGCGCGGTCGAAAGCCCCGTGCGCCTCGGTAGGCGGTTCACCGTATTCCTCGGGGTGGACATTGGCACGGCCCCCGGTCAGGACGAAGCCGTCGCAGCTCTCCATCAGGTCCTCGACCGATACGAGGGCCGGGTCGGCAGGGATAAGCAGTGGAAGTCCGTTTGCCACCCGTGCCACGGCGGTTGAGTTCATCTGGCCACCCGCGTGGACCGGGTACTGGTCGTTCAGGAGATGGACATTACCGATGATACCGATGACGGGACGGGACATAGCCTTGCCTGCTTGTGAGTTAGCCTTGCCTATGTATAGGGAGAGCACCGCCCTTGCAACAAGGGGGCGGTGACGGGATCATGCCTCGCCGGTGAGCCCGGCCGCCTCGATGCCTGCCAATCCGGCAGCCGCATCGTTTTCCGAGGTATCCCCGGTCACGCCCAGCGCGCCGACGACGGCCCCTTTGCGGTCGCGCACCAGAAGGCCGCCCGGCACCGGGACCAGTTGACCGCCGAAGAGCCCGTTGACCGCGCCCATGAAATAGGCCTGCTGCTCGGCCCGGTCCCGCTGGGCGGTGCCGGCCATGCCAAGCATCACCGAGCCATAGGCCTTGCCATGGGCGATGGCAAAGCGGCCCGGCGACGCGCCGTCTTCGCGCTCGAAAGCGATGACGTGGCCGCCCGCATCGAGAACCACCGCAGAGAGCGGTTTCATGTTATTGGCCTTTCCGTGCTCGAGAGCTTTGCGGATCATGGTACGCGCCTTGCGCAGGGAGATAGTCATATCGGGTTCCTTCGGAAATTCTGTCAGCGGGTTCTAGTCAGACGCCTTGAGCTCAAGGCGTCGCGCATGCAGAACCGGTTCGGTATAACCCGAGGGCTGAATGCGGCCCTTGAAAACCAGATCGCAGGCGGCCTGAAAGGCAATGCCGTCGAAATCGGGTGCCATCGGCTGATAGACGGGATCATCCGCGTTCTGACGATCCACGACGGCCGCCATTTTCTGCATCGCTTCCATCACGCGGGTCTCTTCGACCACGCCGTGATGCAGCCAGTTCGCCAGCGCCTGACTCGAGATACGGCAGGTGGCGCGGTCTTCCATCAGGCCCACATCATGGATGTCGGGCACCTTGGAGCAGCCGATGCCTTGATCGACCCAGCGCACCACGTAGCCGAGGATACCTTGCGCATTGTTCTCGATCTCCTGGCTGATCTGCTCATCCGACAGGTTGCGCCCGTGCATGACCGGGATGGTCAGCAGATCGGAAAGGCTGCCGCGTGCGCCACCTGCGCGCAGCTCATCCTGACGCGCCATCACATCCACCTTGTGGTAATGGGTGGCATGCAGGGTCGCCGCCGTTGGCGATGGCACCCATGCGCAGGTGGCACCGGATTTCGGATGGCCGATTTTGGCATCCAGCATCTCGGCCATGCGGTCGGGCATCGCCCACATCCCCTTGCCGATCTGGGCCTTGCCCTGCAAACCGCAGGCGAGACCGATATCGACGTTGCGATCCTCATAAGAGGCGATCCACGGGGTGGATTTCATCTCGCCCTTGGGCAGCATCGGTCCGGCCTCCATCGAGGTATGAATCTCGTCCCCAGTACGGTCGAGGAAGCCGGTGTTGATAAAGGCCACCCGCTGGCGCGCTTCGCGGATACATTCCTTAAGGTTGACCGAGGTGCGGCGTTCCTCGTCCATGATGCCGATCTTGACCGTATTGCGCGGCAGACCAAGGATGTCCTCCACCATATCGAAAATCTCGACGGAGAAGGCGACCTCTTCCGGCCCGTGCATCTTGGGTTTGACAACATAGACCGACCCCTTGGTGGAATTGCCACCGTCGCGCCCGAGATCATGCATTGCGATCATCACTGTGCAGAGCGCGTCCATCAGACCTTCGCCAATTTCGCGCCCTTCGCTGTCGATCACCGCCGGGTTGGTCATCAGGTGGCCGACATTGCGCACCAGCATCAGGGAGCGCCCCTTGAGGGTCAGGCTGTCACCGGTCGTCGTGGTAAAGCTCTTGTCGCTGGCCAGTTTGCGGGTGACCGTCTTGCCGCCCTTGTCAAAGCTTTCCTCAAGATCGCCTTTCATCAGCCCGAGCCAGTTGGCATAGGCAAGCACCTTGTCCTCGGCATCGACGCAGGCCACGGAATCCTCGCAGTCCATGATCGTCGAGACGGCGGATTCCAGCGATATATCAGAGATATGCGCCTTGTCGGTCTTGCCGATCGGATGGTCGGCATCGATTTCGATGGCGACATGCAGGCCGTTGTTGCTGAGCAGGACAGAGGTCGGCGCATTAGCGTCCCCCGTGTAGCCCGCGAATTGACCGGTATCCTTCAGCGCCTGCGTCTTGTCGCCGGATGCGACCTGCAACTGACCGTCATCCACGGAGAGCGCGGTGACATCGGACCACGAACCGTCGGCCAGCGGCACCGCATCGTCAAGAAAGCTCCGCCCCCAGGCGATGACCCTCTCGCCGCGCTCGGCGTCGTATCCCCCAGCCTTGGGCAGATCGCCCAGCGCATCGGTGCCGTAGAGCGCATCATAGAGCGACCCCCAGCGTGCATTCGCCGCGTTCAGCGCGAAACGTGCGTTGGTGATCGGCACCACCAACTGCGGTCCGGGGGTCGTAGCGATTTCGGGATCGGTATTCGTCGTTTCGATGGTGAAATCTTCGCCCTCGGGCAGCAGGTAGCCAATATCGCGCAGGAATGTCTCGTAAGCCTCGGCATCATGGGGCGCGCCCTGACGTTCGACGTGCCAGGCGTCGATCTTTTGCTGGATCACCTCGCGGGTTTGAAGCAGCTCGCGGTTTTTAGGTCCAAGCTCTGCCACCATGCGGGCCAGCCCGGTCCAGAACTGCTCGGCGGAAACGCCGGTTCCCGGCAGCGCCTTGTTTTCGATGAAGTCGACCAGTTCAGCCGCGACAGTCAATCCCTGTCGGTTTTCACGTTGGGTCATATTCCTTGAATTCCTCTGGCGTTTTACGGGGCGGCGGGGCCGTGATGTCGCCAATTAACGCGATAAGTTTCCTATAGGCAACAAGCTCGACCTTTATCTGGCCAAGCAGCAGTTACAAACGGAACAAGAAAAACCCGGCGTCAGCGCGTGGGCTGAGCCGGGTTTTCCATGATTTCGGTATGCCAAATATCAGTCGTTTGCGGGTGCGGTTGTCGCATCGCCGGCAGGAGCGGTCTGCTCGACCGGTGCCGTCACCTGAGGGTTGGTATCGGTGCCGACATCGTCACCGGGTTCCTCATCCCCGTAAAACACTAGCCAACCCACGGTAAGCACGGCCACAAAGACAAAGCATAGCAGGATGCCCCAAAGAGGGCCCCGATGATTGCGGGCTTGCTTTTCGACATTCGTATTGGGAGCGGTCATGATTGCCTCCTGTCACTTAAGCTGTCGCCGGGCAGATCAGCTGTTCCAGCGCGGCAGGGCGCGTGCTTGCAGCACCTGCGTTACAGGAATAACTAACGGGACAGGAAACAGTTCCACCGATAACCCCAAAGGGAGTTGGATATGAAAGACGCCGCGCCGACCACAGTGTATCTCGAGGATTACAAGCCTTTCGGCTACGTGGTCGACTCCGTGCATCTCACCTTTGACCTCGCCCCCAATGCCACCCGCGTCAAAAGCCGGATCGAATTTTCGCCCAACCCCGAGGCTGCCGACCGCCGGTTCTGGCTGGATGGCGAAAAGCTGAAGCTGATCAGTGCCAAGATCGACGGCAAGGACGTCAACCCGGTTTGCACCGCCGAGGGGCTAAGCTGCGACGCGCCGGATGCGCCTTTTGTCTGGGAGGCCGAGGTCGAGATCGACCCCGCGGGCAATACCGCGCTGGAAGGGCTTTACATGTCCAACGGCATGTATTGCACCCAGTGCGAGGCGCAGGGATTTCGCAAGATCACCTATTACCCCGACCGGCCCGACGTGATGAGCGTCTTTACCGTGCGCATCAACGGCGACCTGCCGGTGCTGCTGTCGAACGGCAACCCGGGCAAATCCGGTGACGGCTGGGCCGAATGGCATGATCCCTGGCCCAAGCCCGCCTATCTCTTTGCGTTGGTCGCGGGCGATCTGGTGGCCCATTCCGACAGCTTCACCACCATCGGCGGGCGCGACGTGGCGCTGAACCTTTACGTGCGCCCCGGGGACGAAGGCAAATGCGCCTTTGGTATGGAGGCCCTGAAGAAGTCGATGAAATGGGACGAGGATGTCTATGGCCGTGAATACGACCTCGACATTTTCAACATCGTCGCCGTGGATGATTTCAACATGGGCGCGATGGAAAACAAGGGGCTGAACATCTTCAACTCCTCTGCCGTGCTTGCCAGCCCGGAAACCTCGACCGACATGAATTTCGAGCGGATCGAGGCGATCATCGCGCATGAATATTTCCACAACTGGACCGGCAACCGCATCACCTGCCGCGACTGGTTCCAGCTTTGTCTCAAAGAAGGTCTGACGGTCTATCGCGACAGCCAGTTCACCTCGGATATGCGCTCGGCCCCGGTCAAACGGATCAGCGATACGATCGACCTGCGCGCGCGCCAGTTCCCCGAGGATAACGGCCCCCTCGCCCACCCGGTCCGGCCGGATAGTTTTCAGGAAATCAATAACTTCTACACCGCGACCGTCTATGAGAAAGGCGCCGAAGTGATTGGCATGCTGAAACGGCTGGTGGGGGACGCCGCCTATGCCGAGGCGCTGGATCTCTACTTCGCGCGCCATGATGGACAGGCCTGCACCATCGAGGACTGGCTCAAGGTTTTCGAGGATGTGACCGGTCGCGACCTGACCCAGTTCAAGCGCTGGTATTCGCAGGCGGGCACGCCGCGCGTCAAGGTGACCGAGCATTGGGAGAACGGTACATACCGACTGACCTTCACGCAATCGACCCCGGCCAGCGTGGCCAGCCCTGCACCGCAACCGCAGGTCATCCCGATTGCCGTTGGCCTGATCGGGCCGAATGGAGACGAGGTCGTGGAAACCACGCTTTTGGAACTGACCGAGGAAACGCAGGCTTTTGAATTCAGCGGCCTTTCCGCGAAACCGGTGCCCTCTATCCTGCGCGGGTTTTCCGCGCCGGTGATCCTTGAGCGCGAAACCACCACTGCCGAGCGCGCCTTTCTGCTGGCCCATGACACCGATCCGTTTAACCGCTGGGAAGCGGGCCGGACACTGGCGCTCGAGACGCTGAACGACATGACGCTTGGCGGGGCGGCCCCGAATGCCGCCTATCTTGACGGGATCGTCGCCGTGACGCGGGACAGCAGCCTTGACCCGGCCTATCGCGCGCTGATGCTGGGCCTGCCCAGCCAGTCCGAGCTTGCCGCCGCGCAGGCCGAATCCGGTCATACGCCCGACCCGATGGCGATCTGGAACGCCTGCGAAACGCTGCGCCAGACTCTAGCGGAAAAGCTGCAGGACGATCTGCCGGGGCTGATGGCAGAAATGCGCGTGGAAGCCCCCTATCGCCCCGATGCCGAACAATCCGGCAAGCGGTCGCTCGGCGGCGCGCTGCTGTCGCTGCTGACTCGGCTGGACGGTGGTGAGGAAGCCGCGCGTCAATATGCCGAAGCGGACAACATGACGCTGCAACTCTCCGCCCTCTCCTGCCTCGTGCGGGCGGGCAAGGGAGAGGATGCGCTGCGCCAATTCTACGAACAATGGCAGGGCGACCGTTTGGTGATCGACAAATGGTTCATGCTGCAGGTGCTGAACGCCGCGCCGGACCGCGCGGTCGGTGCTGCCAAGGCATTGACGGAGCACAAGGATTTCAACTGGAAGAACCCGAACCGGTTCCGGGCGACGCTGGGCGCGCTGACCGGCAACCATGCGGGTTTCCACGCCGCCGACGGTGCGGGCTATGCGCTGCTGGCGGACTGGCTGATCAAGCTTGACCCGGTCAACCCGCAAACCGCGGCGCGCATGTGTACCGCCTTCCAGACATGGAAACGCTATGACGCAGAGCGGCAGGGGCAGATGCGCGCCGCGCTGGAACGGATCGCCGCCCAGCCAGACTTGTCGCGCGACACGACCGAGATGGTCTCGCGCATTCTGGGGGCCTGAGCCATGCGTCCGGTCTGTCTCATCACCGGGGCGAGCGGCGGGATCGGTGCCGCCACCGCGCGGCTGGCCGCCGAGCGCGGTTATGATCTGGCGCTCAGCTACAATGGCAACCAGGCCGCCGCCGAAGCGGTGGCTGCTGATGCCCGCAAAGCCGGGGCGCGGGCCGAGATCTACCAGGCCAATGTGGCCAAACCCGTGGATATCGAGGCGCTGTTCACGGCGGTCGACCGCGATTTCGGCCGCATCGACGCGCTGGTGAACAATGCGGGCGTGGTCGATATGGCTGCCCGCGTGACGGACTTTACCCATGACCGTCTGCGCCGCATGTTCGACATCAACGTGATCGGCGCGATGCTGGCCGCGAAAGAGGCAGTGCTGCGTATGCAGGCGCAGGGGTCCGGCGGGTCCATCGTCAATATCTCCTCTGTTGCGGCGCGGCTTGGGTCGGCCAATGAATTCGTCGATTACGCTGCTTCCAAGGCTGCCATCGACACCTTTACCAAGGGGTTGGCGAACGAGGTCGCGACCGACAATATCCGCGTGAACAGCCTGCGCCCCGGTCTGATCGAAACCGAAATCCACGCCAAGGGTGGCGAACCCGACCGGGCCGAGCGGCTGGCCGTGAATGTTCCGATGAAACGGGTCGGCAGGGCGGAAGAGGTTGCCGATGCCGTTCTGTACCTGCTGTCCGATCAGGCCAGCTATGTGACCGGCGCCTTTCTGGACGTCTCTGGCGGGCGGTGAGCGCGCCCTATCGCTTTACCCGCCACGGACGGTCGCGCCGTGCGGTTCTGGCGCTGGTCGCCGTCTATGGTGTGCTTGGCCTGCTGCTGATCGCCTTTGACGCCGCGCCCTGGCTGATCGGCGCCGTCGCCCTGTTCACCCTGCCCGCGCTCTGGGATCTCTGGCGCAACCCCGCCGCCGGGATCATCCTGAGCGACGAAAACCTCGAATGGTTCTCCGGCAGGCTGGACGGAAATGTCGCCCTCGCCCAGATCGACCGAATCCGCATGGATACCCGCTGGGACCTATCGGTGCGCGTCACAATTCTGACACGAGATGGCAAATCACTGCGGCTCCCACCCGAGGCGTTGCCGCCCCATCGGCGGATGGCCGCCGAATTGACCCTGCGAAACGTGCAGATCGAACGGCATCATTTTACCGTATTTTGACATCGAATTTTAGTTAACCCTTTTCTTTTCATAGCGTTAACCAACTTTTGACCTGCCTTGCAAAAGGCCCAAAGGAACGCTGCAAACATCTTAGCTCTGCCATTTTTGCGCCTGAAATCACCTGCATAAACCGGACCAAGTGTCGTGTTACCTCGTGTTCGGATTACCCATGTTCAAGCTGTTACTGCCCTGGCTGGATCGCCTCTTTATCTCTGTCACCACGGCGTTGGAGTCGCTGTGGCTGGCCGCCAGATCCAAGCGATCCGCGAACATGGCGGACGATGAACCGGCGCCGATATATGCCCTGCCCTCGCCCCGTTACGAAGAACATCTGACGATTCCGGTTCGCGACAAGGCGCCGGATGACACCGCGTGGCGCGCGGCACAGGAGCGTGGCCAGTTCCTTGCACGGCAGGAACGCTGGGAAGACCTCGCCCGCGAAATGCGGCTGGCGGATGAAAAACGCGAATGCACGCCCGGTGGTGTCCCGATTGCCGAGCTTCTCGCCTTTGGTGCGCGCAGCGACGTGGTGTTGGCTGCCGAACATGCGCTGCGCGAGGAACGCGCCCCGCGCGACGGCGCCCTGATCGAAGGCATTAAAGGCCTTGAGATCGCCCGCCGCGAACTGGGTAACGACCCGCATATGTCCGCACTGGTGGCGCAGGCGCATCTGGATATCGGCTGGGCGTGGCGCGGCGAAACCGGTCAGGATGAAATCGCGCCGCTGAACCGCAAACGCTGCCTGGCGCATTTCGAACGTGCGACCAAGCTGATGGCCCCGTTCAACGGGCTGGAACTGGACAGTCCCATGGTTGCCGCGACGCAATGTGCCCTGCTGGTCGGTCAGGCCGATGCGGGCGCTCGGGTCAGCGACGATTACGAAGACCTGATCGATCTCGACCCGAACAACCACCGCCACATGCGCGCCCTTGGCTGCCACCTGCTGCCGCGCTGGTTCGGCACCTATGACGAGCTTGAGCTTCAGGCGCGCCGCACCGCGGCCCGGACGCAGGATATATGGGGGGCTGGCGGTTACACCTGGGTCTATTTCGATGCGATGGCGCTGGACGAGGTCGCCTGCGAGCAGGTCGATCTGGATTTCTTCATCGACGGGCTGCACGACATTATCGCGACCCATCCCGAGCAGGAAATGATCAATCTTCTGGCCGCCTTCTGCGCCGTAGCCATCCGGCAGGGGGAAGGCATCAGCGCCCTTGCCGACCAGAACCGCGCCGAAATTGCCGATTGCGCCAACTGGCTGATCCGCGACCACCTCACCGAAGTCCACCCGATGGTCTGGGCCCATGCGCTGACCGGGTTTGACAACAACCTGCGCGTGACCTCGGTCAACCGGTTTGCCGCGCGTGGCAAGCGGTTTGCGCTTCAAGCGATCGGCGAGCTTTTCTGCGAGGAAATCGGGCGCGGCGCGCATATCACCTTTACCCCGCAGGGTCCACGTTATGACGCGACCTGACGCCCCCTTGCTCTGACCCCGTGGCTGGCCTAGAACCCCTGCCAAGCAAGCGGACAAGAGGCCATTCAGATGCTGGACCTGACATACGAGACCCCCAAGCCCAAGGTGATCGCCGGGGCCAAGCACGACTGGGAACTGGTGATCGGCATGGAAGTCCATGCGCAGGTATCCTCCAAGGCGAAACTTTTCTCGGCCGCCTCGACCCAGTTCGGCGCCGAGCCCAATTCCAACGTGGCCTTTGTCGACGCGGCGATGCCGGGCATGCTGCCGGTCATCAACGAATTCTGCGTCGAGCAGGCGGTGCGCACGGGTCTTGGTCTGAAAGCCGAGATCAATCTTGTCAGCGCCTTTGACCGCAAGAACTATTTCTACCCCGATCTGCCGCAGGGCTACCAGATTTCACAGCTCTACCATCCTATCGTCGGTGAAGGTGAAGTTCTGGTTGATATGGGGAACGGTATCGCACGCCTTGTGCGGATCGAACGGATTCACCTTGAGCAGGACGCCGGGAAATCGATCCATGACATGGATCCCAACATGTCCTTTGTCGACCTGAACCGCACCGGGGTCGCGCTGATGGAGATCGTGTCGCGCCCTGATATCCGCGGCCCCGAAGAGGCCGCTGCCTATATCACCAAGCTGCGCCAGATCCTGCGCTACCTCGGCACCTGCGATGGCAACATGCAGAACGGCAACCTGCGGGCTGACGTGAACGTGTCGATCTGCCGCCCGGGCCAGTACGAGAAGTATCAGGAAACGCAGGACTTTTCGCATCTCGGCACGCGCTGCGAGATCAAGAACATGAACTCCATGCGGTTCATTCAGGCGGCCATCGAATACGAGGCGCGCCGCCAGATCGCTATTGTCGAGGCCGGCGGCTCGGTCGATCAGGAAACCCGGCTCTACGACCCGGACAAAAACGAAACCCGGTCGATGCGCTCCAAGGAAGAAGCGCATGACTACCGCTATTTCCCCGACCCCGACCTACTGCCGCTGGAAATCGAGCAGGCCTGGGTGGACGATATCGCCAACAACCTGCCGGAACTGCCCGACCAGAAAAAAGCGCGCTTCATCAATGACTTCGGCCTGGCCGACTATGACGCCAGCGTGCTGACCGCCGATCTGGAATCCGCTGGTTATTTCGAAAAGGTCGCGCAAGGCGGTGACGGCAAGCTGGCCGCGAACTGGGTCATCAATGAGCTTTTCGGCCGTCTCAAGAAGGACGGGCACGACATCACGACAAGCCCGATCGCGCCCGAGCGTCTGGCCAAGATCGTCGCGCTGATCTCCAAGGGCGATATCAGCGGCAAGATAGCCAAGGATGTGTTTGATATCGCTTACACTTCTGACCGCGACCCGGAAGAGATCGTCGAGACCGAAGGCCTGAAACAGGTGACCGATACCGGCGCCATCGAGGCCGCCGTGGACGAGGTGATCGCCGCCAACCCGGCGCAGGTCGAAAAGGCCAAGGCCAACCCGAAACTGGCGGGCTGGTTCGTCGGTCAGGTGATGAAAGCCACCGGCGGCAAGGCCAACCCCAAGGCCGTCAACGATCTGGTTTCGGCCAAGCTGGGACTGTGATTTCCGGGGGGTGACATCTGTGCACCCCCTGTACACCCCCCGTACATCAGCCGTCTGACATTTTCCGGACTCCTGACATTCCCCCTTCTCCTGTTGTCAGGGGATGGGAAAGGTGTGTGAACGGGGTGTTGCCCGGGCGACCGCTGCGCATTAGCGTCAGGGTGACCGAGGAGGCAATTGAATGGACAATAGAACTAGAGCTCTTTGGGAAGCGGTCTCATTAGATGGGTGGATCGGTAAATTTGATGACAGCGGAGTCGCGTCAGTCCACGTTGACGTAGTCTTCAGGAATGGGTCATTCGGTGAAGACCCAACAGTTCCAATTAGATTCAAGATCGCACTCAAACGAGCAGAAGTAGTAGTCAAGATAGGACCCGATCAACCACTCAAGGTGATCAAAAAAAGCATTCAACGCGAAAAATCCTTCGCCGACCCAGTACAAATTGAAGAAACAGTAGCCACCAAAAGCACAGCGCAGGCTCAAGCTATATCAGAATTGAGCGCAGACCTACTTAAATCAAAAATCGGAGCCTCTGGCGAATTTTCGCAGGAAAAAGAATTTCAAATACGTCAAAATAAATCTGTGCAACGCCTGATACAGCAACATTTCACTACGCCCGACTCTCATCCCGCGTGGGAAATTAAGATAACACCGGCATCCGATGAGTACCTTTATGGCGCCCCTTGGGAAGCGGAGGCCGAACCCAGGTTTTCAGTTAAACGGACTTCGGACTTGGTTCCCAACCAAGAAGAAGTCACTATCTGCATAGAAGTGAGATGCCGGCGAGAAGACATCGAAATCCTTGATCTAGAGCAAAAAGATACGGAAAAACAGAGCCGGTTTAGAAGAAAGAAAAATAGTGATGTGAACTTGGCGGCTGCAGAGCAACTTATTAAAGCGGAGCTTGAGAAAGCCGGCTTTCTCGACATCCCGGATTTAGGAGAAAAGCACGCTCGATTACTCATTGCTGACAAACTAATCCTCGAGGACAGCGATGACTGATTGGATACAAAAAGTTATAAAAATCCTGCAGTCAGACTCTGACGATTTGAAGGAGCTCGCTGAAATAGCTGGACATGACCATCGAACTTTTTATAGGGGAGCGAACTTCAGGAACTCCATTCTAAGGGAAGACAGCCTAGAAGGGATCGACGTTAGCAATGCTACGATTAATAATTATAGAATTGCATCTGGGTCAGGCTGGGAGCCAATTCAAACGGCTGTAATGAAGGCGAACTCACTAAGGAGCGCGAGGACTAAACAAGAAAAGGCGGCAATGCTTTCTCTGCTCGACAAGAGGATCGCGCAAGCGGTGAAGGAACGATCTGCCATTGACGCCGCAACCTGCGAAGTCGAAAAGATCGAGATCGAATATCCTGATCAAGAGGCGCGGTTTTATGCCCTGCGATCAGTATCGATGGATTGGGTTGGCCCAGTTCGTCGCGAGGACTCAATTTTTGAACTCGAAGTCGCAATCGAATTGTCTCGCGCATGCTCGAAGTATGCGACGAGCCCATATGAGACCGGCATCGCCATGGACGATCTGGGTATTGCGCTTTGGTCGCTCGGAAAACGAGAAACGGGAACTGCAAGACTGGAAGAGTCCGTCGCAGCGCATCGCGTCGCGCTTGATGAATTCTCACGCGAAACCGAGCCGCTTGACTGGGCCAAGACGCAGAATAACCTAGGTAATGCGCTGCAATCGCTAGGGCAGCGCGAAAACGACACGCAAAGGCTGGAACAGGCCGTCACCGCCTTTCGCGCCGCGCTGGAGGAGCGCACACGGGAAATAGTGCCTCGACATTGGGCCATAACGCAAAACAACCTCGGCACTGCTTTGAATGCCCTTGGGCAACGATACCGCGAGCCGACGTTGCTAGAACAGGCGGTCTTTGCTTACCGGGCTGCGCTTGAGGAACGAACGCGCGAAGAAGCGCCTCTTGAATGGGCCATGACAAAAAGCAACCTCGGCAATGCGCTGAGAGCTTTGGGGGAACACGAACGCGGCACGGAACGTCTGGAAGATGCCCGCGCATGCTTTTGCGCAGCGCTGAAAGAATACACACGTGAAAAGTTTCCGCTGGATTGGGCTACGACCAAAGGTAACCTAGGACGCCTCGAAATCGCGTTTTTCAATAAAACCGGCGACCCGACGCATCTGGATCGGGCCGAGGCACATGTGCGGGCTGCGCGGGAGGTGTTTGCAGAAGGAAATGCGACGCAGTATCTGGGGATGGCCGACCAACAACTCGGATACATCAACCACCTGCGAAAAGGCCCCTCTGCATGACCCCATTCAAATCCAGCTTTCTCACCGTGAAACCGGAGTGGATCGATTATAACGGCCATCTCAACATGGCCTATTACTCGGTGCTGTTCGATCTGGGGGTGGATGATGTCTGGGCGGATTTCGGGCTGGGGCCGGGCTATCGCGAAGAGCGGGGGATGACGACCTTTCTGGCGGAGTTTCACATCCGCTATGTCCGCGAGCTGCATGAGGGCGACCGGGTTTACAGCACGTTCCAGCTGCTCGCGCATGACGAAAAGCGCATCCATTCCTATCAGGAGCTGTTCCACGAGGACGGGTGGCTGGCGGCGAGCGGAGAGTCGCTGCACCTGTCGATCGACCAGTCAGGGCCGAAGGTCGCCCCCTTCCCCGGCGACGTGCAGGAAAAGATCGCAAAAATGGCGCGGGATCATGCGGGCCTGCCGATGCCCGAGGGCGCGGGGCGCAAGGTGCAGCTCCGGCAGCGTTAGGCTCTTTAGCCCGGTGAGATTTGCGGTTAGGTTGCGCGGGTTATCAGCGTCAGGACGATTTAATGCCCATATACGAATACAAGGTGGTGCCGGCCCCCGGCAAGGGAACCAAGGCCAAGGGGGTCAAGACAGCCGAGGGGCGGTTCGCGCTGTCGGTCGAGGCCGAGCTGAACCGGCTGGCGGCGGGCGGATGGGAATACCTGCGCGCGGAACTGCTTCCCAGCGAGGAACGCAGCGGGCTGACCGGATCGGTGACAAACTGGCGCAACGTGCTGGTATTCCGTCGGGCCAAGGGCGGCGCGGCGGGCAATGCGTCGGGAGAAACGGTAGAAGAACGCGGCGCCTCCGCCTTTGCAGCGGCAGCGACACCGGTGCCTGAGGCAAGTGTGCCCGTGGGACCTGCAAAGCGTGGTGGGTCGGAGGAAGACGAGGTTCCCTCGGCACGGCCCGTACCCTTTGGCGCGCCCGAGACGCTGGCGGAGGTAGAGGAAGATGCGGTCAAGGAATCGCCGCTGACCAGCATAGAAAAGGTCGTTCGCCGCAGCACGCCCGACGTCAAGAAAGACAAGTCGGAGTAAGTTTCGCGGGATGCTGTGCCGCAGGTCGTTGCGGTTCTTGCGTAAGCTGCTGTGTGCCTGAACCTTGAGACAGAGATTAAAAGAATCGGCCCCCGCTGCTTTTGACGGGGGCTGTTTCTTTCTTCGTTTAATGCAGGGGCGTTGTTCAAATGTCTTCGGATGCCCGCGCAGCCCCCACGCGCATCGGGCCGGTCGATACAGGGCTTAGACGCCGATATCGAGCGACAGGGCGTGGATACTGCTCACCAGTTCCGGACCAAGCGCCGCATGGACGGCGCGATGCCGCGCAATGCGGGACTGGCCCTTGAATGCCTCTGCCCGGATCATCACATTGAAGTGGCTCTCGCCCCCCTCACGAAAACCGGCATGCCCGCGATGACTCTCACTGTCATCGACCACTTCGAGAGCATCTGGTGAAAAGGCTGCCTCGAGACGGGTCCGGATTGTTTCAGTCACATTCATTTCACTCTTTTGCGGCAAAAAATTCGCCGCCCCCTCTTCTATCTGACGAGACATACTCTAAACTCCGGTCTCCGAGTCGAAAAGATGCGCCGGGAAGGAAAGCTCCATGACTAAACCTGATCCCTTCGGCTTCGACATGTCCGTGTCGTCGGCCAAGAAAAAGAACCCGCGTGGCCGTCGCGGCATGTCCGGCGCCTCCGAAACCTCGGTGCGCCAGTGCGAACATCCCGGCTGCACCGAGGCCGGCAAGTTCCGCGCCCCCAAGGCGCCTGACGTTCTGGACGACTATTTCTGGTTCTGCCAACAGCACGTGCGCGAATATAACCTCAAATGGAACTTCTTTGACGGAACCACCGAGGCAGAGATCAACGCGCAACAGACCAAGGACAAGGTCTGGGAACGCGCGACCAAGCCGATCAGCGATCCGGAAGCCCGCGCCTGGGCGCGGTTGGGCATCGAGGACCCGCATCAGGTACTTGGCGCGAATGCGACGCAGAACCCAGGCAAGCGCGGCGGTGTCACCCAGCGCCGCCTGCCCCCCACCGAACGCCGCGCGGTCGAGATCCTCGAGGCGGGCGACAACTGGACCAAGGCCGAGGTGCGCAAAGCCTACAAGTCGCTGATCAAGGTGCTGCACCCGGATATGAACGGCGGCGACCGGTCGCAGGAAGAACAGCTGCAGCAGGTGGTCTGGGCATGGGACCAGATCAAGGTGAGCCGCAACTTCAAAGACTGATCTTTGGGATCAGAATGTACTTCGGACAGGCGCGCGCAGGGGGCTGCGGGCGCCTTTTTCTTTGGCTTCCGCTTCGTCAAACCCCTTTATTCATTTGCGATTGTCTCTGGCCGGGTGGCTTCGGGGCCGAGCGGGCGCAAGAAGACCTGCATGCCGGGGCGTAGCGTATGGGTGGGGTTTGCCACGATCGCCCAAGCGGTCAGACTGCGCGTTTCGCGGGACACGTCGGCAGAGAGATGGGTAGGTTCGGCAAGCGCGGGATGGTCCCAGCCCGGCGCTAGTTGCACGACCAGATCCACGGTGTCGGCATAGGAATCGATGCTGCTCAGATCGGTGACGCCAAGTTCCAGCAGTCGTTCGGGATAAGGAATTTCATACGCGATGCGCACCGGATCAAGCTGGACAATGGTGGCCAGCACCCCTTTGCGCCCGGTTTCCACGAAGCTGCCACGGCTGACGAAGGGCTTGCTGATGATCCCTGAGATCGGCGCGTGGACCTCGGTGCGGCGCATGTCGATCTGGGCGGCTTCGAGCCGGCTGTTGGCCTCGGTTGCGGCCGCCGAGGCAACCGACAGGGCGACTTTGGATTTGAAATAGCGCGTGTCGGATACGTTCCCGCGTTCCTTGAGGATGAGGTTGCGGTCATGTTCATTTTCCGCGTCTTCAAGGATGGCCTCGGCCTTTTGTGCTACAGCGCGGGCCGCGCGCAGACGCTGGGAGAATTCTGCCTTGTCGAAGGTGAACAGAAGCACGCCTTCGGCGACCGTTTCGCCGGGTTCGAAATGTATCTCGGTCACGACGCCTTCGATCTGGGCGGACACATCCACCCGGTTCAGCGCCTCTACATAACCTGTGTAGAGGGGCTGCTCATCCGCCCATGCAGGAAGCGGGCATGCGAGCATGGCGAGGGAGACAAGGACACTGGCAGCTCTTTTCATGCGAGCCTCCGCCGGGGGACGGGCGACGATGCTTTGCCAGCCGGACGGACAGGCCCTCGGGATCGGGCATGACCTGCCGGTGTTCCGGTTGGCGGGTGTGGGACGCAGCCGGGGTTGCGTCAGTTGGTACGCTCGGCGTTGCTGTTTCGGGTCGCCCCGCCCACACCGGTGATGCGCAGGTTGCGACCATTTTCGAGCAGGACGAAATCCGCCTTGGAGAGAGAGCCTTTCCAGCCGTCGTTGGTTCTTTCCATTGCGGTGGTTTCGTCGCTGTCGGCGATCCGGCTCCATACCAGTTCGGTGCAATCGGCGTTGACGACAAAATCGCCGTAGATGCCGTGATCGCGGAACGAGTATTCGCCGCCAGCCCAAGGGCAGGAATCCTGTGCGAAAGCGGGGGCGGCGGAAAGGCCCAGGAGGAGCGGTACGAAAGTCAGGTGTTTCATGAGATGTCCAGTGCAATCGATTCAAGAAAGGTATTGAAACGCTCTGACCATCGTATTCACCTTAAGGTTGTGTCAAGACACCTTAAGTTGAGAAATGTATTTGCGCCAAGTTCTGCGCCGCCACCAAAGCAGGCAAAGCACATGTCATTGGAAAGGGTAATGAGCGGCTCAGACCGTGGCCGGTTCTTCCCAGTTCAGGTCCGGAGTCTCGCGAAAGGCGAAGCGCGACAGGTGGTCGTCGATGATGAACTTTGCCCGTTCGAGGCCCTCTTCATCCTGAGCCGTGACTGTCACCAAAAGCGCCGCGTCATCGGCCTGCATCTTTGCAGGACCGGGCGGAAGGGCCGCTTTTCCGTTGGTATCATCGTATTCCACGCTGACCTTATGCGCGAAGTGCTTGCAAAGCTGTTTGAGATACTTGGACGCATTGGGCGTTTCAAAACGTGCTGACGCGGAAAGCATGGTCACTCCTTTGAAATCCGATTCTTTCTGTAAGTTATTTTCTTGACCCTCCCGTCGCAAGCGCCTAACCGACAGTCAATCCGAACCCGGCGACGCTCTGCCGGTTCATGTTCCAGTCCGGAGGCCTTGCCAATGATCCCTGCCCTGCTGCGTAACACTCTGGCGGCTCTGGCGCTTTGCGCCCCGGCCTGTCTGGCCGAACCGATCACCGTGGAAACCGCCACCGGCCTCGCAGAACTGCCGCAGCGTCCCGAGCGCATTCTTGCGATGGATGTGCCCGCGATCGACACGTTGACGGCGCTGGGGGTGAAACCTGCCGGGATCGTCGCGCCGACGCATATGGGCTACCTGTCGGATGTGGAAAGCGAACTGCCCGTGGTTGGCACGCTTTTCGAACCCGATTTCGAGCAGATCGCGGCGCTGGGACCGGATGCGATCATCCTTGGGACGCGATCCATCGCGCAGGGCAGGAACCTGAGCAATTTCGGGCCGGTGCTGGACATGAGCATCGGTCTGGATGCAATCGGCGACGGGCTGCAGCGGATTGAGACCTATGGCCGGCTGACCGGCACCGAAGAAAAAGCCGCCGAGATGGCCGAGGTCCTGCGCGACAAGACCGAAACTGCCCGCGCCCTTGTCAAAGGGCAAGGAACGGCGCTGATCGTCATGACCAACGGGCCGAAACTGTCGGTGTTCGGCGGCGAGAGCCGGTTCGGCTGGCTGCACAAGACGCTGGGCTGGCCAGAGGCTGCGGATGACATCGATACCTCGTCCCACGGCGAGGCGATCACCTTCGAATACATCGCCGACAAGAACCCCGATACGCTGATCGTGATCGACCGCGGGCAGGCCATCGGCGGCGCGGTCGAAGGCGCGCGGTCGACGCTGGACAATGCGCTGATCCACGGCACGACCGCGTGGCAGAACGATCAGGTCATCTATCTCTCGCCCGGCGAGATTTATATTGCGGGTGGCGGGTATACCGCACTGAACCGCACGCTCGATCAGTTGATCGAGGCGCTGGGGCCTGAATCCTGATCTGATATGCCCGTTGCCGTGATCCTGCTCGCGCTGGCTGCGCTGGCCAGTCTTTCGCTGTTCGTCGGCGCCATTGACATGAGCCCGGCCGATCTTTGGCGCGACCCCGAGGCGCTGCGGCTGATGTTGGTGAGCCGCCTGCCCCGGACGATGGCGGCGATGCTGGCGGGGGCCTCGCTGGCGGTGACAGGGCAGATCATGCAGGTGCTGGCGCGCAACCGTTTCGTCGAGCCGATGACCGCCGGGGCGGGTCAGAGCGCGGCGCTTGGCATTCTTGCCGCGACGCTCTTTGTGCCGGGCGCACCGGTCTCGATCAAGATGCTGATCGCCGCCGGAGCGACCCTGATCGGGAGCGTCGGACTGTTGCTGATGATCCGCCGCCTGCCACCGACGCGACCATTGCTCGTGCCGCTGGTGGCGCTTGTCTACGGTGGGGTGATCGGCGCGGCAGTAACCTTTGTCGCCTATCAGGGCGATATGCTGCAATTCGTGCAGATCTGGCTGACCGGAGAGCTTTCCGGCGTTCTGCAGGGCCGGTACGAGCTGCTCTGGATTGCCGGGGGCGTGGCGCTGGCGACGTGGTTCATCGCCGACCGGGTGACGGTGCTGGCGCTGGGAGATGCGGCGGGCCGCGCGCTGGGGGTGAACGTGGCTGCGGTGACGGCGGCGGGGCTTGCCGCGATATCGCTGGTCACCGCGCTGACGGTGGTGACGCTTGGCGCGATCCCGTTCATCGGGCTGGTGGTGCCGAACCTCGTGTCGCGGCTGATCGGGGATAACCTGCGTGCCGGGCTGCCGCTGACGGCGAGCCTTGGGGCGCTTTTGGTGCTGGGCGCGGACATGCTGGGTCGGGTGGTGCGGATGCCCTATGAGATCCCCGCCTCGGCCATGACGGGCGTGATCGGCGCGGCGCTGTTCCATGCCCTGATCCTGCGGGAGCCGAAACATGGCTAGGGCGCAGATCTGGCTGGGGCTGGCTTTGCTGGTCTCGATCCTTGACTACCTTTTCCTCGACGCGGTGGGATCATGGGCGTTCATCCTGAGTTTTCGCGCCACCAAGCTGGCGGCGATGCTGCTGGTTGGCGTGTCGCTGGCGGTGGCAACGGTGCTGTTCCAGACAATCACGGCGAACCGCATCCTGACACCTTCGGTCATGGGGTTCGACGCGCTTTATGCCTTTGCGCTGAGCAGCATGGTCTTTACCCTTGGGGCGGCGGGGTATGACGCGATCCCGCAGCCGCTTTTGTTCGCCGCCAACCTGACGCTGATGTCGGGGCTTGGGCTTTTGCTGTTCATGGCGCTGCTGGCCGGGGGGCGTGGCGATATCCTCAAGATGGTGCTGACAGGCATCGTGCTGGGCATCCTGATCCGGTCGATCACCGGGTTCATCCAGCGGCTGATCGATCCGAGCGATTTCCAGACCGTACAGGTCGCGAGTTTTGCACGTTTCACCTTTGTTGAGCCAGTTCTGTTGGGCATGGCGGCGGCGGTGGTGATCCCGGCGCTGGTGCTGGCGTGGCGGATGCGGTTCCGGCTGGATGTACTGGCGCTGGGACCGGAGGCCGCCACCGGCCTGGGCGAGGCACCGAAGCGCGGGCAGAGACAGGCGCTGCTGCTGATTTGCCTGCTGGTCGGCGCGGCGACGGCGCTGTCGGGGCCGATGTCGTCGGGGTTTTCGGGGCCATCTAATTTCTTTGGCCTGATCGTCACCGCGCTTGCGCATCTTCTGATCAAGAGCGAGCGGCACGCCACCCTGCTGCCAGCAACGGCGATGATCGCGGGGATCGTGCTGGTCGGTGGTCAGACGGTGATGGAGCGCGTGCTGCACCTTGCCACCCCCCTGCCCGTCGTGATCGAGCTGATCGGCGGCGCGCTGTTTCTTTTCCTGCTGTTACGGAGACGGGCCGTATGATTTCGATCCGCAATGTAAGCCATGCCATTCACGGCGCGCCAATCCTGCATGACATCTCGATCGACCTGCCGCGCGGCGGGGTGACCGCGCTGATCGGGCCGAACGGGGCCGGGAAATCGACTCTTTTGTCGCTGATCGCGCGGCTGGACAAATTGCAAACGGGCACGATCACTGTGGATGAGCTTGAAGTCGGCAAGGCCGCCGACCGGGTGCTCGCGCAGCATCTGGCAATCATGCCGCAAAGCCTGACCGTATCGGCGCGGCTGCGGGTGGGCGAACTGGTGATGATGGGCCGTTACCCGTGGCATCAGGGACGACCCGGGCCGGAAGATCGCGAGATCATTGCCGCCGCGCTGGAAAAATTCGCGCTGGAGCCCTTGCGGGATCGGTTCCTCGATGCGTTGTCGGGCGGGCAACGGCAGCGAGCGCTTGTGGCGATGGCCTATGCGCAAGGGACCGATTACCTCCTGCTGGACGAACCTCTCAACAACCTCGATATCGCGGCGTCGCGCCACCTGATGGGATTGCTGCGCGAGATGGCGGAACGCGAAGGCAAGAGCATTGTAATCGTGTTGCATGACATCAACTATGCTGCCGCCTTTGCCGATCGGATCGTGGTGATGAGTGGCGGGCGTATCGCGGCAGATGGCGCTCCGGACGAGATCGTGACCGATGGTCTGCTAAGGGAGGTCTTTGACACGAATGCCGAGGTGCGGCTGATCGACGGCAAGCCGGTGGTTCTGGTCTGAGGGATCGACAGGGCGAACGCGGACATTTCCGCGGATGGTGCCGGGCTGGGTTGGTGCGGAGAATCGCGTTTAGTCCGCTGGTTCCAGCCGCGCGGCGCAGAAAGCCGGCACCGATTTTCGACGATCTCGCAAACGGTTTCGCACCTTCCGGTACAGCAATTAACCACGCTTTAAGGACAAAGACCGGAATCCTGTCCAACTGATCCGGCAGCGGAATTTAGCCATCAAATTTACCCTAAAGCGATCACAGTTTCGCCCTGATCCTTGTGCAGTGGAGCGGGAAGAAGCCGTTAAGGTTAACTGAATAAGGGTATTTACATGCTGCTGTCCGGAATATTCGGATCGTCGAATTCGACGCCTCCTGCGTCGAACAACAATAATGCGAATAACAATTCTTCCCCCAACACCGCTGCCGAGACCGAGGAAACCTCGGCCACGTCGGGTAGCACCCAGAGCGGGTCAACAACGCAGACAAGCAACGCCAACAGCGCTCAGGCCGTATCCCAGACCTCTTCGGAGACCGAGACCGGCAACGGCGGATCAGCACAGGCATCGTCCGGAAACGGGAAATCTGCTGCGGCAACGCCCACGTCGGCAAGCGGCAATGCACAAGCGAAAACAACCGAAGCCGCCAAGCCGGATGCGCTGGAGCTGGCCCGTCAGGCGGCGCAGCGCGTGGTGGACGAAGCCAGGACGCAGTCGCTGCTGAGCAATATCGCGCCCGTCGCTGCCTCGGCCGGAGAGTCGAGCAAGTCTTATGCCGTATCCCTGCTGAGCCCGAGCGGCGTGGCAGAAGCCCAGATCAACTCGCCGACACCAGCAAACGCCGAGCCCAAGTCGGCCAAGGCGAAATGATCTGAGATCCGTCAAGCAGATAAAGCCAGTGCCCCGGCTGCCTCTGCTGACGAAACTGACCGGCGACTGTCCCCTCGGCAGTCGCCGGTTTCTTTGTTTACAGCAGCACCAGCCTTATCGCGTAGGCGACGACCCCGACGCAGGCGACACCGCCAAGCCAGAGCAGCAGGAACCAGCCGGTCCGTTTCCACCACATCAGTGATAGCCCTGTTCCGGGTCAAGCTTGCCTCGAAACACCCAGTAGGCAAAACCGGTATAGGCGAGGATCATCGGGATCAGGACGATCGCGCCGACCAGCATGAACCACTGGCTTTTCTCGGGGGCGGCGGCCTCCCACAGGGTCACGCTTGGCGGGATGATATGCGGCCAGATCGAGATACCGAGCCCGAGGAAACAGAGACCGAACAGCGCCAGCGCCAGCACGAAAGGCAGCCAGTCGCGGCCATGGCCGATCAGGCTGCGCGCCAGCGCGATGGCGATGACGGCGACGGCGATGGGCACCGGCGCGGTAAAGAGGATCTGCGGGAAGGTGAACCATTTCGCCCAGTAGATCCCGATCAGGAAGGGTGTCGCGAGGCTGACCAGCACGATGAAACCAACGGTGACCAGCCCGAGGATCCGCGCCATGTTGCGCACCCGGTGCTGGATCTCGCCCTCGAGCTTGAGGTTCAGCCAGCAGGCTCCAAGAAAGGCATAGCCTGCCACCACGGCCAGACCGGTCAGGATGGTGAAGGGGGTGAGCCAATCCCACCAGCCGCCCGCATAGGCGCGGCCCTCAACCTCGATCCCCTGCAGAAGCGCGCCGAGAATGACGCCCTGCGCCATCGACGCGATGAAGGAACCGCCGATAAAAGCGCCATCCCAAAGTTTGCGCGAGAGACGGGTTTCCGTCCGCCAGCGAAATTCGAACGCCACGCCCCGAAAGATCAGCGCCAGCAGCATGGCGATGATCGGCGGATAGAGCGCAGGCAGGATGATCGCATAGGCCAGCGGAAAGGCAGCCATCAGCCCGCCGCCGCCCATGACCAGCCATGTCTCGTTTCCGTCCCAGACCGGGGCGACCGAGTTCATCATCAGGTCGCGGTCCTTTTTCTCGCCAAAGAGAGGGTAGAGGATGCCAAGCCCGAGGTCGAAGCCGTCAAGCACCACGTAGATATAGATCGCCAGCGCGAGGATCAGCGCCCAGACCACGGTGAGATCGAAACTGATACCGAGGTTTTCCATCATTTCGCTCCTGTCCGGGGATCAGCGGTACCGGGCACGGTGCCAGCGGCGCGCATGGGGCCGACTTCCTGTTCGACGCCGGTTTCGCCCTGATGCGGCGGATGGGCCATGAGGCGCAGCAGGAAATAGACGCCCGAGCCGAAGACCGCGAAATAGACGAGGATAAAGGCGACCAGCGAGGTTGCGACGGCGGGTGCATCAAGCGGCGCGACGGAATCGGCCGTGCGCAGGATGTTGTAGACAGTGAAGGGCTGGCGGCCGACCTCGGTCGTGATCCAGCCGGCGGTGACGGCGATAAAGCCGGTCGGCCCCATCACCAGTGCCGCGCGGTGCAGCCAAGTATCGGTATGCAGGATGCCCCGCCAGCGCGAGATCAGCGACCAGACGCCGAGGCCTAGCATCGCAAAACCCAGCGCCACCATCACGCGGAAAGACCAGAAGACCACCGCGACGGGGGGCTGGTTTTCACGCGGGATCGTATCGAGACCGGCGAGCGGCGCGTTCAGGTCGTGCTTGAGGATCAGCGAGGATGCCTTTGGGATTTCGATGCTATAGCGCATTTCCTGCGCGTCCTGGTCGGGGATGCCGAAAAGGATCAGCGGAGCTCCATCCGGGTGGCTCTCAAAGTGCCCCTCCATCGCCATGACCTTGGCGGGCTGGTGTTCCAGCGTGTTCAGCCCGTGCTGGTCACCGATAAAGATTTGTAAAGGCGCGACCACCGCGACCATCCACATCGCCATGGAGAACATGATCCGAACGCCCCGGTTATGGCCGTGGCCGCGCAGGTAATGCCAGCCCGCAACGCCGCCGACCACCAGCGCGGTGGTAAGGTAGGCGGCGGTCAGCGCATGCGCCAGACGATAGGGGAAGGACGGGTTGAAGATGATCGCCCACCAGTCCTCGGGCAGGAACTGGCCGTTTTCACCGATGATATGCCCCTGCGGCGTCTGCATCCACGAGTTCACCGAAAGGATCCATGTGGCCGAGATCGCCGTGCCGACGGCGACCATGAGGCAGGCGAACATGTGCAGGCCCGGCCCCACCCGGTCGCGGCCAAAGAGCATGATGCCGAGGAAACCGGCCTCGAGGAAAAAGGCGGTAAGCACCTCGTAGGCCATGAGTGGGCCGATTACCGGCCCGGCCTTGTCCGAGAAGACCGACCAGTTGGTGCCGAACTGGTAGGACATCACGATGCCCGAGACGACGCCCATGGCAAAGGTAATGGCAAAGATCTTGATCCAGTAGCGGAAGAGCCTGAGGAACCGCTCGTTCCCGGTTTTGAGCCAGAGCGCGTTCAGTACCGCGAGGTACGAGGCAAGTCCGATCGTGAAGGCGGGAAAGATGAAGTGAAACGCGACCGTAAAGCCGAATTGAATGCGCGCGAGCAAAAGCGCGTCGAAGCCCAGAACATGCTCCATAAGGTACCCCTCTTTCCACCGCCTCCCTCTTAGATGAGAGTATAGGCCGAAAGGGATGCGACCCAAGCGCATGCGACAATGCGCGCGGCAACCGTCGCTTGTCGGTGACCGGCGAGGCCGACAAAGCGAAAGGCCGCCTGTTAAAGGCGACCTTTCTGTGCTGTCCGGTTTCAGAGCTAAGGGGTACTTTCGCGATCCACCGGACAACAATACCGACAAATGTCATGCTTATTCGGCGGGCAGAAGCACCCGGTCGATCACGTGGATGACGCCGTTGGACTGGTCGACATCGGCAATCGTCACATTGGCCATGCGTCCCCGTTCGTCCTCGATCATGATCTTGTCGCCTTCATAGCGGGCCTGAAGGGTGCAGCCGCCGACGGTCGGGACCGGGTGGACGCCGCCGTCATCGTCGATCATGCCCTTGATGGCGGTTGACATGGCATCGGCGGAAACCACGTGGCAGGCGAGGATCTTGGCAAGCTGGTCCTTGTGCTGCGGTTCAAGCAGGGTTTCGACGGTGCCGGCCTTGAGCATCGCAAATGCGTCATCGGTTGGGGCGAACACGGTAAAAGGACCGGGACCGGACAGGGTTTCGACCAGACCGGCGGCCTTGACCGCCGCGACCAGCGTTTCGTGATCTGCGGAGTTCACGGCGTTTTCGACGATGTTCTTGTCCGCATACATGGGCGCGCCACCGACCATCGGGTTTTCAGCGGCTTGGGCCGAAAACCCAAGGATGGATACACCGGATACCAGCGCGGCGGTTGCAAGAGTTTTAATCGGTTTCATGAATTCCTCCAATGTTTGATCATGCGGCTTTTGCCGGAGATGCTGCTGATACGGAGGAATTCGGCGGAAAGTTTCAGGCGGCTGAAAATTCTTTGCAAAAAGAGAAAAATATCGTGCCACAGCCGCCTCGCGGCGGTCGAACCCGGCCACCGAGGCCCGTAAAAAGACGCATTTCCGCTGGCCTGCCCCCCCTTGCCCTTGCTGTTGATATGGTGCACGAACGCTTCGTTCGGCTTGGGTTGCCGGACAGATGAGACAAGGACTGATTTCATGGCCGACGGCGCAATCGATATCAATGCAAAGCCAACCGAGGATATTTCGGTAAAGGAAGTGTTCGGGATCGACACGAACATGATCGTAAAGGGCTTTGCCGATCGTACCGACCGCGTGCCGGAAATCGACTCGACCTATAAATTCGACCCGGAAACCACGCTGGCGATTTTGGCCGGTTTCTCCCATAACCGCCGCGTGATGGTTCAGGGGTATCACGGTACGGGCAAATCAACCCATATCGAACAGGTCGCCTCGCGTCTGAACTGGCCGACCGTGCGCGTGAACCTCGACAGCCACATCAGCCGGATCGACCTGATCGGCAAGGATGCGATCAAGCTGCGCGACGGCAAGCAGGTGACGGAGTTCCACGAGGGCATCCTGCCGTGGGCGCTGCGCAACCCGACTGCCATCGTCTTTGACGAATACGACGCGGGCCGCGCCGACGTGATGTTCGTGATCCAGCGCGTGTTGGAACATGACGGCAAGCTGACCCTGCTTGACCAGAACGAGATCATCACCCCGAACAAGTATTTCCGCCTTTTCGCCACCTCGAACACGGTGGGTCTGGGTGATACGACGGGCCTGTACCACGGCACCCAGCAGATCAACCAAGCGCAGATGGACCGCTGGTCGCTTGTCGCGACGCTGAACTACCTGAGCCACGATGCCGAAGTCGCCATCGTCCTGAGCAAGGCGCCGCATTACAACAATGAAAAAGGCCGCAAGACGGTAAGCCAGATGGTGCATCTTGCCGACCTGACACGCGTGGCCTTTATGAACGGTGACCTTTCGACCGTGATGAGCCCACGAACCGTGATTACATGGGCGCAGAACGCTGAGATCTTCCGCGATGTCGGCTATTCCTTCCGCCTGTCCTTCCTCAACAAATGCGACGAGCTGGAGCGCCAGACAGTGGCGGAATTCTATCAGCGCTGCTTTGACGAGGAATTGCCGGAAAGCGCGGCAAGCGTCAGCCTCGGGTGAGTTTCAGGGCCGGTTTCGACCGGCCCTTTTCTTTTGTACCTGCCGGGTCGGTCCGTTCAATTTGAACCGTTCTTGAGGAAATTGCGCTCTACTTGCCGTTTGACCCAACGCGTTTTCGCGCGCAGTCTTTCGGTATGGACTATATTTCGTTTTCGCGGGCCTTGGTTCTTGCGCTTGGCCTGCCTGTCGTTGGTATCTGTGGCGCCCCGCCCGAACGGGGCACGTCCCCTGACCTGCAATTTGCGTTCGCAACCTGTGTCGGGCGCTTCACCGCGCTGATGCAGCATCAATGGCTGACCGGACCGCAGCGCTCGGACGAAACACTACAACAGCAACGCCAGATGATCACCTTGCTTGATGCGGTTACCCCGCCCGAGGACAAGCGACGCGCCATGTCGCAAAGAGTCCAGTCAAAACATGCCTTTGGCAACCTGTTGGCCCGGATCAGGGCCAGCCGGGACCCGGCCAATACGAGATGGGCGCAGAACCGGGTGGAACGAGATATCAATGCCTGCCGGGGGCTGTTGCTTGGGCCTTCCTCCCTGTCACAATCCGGCTGATCACTTGCGCGGCAGGAATATATCTACAAGAGATATTTTTGATATCTTTTGTATATACTTCATTGACCGGTAGGTTTTTTGTCATAGGCTTGTTACATGAACAGGCTTGCAACGTATTTCACTTACGGGTTGGCCCTTGCCGCGTTCACGGTTTCCGTGGCCAAGGCCCTCCCCTCCCAATCTGTCGAAAGAGCAGAGATTTTTGCGACGTGCTCGGGCCGCCTGTCGGCCCTTGCGACCAGACAACGGGCGATGAACGACCCTTCGGCACCGGAGATCGAGCGGCTCAGCGACCAGTTCAGCATGCTGCTTGACGCGACGCTGCCGGATGCGATCCAGCAGGGCGTCGAGGCCACGCAATCGGATCGCTGGCGCAACTCGGGCTGGAGCGAAATGGCGAACCTGCTGGCCGATGTGGACTATAGCGTCGACCAGCGCCGGGTGGACCGCGCGCGCAGCGTTCTGGAAACGCGGCTGGCCACCTGCCGGGCGCTTTTGCTTTAGGCGGCGTGCAGAATTTTCCCGCGGCCTCTATGGTCAAGGGCGGGGAATGGTCTTAGGTTGTTGCCCTGAAGAGCAGCGACCGAAGGCCCCGACATGGCGCAGAATTCCGACAACCCCGCCGATCCGTTCAAGAAGGCGCTGGCCGAGGCCACCAAGGTCATGGCCAACGATCCCGAGCTGAACGTCAGCTATTCCGTCGACCCCTCGGGTCTGTCGGGCGATGCGATGCGCCTGCCGCAGGTCAGCCGCCGGATGACCCGCGACGAGGTGCTGCTGGCGCGCGGCACGGCGGATTCGCTGGCGATGAACCGTAAGTATCACAATGGTCAGACCCACGCGCGCTATGCGCCGCCGGGCGACATGGCACGCGAGCTTTACGAGGCGATGGAGACTGCCCGCTGCGAGGCGATGGGCGCGCGGGACATGCCCGGCACCGCAGGCAATATCGACGTCAAGATTGGCCATGACGCGATGCGGCGCGGGTACGATCAGGTGACCTCGACCGCCGAGGCGCCGCTGGCGGCTGCTGCCGGGTACCTTGTGCGCAACCTCGCCACCGGTCGCGATCTGCCCAAGGGCGCGGATAATGTGATGGAGCTGTGGCGCGATCACATCGAAAAGCAGGTCGGCGGGCGTCTTGAGGTCATCAACGAGATTCTCAACGACCAGTCCGCTTTCGCCAAGTTCACCCGCGCGGTGATCAAGGATCTGGGTTATGGCGACCAGCTGGGCGATGATCCGGACGAACTGGACGACAATCAGGAAGACCAGGCCGAAGAGGATCAGGAAGACGATCAGGAGCCGGAAAGCACCGGCGAGGACGAAAGCGACGATCAGGAAACCGCCGCCGATCCGGAACGATCGCAGGACGAACAGCAGGACCAGGCGGATGCGCAGGTCAGCATGGACGACCTTGCCGATGAGGAAATGGGCGAGGATGCGGAAATGCCCGAGGGCGATGCGCCCTTTGAGCCGCCTGCCCCGCCGCCGGTCAGCGATGCCGATCCGAATTACAAGGTCTACCTTTCGACACATGACGAAGAGGTCAATGCTGAGGACCTTGCCGAACCGGCCGAGCTGGAGCGGCTGCGCGCCTATCTCGACCAGCAGCTTGACCCGCTGAAGGGCGCGGTGTCACGGCTGGCGAACAAGCTGCAGCGCCGTTTGCAGGCACAGCAGAACCGGAGCTGGGAGTTCGACCGCGAGGAAGGTATCCTTGATGCAGGGCGTCTGGCGCGGGTGGTCGCGAACCCGACGACCCCGCTGTCGTTCAAAGTCGAGAAGGACACCGAGTTCCGCGATACGGTGGTGACGCTGCTTCTGGACAATTCCGGCTCGATGCGCGGGCGGCCTATTTCCATCGCCGCGATCTGTGCCGATGTGCTGGCGCGGACGCTGGAACGCTGCAACGTGAAGGTCGAGATCCTTGGATTTACCACGCGGGCGTGGAAGGGCGGACAGGCGCGTGAGGCATGGCTGAACGATGGCCGTCCGCAGCAGCCGGGCCGTCTGAACGATCTGCGCCATATCGTCTACAAGGGGGCCGATGCGCCATGGCGGCGGGCGCGCCCGAACCTTGGTCTGATGATGAAAGAGGGCCTGCTGAAGGAAAACATCGATGGCGAGGCGCTGGAATGGGCGCATCGCCGGATGCTGGCGCGGCGCGAGCAGCGCAAGATCCTGATGGTGATTTCCGACGGTGCGCCGGTCGATGATTCGACGCTTTCGGTGAACCCGGCGAATTACCTCGAGAAGCACCTGCGCGACGTGATCGCCATGGTTGAGAAGCGCAAGATGGTAGAACTGTTGGCGATCGGCATTGGCCATGACGTGACGCGCTATTACGACCGCGCCGTGACGATCACGGATGTGGAGCAGCTGGCCGGCGCAATGACCGAGCAGCTGGCCGCACTTTTCGACAGCGACCCGCGCGCGCGGGCGCGGGTTATGGGGATCAAGAAGGCGAGCTAGCGCTCGCCTTGCCTTCGGCGACCGTATTTGCACCGAGAAGAAGCGCCGGGCGTTTTGCCCGCGCAACGTTTTGCGTTGTTTGAGGGCATGGGTGCGTTGGCGTTCAGGGCGCCTTGGATGCGGTGAAATCGCGCCTTGCGTCCCGGGCTGGTTCGCGATTGGGTACGCGCAAATGACCAAAGAGAGATCGGCCCATGTTTCAGACATTCGAGGTAACCGCACGACCCGAACAGGGGCCCCCGCGACTGGCTGCGCTGCGGGAGGTGATGGAGAGCGAAGGTCTCGACGGGTTTCTGGTGCCGCGAGCGGATGCACATCAGGGCGAATATGTCGCCGCGCGCGATGCCCGGCTGGCCTGGATTTCGGGGTTCACCGGTTCGGCCGGGTTCTGCGCGGCGTTGCGCGACGTCGCCGGGGTTTTCATCGACGGGCGCTATCGCACGCAGGTCAAGGCGCAGGTGGCGGATGTGTTCACCCCGGTACCCTGGCCCGATGTGTCGCTGGTCGAGTGGCTGAAAGAGCAACTGCCCGAGGGTGGCAAGGTCGGCTTTGACCCCTGGCTGCATACTGTGGCGCAGGTCGAGGGCTGGCAGTCCGAGCTGAAGGGCAGCGGCATCGAGATGGTGCAGAGTGCCAACCTCGTCGACCGGATCTGGGAAGACCAGCCTGACCCGCCGATGAATCCGGTCAAGCTGCACCCGCTGGAATTTGCCGGAGAGAGCGCGGCGCGCAAATGTGACCGACTGGGCAAGGATCTGGCGGAGGCCGGGCAGGACGCGGCGGCGATCACCCTGCCGGATTCGATCATGTGGCTTTTGAACATTCGCGGCTCGGACGTGGAGCGCAATCCGCTGGCGCATGGGTTCGCGGTGCTGCATGCGGATGGCATGGTCGACCTTTACATGGCCTCGGCCAAGCTGGGCGATGTGCGCGAGGAACTGGGCGACCGCGTGCGGCAACACGAGCCGGAGGCGTTTCTGGACGATCTGTCCCGGCTTGAGGGCAAGGTGCGGATCGACAAGGGCACGGCACCGCAGATCGTCGCTGATGCGCTTGGCGACAGGGCGGTGGCCGGGGACGACCCTTGCGCCCTGCCCAAGGCGCGTAAGAACGAGGCCGAGATCGAGGGATCGGCGGCCGCGCATCTGCGCGATGCGGTGGCGATGGTCGAACTGCTAAGCTGGCTCGATGCGCAGGCGCCAGGCACTTTGACAGAGACCGAAGTCGTGACCCAGCTTGAGACCTGCCGCCGCCGGGACAATGCGCTTCAGGACATCAGTTTCGAGACGATTTCCGGCACCGGTCCGAACGGCGCGATCATGCATTATCGCGTGACCGAAGAGACCGATGCGCGGCTTGAGGACGGGCATCTGCTGGTGCTGGACAGCGGCGGGCAATATCTGGACGGCACCACCGATATCACGCGGACCATCGCCATCGGTGAGCCGGGCGAGGAAGAACGTGCCGCTTTTACCCGGGTATTGCAGGGGATGATCGGCATGTCGCGGCTGCGCTGGCCCAAGGGGCTGGCCGGGCGCGATATCGAGGCCATCGGACGCCTGCCGCTTTGGCTCGCGGGGCAGGATTTCAACCACGGGCTTGGCCATGGTGTCGGCGCTTACCTGAGTGTCCACGAAGGGCCGCAGAGGCTGAGCCGCGCCAGCACCATACCGCTGGAGCCGGGGATGATCCTGTCGAACGAGCCGGGCTATTACCGTGAGGGGGCCTTTGGAATAAGGATCGAGAACCTCCTCGTGGTGCAGGAGGCCAAACCGCTGCCCGGCGGCGATCCGGAGCGGGAGTTCCTTGGCTGGCGGACACTGACCTTTGTGCCCATCGACCGTCGCCTGATCGTCACCGACATGCTGACGGCGGAGGAACGGGCGTGGATCAACGCCTATCACCGCGAGGTGGCCGAAAAGATCGGCTCGCGTCTGGGCAAGGAGGCAAAACTGTGGTTGGATGCCGCGGTTGCCCCGATCTGACACCTTGGTGTTACGTTCGGCGGGCAGGACGGACGGGCATTCGAGGAGGCATATCATGGCGGATCACATCACGATCGAAAAGGCACCGGGCAAATGGAGCGTGCGTTCGGGCGGGGCTGTGCTTGGCGAATCCGTGAATGCCCTGCGGTTGATCGAGAATGGGTATGACCCGGTGATCTATTTCCCGCGCGAGGATATCGCGATGGCTTTCCTTGATCCGTCGGACAAGACCACCCATTGCCCGCACAAGGGCGATGCGACCTATTTTTCCATCGTGAACAAGTCTTCGACAGTGCCGGACGCGGTCTGGAGCTATGAAGCGCCAAAGGATGCCGTTTCGGACATCGGGGGCTATCTGGCCTTTTACGAGAGCGACATGGTGAAGGTCGAGCAGCTCTGAGACCCGTTAGCTGTGTTCCTCGGCGGCGGTGGCCGCGAGGGCGCGGTTATAGGCCTTGAGCGCATCGATATGGAACAGCGCGCCGATCTGTTCTAGCTCTCCTTCCCTGTTGCGGGTCACGACAGGGAGAAAGGCGACTTCGGCACTGTCAAAAATCGGCATGGCAGCTTCGAGCGAGGCTGACCCTTCGACATAGAGATGCTCCTCGATCATCCGGGCGCAGGCGTCCGGATCGGGAGAGCGGCGATCGCCTGTGGGGCGCATCACCGAACCGGCGCGCAGCTGCGCCAGCAGGTAGGCTTGCGGGCCGGCGGCAAGGTGGATGCCGCGCCGTTCGAGCTGGGTAAGGAAAAAAGACCTGTCGACGATGCGCGAGGCCAGCGCGGTCGACATGGAGACCGACACCATCACCGCCAGACCGATCTGCCAGTCGCCGCTCAATTCAAACACGATGAGCGTGGTCGAAATGGGCGCGCCCAGCACGGCGGCGGCCACGGCCCCCATCCCGGCAAAGGCATAAAGCGTATGCGTGCCGGAAACATCCGGCAGGGTCGCCGTGGCGATCAGGCCAAAGGCCAGGCCAGTCAGTGCGCCGATCATCAGCGAGGGGGAAAAGATGCCGCCGCCCATGCGCCCGCCGAATGTGATGGCAAGCGCCGCCGCTTTGAGCATCGCGTAGATGATGGCCTGATCCAGCAGCAGGCTGCCGGAGAGTGCCCGGTAGGTGGTTTCATAGCCGACGCCGATGATATGCGGGAACCAGATCGCCATCACGCCCAGGAGCGCGCCAGAGGCCGCCGGGCGGAGCCAGCGCGGCAGGCTGATGGCGGTCTGGATGCGGGTGCCCACGTCTTCGGCCCAGAATACGGAATGCATCACAAGAACAGCGACAAGTCCGCAGATCAGCCCGAGGATCAGGAAGGCGGGCAGTTCGACATAGAATTGCAGAGCTCCGGGGGTGTTGAGCACGAATTCGGTCACATCGCCGAATTCGATCCGGTTGATAACCGTCCCGGCGACCGAGGCGATCACGATAGGCGCAAAGGCATGGACCGCGAAATGGCGCAGCACGACCTCGAGAGCGAAGAGCGCCCCGGCGATGGGGGCGTTGAAGCTGGCTGAAACGGCGGCGGCTACCGCGCAGCCCAAAAGGTCACGCCCGGTAATGCCGTCGGCATGGATATAGCGGCAGACATTCGTCGAAATCACGCCCGCCATGTGCACGACCGGACCTTCGCGGCCCGAGGAGCCGCCGGAACTGAGGGTTATGAGCGAGGCGAACATCGAGGCGACCCCTGCCCTGCGTTCCACCCGCCCGTCGCTGAGCGCGGCACCTTCGATCACGTCGGCCACGCTGCGTACCCGCCCATCGGGGGTGAAAAAGTGCAGGATCAGCCCAACGATTAGCCCGCCCGCAATGGGCAGGCAAAGGATCCAGTACCACGGCAGGGAGGCGGCAAAGCTGTGCAGGAAGTGCACGTCTTCGGTTCCGTAAAGAGCCGCCTGCAAGCTGTTGATGCCCTTGCGGAAAAAGACGGCGGCGAAACCGGCGGCGATACCGATGGCAAGGGCGATGAACCAGAACTGGATCTGGCTTGGGCCGCGCCGTCTGAGAACCGTCCAGCCTGCCTGGCAGGTCTTGATGACCTGTAAGACCTGCTCGGATACGGGGTTGGGCTTGGGTGCTGCCATTACTGACTCTGGGACGGGTTACCCCTCTCTAGAATACCCGTTGAGCGTGGGGAACCCGTTATTCCGGCTTGGCTACGCCGCTGTTACCTGAAAGCTCGGCCCCGAGGCGACGAACCTCGCGGATCAGCAGGTCGAGATCGGCCCGGGTGGTGCGATGGTTGGTGATATTCACCCGGATCGCCCGCTTGCCATCAAGCGTCGTGGTCGAGGGCGCGGCGATGCCCTGAAGCTGAAGCTGGATCACGATTTCGTCCGTTAGCGCGTTCTGCTCAGCCACATCGCCCTTACCCGTGTACCTGAAACAGCAAATGTTCATCATGACCGGGGCGAGCAATTCGAGGTCGGATGCGCCTGTAACCAGATCGCCGAGATACGCCGCCTGCGCGCAGTTCTGCGAGATCATCTGGCCAAGTTTCTCGGTGCCATGCTCGGCCAGTTGCGCCCAGATCTTGAGCGCGCGGAAGCCGCGCGACAGTTCGGGACCGTATTCCACCGGCCAAGGGTTACCAGCGGCAAGGCCTCGTTCGGCCCCGACAAGATAGGCGGGGCGGTCGGAAAAGGCGCGGCGATGCGCCTCTTCCGAACGAAGGAGGACAAAACCCGCGTCATAGGTCACGTGCAGCCATTTGTGGAAGTCAAAGGCAAGGCTGTCGGCGCGGGAAAGCCCCGAAAGCCGGGGGCGCACCGTGTCGGACAGGATGGCCGTCGCCCCGAAGGCGCCGTCCACGTGGAACCATATGTCTTCGGCGGCGGCGATATCGGCGAGGGTTTCAAGATCGTCCGTCGCGCCGAGATCGACGCTCCCGGCGGTGCCGATCAGCGCGAAAGGGATCAGACCAGTGGTCCGGTCGGCGGCGATGGCTTCGCGCAGGGCGTCGAGGTCGATCTGGTAATTCTTGGTGATCGGGATCTTGCGGAGGGCGTCGCTGCCCAGCCCGAGCACGTCAAAGGCCCGCGCGACGCAGGCGTGTGTTTGGGTCGAGGTATAACCAACCAGTCGGGCCGCGCCGATGCCCTGCGTCCGGCTGGCGAAATCGAGCACTCGGTCGCGGGCGGCCTTCAACGCGATGATCGTCGCGACCGAGGTGCCCGACACGATCAGACCGCTGGAATCGGCGGGGAAGTCAAAAAGGCCGCGCACCCAGTCGACCACCTGTTTTTCCACATACATCGCGCCGTGGTCGCGCCCGCCGAGGTTCGCGTTCATCGCCACCGCCGCCATTTCCGCGATCACCTGTGACGGCGTGCCCGATCCGTGGACCCAACCGAAAAAGCGGGGATGCGTGTTGCCGACCCCGTAGGGGAGCAGTTCGGTCATCTGACCGGCAACCGCGTCGCCTCCCCTGCCCTTTACCGGCAGATCCGCCT
The DNA here is from genome assembly GCF_052826185.1 of Heliomarina sp. Taxonomy (NCBI): domain Bacteria; kingdom Pseudomonadati; phylum Pseudomonadota; class Alphaproteobacteria; order Rhodobacterales; family Roseobacteraceae; genus Heliomarina; species Heliomarina sp. The sequence goes on along the minus strand of NZ_JBRBUI010000045.1, from coordinate 271,240 downwards.
GAAAGCCCGCCTTCAACGCGTCATCAGGCGCGCGCCAGACCGGGCCGTCTCGGGTGGTCTGCATGCGATCCAGCGCCGCGTCGAGCATGTCATGGGCCCGCTTGCGAAACGCCTCCCAGTCTTCGGGATCAAGCGACGTTTCATGCGGGTCGGTCATGCGGTCCTATCCTTGCAGCAATGCCTTGGCGGCGGCGCGGGCTTCCTTGGTGATGGTGTCGCCCGCTAGCATGCGCGCGATTTCATCGACACGGTCGGCTTTCGCGACGGGGATGACGGTCGAGAGTGTCACATCCTCGGCCACCTGTTTCATGACGCGCCAGTGATGCGCACCGCGCGCGGCAACCTGCGGCGAGTGGGTCACGACCAGCACCTGCCCCTTGTCGGCCAGCGCGGCGAGACGGCGGCCCACAGCATCGGCGGTCGCGCCCCCGACCCCTCGGTCGATTTCGTCGAAGATCATCGTGACGCCCGCATTGGTGCCGGTCAGGCAGACCTTGAGCGCCAGCAGGAAGCGGCTGAGTTCGCCGCCCGATGCGATCTTGTTGAGCGGACCGGAGGGCGCGCCGGGGTTGGTGGCGACGGTAAAGGCCACCGCGTCGGTCCCGTCTGGCCCGGCTTCACCCGGGGTGATTTCGGTGGCAAAGACTGCGCGCTCCATCTTGAGCGGGGCAAGCTCGGCCATGATCGCGGTATCGAGTCGTCCTGCGGCCTCGTGCCGCGCGTTGGAAAGTTTCTGCGCGGCCTGTTCGTAATCGGCCTCGGCCTGTTTCAGCGCCTTTTTCTGTGTCGCGAGATCGGCATCGCCCGCATCTAGCGCGGCGAGTTTGGCCCGCAGCTTGTCGCCAAAGTCGGCGAGGTCATCCGGTGCTTCGTTATGTTTGCGCGCAAGGGCGCGGATCGCGAACAGCCGTTCTTCGACCTGCTCCAGCTCGGTCGGGTCGAAATCGAGTGTTTCGAGACTGGCTTCGACGCCCGACTGCGCCTCGGACAGTTCGATCATCGCACGGTTCAACGCGGCAAGCGGGGCGTCCAGCGTGCCATTGGCATGTTCGGCCACCGCATCGAGCCAGCGCAGCGCCTCGGAGAGCGCGGCTTCGGCCCCCTGTTCGCCCATCAGGGCATTGGCGCGGGTGATGTCGGTGCGGATCTTCTCGGCCGCCTGCATCTGGCGGCGGCGCGTGTCGAGATCGCCGTCCTCGCCCGCCTCGGGCGAAAGCGCGTCCAGTTCGGCCACCGCGTGACGGAGGAATTCCTCCTCTTCGCGCACGGCCTGAAGCGCGGCCTCGGTTTCGGCAACGACACGGCGGGCTTCGCGTGCGGCGGACCACGCCTGGCGGGTGACGCGGCGTTCGTCTTCGACACCGGCGAATTCATCCAGCAGGTCACGGTGGCCACGCGGGTTCAGCAGGCCACGGTCGTCATGCTGACCATGGAGTTCGACCAGCGTATCGGACAGACGCCGCAGAACCTCGCCCGAGACGCGGCGGTCGTTGATCCACGCAGTCTTGCGCCCCTCTGAGGTGTTGACCCGGCGCAGGATCAACTCGTCCTCGACCGGCAGGCCGACATCATGCAGCACATGGCGGGCGGGATGCACCTTGGGCAGTTCGAAGACGGCGGTCACCTCGCCCTGCTCCGCCCCTTGCCGGACAAGCTCGGCCCGGCCGCGCCAGCCCAGCACAAAGCCGAGACTGTCGAGCAGAATCGATTTACCCGCGCCGGTTTCCCCGGTCAGGACGTTGAGGCCCGGCTGGAAGGCGATTTCCAGATGGTCGATTATAAGGATGTCGCGGATATCAAGGGCGCGGAGCATGTAAGAGATCCATCGGGAGGGTCACGTTCCCCCGGTTCAGAGCCATTCGCCCTTGATCGACTGACGATAGATACTGGCCAGCCAGTTGTCGCCACGCGCTGTCATCTCAAGCCCTCTGCCGGTCAGCAGACGATAGCTTGCCTCGTACCATTCCGTCGACTTGTAGTTATAGCCGAGAATGGCACCGGCGGTCTGCGCCTCGGCATCAAGACCGAGCGAGAGATAAGCCTCGACCAGACGGTGCAGCGCTTCGGCGGTATGCGTCGTGGTCTGGAAATCCTCGACGACCACGCGGAAACGGGTGATCGCAGCGGCATAGTGGTTCCGCTTGAGATAGTAGCGACCGACTTCCATTTCCTTGCCCGCGAGATGATCGAAGGCGAGGTCGAATTTCAACACGGCGGCCGTGGCGTATTCGCTGTCGGGATATTGCTCGATCACACCGCGCAGGGCCTGCAGCGCCTGAAAGGTCAGGCCCTGATCGCGGCCGACTTCGTCGATCTGGTCGTAGTAGCTGAGCGCAAGGAGATACTGCGCATAGGCGGCGTCTTCCTCGGCGGGGTAGAAATCGAGGTAGCGCTGCGCGGCAGCGCGGCTTTCGGCGTAATTGCGGCCCTGATGCAGCGCATAGGCCTGCATGATCAGCGCGCGTTCCGCCCAGCTTGAGTAGGGATAGAGGCGTTCGATTTCCGAGAAGTAATAGGCCGCGTCACCGGTCCGGTTCTGCGAGAGTTCGTATTCGCCGCGTTCGTAGATCTGATCCGGTGTGAAGGCTTCAAGCGACCGTGTCCGGTCTGCCGCCCCTCCGCCGCCGCATCCGGCCAGAAGCAGCGCCATGAGAACCGCGCCTGCTATTCCGGCCCGTGACCTGCCATACTTCATGCAAAACCACCCTTGTACTCACGACCGGCCCACCCGGTGCGGGTTGGGTCTAGCACATTAATTTCCCGTTCAAAACGGGTTATGGTCATCCTGCAGGGAGAGGTCAACACCATCTGCGCGACGGGGCGGCTTCAGGCGACGTTCGGGATCTCTGCCAGAACAAGCCCCTGCCCCGGCAAACGGGCAGATTGTTCTTCGTCACAGAGAACCGTGCGGACAGCGCCGGGCGTCTGGAAAAGCGCGCGCAGCAGCGTGTTGGTCAGCGAATGACCGGCACGTTCGCCGACATAGCGGCCAAAAATCGGACCGCCGGCGAGCGAGAGATCCCCGAGCGCGTCGAGCATCTTGTGACGCACGGCTTCGTCTTCATAGCGGAAACCGCCCGGGCTGAGGACCTCTTCGCCATCGACGACCACGGCGTTGTCGAGCGTACCGCCGAGGGCCAGACCGTTCGCATGCATCGCGTCCACATCGGCCTGGCGGCAGAAGGTGCGGCTGTCGCAGAGTTCACGGGCAAAGGTGCCATTGTGCATGTCGAGCGTCTTGCTCTGACGGCCGATCGCGGCGTCGGCAAAATCGATATGGAATTCGATTTCGAAATTGTCGCAAGGCAGCAGCGTCGCCTTGGCGCCGTCTTTTTCGACGGTGACTTCCTTTAGGACCTGGAATGCGAGAACCGGCGCGGCAAGGCGGCGGACACCGCGGGCCATGATGCCGCGCACGAAGGGAGCGGAGGAGCCATCCAGGATCGGCACTTCGGGCCCGTCGATTTCGATCAGGGCGTTATGGATGCCGCAGCCAGCCAGCGCGGCCATCACGTGTTCTACGGTGGAAACGGAAACACCGGATTCGTTGACCAGCTTGGTACATAGGGGCGAACGTTCGACCATGTCCCATAGGGCGGGGATCATACCGTTGCCTAGCTGGATGTCGGTGCGGCGGAACCAGATGCCGTGACCTGCGGATGCCGGACGCAGAACCATGCGAATGGTTTCACCGGTGTGAAGTCCCACACCTTCGAAGACTATCGATGTTTTCAACGTATTCTGCACAACAGACCTCGTGAGTGCTTTATCTGTCCGGACCTGCTGTCCGGTGTTGTACAATCAACTAAGTGCAGGGCCTGTTGGTCTCAACTCAATCTTTGCAACCGATTGAAACATCTCTGTAACAAACAGGCAAAACGCCGCCGCGAGCCCGCCAAGCTACTGAATAAAAAAGAAAAAGGCCGCCACATGGGCGACCTTTGATTTATTATATGTTACGAAATTAATTTGCCTGGCGACGCAGGAAAGCGGGAATTTCGATCCGTTCCTGGTCATTGTCAGGCTCTTGTTCGGCCCGTGCGGCGGTTTCTCTCGTGTTCATCGACGGCTGCTGACGCACCGGTTTGATGTTGCGTTCCGGCTGCTGCGGCGTGTCCCCGGCGTGACCGGTCATCCGGTTGATCAGGGAGTTGATGCCAAAGCCCTTGCGCTCGGCCGCGGCAGCGACGCGCTCGTTCAGGTCGGGCGTGCGCTGCGGTGCCTGCTGGTCAGATGCCGGACGTTGCGCGGCGGCTGCGGCCTGAAGACGCTGCAGCGCTTCGGGCGACGGGGTGCCGGGGGCCGGTGCGCGGGGCGCGACGAACGTATCCGGCGTGCTGTCGTCTTCGTCCATCATGTCATTGCGCGGCTGGAACGCCGGCATGGTGGGGCGATAGGCCGGCGGCGGCAGACCGTCGTCTTCCTGAGCGGCGACTTCCTGATGCACAGGCTCGGGCGCTTCGACCGGCGCGGGCGCTTCCACGGCGCGGGGTGCTTCGAAGAGGGTCGGCTCTTCGACGACCTCGGCTGCGACCTGCGGCTCGGCTTCGACGGGCTCTTCGGTGCTGACGGTCTTTTTCAGCGGCTGCGACATGGAACGGCGCGGTACCGGAACCTCGGAAACCTCGGTCGCGTCGATGCCGGTGGCGACGACGCTTACGCGCATGATGCCTTCCATCGCCGTGTCCAGCGTGGAGCCGACGATGATGTTCGCGTCCGGGTCGACCTCTTCGCGGATGCGGTTGGCCGCTTCGTCCAGTTCGAACAGGGTCAGGTCGTGGCTGCCAGTGATGTTGATCAGCACGCCCTTGGCACCGCGTAGCGAGATTTCGTCGAGCAGCGGGTTCGCGATGGCCTTTTCGGCGGCCTGAATGGCGCGATCTTCGCCCTCGGCTTCGCCCGTACCCATCATAGCCTTGCCCATTTCGTCCATCACGGCGCGGACGTCGGCAAAGTCGAGGTTGATGAGACCCGGACGGACCATCAGGTCGGTCACGCCCTTGACGCCTTGGTAGAGCACGTCATCGGCCATCGAGAAGGCCTCGGTGAAGGTGGTCTTTTCGTTGGCAAGGCGGAACAGGTTCTGGTTCGGGATGATGATCAGCGTGTCGACCATCTTTTGCAGCGCTTCGACGCCGTCTTCGGCCTGACGCATCCGCTTGGCACCTTCGAACTGGAAGGGCTTGGTCACGACGCCAACGGTCAGCACGCCCAGTTCGCGGGCGGCCTGCGCGATGATCGGCGCGGCACCCGTCCCGGTGCCGCCGCCCATCCCCGCCGTGATAAAGCACATATGCGCCCCTGCAAGGTGGTCGACGATTTCCTCGATGCTTTCTTCGGCAGCAGCCGCACCAACCGTGGCACGTGCGCCTGCGCCCAGACCTTCGGTGACTTTCACGCCCATCTGGATACGGGCGGTCGCGGCGCTTTGCTGAAGCGCCTGCGCGTCGGTGTTGGCGACCACGAACTCGACCCCGTCGAGCTGCTTTTCGATCATGTTGTTGACGGCATTGCCTCCCGCGCCGCCCACACCAAAGACGGTAATACGGGGTTTCAGATCTTCCTGTCCGGGCATCGAGAGATTCAAAGTCATATCCTGTTTTCCGCCTGTCATTATCGGTTCAAATTGCGTGCCGCCTCTGCCGGACAGCTATATTTAGAAGAACAATATCGCGAAGCACCCCCGACGTCACCTCAAAAACGGTGAATCATACAAAATATGGGTTACCAGCCGGTTGAGCAGGCGGTATTTTGCCAACACTCCAAGATGTTGCGGGCTGTTACGCAAGCGCCACAACAGGATCGGCAACGCGACGGTCGCAGATGGAGAATCAGGACACCGTCGCGACGGTGCAACCTATGGATGTCAGGATGACTGCTCGGCCAACCTATTGGTCTCTTTGGACCTTTCGTTAAGACTAGCAGATCCCGCCGGGGCGGTCACTGTGATTCGACGAAAATCCGGGCTGTCAGGATGAAAAATTCCGCTTTTTCGCCCACGGCTTAACCCGGCTTTTACCAGTTATCGCGGAACCATTTCACGGCGCGCTTGATAGAGCGCCCGGCATAGCGGTCGACCGGAATCTCGAAATCCCACCATTCGTCCTGCGGATGGGCCGCGAAAAGCGCGAGCCCGACTGCCGAGGCGAACCCCGGCCCAGTCGCCGATTGCGGCAGGCCATGAACGCGAAGCGGACGGCCAAGCCGCACCTGCTGACCAAGGATGCGGGTCGCCAGTCCGTCCAGACCCGGTGTCTGGCTGCCGCCCCCGGTCAGGACGATCTGCTGGCTTGGCAGATGGCTGAACCCGGCCGCATCAAGACGTGCGCGGACTTCTTCGAGGATCTCTTCGACGCGGGGGCGCATGATGCCGATCAGTTCGGCTCGGCTGACGCGGCGTCGGTCGTGTTCGTAATCGCCGGTATCGCCACCGATCTCGATCATCTCGCGGTCATCCATACCCGTTGCGTGGACACCACCGTAAAAGGTCTTGATGCGCTCGGCATTGGCCATCGGCACGCCCAGCCCCATCGAGATGTCCTGCGTGACGTGATCGCCGCCCATGCGCACACAGTCGGCATAGATCATGTGTTTCTTGAGGAAAATCGACACCGAGGTCGACCCGCCGCCCATATCGACACAGGCCGCACCCAGTTCCTGTTCGTCTTCGACAAGCGCCGAAATCCCCGCGACATAAGCAGAGTTGGCGATCCCGGCCAGTTCGAGATCGCAGCGCTTGATGCAATGGACGAGGTTCTGGATCGCATCGCCATCCACCGTCAGCATATGCATATCCACGGTCAGCGACTGGCCCAGCTGGCCGCGCGGGTCGTTCAGGCCGGTCCGGTTGTCGAGCGCGAAATTCACCGGCTGGGCGTGCAGCACTTCCCGCCCTGCCCCGTATTCCGGCACGTCGCAGGCGGCGAGTACGCGGGCGACCTCGTTCTCGGTAACCACGTTTCCTTCGAGTTCGACCTCGGCATCCAGACCGTAGGATCGCGGGTTGGCGCCCGAGAAACAGGCAATGACGTGATCGACGCGCAGCTCAGCCATTTTCTGGGCGGCCTGAAGCGCCGTACGAATGGCGCGTTCGGTTTCCTGCATCGCGGTGATTTCGCCGAACTGCACCCCGCGCGAGCGTGTCGTCGCTGCGCCGACCACACGGAAGCCCGACTGCCCGGCGAGAGCGCCGATAGAGTTGTCATCCGACAGCTTGCTCGTCCCGTCGAACCGCAGGACCAGGCAGGCAATCTTGGAACTGCCGACGTCGAGAATCGCAATGACACCGCGTTGCAGCGCCTGCTGGCGCATCTGCCGCATCGCCCGTTGGGATTGGTAAAGATCAATCATCGAATACTGCCCGTTTCTTTATTGGGGTCTTAGTGCCCACTTGTCTCTGCGATCCGCCGTTCACGTTCGCGCCCGTTAATTTCCCTGATATGCCACCAGTCCTTGACCGCCTCGGGGGTCATGCGCAACGTGGGGCGCGCTCCGATGCGCATGTCGACCACGGCCACGTCACGCGATAGCATGTCCTGCGCCTCGCTCAGCGCGATGACCCGTTGTAGCGCCGAAACCGGCTGCTGCGCGGGCAGCATGATGGCCTGATCGCGGTCGAGCGCGACATCCCAGCGCCGTTCGCCGATCCGTACGATCCCGCGCATCCGGTCACCCAGCGGCTTTGCCGCCTGGAACAGAGCCAGCGCCTCGGCCACGTTCTGGTTGGCACCTTTGCCAAGGATCAGCGGCAGGTCGGGCCGTTCGGTACGGCTTGTCAGCGTGTTGATGAAGGTGCCGGTTTCATCCAGCAGCGCCAGCCCCTTGCGCGACCGCCAGATCACCACCGGCTGGCGTTCCACCACATCCACCTGCAGCACGCCACCCGGACGGATGCGCACGATGGCAGATTTCACCGGGTCCAGCCCGGCAATCGTGTCGCGCATGGTTTCGATGTCGAGATCGAAGGAAGAGATCGGAAAGTCGATGGGGAACACGGCGCGGATCTCGTCGGCCAGCGCCGGCCCTGCCCCGTCGATGGCCATCAGTGAGACCATGAATTCGGGACGTTCTTCGATGCTGGTGCGGATATCGGCGATGGTGGTCTGGATCGCGGCGCGACGGTCCGCATCGGCCAGATAAGCGGAAACAACAGCAAAGACGAGCACGAAGGGGATGCCAAGGCGCAGCGCCATACGGATACCAGGCGTCAGCATCCATCGCTGAATACGGTAGCTTAACCGCGAGGGTGCCGGGTCGCTGCGCTGGCGGCGAACCTGTTTCGGACGCATTATCTGTCGCATGAGGCATCCTCGACCAGCCAGCGGCAGAGCGCGCCAAAGGAATGGCCCGCGATTTCGGCCTGTTCGGGGCTGAGCGATGTCGGCGTCATGCCCGGCTGGGTATTCACCTCGAGCAGGATGAGACCATCGGCGCCCCGGGTTTCATCCCAGCGGAAATCGGTTCTTGAAACGCCCCGGCATCCCAGCGCCTGATGCGCGCGCAGGGCATAGTCGAGACACAGGTCGAAGATCTCCTGCGGTATCTCGGCGGGTACCACATGGCGCGACCCGCCCGGCTTGTACTTGGCGTCGTAATCGTACCAGCCGTCGGTCAGGATATCTGTGACGGTCAGGGCCTGATCGCCCATCACCGTCGTCGTCATTTCGCGCCCCGGCGCATAGGTTTCGACCATCACCTGATCGGGAATGTGATCGTCGAGCTGCGGCGGACCGTTGGCAGCTTCGTGCACGAAATAGATCCCGACCGAGGAGCCTTCGCTGTTCGGCTTAACCACGTAGGGCGGCTCGATCACGTGACGTTGCATCACAGTGGCCTTGTCCTCGAGTACCGAATGCACGACTGGCAGGCCCGCACTGGCGAAAGCAGCCTTTGAGCGCTGCTTGTCCATCGCCAGCGCCGAAGCCAGCACACCGGAATGGGTATAGGGAATGCGGAGCCATTCGAGCATGCCCTGCACGCAGCCGTCCTCGCCCCAGCGCCCGTGCAGCGCGTTGAAGACGACATCGGGGGCGACCTCGATCAGCCGCGCGGCCAGATCTGCGGCCGCGTCGATCTCGACGACCTCGTATCCTTCGCCCCTAAGTGCGGTAGCGCATTCGCGCCCCGAGGACAGGGACACCTCGCGCTCGGCCGAGAGTCCGCCCATCAATACCGCCACTTTCCGGGGTGTCCTGCTCGACTGACCCAACGTGAAGTGCCTCAATGTTCCGCGGGCCTATATTGACCCTTTCGGTTGGTTTCCTGCTGTGACGCGCCCGGATTTCTGCCTGATTTTATGGACGCGCCGAGGAAGGGAATGCTTACGGATCACCGACCCGCATGATTTCCCACTCTAGCGTTATGCCACTGGACTCGTAAACCTTTTTTCGCACGTCTTCGCCAAGTGATTCGAGATCCGCGGCTGTTGCGTTGCCGGTGTTGATCAGGAAATTCGGGTGTTTTTCGCTCATCTGCGCCCCGCCAAGCCGGGCGCCGCGCAGACCGGCGTCGTCGATGACCTTCCATGCCTTGAGTTCATGGCTGTCATCCGCGCGGCCCGTCGAGGAAAAACCGGCCGGGTTGCGAAAGGTGGACCCGGCGGAGCGATCCTTGGTGGGTTGCGAGGCATCACGGCGATCAAGCTGCTCCTGCATCAGCGCGTGCAGCTTTTCGGGTTCACCCGCCTCGCCCCTGAGCCTGGCCGATATCAGCACCGCGCCAGCCGGAAGGGTGGAATGGCGATAGCCAAAGGAGAAGTCCTCGGGCGTCAGGGTCACGATTTGCCCCTCACGAGTAATGGCCGTGGCCGAGACCAGAACATCCGCCATGTAGCGCCCGTAGCAGCCCGCGTTCATGCGCATCGCGCCGCCAATGGAGCCGGGGATGGTGCGCAGAAAGGTGAGATCCACGCCCCGGTCCGCTGCCTTGCGCGCCACATGCGCATCGAGCGTCGCCGCGCCTGCGGTGACGGTCAGCCCGTCGATCTCGATCCGGTTGAAGCCACGCCCAAGGCGGATCACCACGCCCCGCAGACCACCGTCCCTCACGATCAGATTGGACCCGACGCCCATCGGGAAGACCGGGATGGCGGGGTCGAGCTGCGCGAGGAAGTCTGCCAGATCCTCGGCATCGGCGGGCTGGAAAAGCCAGTCGACCGGTCCACCGACGCGCAACCATGTCAGGTCTGAGAGCGAACGGTTCGAGGTTAGGGTTCCTCGGGGAGTGGGCAAGTCGGGAGCGGACAAGGCGGATCTTTCACTTCGGATCGGTTGGGCCTTCCCTACAACAGATGGTCGCGGAATTGCCAGTGGGACCTGTGCCATGTCTTGCCGTGTGAGGCTGGTGTCGGAAGGGGCTCTGCCCCGCCGCCCTGCGGGCGACTCCCCGGGATATTTTGGACCCAAAGAAGTGCGGGTTGGTGGAACTGTTGCTTGCGCGGCGTCGGGTACGCCGCGAAACCATGCCTTATAGCAGCGAGAGCAAATAGTTCACTGCAGCCTGTATCGCCACTGACGACGATACGATAATGCCCGCATTCTTTGATAGTCCAGCGACATCCTTGCTGACATCGTGAACCTCGGACAAGGCCTGACGCGCGCCGCGATGCACCCGCAATGTTCTGCTGGCGACCTTGTACAACGCCGTTCGGCGCGCTTCTTCCGGTTGATTTTCATCCGTTGCGATACGGGCGTCTTCGGGCAGTTCTTCTGCCAGATCGCCCTCGGATAGCTCAGCAATCTCATCCGCAGCAACGGTGAGAAGCGCGGATGCATCTGATGGCTCTTGACGCATTTTCATCTGAGCGCGGAGAGCTACCGTTTCACCCACATCATCGTTTGCGCCCGCAACGTCGAGCGCTGCTTCCTGCAATTGCTCGAGAAAGTCTTCGATCAGCGGGTCGCTATCCGGGCATTCCCCTATTGAGACCCGTTTGTGCGTCCGCCGTTCCGCCCGGCGACAGGTATCATATAATTGCATGGGGCGGGGATTGCTGAGTTTCGCGACTTTACGCAGCAATTCGACCTCGGGCATCAATACCGCATAGGGGCCGTTGTCTCCGCCCTGGCCCGCGAATGTATCAGCGGCATACGTCATCTTGGCCTGAATATCGGCAGCCGTGCCTTGCCCCAAATCCGATACAGCTTCGAGCTTCAGCTTATGGGTTTGCGGATCTTCGACTATGCGTTCCGCATTCCGGGTTGATCCGACAGCTAGATCCAGTTGAATTTCTTTTATCGCTTCGGCAGCCGCCTCTGGCCCGGCCTTCCAAACCTCGTCCTCGATCAGCGCGATTTTTTGTTCCAGTGGCCAGTTCGGCGTTTTTCCGGCAAGGATGTCCTCGTACCATTTGACCCAATAGGCCCAGATTTCCGGTCCTTACAGTCCGATTTAGTTAATCCGATAATGTTGGCATCTTTTCCTGCAGCTGTTGCAGCGACATTGACAGCGGTCACGGCCTCCTTAGCAGCATCAACAGCGTACAGGTTGATTCTTGCCGAGGTGTATGCGGCTGTAGCGGCTAAGTGAGCAATCTCTTCGTAGACAACTGAAGGATCAGCAACTGCGCCGGCAGCGACGTTAGCATCAGCCTGCGTTTCGTCTATTCCCTTGCCAGCCAGCCGCGAGATAAGCAAACACCTCAACACCGGAAGCGCCGTTATTCTATGCTTCTGCGCGGGCTCTGTCAGGCTCCACTCCCAGAACAAAGGTAACACCCTAAGGGCTGCGCGCGTGGCGATCTGGATACATTCCTCTCTGGAACGGTCTTCCAGCCATTCTTGCAGGCTATCTCTGTCCTTGATGTCCGCGATTTCCACCATTCCGGCCAGTCTTGACCGGCAGGGTCTTGATTTCAATCTTTATTGCGGTCGCCCAAGCGGTTTTCAAACGTCCGGTGTCCCGTTCGCGCGGCTCCTGATCCAGCGGGTGAGGTAGATGACGGGCCAGCGCAGGACGCTCATCCCCATGACGAGGATCAGGAGGCCGATCAAGGGGCCGTTCTGCCAAGTGACATAACCGAGGATCGGGATGCCGATGGCGATGAGTACATAGGCCGCGCGCCAGTGGTAGTCGCGGCTGGGCAGCATGGCGATCAGGTTTGCCGCGAGTGCCCAGAGTGCGGCGAGGATGAGGGAGAGGCTCATTCCGGCACCCCGGTTTCCTGTCCGCGCCATTTGCGCCAGAAATAGCGCAGCGGGTGGCGGAACATCGAGAGAAAGCCGGCAAGAGCGGCAATGCCCGCGAGCCATCCGAATTCGAGTGTGATTGCCCCGATCAGGACCGGGGCGGCGATCAGCAGTGCCAAACCGGGATTCATCTGCAGCCGCATCGGCAGGAGGGCGACGGCGGTGGCGGCAAAGACCCAGAGGACTGCAAGAAGGATGACGGCGTTCACTGGTCACACTCCCGCTGCTGCGGCCCGTGCACCACGCCGGGTGCCCGTTGTGCGCGCTGCAAGGCGTGCCGCAATGGGATGACCGCTCCCGGCACTAGGCTTCTTTCAGACGCGCGGGGAGCGCGTTGGCCCAGGTGCTGATCGTCCCTGCCCCGAGGCAGACCACCATATCACCCGGTTTGGCCTGTTCGCGGACCAGTCGCGTCAGGTCTTCCTCGGAGACGATGGCGCGGGCGTGGCGGTGGCCGTGGCGGATCAGGCCGGCCACGAGGTCATCTCGCGAGGCGCCGGGGATCGGGTCTTCGCCTGCCGCGTAGACTTCGGCGATGGCGACCACATCCGCCTCGTTGAAGCAGCTGCAGAAATCGTCGAAGAGCGAGGAGAGGCGGGAGTAGCGGTGCGGCTGGTGCACGGCGATGACGCGGCCCTCAGTGGCCTGGCGCGCGGCTTTCAGCACGGCGGCGATTTCCACCGGGTGGTGGCCATAGTCGTCGATGATGGTAACGCCCTCGACCTCGCCCACGCGGGTAAAGCGGCGATTGACGCCTGAGAAAGTGGCCAGCGCGGCGCGGATTTCCTCGGCCTTCATGCCGAGATGGCGTGCCACGGCCACGGCTGAAAGCGCGTTGGAGACGTTGTGATCGCCGGGCATCGGCAGGGAGCAACCCTCGATCACCATTTCATCGGCCTGGAGCGCGATGTCGAAATGGGCGACGCCGTTTTCATATTTCAGGTTAACCGCGCGCACATCGGCCTGCGCATTGAAACCGTAGGTGACGACGCGGCGGTCGGTGATCCGGCCGACGAGACGCTGAACCTCTTCGTGATCGGTGCAGCAGACCGCCAGACCGTAGAAGGGGATATTCGAGACGAAATCGTAGAATCCGTCGCGCAGGGCATCGAAACTGCCCCAGTGCTCCATATGTTCGGGGTCGATATTGGTAACGATGGCGATGGTGGCGGGCAGACGGTTGAAGGTGCCGTCGGATTCATCGGCTTCGACGACCATCCATTCGCCCTCGCCCAGCCGCGCGTTCGAGTCATAAGCGTGGATGATGCCGCCGTTGACCACGGTCGGGTCGAAATTGCCCGCGTCTAGCAGGGTCGCCACCATGGTTGTCGTGGTGGTTTTACCGTGGGTTCCGGCCACGGCCACGTTGGACTTGAGCCGCATCAGCTCGGCCAGCATTTCAGCGCGGCGCACGACGGGCAGACCACGGCGGCGGGCCTCGTCCAGCTCGGCATTGCCGGTCTTGATCGCCGAAGAGATCACGACGACCTCGGCGTTTTCGAGGTTCTCGGCCTTTTGACCTTCGAAGATGGTGGCGCCAAGCTGTTCCAGACGCTGGGTGATTCTCGAGGCCTTCAGGTCAGAGCCCTGCACCGTGTAGCCGTGATCCAGCAGCACTTCGGCGATGCCGGACATGCCGATGCCGCCGATGCCGACGAAATGAATCGGGCCGATATCGAGAGGGAGTTTGGTTGCAGCTTGCATGATCAGGCTTCCATCCATCATTTCATAACCTTCCTTCCGGGCTCAGCGTTCGTAGCAAGGGCGTCGACAAGGGCGACAAGACGTTCCGTTGCATCCGGAGCGCCGACGGAAAGGGCGGCGTTGGCCATCTGCAACGAGGCGGCGGGGTTTTCAAGCAGACTCGCGATCTGCGCGGTAAGGGATTCCGCGTTGAGGAGGCGTTCGGGGATCAGGATCGCCGCGCCCGCATCCACCAGCCCGCGCGCATTGGCGGTCTGGTGATCGCCGGCGGCAGCGGCAAAAGGGATCAGGATCGAGGGCCGCCCGATCACCGTCAGATCGGCGATCGAAGACGCCCCCGCGCGCGAGATCACAAGCTGTGCCTCGGCCATGCGGCTGGGAATATCGTTGAAGAAGGTCTTTACGTCGGCGCGGATGTCGGCCTCGGCATAGGCCTCGGTGACCCGCTCCACATCTTCGGCGCGGGCCTGATGGCTGACGCGCAGGTTGCTGCGTATCGGCTCTGGCAGGCGGGTGATCGCCTCGGGCACCACGTCGGAGAGGATGCGTGCGCCTTGCGATCCGCCCATGACCAGCAACGACATCGGGTAGTCGCCGGGCGGGATATAGCTGGCCCCTGCCCGGTCTAGCACGGCGCCGCGCACGGGGTTGCCGGTATGCACGCCATGAGCCGTCGGTGGCAGCTTGGTCGGTTTGACGCCACAGGCCACATGGGCCACGCGCGAGGCGAAGACTTCGTTCACGCGCCCAAGCACGCCATTCTGTTCATGGATCATGCGCGGCAGTTTCAGCAGGGTCGCGGCGGCAAGCGCCGGGATCGACGGATAGCCGCCAAAGCCCACGACAACCGCAGGCTTGTCACGAAACATCCGCCATGCCGAAGCGATGACGCCCGCCGCGATGCGCGGCGCGACCATCGCACGTTGCATCGCTCCGCCGCGCGCGAAAGTGGCACTGGCGACCTCGACGATCTCGGTCTCTTCGGGGAAGGCACCCGTGTAGCGCGCGCCGCGAGCATCCGTCGACAAGCGCACGCGCCAGCCGCGTTTCAGCATGGCTTCGGCCAGCGCCTGCGCCGGGAACATGTGCCCGCCGGTGCCGCCTGCGGCGATAATCAGCAAGGGTTGGCTCATCTGCCGCGACCACGCAGGATATCGGCGATTTCGCCCTGCGGGCGCGAGCGGGTAAAGGCGAGCAGCATGCCGAGCGCGATGCCCCCGGCAATCAGGGACGAACCGCCGTAGCTGACGAACGGCAAGGTCATGCCCTTTGCGGGCAGCAGACGAACGGCAACGCCCATGTTGATCATCGCCTGCACACCAAAGATGCAGGCCAGCCCGGTTCCGGCCAGCCGGATGAACGGGTCACGCTCGCGCATCAGCCGGAACAGCGAGCGGGTGACGATCAGCGCGTAGAGCGAAATGATCACCAGCACGAGGATCAGGCCGTATTCCTCGGCTGCCACGGCAATGATGAAATCGGTATGCGCATCGGGGAGCGACCATTTCACCTGCCCCTCGCCCACGCCTACGCCAAAGAGACCGCCTTCGCGGATCGCGTTGGTCGCATAGCCAAGCTGGGTGGTTGGGTCGAGATCGGGGGAAAGGAACCCGTCGATCCGCCGGGCAAAGTGTTCGGAATTGGAATAGGCGATGGTGCCGCCCAGCACCACAAGCCCCGCCATTCCGACCAGCAGAACCATCGGCGCGCCGGCCACGAAATACATCACTCCCCAGCCGAACATCACAAGGCAGGCCTGTCCGAAATCGGGCTGCATCGCCAGCATCAGCACGATGGCGACGCAAAGCGAAAAGGACCAGAGTTTGCCCGGAGGACCGTTGATTTCCTGGCTGGCGGCCAGCATCCACGCAGCGGCCACGATGAAGCCGGGTTTAAGGAATTCCGACGGCTGGACGCTTGCAAATCCAAGGCTGTACCAGCGCATCGCGCCCTTGCCGAAATCGGTACCCAGAAACGGCAGCAGTGCGACCGCGACAAACGCGCCGAGGAAGCCGACCACAGCAAGGCGGCGCACCATCACCGGCGACATCATCGAGGTGAGCAGCATGACAATCAGCGCAAGGCCGCCAAAGAACGCCTGACGCTGAACGTAATGGAAAGGTTCAAGCCCGTTGCGCGCAGCAAGCGGCGGAGAGGAGGCGAGCCCGAGAAGCAGCCCGATGACAAACAGTCCAAGCACGCAGGACATCGACCATTTATCGAGCGTCCGCCACCATTTTGGAACAATTGGTTCGCCGCCCCGTTCAGGGACAGCGCCATACACCATCTCAGTCATGGTTCCCGCCGTTTATATCTGCCTCAATGCGCCCCTTTTCGGGGTCTCACCCTTAAGGCTACATCGAAAATTCCGATGCCGCCAGCCTCTTCCTCTTGCCATGCCCATGAAATCGCGCGACAGCGCGGACAGATGAGACGTGAAACGATCATAATCGGTGCAGGTGCGGCCGGGATGATGTGTGCCTCCCATGGCGGGCCGGACACGCTGGTCGTCGACCATGCCCGAAATCCGGGCGAAAAGATCCGTATTTCGGGCGGCGGGCGCTGCAATTTCACCAATATGTACGCCGCGCCGGAAAACTTTCTGTCGCAGAACCCGCATTTCGCCAAATCGGCTTTGGCGCGCTATACCCAGTGGGATTTCATCGATCTTGTCACGCGCCACGGGATCGCGTGGCATGAAAAGACGTTGGGGCAGTTGTTTTGCGACGGCAAGGCGACCCAGATCATCCGGATGCTGCGGGATGAGATGGAAAAGACCGGGGCCGAGCTGTGGCTGCACACGGCGGTGATGTCGGTCCGTCATGGCCCCGAGGGGTTTACGCTCGACCTCGACCGCGAAGGAAAGCGCGTTTCGATTTCGTGTCGCAACCTTGTTCTGGCCACCGGCGGCAAGTCGATCCCCAAGATGGGCGCGACCGGCCTTGCCTATGATATTGCACGAAAATTCGGGCTGGACGTGACCGAGACCCGGCCGGGGCTTGTGCCGTTCACCTTTCCGCCAGAACGGTTCAGCGGCCTTGCGGGAGTCGCCCTCCCCGCGCGGCTGTCCAATGATCGCGCCGGGTTTGACGAAGCGCTTCTGTTCACCCATCGCGGGCTGTCCGGGCCATCGGTACTGCAGATTTCGTCTTACTGGCGCGAGGGCGAAGAGATCCGCGTCGATCTCGACCCCGAGGGCAAACTTTTCGACAGCCTGCGGGACACACGCCAGATTTCGGGGCGCAAAGCGCTGACAACCGAGCTTGCCCGTGCCCTGCCCGCCCGGCTTGTCGATCACCTTGCCGGGGTACTGGACCTATCGGGAAACCTTGCCGACCAGTCCGACGCGGCGCTGCGCGGCATATGCGATGCCCTGCGCGACTGGCACCTGACCCCGTCGGGCAGCGAAGGGTATCGCACCGCCGAGGTTACACTGGGCGGCATCGACACGGATGGGCTTTCGTCAAAGACGATGGAGGCCAAATCCGTTCCCGGCCTTTACGCCATAGGTGAAGCGGTGGACGTAACCGGCTGGCTCGGCGGATATAATTTCCAATGGGCGTGGTCCTCGGGCTATGCGGCGGGCACGGCGATCCGCACCCGCGCTACAGGGTCCTGACCAGCCGCAGCGCGTCGTAGATGGCCGCGTGGGTGTTGCGGGCCGCCACCGCATCCCCGATCCGGAAAAGCTGGAAAGCCGCGTCCGGCTGGCGCGACACTTCTTGCGGGGCTCCGGCGATCAGCGCATCATAATCCACCTCGCCCAGATTGCGCGAGGACTCGCGCAGGTCGAAATACAGGTCTTCGAGCGGCGCGGTGCCATGGTTGACCACCACCTGATCGACCAGCCTTTCGCGGGTCACATCGCTGTAATCCGTGCCGATCGTGGCCTTTAATCCGTTGCCCTCACGCGCCACCGACTCGAGCTTCCATGTCACGGTAAAGGTCACGTCCAGCGGTTGCAGCGCCCACATTGCCGGGGTCAGGGTCATGCCCATGACCTCAGGCGAAAACACCCGGTCGCGCGTCATGATCTCGACTTTGGCACCGGTCGAAGCGATTTTCTCTGCCGCCTGCAAGGCCGCCTGATCGCCGGCGTCGTCATAGATCAGCACGTTCGAGCCGGGCTGCACGTCGCCTGAAAGGATGTCCCATGCAGAAACGACAAGATCGTTGCCCTGCGGCAGGATCTCGGTATGGGCGATACCGCCGGTCGCGACGATCACCACGTCGGGATTTTCATCCATCACCGTGGCCGCATCCGCGAAACTGTTGAAACGAAAGGTGACGCCCAGCTTTTCGCATTCCTCGAAACGCCACTGGATCAGCTGGATCATCTCGGCCCGGCGCGGGGTCTGGGCGGTCAGGCGCACCTGCCCGCCGGGATCGTTGGCTGCCTCATGCACGATCACCTCGTGTCCGCGCGAGGCTGCCACGCGGGCGGCTTCCAGCCCGGCCGGACCTGCCCCGACGATCACGAAACGGCGGGGGGTATCCGCCTTTGCGATTTCATGCGGCTGTTCCAGCTCACGCCCTGTCGACGGGTTGTGAAGGCAAAGCGCCATGCCGCCCTGGTAAATCCGGTCGAGGCAGTAATTCGCGCCGACGCAGGGGCGAATGCGGCCTTCCTCGCCGCGCATGATCTTGGCAACGATATGTGGGTCGGCCATATGGGCGCGTGTCATGCCGACCATGTCGAGCTTGCCGCTGGCCACCGCGTGCCGCGCCGTCGCCACGTCCTGAATCTTGGCCGCGTGAAAGGTCGGAAACTTGGTTTCCGCGCGGATATCCCCTGCGAAATCAAGGTGAGGCGCGCTCGCCATGCCCTGCACCGGAATCACGTTGGTCAGGGCCGCGTCAGTTTCGATATGGCCCCGGATCACGTTCAGGAAATCCACCAGCCCGCTGTCCTTGAGACGGCGGGAAATCTCCATCCCCTCGGCCTTCGCAATCCCACCCGCGAGCATCTCATCCCCGACGTAGCGAATGCCGACGATGAATTCATCGCCGACCCGCTTGCGGATTGCGCGCAGCACGTCAAAGGAGAACCGCATCCGGTTATCAAGACTATCCGCGCCATAAGGCCCGTCCAGATCGTTGGTCAGCGGCGACCAGAATGAATCCATCAGGTGGCCATAGGATTCCAGCTCGATCCCGTCGAGACCTGCCGCCTGCATACGCTCGGCAGCATCGGCATAATCCTCGATGATCCGGGCGATGTCCCAGTCCTCGATCCGCTTGGGGAAGGCGCGGTGGGCCGGTTCACGCTCGGGGCTGGCCGAAACCACGGGTAACCAGTCGCCCACGTCCCATCGGGTGCGTCGCCCCAGATGGGTTAGCTGGATCATCACCGCCGAGCCGTGATCGTGACATTCATCGACCAGCTTTTTCATCCAGCCGACGACCTCATCCTTCCACGCGAGGATGTTGTTGAAGGCGGGCGGACTATCCCGTGCGACCGAGGCCGATCCGGCGGTCATCGTAAGCGCGATGCCTGCCTTTGCCCGCTCTGCGTGATAAGCGCGATAGCGATCCTTGGGCAAGCCATCCTCGGGATAGGCGGGCTCGTGGCTCGTAATCATCAGCCGGTTTCTGAGGGTCAGGTGTTTCAACTGAAACGGCTGTAGGAGCGGATCGGCAGACATGGGCATCTCCTGTGGCGTTGCGCCGACGATTTCGAAAATGTTCATCTATGTCAAGTTTAAGTTCATCAGTGTTCATTTCTCTTGTCGCCGTCAGACGCGCTGGCTATGACTTGCCCATGCAGGATGCGGTTTCATCAGAGGATGCCAAGAGCGGCTGGCGCGGTTCGCGCGAGGTCTGGATGACCGCCGCCAAGTCGGCACTGCTGGAAAACGGGGTGGATGCAGTCAAGATCCAGCCGCTGGCGAGCACGCTGAAACTGTCGCGCACCAGCTTTTACTGGTTCTTCAAGGATCGCGCAGCCCTGCTCGACGCGCTGCTCGACGACTGGGACAATTCGAATACCGGCGCCCTGACCGATGCCTGCGAGGCTTATGCCGAAACCATTGCCGAGGCAGTCCTGAACGTCACAGCCGCTTTTATCGACGAAAACGCTTTCGACCCCCGGTTCGATTTCGCGATCCGAGGCTGGGCACATCGATCGGACAGGGTCAAGGAGCGGGTCACGACGGCGGATGAGGTGCGGCTTGCCGCCCTGCAGGCGATGTTCATGCGCTTTGGATTTTCCGACGCCGAGGCGGATGTGCGTGCGCGAACGATCTACCTCGTCCAGATCGGATATATCTCGCTGCAAACCCGCGAGGATCTGGCGACCCGGCTGACGCGGGTGCCCGCCTATGTCAAAACTTTCTGCGGAGAAGACCCCTCCCCCGGTGAAATGACCCGGTTCAGCGCAAGGCTGGGCGCGGCGATACGGTCCTGACACGCTCACGTTCGCGTGGCTTCAGGGAACCCGGAATAAACTCCATACGTTCAGGGAGACATGGACAAAGGGGAGTTTGCCACCATGGGTTTCAAGGTCGACGACAAGGTTGAGTGGGACTGGGGCCAAGGCACGGCCGAGGGTCGGGTCAAGGAAACCCACGAGAAAAAGATCACGCGCAAGATCAAGGGCAGCGAGGTCACCCGCAATGGTTCTTCCGACGATCCGGCCATCGTGATCGAGCAGGAGGATGGCGACGAGGTCCTGAAACTGGCCTCGGAACTGCGCCACAAATAAAATGAGCACCGAGCAAGCTGTCATTCCCAAGGGGTTGGTCTGGTATCCGGACAACCGCCCCGGCATCACCCGCAAGCGTCACGGGAGCGGGTTCACCTACAAAGCCGCCGACGGCACGACCATCGCGCGCGGGGCGGAACGTGACAGGATATGCGCCCTCGCGGTGCCGCCTGCTTATGAAGACGTCTGGATTTCGCCGCGTGTGAACGGACACCTTCAGGCAACTGGTTACGACGCGCGTACCCGCAAGCAGTATCGCTATCACCCCAAATGGGGCGAGGCCCGGTCAGCTGAGAAATACGACTACCTGCCGCGTTTCGGCCGCGCCCTGCCTGCAATCCGCCGCCGCGTCAGCCGTGATCTGGCGCTTGAGGCCGGCGACGAACGGTTCGCGCTGGCAGCCGCCGTTCTCCTGATCGACCGGCTGTCGATGCGCGTCGGTAACGAAACCTACGCGCGCCAGAATGGTTCATACGGGGCGCTGACATTGAAGCGTCAACATCTCAAACTGACCGACGGCGGGCTGAACCTTGTCTACACGGCCAAGGGCGGCAAGAAGGTGCGGCGCCGCCTGTCTGACCGCAAACTGTTGCGTGTCCTGAACGAGATCCGCGATCTGCCCGGTGCGGAATTACTGAGCTGGACCGAAGAAGACGGCACCGTACGGACCTTGTCGTCGGGGGCGCTGAACGCCTATCTGGCCGAGGCGACGGAAGAACCTTTTACTGCCAAGACATTCCGCACGTGGGCCGGCACACTGGCCGCCTTTGAGGCTGCCGAATCCGGATCAGCGACGATCAAGGCGCTGAGCGAGGCGGCGGCAGAACGGCTTGCCAACACGCCAACCGTCGCGCGCAACAGCTATATCCACCCGACGGTCATCGACCTTGCCGGGAAAGACATGCCAAAGCTGAAAAGCGCGGGTGTGCCGGGGCTGCGTGCTGCCGAGAACCGGTTGCTAAGCCTGATCGAGCGCTGAGACGCAGGCGGCGAAATCGTCGCCGCGCTGCTCGAAATTATCGTATTGGTCAAAGCTCGCGGCTGCCGGGGCCAGCAATACCGTGTCACCCTCTTGGGCATCGGCGGCGGCGCGGGCGACCGCCGTTGCCATGTCCGTGCAGATCTCGGTCGGACAGGTCAGTTGCAAGGCGAAGCCTTCGGCATCGCGCCCGATCACATAGGCCTTGCTGACAGCCCCGACGGAATCCTTGAGCGCGGCGAGACCGCCCTCTTTTTCCAGGCCCCCGCAAATCCAGCGGATGCTCTTAAAGGCCGCAAGCGCCTTGGCTGCGCTGTCAAGGTTCGTCGCCTTGCTGTCATTTACAAAGGTGACGCCATTGCGCGTGGCGATGACCTGGCTGCGGTGGGGAAGCCCGGGATAACTGTGCAGCGCGGTTTCGATGACACGGGGCGCCAGACCAAGCGTGC
Source organism: Heliomarina sp. (assembly GCF_052826185.1). NCBI lineage: Bacteria > Pseudomonadati > Pseudomonadota > Alphaproteobacteria > Rhodobacterales > Roseobacteraceae > Heliomarina > Heliomarina sp. The sequence continues at coordinate 249,220 of NZ_JBRBUI010000045.1, read as the reverse complement.
GCGCCACCGCATAGGCGGCGCAGGCGTTCTGGTGGTTATGCGCGCCGGGAAGCCCCTTGATCTCGCGCAGGTCGATGGAAGCGATCTGCTTGCCCTTGCGGTATTCGGACAGGAAGCCCTTGCGCGAAAACACCTGCCAGCCCGGCCCGGTCAGCTTCGAAGCGACCGAGATCCGGATAACACGGTCATCCGATGGGGCTTCGGCCAATTGCCCGGCAAGGAAAAGGCCCTCGGGTTCATCGACACCGATCACCGCGCGATCCGGGCCGCCCTCGGCAAAAAGGCGGCGCTTGGCCGCGAAATAACCGCCCATGCCTGCGTGGCGATCAAGGTGATCGGGCGAGAGATTGGTGAAAACCGCCACATCTGGCGTAAGCGCCCGAGCCAGATCGGTCTGGTAGCTGGACAGCTCGAGCACCACGACTTCGCCATCGATCGCCGGATCGAGATCGAGCACGCCGCGCCCGATATTGCCCGCAAGCTGGGTCGGACGGTTCACCGACGTCAGGATGTGATGGATCAGCGCAGACGTGGTGGATTTGCCGTTGGATCCGGTTACCGCCACCACACGGGGCGGCGTGTCGAAGCTTTCCCAGTCCTTGGTGGCAAAGGAGCGGAAGAACAGGCCGACGTCATTGTCGACGGGCACGCCCGAGGTCAGCGCCGCCGCGACCACCGGATTCAGAGCGGGGTAGAGATGCGGGATGCCGGGCGAGACGATCAGGGCGGCGACGTCATCGAAGGCCCCCGTCCTGGAAAGATCGGTGCAAGTGAACCCTTCCTCCTCGGCACGGGTCCGCGCGGCGGGATTGTCGTCCCAGCAAACCGGCGTGGCGCCACCGGCGCGCAGAGCCCGCGCGGCAGAAAGTCCCGAACGGCCGAGGCCGAGCACCGCGATTTTCTGATTCTGGACACCTGTGACGGGGATCAAGACGCGTTCCTTTCCGGTCAGCGGGGCAATTGGGGCTCTGCCCCGCCGCGCAATGCGCGGCCCCCCGGGATATTTTCGACCCAAAGAAGCAGGGGCCGGGTCATGGCATCAGCGCACCTTGAGCGTGGCGAGGCCGATCATGGCAAGGATCAGGGCGATGATCCAGAAGCGGATGACAATGGTCGGCTCGGCCCAGCCCTTTTTTTCATAGTGGTGATGGATCGGCGCCATCAGGAAGACGCGCTTGCCGGTGCGTTTGAAATAGAGCACCTGGATGATCACCGATAGTGCCTCTACCACGAAGAGGCCGCCGACAATGGCCAGCACCAGTTCATGCTTGGTTGCCACGGCGATGGCCCCCAGCGCCCCGCCAAGGGCAAGGCTGCCGGTGTCGCCCATAAAGACGGCCGCCGGTGGCGCGTTGTACCAGAGGAAGCCGAGCCCGCCGCCGAACAGCGCGGCGGTGAAGATCAGCAGCTCACCCGTACCGGGCACGTAATGCACGTCGAGATAGTCGGTGAAGTCGACCCGGCCAACCGCGTAGGCGATCACTCCGAGGGTGGAGGCCGCGATCATCACCGGCATGATCGCAAGCCCGTCGAGCCCGTCGGTCAGGTTGACCGCGTTGGCGGATCCGACGACGACGCAGACACAGAAGGGGATATAGAGATAGCCGAGGTTGATCAGCGTGTTCTTGAAGACCGGCAGGGCGAGCTGACCCTGCAATTCAACAGGATGGTTCTGCGCCGCCCACCATGAGGCAGCAATCGCGATCAGCATGCCCAGCGCGAGGCGCAGCTTGCCCGGCACGCCGGAGGTATTCTGCTTGGAGACCTTGGCATAGTCATCGGCGAACCCGATGGCCGCATAGGCCAGCGTCACGAATAGCACCAGCTGGACAAAGGCGTTGTCGAGCCTTGCCCAGAGCAGCGTCGACGTCGCCAGCGCTCCGACGATCAGCAGACCGCCCATTGTCGGGGTGCCAGCCTTGACGAAATGCCCTTCGGGGCCATCATCGCGGATCGGCTGGCCCTTGCCTTGCGTGCGGCGCAGGACGGCGATCAGCGGGCGGCCAAAGATGAATCCGAAAATCAGCGCGGTGAGGAACGCGCCGCCGGCCCGGAAGGTTATGTAGCGGAAGAGGTTGAAGAAATCCCCCCCGTCCGACAATGCGGTCAGCCAATACAGCATTCAGACTGTTCCACCCATGATCATTCTTCCCTGTCGGATATCGGCTGCGCATGACCCATTTTGCGGATCGCGTCAACAATCACCGAGAGCTTCATCGACAGGGAGCCTTTGGCCAGCACGACATCGCCACTGTCGATCCTGTGGCGCAGCCCCGGCTCCATCTCCGCACTTGTTTCTGCCCAGGCGCCGCGCTTGTTTTCGGGCAGCGCCGCGTGAAGATTCTGCATCAGTGGTCCGATGCAATGGACGCAGTCGATACGGTCCATCGCTTCGAGGCTGGCCAGCCCGGCGTGGAGCGAGGCGGCATCCTCGCCCAGTTCCTTCATGTCACCGAGGAAGGCAATGCGCCGCCCGATCTGGACCCGGCCTGTACCGTCGCGTACCGGCGACGCCGCCAGCACGTCGAGCGCGGCGGCCATCGAGGTCGGGTTCGCGTTATAGGCATCGTCGAGCAGATCGATGGAAAGATCGGCTTCGATCGCGTCGAGATGGATGGTTTCGCGGGTGCCTCTGCCGCGATAAGGCTGCCAGCGCCCCAAGCTGAGCGTCGCCAGCGCGAGATCTGCACCAAGCGCTTCGCAGGACGCCAGCGCCCCAAGGGCGTTCATTGCAAAGTGTTTGCCCGGGGTGTTCAGCTTGAACAGGATCGCGTCACCCCGTTTCTGGGCCTGAATGACGGTGGCATCGCCCGAAATCCGCACCTCTTTCAGGATAAAGTCCTGCGCGTTCCGACCAAAGGTCACGACACCTGCGCCGCATTGCGCCGCCTTGTCGGTGAGGATTGCAGCCGTGTCGATATCCGCGTTCAGGATCGCGACACCCTCGGGTTCAAGACCCTCGAGGATAGCGGCTTTTTCCCGAGCTATCCCCTCGACACTGTCGAATGCCTCGAGATGGGCGGCGGCGACGGTGGTGATCATGGCCACATGTGGGCGCGCCATGCGCGCCAGCGGCGCGATCTCGCCGGGGTGGTTCATGCCGATCTCGATCACCGCATATTCGGTGTCAGCCGGCATCCGCGCCAGCGTCAACGGCACGCCCCAGTGGTTGTTGTAACTCGCGACCGAGGCGTGTGTGCGGCCCTGATCCGAGAGCATTTCGTAGAGCATTTCCTTGGTCGAGGTCTTGCCCACGCTGCCGGTGACTGCAATTACGCGCGCCCCGGTACGCGCGCGGCCCGCGCGGCCCAGTGCCTCGAGCCCGGCCTGCACGTCATCGACGATGAGGAGCGGTGCGTCGTCGGGCAGGCCGTCGGGCACATGGCTGACCAGCGCGGCCCCTGCCCCCTTTTCCAGCGCCTGCGCCACGAACTCGTGGCCGTCCCGCGCGGCGCTAAGGGCCACGAAGAGATCGCCGGGCGCAAGCGTTCGGGTGTCGATGGAGACACCACTGACTTGCCAGTCGCCCCGCGCCTTTCCGCCGGTGGCGGTTGCGGCCTCGGCTGCTGTCCAGAGGCTCATACCGGGCGCCCGTCCAGCGCGGCCACCGCGACGCTGGCCTGTTCTGTATCGTCAAAGGGCAAGATGTCGTCTCCTACGATCTGGCCGGTTTCATGTCCCTTGCCCGCGATCAGCAACGCATCGCCCGGTTCGAGCATATCGACGCCGCGCAGAATCGCCTCGGCCCGGTCTGCGACCTCGGTCGCCTGCGGCGCCCCGTTCAGAACGGCGGCGCGGATCAGCGAGGGGTCTTCGCTGCGCGGGTTGTCATCCGTGACGATGACGAGATCGGCGTTTTCCGCCGCGGCGCGTCCCATCAGCGGACGCTTGGCCGTGTCGCGGTCGCCGCCCGCGCCGATGATGGCAATGAGCCGACCCATCACATGCGGACGCATCGCGGACAGCGCGGTAGCGATGGCATCTGGCGTATGGGCGAAATCGACAAAGACAGCCGCTCCATTTTCACGGGTCGCGGCAAGCTGCATACGCCCCCGCACGGTGCGCAAGAAGGGCAGCGTTTCAAACACTTCTTCCGGGTCGTCGCCCGCCGCGATGGCCAGCCCGCAGGCAAGCAGCACGTTTTCCGCCTGAAAGCCGCCGATCAGACCAAGACGAACCTGATGCGGCCTCCCTTCCCAGGTAAAGCGGATGTTCTGCCCGGTGGCATCGAACTGCTGGTTCAAGAGGCTCAGATCGCCAATCGCGTGCCCTGTGGTGATGACCCGTTGGCCACGCGCGGCGGCGATAGCGCGCAATTCCACCCCGCGCGCATCGTCAAGGTTGATTACGGCGGTGCCGTCCTCGGGCAGGACCCGGCGGAACAATCCGGCCTTGGCGGCGAAATAGTCGTCAAAGCTCGCGTGGTAGTCGAGGTGGTCCTGCGAGAAATTGGTGAAGCCCGCCGCGACAAGGCTGACCCCGTCAAGGCGACGCTGCTCGAGCCCGTGGCTCGACGCCTCCATCGCCGCATGGGTCACGCCATGCGCGGCTGCCTCGGCCAGTGCGCGGTGAAGCGTGATCGGCTCGGGCGTGGTATGGGCCAGCGGCGCGCTCCATGCGCCCTCGACGCCGGTGGTGCCAAGGTTGATCGCGCTGTGACCAAGTTCGGTCCAGATCTGACGCAGGAAATTGGTGACAGAGGTCTTGCCGTTGGTGCCCGTCACGGCGACCGTCGTGGCCGGTTGGGCTCCGAACCAGAGCGCCGATGTATAGGCCAGCGTCTGGCGTGGATCCTCGGCCACAATCAACGCAGCTTCCGATGCGGCCAGTTCCTCGGCGGCGATCCGCGCGCCCGCCGCGTCGGTCAGAATCGCATGGGCGCCCATGCGCAGTGCAAACTGGATGAATTCGCCCCCATGCACCTTGGTGCCCGGCAGCGCGGCAAAGAGATGGCCCTCTTTGACATCGCGGCTGTCGACGGAAAGTCCGGTGATTTCAGGGTCTCGCCCGCCACGTGCCGCAAGGGCAAGCTGGCTCAGGCGCTTGGCAGGCCTTTGGTCCGTTTTGCCCATGTTCCTGCCCTCTCTGCCTAGTTCGAGGTCAGGGTTATACCAGCCGCTGCGCGGGGTTCAATATCCGGTCTGAGGCCAAGGAGCGGTGCCACGCGGGCGATCATCTCGGCCGCCACGGGAACCGCCGTCCAGCCCGCCGTCCGGCGCGGTTCGGAGCCCGAATTTTCCGACGGTTCGTCCAGCGTCACAATCAACACATAACGCGGATCGTGCGCCGGGAACATGCTGGCAAAGGTCGCGATCACCTTGTCGTCGTAATAGCCGCCGCGCGGCTTGGGCTTGTCTGCCGTACCTGTTTTGCCCGCCACCGCATAACCCGGAACGTCGCCAAAGCTTGCCGTGCCTTCGGAAACCACCAGCCGCAGCATGTTGCGCGAGGCGGCGGCGGTTTCGGGTGACATCACCTGCGGCCCTTCCTGCGGCATGTCCTGACGCAGCAAGGTCGGCGCCACATAGCGCCCGCCATTCGCAATCGCCGCATAGGCCGAGGCAAGGTGCATCGGGCTGGCTGACAACCCGTGCCCGTAGGAAATCGTCATCGCCGAAAGCTCGGACCAGTTCTTTGGCAAGAGCGGGCTGGCGCCTGAGGCCTCGACGATCTCGACCGGAGTCGGATCGAGGAAACCGAGATGCGACAGGAATTCTCTCTGCCGATCCGCACCGATCTGCTGCGCGATGCGGGCGGTCCCGATGTTAGAGGATTTCACGATGATCTTGGTAACGGACAACTCCTTGCCGTAGTTGTGAAAATCGCGAATACGGAACTTGCCCCAGCGCAGCGGGCCACGGGTGTCGATCACCGTTTCGGGGCCGACCAGCCCCAGGTCCATCGCCTGTGCAACGGCAAAGATCTTGAAGGTCGAACCCAGTTCATACACCCCCTGAACCGCGCGGTTGAACAGCGGGCTGACCGACGGGTCAAAGCCCGAAGTGGGCGGCGCGGGACGATCGTTGGGGTCGAAATCCGGCAGACTCACCAGCGAGATCACCTCGCCCGTATGCACGTCCATAAGGATCGAGGTCGCGCCACGCGCGTTCATGAGCTTCATGCCGCCATAAAGAACACGCTCGGCCGCCGCCTGTACGGTGAGGTCTAGCGACAGCGTCAGCGGCTTGCCGCCGTTGGCCGGATCGCGGAGGTAATTGTCGAATTGCTTCTCGACCCCGGCCACGCCAATCACCTCGGCGGCATCGACGCCTTCCTTGCCGAAAGACGCCCCGCCCAACACATGGGCCGCGAGCGAACCATTGGGATACAGGCGCATTTCGCGCGGGCCGAACAAAAGGCCCGGATCGCCGATATCATGCACCGCCTGTTTTTGTTCGGGACTGATTTTCTTCTTGATCCACACGAACTTGCGCTTGCCGGTGAAATCCTTGATCAGCCGGTCGCGATCCAGATCGGGAAAGATTTTGACCAGCCCTTCGGCCGCCGCGAGCGGATCGACCATAAACGGCGGCTGGGCGTAAAGCGAATGTGTTTCGAAATTGGTCGCGAGGATGCGGCCTTCGCGGTCGACGATGTCGCCCCGTTGCGCCGCGATGGGCGTGCCGATGGCACTTGCCAATGGTTCCTCGGCCTCGGACACGGAAAGCAGACCCATTCGTCCGCCGATAACCGTGAAAGCGCAGAAAAAGAACATGCCAAGGACAAGCAGACGCCCCTCGGCCCGGCTGCGCGCCTTGTCCTGCATCTCGGCATGGCGATGACGCAGGTTTTCACGCATGATCGCGTCCGGGTTTTCACCATTGGCGCGGGCGGAAAGGATGCGTGCAAGCGGGCGTAGGGGGGTGCGGATCATGGCTCCTGCTCTCCTGCCATGGTGGAGACATCAATCGGGTTGGTGATTGGCAACAGCGGCTCGGGCGGATAGCTGACCTCGTCCACGCGGCCGAACTGGTCGGGGCGCAGGGGCAGCAGGCCGAGACGGTCGAAATTCAGCTCTGCCAGCTCCAAAAGTCGGTTCGGACGGTTGAGATAGGCCCATTCCGCGCGCAGCACGCTCAGACGCACCTGCGCGGCACCGATCTGGTGCTGAAGCCGCTGCGTATCCTTAAGGACCTGCTGTGTCGCGTAGTTTTCCCGGTAGGCCCAGAATGCCAGCGCAAAAACCAGCAGCACGGTAAAGACGTAGATCAGGCTTTTCATCTGCGGGCCTCCCTGAGTTGCGGCATCCCAAGTTCATTCGCGTCGATTTCCCCCGCCGGCGCATCGGTGCGCACCGCGACCCGCAGCTTGGCAGAGCGGGAACGCGGGTTGTCGGCCAGTTCCTCATCGTCGGCCGCGATGGCCTTGCGGCTGGTGAGCGTGAATTGCGGGGCATCTTCCTCGGCGGCGGGGGCATAGCGGTTGGCATTGCCGGTCTTGCCCGCCCGCGCGGTCAGAAAGCGTTTCACCATTCGATCCTCGACCGAATGAAAGGACACGACGGCCAGTTTGCCGCCCGGTCTCAAAGCCCGCTCGGCAGCCATAAGGCCCTGATATAATTCACCATATTCGTCATTCACCGCGATACGAAGCGCCTGAAAGCTGCGCGTTGCCGGGTGCGACTGGCCGGGCTTGGCGCGCGGCAGGCAGGATTCAATGAGCTTTGCGAGGCGAAGCGTCGTCGTGATCGGCTCTTCCTCGCGCGCCTTCACGATGGCGCGGGCAATGCGGCGGCTTGCGCGTTCCTCGCCGTAGCGAAACAGGATGTCGGCGATATCCTCTTCGGCCGCGCCGTTCACCAGATCGGCAGCGCTTGGCCCGTCCTGCGACATGCGCATGTCGAGCGGGCCGTCCTTCATGAACGAGAACCCGCGTTCCGCCTGATCGAGCTGCATCGAAGAGACGCCGAGATCGAGCACGATACCGTCAAGGTCGCTGGCATATTCATCCATGCGCGAAAACACACCGGGCTGCATCACCAGCCGGTCGCCATACGTCCCGGCCCAGCCCTTCGCCATTTCAAAGGCCAGCGGATCGCGGTCGACGCCGATCACCTTGTCGGCCCCGGCCTCGAGCAATCCGCGCGTATAGCCACCCGCCCCGAACGTGCCATCCAGCCAGACGCCTGTCACCGGCGCCACCGCCGCCAGCAAGGGGCGCAGCAGCACGGGAACATGGGGTTTGTCAGGATCGTGAGCGTCGTCCTGAGTCATGGCGTCACCCTGCCTCTGGCGCGGCGGGGGCGGCGTCAAGATACATCATGATATCAAAGTCTTCGGGCATCTCGTCGAGAACCGCCTCGGCCTTGGCCTTGTCAGCTTCGTAATCCTCGGGTTTCCAGATCTGAAAGGTGTCGCCCGCGCCCGCAAAGACCGCCATGTCATCAAGACCGATCTTGTTGCGCAGCTTGGCGGGCAGCACGAGACGGCCGGTCTCGTCGACTGTCATCGGGTGGCTCTGACGATGAAACAGGGTCTCCATCATCCGCCGGGGCACAGAGCCGCGCGGCAGGGCGTCGATCTTGGCATCGACCTCTTCGATGGCTTCCATCGTATAGCATTCGAGATAATTGCGGCGGTGGTCGCCATAGACCACGACAAGCTGCGGGTTCTGCCCGGACTGCCAGTCAGGATCACCGGCTTCGAGCACACGACGAAACAGGGCGGGGATGGACACCCTGCCCTTCGTATCGACCTTGTGCTCGCTTTCGCCTCTGAACCTGCGGCTCACCTGCCCTGTCCTTTACACACGCTCCCGCGTCACATTCCGTTCCCCAGAAATGAGAAACGGCGGGTTGATCCGCTGCCACCGATCAACCCGCCGCCCTCGTCCCGCTTAGCGGGGGGTGTCCAGCTGCGCGCGCCACCTGGGGGGATGTCTGCTCGCCCGCGCGCCGGATCCTTTGGTCTGATGAAGGCGTATGGCCTGTATGAAACCTGCTTGTTTTTAGCTTCGGGGTCGTTTGGTGCCCCTATGGGTGTTCGTCTTCATCCGATGACAAAGGGATGCCATGGGAATTCATGGAAATCAACAGTTTTGTTTGACAGGTGAGACGCAAACAGCACCAATGAAGGGCAAAATTTGCCCTTGAAAACAAGACAGGCTGCTCTTTTGGCACAACATATAGTGGAAATGGAGGGGCAGCACGGACTATTATGTGGAAGAGAGCGAAGTGAAAATTTATCCCGTAATTTCCCAGATTTTTTCGGTTCTCACGTCGAAACGCCCAATGTTCGCAAATTGTTCCTGACTTGCAAAGATATTTTCCAAAGAAAGGCCGCGAAAAATCCGGGGTGAAGAGAGCGGCATTCGACTTTGCCCAAGCGTGTCCCATGGTTTCCCACGGTTCCATCCCATGATTTCCCACGGTTCCGTCCCATGATTTACCAAGGGAGCGATCCTTTTTCGTCCGCGCCCGCGCGAGCCGCGACTTTCTCCGACAGAACCTCACGCAATCCATACGAAAACACTTTCCGGAATCACCCTTAAAGAAAAGAAAGTGATTCCCCTTTTCGGAGAATTCGAATCGTTCCGCCGATTCCGTCAGATCGCCAGCTCAGATCCTTACCAAATGACTGACGTCACTCAACGCTACGTAAAGATGACTCATGTGCACAATTTTTACGCGCGTAAAGCCGCTTTGACCGGAATATCGGCACCTTCGAAACAGCGCTAACAGTGTTGACCGGTCAACACTTAGCCTATCCATGCATTTGCTGCATGGCAGCATTGAAAAAGGGTGCGGTTGTGCAGGCGCAGCAATTTGCTAAATTGGTTTCAAGTTAAGGCGCTGGCAACAACGGCACCTTGAAAAGGAACAACGGATCAGGTCCTCCTCTCCTCCTCCCTGGAGGGTCTGTATTTAGCGGCGGCATCACTCTCCTCCCCGATGTCGCCGCCTTTTATAACCGGCCTTACGGCCAAAAGATGCACCTGCGACCGCTCCTCCCTGTGTCGTAGGTGATGCAAGAGAGCGGCGACATCATCCTCCTCCCCGATGTCGCCGCCTTTTGACCCCAGGTCTCCGGACCTGACCGGAATTCGTCTGTGGCCGCTCCTCCCTGTGCCGCAGATGATGCAAGAGCGCGGCGACATCATCCTCCTCCCCGATGTCGCCGCCTTTTGACCCCCCCCCGGCAAACCCGGACCGAAATTAGGAATTCGTCTGTGACCGCTCCTCCCTGTGTCGCAGATGATGCAAGAGCGCGGCGACATCATCCTCCTCCCGATGTCGCCGCCTTTTTTTTTGCGTCCAAGAATATACTTAGCCTTACATGGTCAATCGTTGGTTAGCATGCCGTTTCGGGGGTGACCTTCGCTAACAATCTGCCCGCTCCCTGCCCTTCCCGGCGGCAAGATTGCAGGATCGTGGTAACGCAAAACGGGCCGAAAACACCGGGCACCTCCTGTGCACCATCTGTACACCCCCTGTACATCGCGGGTGCAGCCGCGAGCATGTTTCCCATAGCGTCCCGTTACCGGACATGCCTTATGAAAAGCCGGTCAGTCGGTCCTGCGTGCTTTCAAGCCGCAATAAACTGGATGTTGAGCGCGTTTCGCGCTAGAGTTGTTAACACCACACTCGCGGCACTTGTTCAGACCGATCAAGGATCGAAACGACATGAAGCGAAACACCTTACTGGCCGTGGCAGCGATCATGGCCCTGCAATCAACCCTGACCATGCCGCGTGCGGCGCTTGCGCAAGAGGCAAATGCCTGCCCGGTGGACGGCTGCCTTGTGCAGATTACCTCGGTATCTGCGGAAGGCGACGAACTGGCCCTGACCTTCGAGGCGAATTTCGCCCCGGACATGTCGAAGAACCATATTCATGTCTGGTGGGGCGACCGTTTCACCGTGCGCCAGGTCAGCAATAATGCCGAAACCGAATATGACCAGAAGCAGGGCGACTGGCATCCGACCGACGCCTACCCGGAATATGTGACCACCGGGGCCGCCTCGGTTAGTCAGCGCGCCGAGACCACGATGCTCTGCGTTTCGGCGGCGGATCGGAACCACGATATTCTCGACCCCGAAGCCTTTATGTGTGTCGACACCGCCGCCCTGTTCTGATCGACCCTCGGGATGGAACTTCCGGAATACATCGGCAGGTATGTCGTCCGCCGGCAGATCGCGCGCGGCGGCTTTGCCGTGGTGGCGCTTGCCTGGGACGAAGAACTGGCGGCGGAAGTTGCGATCAAGATCCTTCACTACGATGACGACGACCATGAGGGGCTGAAGCAGCGGTTTGTCGAGGAAGCGCGGCTGTTGCGGCGCATCAAGTCTTACAGCCTTGTCAATGTTCACGACGTTGGACGGCTTGGCGACGGACGACCCTATTTCGTGATGGATTATGCGGACCGGGGAACGCTGACCAACCGGGTTTCCGCGCGCCGGCTGGGTCATGAGGAGGCGACGCGCGGTCTGCCCCCGGATCAGGTGTTGCAGCTTGTCGATGCGCTGAGCGCCGGGCTGGCGGCGATCCACCGCGCCGGGGTGGTGCATCGCGATATCAAGCCGGACAACATCCTGTACCAGTCGATCGGTCCAAGGCTGCGCCCCTCGCCCGTCGGCTCCGAGGCGGAAACCATGGTTTTCTCCGAGCCACCGCCCCCTGCCTTTCAGGGTCAGGGCGAACGGGTAATCATCGGCGATCTCGGGATTGCGACAGACCTTCTGGGCCATGCGCCATCCTCTCTTATCATGGCGGGCACACCGGCCTACATGGCGCCCGAACAGTACGAGGCAGATGGCGGTGCGACTCCGGCGGCGGATGTCTATTCCGCGACTGCCGTACTTTGGCACGCGATATGCGGGGATCGGCCGCCGGAACAATTGGATGGCGGAGACGAGCTGGCGGTGCTGCCCCCGGCGTGGCACGATTTCGTTCAGCGCGGCATGGCGGTGAACCCACAGGACAGGTTCGAGGATATCGACAGCTGGGGGCGCGCCGCGCATGACGCGCTGGCGCTGGTCGCGGCGCATAACCCGGTGGACCGGGGCGATGCGCGCATCGGTCACGCCGATCCGACCACCAGCGCGGAATGCCCCTACCGGGGGCTCAGCGCGTTTCAGCCGGAAGATGCCAACAGGTTCTTTGGCCGCGAGGAGATCGTCGCCGACCTGATCGCCCGGTTGCAGGCGCAGCCCGTGCTGGTGGTTGGCGGACCGTCCGGCAGCGGCAAGAGCTCTCTGGTGCGGGCGGGGTTGATATCCTCGCTGCGACAAGGGGCCATTCCGGGGAGCGAGAACTGGCGGATCGAGCTGTTCACCCCGGGGCGGGATGCGCTGTCGGGCCTCTATTTCCGGCTGCGCGGTGACGACGGCACGACGCGGGTGCGGCTGGAGGAATTCATCGCGCACCCCGGGCTTGCCCGCGAGGTGCTGACGGCCACAGCAAGCGAGCCGCTCTTGCTGGTCATCGACCAGTTCGAGGAGCTGTTCACGCTGAATACGCCCGAACAGGCTGCGGCCCTTGTCACGGCGCTGGCCGCGATCACCGAGCCGGTCGAGAACCCGGTGCGGGTGGTCATCACGATCCGGGCGGATTTTTATGAAATGTGCGCCACGATCCCCTGGCTGGCCGAGGCGGTGAGCCGCAATCAGGTGCTGGTCGGGCCGATGACCCCTGCCGATCTGCGCCGGGCGGTGCTCGAACCGGCGCGGCGGGCGGGCTATTATATAGAGCAGCATCTGGTTGATGCGATCGTAAATGACGCGGGCAGCGATGCGGGCGCCCTGCCCCTGCTGTCCCATGCGCTGGTCGAGACATGGATGCGGCGCATGGGATCGACGCTCACGCTTGAAGGGTATCAGGCCAGCGGCGGCATGGCGGGCGCGGTGCGGCAGACGGCGGATGCAGTTTTCGACACGGTGTTCACGGATGAGGAACGGCGGGTGGCGAAACGGCTGCTGCTTGGGCTGGTAAGTCCCGGCGAAGGCGGGGCGGACACGCGGCGCATCGTGGCGCGGTCCGAACTGGAGAACGACCCGGACGCCGAGGTGCTTGACCGGGTGATCCGCCGTCTGACCGAAGCCCGCCTGCTGACGGTGGATGACGAGACGGTGCAAATCTCGCACGAGGCGCTGCTGCGGTCATGGCCAAGGCTGCGGCGCTGGATCGAGACCTCGCGCGCGGATCTGCGCACCCGGCTGCGGATCATCCAGTTGGCCGAGGACTGGATCGAGGGGGAGCGTGACCCGGAGCTGCTGCTACGGGGTGCGCGGCTTGACTATCTGCACGAATGGTTCGTGAAGAATCGCGACAAGACCGGCGCGCTGGAGAGCGACTTCATCGGCGCGTCAGTTGCGCGGCGCGATGCGGAACAGGCAGCGCAGGCCCAGCGGCGGGCAAGGCGCAGACGCTGGCAGGTTGCGTCGGTCAGCGGGCTGGCGCTGCTGGCGATCGGGGCGACGCTGGCCTCGATCATGGCCTACCAGCAATCGCTGCAGGCCCGGCACAACGCCGAACTGGCCGAGGCGGCGAGCGAACAGGCGCAGGAGAGCTTTGCCAGTGCGCTTGGCGCGGCGGCGGCGGGCTATACGCAGGACGACCCGCTGCTGGCGCTGAATCTTGCGGCGCAGTCGATCACCCGCTCGACCTCTGCCCGGACGACGTTTGACGCGCGGGTGGCCTTGCTTCAGGCGCGGCAGGTGCTGGCAAAGGGCGCACCGGTGCCGCTGGGCGCGCCTGTCGCGGCGGGGGATGCGCTGGCCTTGTCGATATCGCCGGACGGGCGGTTCGTGGTGACCGGCGGGCGCGACGGGACGATCCGGATTGTCGATACGCGCAGCCGCCGCCGCATAGGGACGATGTATGACGCGACCATCGGCGGGATACAGGATATCCATTTCGCGCCGGACGGGCATTCGTTTGGCGCGGTCGGAGACCGGGGAAAGCTGATGGTCTGGCCCTTTGACGTGGGACTGGCAGGAACGCCCATCACCGTCGGGGAAACCAGCGACGTGCTTTGGCGGCTGGCTTTCGACCCGGTGTCAAAGGTGGTGGCGACCTCGGGCGAGGATGGCAATGTGCGGATCTGGCCGCTGGAAGGCGAAACGCTGGGCCAGAGCCGGGTGCTGGCGCGGCGCAGCGGCGGCGATTTCACCTCGGTCGCCTTTGGGCCACGCGGCGATATGGTGGCCGCCGGAAACGGTCTTGGCGAAATTCGCGCATGGTCTTACCCTTCAGGAAAGGAACTGTTTGCGCCGCTTGCCAGCCTGCATTCAAGCGATATCTGGGAGCTGGCCTTTAGCAGCGACGGCAACCTGCTGGCCACGGCAAGCAGCGACGGCAGCGCCTCTGTCGTGTTGCCAGATACCGGCAAGCCATGGGGTCATGCCTTTGAAAGCGAGGACAAGATCGGCGCGGTTGCCTTTCTGCCCGCTGATCGCGCGCTGGTGGCGGGCGGGCCGGATGGCAAGCTGTATTTGCGCGACCTTGGATCGGGCGGGACGGAACTGCGCTCGCCCCCCGGGCATACGCGGCCGATCATCGATATCGCCATTTCACCGGAAGTGCCGCTGGCCGCGACGCTGGGCATGGATCAGCAGATCCGCCTGTGGCGGCTGGGGCCGGTGCCGGAATTATCAAGAGATTTCAAGGTTGCTTCGGGTGCGAAGGCGCGCGGGGTTGCGCTTGGCGCGGAGCGGCTTGCCTATGCGGATACCGCCGGGATCGTGACAACCGTTGGTCTGGACCGGAGAGCTTCTCCAATCGTCCGACCCCTTCATGACAATCAGGTCTGGGCGCTGGCCTATGCGCCGGAAGGCGCTCGGATCGCCAGTGCAGACCGGAACGGGCGGGTGGAGATTTCAGATGCCAATGTGGAGGCGGCGCGGATCAGCCTGCCCGCGCGAGAGGTGCCGGTCTGGTCGCTGACTTTCGATGCGGAGGGCACCCGTCTGGCCGTGGCTTACGAGGATTCCGTGCGCATCTATGATGTCACCACCGGTGAGGTCACCGCCACATTCGAGCCGCCCGAAGGGGATGTGACCCGCGCGGCGCTGGACCGAGGCTTTCACCGGCTGGCGATGGCCACGACGAGCGGCAAGGCCTTTGTCTGGGAAATGGGTAGCGACAAGCGGCCCCTGACACTGGACGTGACGCCTAATATCGTCTGGTCGGTGTCCTTCAGCGCGGACGGAACGACGCTGGCGACCGCTGACAGCGACGAAGTGATCGCGATCTGGTCGATGCCCGAGGGCATCCGCCGCGCGAATTTCAGCGGCCATGTGCGCGGGGCGACGGATGTGCTGCTGCTGGGCGATGGCTCGACGGTGGTGGCCAGCGACCGTGGCGGCGGGTTGCATTTCTGGGACCTGACCTATGACAAGGGGATCGGTCAGATCGCGGCAGCCCATGACGGAGCCATCTGGCGGCTTGCGGCCCATCCGGACGGGCGGCGGTTTGCCAGCGCGGGTGATGATGGGGTGGTGCGGCTTTGGGACCTGTTCAGCCTGCAGAACGCTTGCGATCTGAGCCGCGAGGCGCTTGGGTCGCAGCGGCGCGCGCAGTACCTTGGCGGGCCGGACGCGCCGGACATGTGCCGCGACGACCACGGCAACAATCGATGAGGCGTCTGGTCAAAGGTATTTCGTGGGGATCGCGGTGGTGAATTTAAGCTCTTCCATCGAGATCATCGAATTTATTTTGCTAAACTCCAGCCGTTCGATCATCTTTTTATATACCATGTCATAGGTTGCGATGTCGGGCACCACCACCTTGAGAATGTAATCGACCGAACCGCTGAGCCGGTAGGCTTCGACAACCTCGGGGATTTCGTCCACGAGGTCGCAGAATTTCTTGAGCCATGACATTTCGTGGCGCGGAGTGCTGACGCCAATGAATACGGTCATCGGCACGTTGGCACGCTCCTGATCGACGAGAACCACGCGGCCCTTGATCAGACCCGCTTCCTCCATCCGCTTGATGCGACGCCAGCAAGGCGTCGCGGAAAGACCGACAGACTCGGCGATCGCGCTGATCACCGTGTCGCTGTCGTTCTGGAGGATGTCGAGAATCTGCTGGTCGATCTCGTCAAAGCTGAGACTCTCGACGGGTTTGCTCCCGGTCTTCCTGAGCTTGCCGTTGCTCATGCGGGAATGAACTCGAGGATGACGCCCGAGGTGTATTCCGGCGCGACGGCAAAGCCTGCATCGGTCGTTGAAACGGGAATCGAGGCGCTGGCCATGCAGGCACGGGCCGCTGCCATGTCCGATACCTTGACGCGCAGGCCGGTGAAAGCGCCACGGGGCGTCTGGGCAAGATCGATGGAAGGGTAGAGTTCGGCCATCTTCGCCTCGCTCATCACCATGAGCGGTGCTGAATCGCTGCCGGTGTCGACCGTATATATGTCGTCCGCTTCCGAGACGCTGCCCTCGGCCCAGAGCTTGGCAAAGCCATCGGCATCCTTTTTTGCGTCGTCCGAGATCGCGAGGATCGCGCCTAGGCCGCAGGCGGTGTTGGGATGCACGAGCAGTTCGGGAATCCAAACGGTTTCGGGCGTCTTGTGCTGACACATGAAGACCGATCCGAGCGGCACTATATCGGCGTCGAACATGACGGTAGAGAAAGCCGCCGTGCCGGTGCCACCATCGGGGAGCGGCACGGGGCGTTCAAAGCTGCCGAGACCGTGGGTGCCGAGGCCAAGCTCGGCCAGATCGCTGGCCGCGCCTTCGGCAGTGTCTATGCGGCAGGCGACGGCGTGCAGCCCCTGCCCCTGTTCGGCCAGCGCCTTGCCGCGTTCCGCGTTTCCGGGCGTGGGCAGCAGAAGGCCGAGCAGTTCAAAGTAATCCTCGGGGAACATGATGGTGTAATTGGCCGAGCCCTTGGCCTCGGAATGCAGGCCGCGCGGCGAGAGATTGAAACCAAGCGCTTCGTATTGCTCGGCGGCCTGATCGAGATCGTTCACCAGGACAAAGCAGTGATCGACGCCTTTGACGGGGTGGGACATGTAGGGCTCCTTGTTGCCGGTTCGTCCGGGTTAATGTGGGGTCAACGGCGCACCGGCGCCAGTACGATTTCGTGAACGGCGACCGAAGGGTTCATCCGGGCCACGTAGAGCGCGGTTTCGGCCATATCCTCGGGCTGGATCATCGCCTTCATGGTCGAGACGTCAAACCCGGGGCGGCGGGTGAGCAGCGGCGTCGCGACCTCGGCCGGACAGAGTGCGGTGGAGCGGATGCCGTTCACGCCCTCCTGATCGTTGAGGCTGGCGGAGATATCCGAGAGCGCGTGTTTCGACGCGCCATAAGCAACGCCGCCATTGGCGGAATGAAAGCGGCCAGCCCAGCTTGAGGTGTGGATCATGATACCGTCTTGTTGGGCGCGCATGATCGGCAGGCAGGCGGCAATGACATTGAGCGCGCCGGTCACGTTCACATCGAGCAGACGATCCCAGCTTTCCCAGTCGAGATCCGCCCAGCGCCGCTTGGGGATGTTCAGGCCGGCGTTGTTGCACAGGATCTGGATGCCCTCGCCCCAGTCAGAGACTTGCTGTGCGGCGGCGGCCATGCCGGCCCGGTCGGTCACATCGCCGGGTACGATCAGAGAAGGTGCCTCTTCCGGCAGAGAGGCGGCGACCTCTTCAAGAGATTCCCGGTTGCGTGCGGTCAGGGCAACGCGGTACCCGGCCCCTGCAAAGCCGCGCGCCAGCGCCGCGCCGATTCCGGAACCTGCACCCGTAATCCAAACAGTTTGCAGCATCAGCGTGCCTTTCATATTGTCATTTGCTGAACATCTATACTATGTTTGATGAATATCATAGTATCACATTCTTATCTGGACTAAAAAGTTAGAATGTGAGTTGACGTAGTTGATGAGCTTCCACAAATTAGGCTTACCCCAGCGGAACCTTGCGATTCCGCAGGTAAGCAACCAACAGGGAACTTGGACATGAAGAAGCGACTATCACGTCTCGGCCTCGCCTTTGTTGGCGCTGCGGCGCTTGGAGCGCCCATCGCGACAAATGCGCAGGAGGTAAAAACCGGTGGCACCGCCATCATTCACATGATCTCGGAGCAGCGCACGCTCAACCCCGCGCTGCGCGCCTCGACCGGCGTGTACAACATTTCGGGCAAGATCGTCGAACCGCTGATCGACAAGAGCTATGACGGCTATGAGCCTGTTTTGGCGACGGACTGGTCGAGCTCGGAAGACGGGCTGGCGATCACCGTCAACCTGCGCGAGGGCGTGAAATGGCACGACGGTGAGGATTTCACCTGCGAAGACGTGTCTTTCACCGCTATGAACATGTGGAAGGAACTGCTAAACTATTCCTCGGCGCTTCAGTCCAATCTTGAATCGGTCGACTGCCCCGATCCGCATACGGCCGTTTTCAACTATTCCAAGCCGATGCCGCTTGAGTTGTTCGTCGCGGCGATGCCTGATCTTGGCCACCCGATGCCCAAGCACCTTTATGAAGGCACCGATATCCTCAAGAACGAGCTGAACACAGCGCCCATCGGTACCGGCCCGTTCAAGTTCGTCGAATACGAGCGCGGTCAATACGTGATGGCGGTCAAGAACGAGGATTACTGGCGCGAGGGTTATCCCTATCTGGATCGCATCGTCTGGCGGTTCATCAAGGACAAATCCGCCGCCGCTGCCGCGCTAGAAGCGGGTGAAGTGCATGAATCCGGGTTCATCGGCGTGTCGATGGCGGATGTTGAGCGTCTGTCGGAAGATGACCGTTTCGACGTTGGCACCAAGGGCTATGAGAATAACGTCGCCCACTCGACCGTCGAGTTCAACCACCGCAACCCGATCCTTGCCGATCTGAAGGTACGTCAGGCGATCTATCACGGGCTGGATATCGATTACGCGATCGACACCATCATGCGCGGCTTTGCCAAGCCCGGCCGTGGTCCGGTACCGTCGGCGGGTGGTGCGAACTATACCGATGACGTCAAGACCTATGACTACGATCCTGAGCTGGCCAAGCAGATGCTGGACGAAGCCGGTTATCCGGTGAAGGATGACGGGTTCCGTTTCAAGCTGCGCCACCGTCCGGCACCCTGGGGCGAGTACACCCAGCTTTGGGCCGAGTATTTCGCGCAGGCGATGAAGGAAATCGACATCGACGTGGAGATCCTGACCAATGACGCGCCGGGCTTCCTCAACGGCGTCTATCGTGACCACGATTTCGACACGGCGAACGGCTGGCACCAGTTCCGTTCGGACCCTGCGGTTTCGACGATGGTCTGGCTGCGGTCGGGTCAGCCCAACGGAACGCCCTGGACCAACCAGTTCGGCTGGCAGAGCGACGAGATGGACCAGATGATCGACGATGCGGCCTCCGAGCTTGACCCGGACAAACGCGCCGAAATGTATCACGAGATCCAGAAGAAGGCGATGGAAGAGCTGCCGGTGATCTTTGCCATCGAGCATCCCTTTATCTCGGTCACGTCCAAGAAGCTGATGAACCACCACAATACCCCGCGGTGGAATTCCTCGAGCTGGTACGACCTGTGGCTCGACGAGTGATCTGAAAATCGGGCGGGCCGGATGCGGCCTGCCCACCTCCTCTCTCGAAAGAAGATTGATGAAATTGGCTCTCCCCCCGATCCTGATCTATTCGCTGCGCCGTCTGGCGCAGGCCATACCGGTGATCATCCTGATCATGGTCGGCACCTTCCTTTTGCTTAAACTCGCGCCCGGCGACACGGTCGATGCGCTTGTCGGCGACATGGGCGGGGCGGATGCCCAGTTCATCGAACGATTGCGGGTGGAATACGGGCTGGATCAGCCGGTCTGGGTACAGCTCTGGCGCTATATGGAAAAGCTGGCGACCTTTGATCTGGGCTGGTCTTTCGTTTACGAACAGCCGGTTGCCACCGTTCTGATGGACCGTCTGGGCACTACGCTGCTGCTCATGGCGACCTCGCTCAGCATCGCGTTCACCGTTGGTGTGGCGCTTGGCGCGATTGCCGCGCGGCGGGCCTATTCGCTGACCGATAACGTGATTTCGACGCTTGGCCTGATCTTTTATGCGACGCCGAGCTTTTTCCTGTCGCTGATGATGATGCTGCTGTTCTCGGTGAAACTCGGCTGGCTGCCGGTGGGCGGGATCAAGACCATCGCCGGGTTCTACACCGGTTGGGACCATGTCTGGGACGTGGCCCTGCACCTGATCATGCCGACCGCCGCGCTGTCGCTGATCTACCTCTCCTTCTACCTGCGCCTGATGCGCTCGTCTGTATTGCAGGTGGCCGATCTTGATTTCGTACGTACCGCGCGGGCCAAGGGCGCGGGCGAGACCCGGCTGATGTTCCACCACATCATGCGCAATGCGCTGCTGCCGGTGGTCACCCTGTTTGGCCTGCAATTTTCGACGGTGCTGGGCGGTTCGGTGGTGGTTGAGACCATCTTTACCCTGCCCGGGCTTGGCCAGTTGGCCTATCAATCCGTCATCCAACGCGACATGAACACGCTGATGGGGATCATCTTTCTCTGCTCGATCATCGTTGTCGTCGTGAATTTCCTGACCGACCTGCTTTACGCACGTCTCGACAGCCGGATCGAACTCGCATGACTGTTCTCGATACAGAACTCCGCCCGCCGGAACCCTCGCGCGGCATCGTCTTTTGGCGGCGCTACCGGCGCAACCGCGCGGCGCTGCTGGGGCTTTTCATCTTTGCCGTCGTGGTGCTGATGGCGCTGACCGCCGGGTTTGTCGATCCGGGCGATCCGCTGCGCCGGGCGGGCGATCCGCTGACCTCGCCTTTCGTGGACATGTCGGTGCCGCTGGGGACCGACCAGCTTGGCCGCGATATTCTTTCGGGCCTGTTCTACGGCGCGCGGATCTCGCTTTTGGTGGGCGTGGTTGCGACACTGGTGGCGATTGCCATCGGGGTGATCATTGGGGCGCTTGCCGGGTACTTTGGCGGTTGGGTCGATGACGTGCTGATGCGCGTGACCGAGGCATTCCAGACCATCCCCAACTTTGTGCTGCTGCTGACGCTGGTCGCGATCCTTGGCTCCAAGATCGAGTGGATCACGCTGGCCATCGGGATCGTGAGCTGGACGGCCCCTGCCCGCATGGTCCGGGCCGAGTTCATGTCGCTGAGAAACCGCGAGTTCGTGGATGCGGCGCGGAACCTGGGCGTGTCGAACACCTCGCTGATCTTTCGCGAGATTCTGCCCAACGCGCTGCCGCCGATCATCGTTTACGCGTCGGTTATCATGGCGCTGTCGATCCTGCTGGAAAGCGCGCTTGCCTTTCTTGGTCTTGGCGACCCGAACTATGCAAGCTGGGGCAACATGATCGGACAGGGTCGCGCCGTGCTGCGTACCGCGTGGTACTGCGCCGCAATTCCCGGGATCGCCATCGTTTTGACTGTGCTGTCTTTCTCACTCCTCGGCGAAGGCCTGAACGACGCGCTTAACCCAAGGCAGAAGCAATGAGCGATCACTCCCCTATCCTCGAAATCCGCGACCTGAAGATCGCCCTGCCCGAAGGCTCGGACCGTCCCTTTGCGCTGGACGGGCTGAACCTGACCGTGAAACCGGGCGAGATCGTCTGCATGGTTGGTGAATCCGGGTCGGGTAAATCCCTGTCCGCCGGGGCGATCATGCGCCTGCTGCCGGAGCCGCATGTGCATGTGGCGGGCGGGTCGATCAACTTTCTGGGCGAGGATATCCTTGCCAAGACCGACCGCGAGATGAAGCAGATCCGGGGCAACCGGATTTCCATGATCTTTCAGGAGCCTATGACGGCGCTGAACCCGCAGAAGACCGTGGGCTGGCAGATCGACGAGGTGCTGAAGCTGCATATGGAAGGCAACCGGGCCGCGCGGCGCAAGCATGCCATCGAGATGCTGAACCGGGTGCATATTCCCGATCCGGAGTCGGCCTATAACGCCTATCCGCACCAGATTTCCGGTGGCCAGCGGCAGCGGGTGATGATCGCGATGGCGCTGTCGCTGTCGCCCAAGCTGGTGATCGCGGACGAGCCGACCACCGCGCTGGACGTGACGACGCAGTTACAGATCCTCAAGCTGATCCGCGAGTTGCAGCAAGAGGACGGCGCGGGCGTGCTGTTCATCACCCATGACTTCGGCGTCGTGGCCGAGATCGCCGATCATGTGATCGTGCTGAGGCAGGGCGAAGTGGTCGAACAGGGCGCGGCGGATCAGGTGCTGAACCATCCGCAGCACCCTTATACCCAAGCTCTGATCGCCTCGGTTCCCGATCTGGCGCCGCCGCCGCCGAAACCGGTGAGCACCCTGCCCGTCGTGCTGAAGGGTACCGGGCTGAAAAAGACCTTTGCTGCCAAGGGTGGATTGCTCTCGGGCAAGCGCAAGGCGGTGACCGCCGTGAAAGACCTGAGCTTTGAGCTGCATCAGGGCGAAACGCTGGGCGTCGTCGGTGAATCCGGGTCGGGCAAGACCACGGTGTCACGTCTGGTGACCCGACTGCTTGAGGCTGATGCGGGGGCTGTCGATGTGGACGGCAAGGACCTGCTGGCCTGTTCGCCCTCGGAACTGCGGGGGATGCGCAAGCATATCCAGATGGTGTTTCAGGACCCGATGGCGTCGCTCAACCCGCGCAAACGGGTGGTCGACCTGATCGCGCAGGGCCCTATCGTACATGGTGAGGACCCGGAAAAGGCGCGTGCCCGGGCGCGCGAATTGCTTGAGCTGGTGGAACTCTCCCCTGCCGCCGCGAACCGGTTTCCGCATGAATTCTCGGGCGGTCAGCGCCAGCGGATCGGGATTGCCCGGGCGCTTGCGATGGAGCCTAAGGTGATTGTCGCGGATGAACCGGTTTCCGCGCTGGACGTAAGCGTGCAGGCGCAGGTTCTCAAACTGCTGGCCGATCTGCGCGACCGGATGAACCTTTCGCTGTTGTTCGTGACCCATGACCTGCGGGTCGCGGCGCAACTTTGCGACTGTATCATCGTCATGCAGAAAGGCGAGATCGTCGAGGCGGGCGTGACCGCCGAGGTCTTTGCCGATCCGAAACACCCCTATACCCGCAACCTGCTTTCTTCGATTCCGGGGCGTCACTGGACGCCGCCGGTCCGCAACCCCGATGCTGCCTGAGGTTTGAAAATGTCTATCCAGTTCAACGATATCCGCAGCGCCATCATTGGCGAGGGGTCGGTGATCCCCGGCCCCTTCGGGCCACGCTCGCTGCTTTATGCAGATTATGTCGCCTCGGGGCGGTCCCTGTCCTTTATCGAAGATGCGATCCGCCGCCACGTGCTGCCCTATTATGGGAACACCCATACCGAGACCTCCTTTACCGGGCGGCGTTCGACGCAGTTGCGAGAGTTGGCGCGGGAAAGTGTGCGAAAGGCAGTGGATGCCGATGAAGATCACGCTGTAATCTTTGTGGGATCGGGCGCGACCGGTGCCTCGGACAAGCTGATGCGGGCGCTTTCGTTGCGCGGTCTGGGGGCCGAAGCGGTGATATTTGTCGGGCCGTACGAGCATCATTCCAACGATCTACCGTGGCGCGAAAGCGGCGCCCGCGTGGTGCGCGTGCCGTTGAACGCAAAGGGCAGCATTTGCCTTGAGACGCTTGAGGCTGAACTGGCCGCGAATGAGGATGCGCCGGTCAAGGTTGGTGCCTTTTCGGCCGCGTCCAATGTGACGGGGGTGCGCACCGATCTGCGCGCCATCGCCAAGCTGCTGCATCGGCATGGCGCCTATTGCGTGGCGGATTTTGCCGCTGCCGCCCCCTATCTGCCGGTACGCCTTGCCGAAACCGCGCCCGGTGCGGGCGACCGGATCGACGTCGCGTTTATCTCGCCGCACAAATATCCCGGCGGTCCGGGGGCCTCGGGCATCCTGATCGCGGACCGAACCCTGCTCGACACCACGCGCCCCACGGTTTCAGGCGGCGGCACGGTGTCTTACGTAACGGCGACGGATCATAACTATGTCACCAACCCCGAGCGGCGCGAAGAAGCGGGCACCCCCTCTATCGTCGAAAATATCCGCGCGGGGATGGTGCTGCAGCTCAAGCGCGACATGGACGAGGCCGAGGTCGAAAAGCGCGAAATGGCGCGGACGGTGCAGCTGAACGAAGCCTTGCGGGCGATACCGGGTGTCGAATTGCTTGGTCCCGAGGACGTGCCGCGGATCGGTATCTTTTCCTTCAACATCCGCGTGCGCGGCAAGCTCTTGCATCACAACTATGTGGTGGCCCTGTTGAACGATTTGTTCGGCATTCAGGCGCGCGGCGGTTGTTCCTGCGCGGGTCCTTATGGGCATGAATTGCTGCATATCGACGAGATGACGACGCGGCGCCACGAAGAGGCGGTGAGCCTTGGCCATTCCGCCTTTCGCCCCGGCTGGGCGCGGCTTGGGGTCAACTGGTTCTTTGCCGAGGAAGACGTGGCGCGGATCGCCGCCGCGATCGGCTTTGTCGCGGAACACGGGCTGGCGATGCTGCCCTATTACCGGCTGGATGTGGGCAATGGTGTCTGGCGGGCTCAGCGCCCGATCGACGACGAAGGTCCGGCTTCACTGAGCGAATTGTGGTCCGGCCCCTGCCCGGAGGAGGCCGAGGCGCCGGATTTCGAGACCTGTCTCGCCGAGGCCAAGGCTCTGGCGGCGAAAAGCTGCGAATTGTCCCTGCCCGGCTGTCCGGAACTGCTGGCCGATGAAGAAGCGCTGCGCTGGTTCTGGCTGCCGCATGAGATTGACCGCAAAGAGGTTGCGGCAGGAAAGGTCGCATAATGGAAGCCGTGGAATTCCCCCCGTCGCTTTGGGCGGCGACCGCGCCCGAGCGGAAACTGGCAGCACCGCTGACCGGCAGTGCCGAGACCGACATCGCCATTATCGGCGGCGGTTTCACCGGGTTGTCGGCGGCCATCGAGGCCGCGCGTCAGGGCAAGAGTGTCACCGTGCTGGAAGGCAAGGCGGTCGGCTGGGGCGCGTCGGGGCGCAACAACGGTCAGGTGATCCCGATCCTGACCTCGGCCGAGCCGGACGCCTGGGTCAAACGCTATGGCGCGGCGGGCGAGCGGATGGTCAACCTGATCGGCAATTCGGCCAATATCCTCTTTGACCTCGTGCGTGAATTCGACATGCAGGCCGAGGCGGAACAGAGCGGCTGGTTCCAGCCTGCGCACAGCCCCGGTCGGGTCAAACTTTCGCAGATGCGGGTGGATGCATGGCGGCGCTTTGGCTTCCCAGCCGAGCTGAAATCGGCGGCGGAAACCCGCGAGATACTGGGCACCGATTTCTGGTATGGCGGGATGTATAACCCGACCGGCGGGCATATCAATCCGCTGGCGCTGGCGCGCGGCATGGCCAAGGCAGCCGAGGGACTGGGCGCGGTGATCCATGAATTGTCGCCCGTCACCAGCTACAAACGTGAAGGCGCACAGTGGGTGATCCGCACGCCAGAAGGCACGCTGAAAGCGCGCGCGCTGATCCTGGCCACCAATGCCTATACCGGAGAGCTGATCCCGTCGCTTGCGCCGAGGCTGGCGAAATCGATCGTGCCGGTGCTGAGCTGGCAGATGTCGACGGAACCTCTTGGCGATAACCTGCGATCCAAGATTCTGCCGGGGCGGCAGGCGGTGTCGGACACGCGCGGCGATCTGCGGTTTTTCCGCTATGACGCGCGCAACCGGCTGATCACCGGCGGGGCGGTGATGGGCAGTTATGACATTGCCAACCGCGTCCGACGCAAAGCCGCGCGAAGCCTTGCCGAAGCCTTTCCCGATCTGGGCGTGCCCGAGATGACCCATGTCTGGTCGGGCTATATCGGCATGAACTGGGACCGCTTCCCCCGCGTGCACCGGCTTGGCCCGGATGGATGGGCGTGGATCGGCTGCAACGGGCGCGGCGTCGCGCTTGGCACTGCGCTGGGTCGCGAACTGGCCCGCGCAGCGAGCGGCGTAGACGAGAACGAACTGGCCCTGCCCGTGAGCGAGCCGAAACCCTTTCCGGTCCATGCTGCCGTGCGGCGGCTGGCCCCAACCTATCTGGCCTGGCTGAAACGCAAGGACCTGAGCGAACCGAAATTGTGAGGACATGACCCAATGAGCGCGACAGACACGATTCCCGAAGGCATGGAGATCAACGACATTCCGATCCTGCTGCGCCGCAAGATCGAGGCGATGATCCTGAAACATGTGCTGGATGTCATCACCGAGCGCACCAGCCGCGAAGAAGGCGAAGCGGTGATCGGCGAGACCTGCTCTCGTTCGGCCATCGAACAGGGGCAGCAGCTGGCCGAAGCTCTGGGCCGCGCGCCGGACCTGACAGACTTTGCCGAGATCCAGCCGAACTGGACCCGTGAAGACGCGCTCCGGATCGATATGCTGGAAGCCACCGAAGAAAAGATGGATTTCAACGTCACCCGCTGCCGGTATTCGGAAATGTACAAGGAGATGGGACTGGGCGATATCGGCCACCTGCTGTCGTGCAACCGCGATGGCGATTTCTGCATCGGCTACAACCCGGACATCGAGCTGACGCGCACGCAGACCATCATGAAGGGCGCGAGCCACTGCGATTTCCGTTACCGCATGAAAAAGAAGGAAGCCTGAGGCATGGCCGTTGAAAACTGGGTTGCGAAAGAACTGGAATCCCTCACCGAATTCCGCCGTGACCTGCATCAGAACCCGGAACTTCTCTATGATGTGACGCGCACCGCCGCGACCGTGGCCGAGGCGCTGCGTGCGGCTGGCGTCGACGAGGTGGTCGAAGGGATCGGGCGCACCGGCGTGGTGGGCGTGATCCACGGCCAGAGCAATAAGTCGGGCCGCACCATTGGCCTGCGGGCCGATATGGATGCGCTGCCAATCCACGAGGATACCGGCAAGCCATGGGCGTCGAAGGTCGACGGCAAGATGCATGCCTGCGGTCACGACGGGCATACGACGATGCTGCTGGGCGCGGCCCGGCAACTGGTCGAAAGCCGCGCCTTTGACGGAACGGTCATCGTGATCTTCCAGCCCGCCGAAGAAGGTGGCGCGGGGGCCAAGGCGATGATCGATGACGGGCTGTTCACCCGCTGGCCCTGCAACGAGGTCTACGGGATGCACAACCGCCCCAACCTTCCGGTGGGTGAGTTCACCATCGCCTCGGGGCCGATCATGGGGTCGGTGGACGAGGTGCGGATTTCCATCGAGGGGCGCGGCGGCCATGCGGCGCGGCCTGACGAGACGATTGACCCGCTGCCGATTGCCTCGGCGATCATTCAGGCAGTGCAGACGATCACCTCGCGCACGGTCGATCCGATGGACAATGCGGTGGTGTCGCTCTGCACGATCCATGCGGGCAATGCGTTCAACGTGATCCCGCAGACGCTTGAGATTACCGGCACCGTGCGCACCCTGCGCGAAGAGGTCCGCAGCCATATCGAGGCGCAGCTTTCGGCGATCGTCCCCAACATCGCGGCGGGCTACGGGGCGACGGGCACGCTGGAGTATATCCGTATGTACCCGGTGACCGTGAACCATGAGCGCGAAACCATGCTGGCCGCTGCCGCCGCGCAGGAAGTGGCGGGCGAGAGCAAGGTGTCGCTCGACATGCCGCCGGTTTTGGGGGGCGAGGATTTCTCCTTCATGCTCAACGAAGTGCCGGGCGCGATGATCAATGTCGGCAATGGCCCTTCGGCGGGGCTGCACCACCCGAAATACGATTTCAACGACGAGGTGATTTCGTGGGGATGTTCTTACTGGACGACGCTTGTGCGGCAGCGTCTGCCGCTGGGCTGAGAATGGTAAAGGCCGGTCCCGGGGGCCGGCCTTTTTTCCTTGCAGGCCTTTTGCGGGTTTCCTCGACCTATCGACTACACCTTGCTGATGGAATTGCCGCCATCGGCCAGCATCGCGCTGCCGGTGACAAAGGACGCGTGATCCGAGAGAAGGAACATCGCTGCCCGCGCGATTTCCTCCGGCTTTGCCATGCGTTTCAGCGCGTGGAGGCCTTTCACGAAATCATGAAACGCCTCGTCGTCGCCTGCCATAGGCGTGTGGGTGCCGCCCGGCAGCAGGGCGTTGACGCGGATGTTCTCGGCCCCGTGTTCGGCGGCGAGCACCTGTGTCAGGCCGATCAGCCCGGCCTTGGCGGCGGCATAGGCGGCCATGCCTGGCAGGCCGACCGTGTGGCCGACGAAGGACGAGGTAAAGACGATGGCACCGCCGCCCCGCGCCTGCAGCGCCGGGATCTGGGCCTTTGCGGCGTGGAAGGCGCTGGTCAGGTTGACCTCGATCGCCTCGTTCCATGTCTCTTCGGTCATCGCGGGGACCGGCCCCATCTCGCCGACGACACCGGCGTTGTTGAAAGCCCCGTCGAGCCCGCCGAAACGCGACTGGGCGAGGTCGACGAGATCGGCCGCGTAGCCCGCGTTGCGGACATCGCCGGGAAGATATGCCGCCCTGCCGCCTGAGGCGCGGATTTCCCCTGTCAGGGTTTCGAGCAGCTCGCCACGACGGGCTGCGAGGACCAGCGAGGCGCCGTTGGCCGCGAAGAGCTTAGCTGCCGCCGCGCCGATGCCGCTGCTGGCGCCGGTGATGATGATGGTCTTGTCCGAGAGCATGTGCCGTTCTCCAGTTGTGCTGAACCGGCGGCAGTCTGCGTCGCGGGTGTGAGGGCGGCGACCCGATCCTTGCGGAAAGCAGGGCTAGGCGGACGCGGGCATCGCGCTGCTGTTGCGGCGGATGAAACGGGCGAGCGTTTCCAGATCGTTGGGGAGTTTCGAGACCTGCTCAAGGAGCGTTTCGCGGTCCTGCTGACCGGGCGGGAGTTCGGCCACCTTGCCCGTCGCCTGCTGCACCGTTTCGGCAAACTTGATCGGATGGGCGGTGGACAGGGTAATCATCGGGGACTGCCCGTCGTTGAACTGCTCGGCGACATGCAGGGCGACGGCGGTATGGGGATCGCAGAGGTAGCCGGTCTCAGCATAGCAGGCGAGGATACGCGCCGATGCCTCGGCCTGCGTGGCGCGGCCTGCGTCGAAGATTTCGCCGATGGTGTCGCGCAGCGCTTGCGGCAATTGGTAGGCGTGGCCGGCGGCGAGATCTGTCATCAGGCGCGCAACCAGCGTGGCGTCGCGCCCAGAGGCCTCGAACAAGAGACGTTCGAAATTCGAGGAAATCTGGATATCCATCGAGGGCGTATTGGTTGCGACCACGTCGCGCAGCGCGTGATCGCCGGTGTTCAGCGTGCGGGTCAGGATATCGTTTTCGTTGTTTGCGATGACAAGCCGATCAATCGGCAGGCCCATCAGATGCGCGACATAACCTGCATAGATATCGCCGAAATTCCCGGTAGGCACGCTGAAGCTGACCTTGCGATCCGGCGCACCGAGGGCCGTCGCAGCGGTGAAGTAATAGACCACCTGCGCCATGATGCGGCCCCAGTTGATCGAGTTCACCGCAGAGAGGTTGAACCCCTCGCGCAGGTCGGGGCGGGCAAAGAGCGCTTTCACGAGGTTCTGACAATCGTCAAAGCTCCCATTGAGCGCGATGGCGTGGCAATTGTCGGCGTTCAGCGTGGTCATCTGGCGGCGCTGAAACTCTGAGACCTTGCCATCGGGATACATGAAGAACACATCGACCCGTTTGCTTTCGCAAAAGGCGGCAAGTGCGGCGCCGCCGGTATCGCCAGAGGTTGCGCCGACGATGGTCAGACGCTCTCTGCGCTCCTCCAGCACGTGGTCAATCAGTCGCGCGAGAATCTGCATGGCGAGATCCTTGAAGGCGAGCGTGGGACCGTGAAACAGTTCGAGCAGCCAGTCGTTCGGGCCAAGCTGCACCAGCGGGGACACCGCCGGATGGGTGAACCCGGCATAGGCGTCTTCGATCATCTGTTGCAGGTCGTCCCTCGCGATTTCATCACCGGTGAATTTTTCCATCACCGCGAGGGCGACCTCGGCATAGGGACGACCGCGAAAACCGGCGATTTCTTCGGGGGTGAAGCGCGGCCAGACATCGGGGACGTAGAGACCGCCATCGCTCGCAAGCCCGGTCAGAAGGGCTTCTTTGAAGGTGAGATCGCGGGCTTTGCCACGGGTCGAGACATATTTCATCGGGTTTACCAATCGGGGTGAGAGGTCATGCCTGCCGGGCCATGTCCAGCGAGCGGGCGTGTTCGAGGAAGGCAAAGAGCGCGAGATCGAACTGGTCCGGTTGGTTGAAGAACGGAGCATGGCGACCGTTTGGGATGTCCTGCGGCGCGCCGCGCCAGATATTCCCGTATTTCAGCCGCGCGATGTAGTCGTGGTTGAGGAAGGGATCATCGCTGCCGTTCAGAATGGCGAAAGGGATCTTGCCTTCGGACAGGATCCGCATCTGCCGTGGCCAGTCGATCACGCCCAGACGCGACAGGGCATAGACCCGGGCGCGGCCATCGGTGCGGCGCAGGTTGCGGTGGAGAAAGGCGGATTCCTCGGAGATAGGGGCGGTCGCGCTATTGGCGTAGTTCGTGGCCTCGGTGCGCGAGAAGTACTGCTTGCCCGAGAGAACGAGATGCGAGTCCGGGTTGTAGCCGCGTCCGAAGTCATCGGGCACCATGTTGAGCGGCGGCGTGCCGGAAATGGCAAGCGCCGTAACCGTGACATTACCCCGCGCGGTCAGTTCCATCGCGACATAGCCGCCAAGCGACCAGCCGAACACCGAGACCTCGGTGACACCGCAATCGGCAAGGACCTCTTCGGCAATCTCGGCATAGGCCGAGATGTTGTAGCTTTGCTCGGGGTCGGCATTGGCTGAAACGCCGTGGCCCGGATAGTCAAAAGAGATGACGCGATAGCTGTCGGCAAAGCTGCGGAACTGCTTGTGAAACGCTTCTTTGCAGGCGGAGTTTCCGTGGAGCAGAAGCAGGGCCGGTTTGTCGGCATCCCCGGTATCGGCGACAGAGATCAGACCGTGGGACGTTTGCAGCAGGCGTTCCTGCGCACCGGTCATCGCCTCGCGCGTGGCGGTTTCGCGGCGGCGCAGGCGGGCGATGGCGGAGGAACGCAGGTTGTCCGCGACTTCGCGCAGTTCCTGCAAGGCCGCCCAGAGACCGCCGGGGTAGAAGACCACGACAAGCACGATGGCAAGCGCGATCACGATGTTCTGCCAAGCGCCGAACCCGGCCAGCCATTCCGAGAGGATCGAAACCGCAAAGGCGGCGACGACCGGTCCCCATATCGTGCCGGTGCCGCCGACAAGCAGGATCGACAGCAGGAGCGTCAGGAAGCCCATGCCGAAGGCATCGGGCGAGGCAACGCGCAGGTAGGCGGCATAGAACGCCCCGGCGATGCCGGTGAAGACGGCGCTGGCCATGAGGGTGAGCGCGCGGGTGCGAGCCTCGGATATGCCGCGGGCAATGGCGTAATACTTGTTGTCGCGCAGCGCCACGGCGGCGCGGCCCAGGCGCGAGCGGGTGACATAGTAGAGAAAAGCCAGATTGGCGGCGAGCAGACCCAGACCGAGGAAGTAATACCCGATGCGACCGTCCTTGGAGAGGCGATAATCGCCGATCTGAAGGGTCGGCAGCGTGACCATGCCCGAGGTGCCGCCGGTCACGTCAGACCATGACACCACGACCAGATAGATGAGCTGACCGAAAGCGATGGTGACGAGGATGACATAGACCCCGTCGAGGCGCAGCACCGGGAGCGAGATCAGCAGCGCGACGAAAGCTGCCGTGCCCCCACCCGCGAGGATCGACAGCCAGGGCGAAAAGCCGAGCGTCTTGGCGAGGATCGCGTAGGTATAGATCCCCACCGCGAAGAGCGCCACATGGGCAAAGTTGAACAGCCCGCCATAGCCGAGGCTGAGATCCCAGCTTGTCGCAACGATGGCAAAGACAAAGGCAAGGATCAGGACGTGGCGGAAATAGGTGGCCTCGAAGACAAAGGGGAAGAGGACCAGGACCGCAAAGGCGAGGATCAGCGGCAAGAGGCCCTGGGTCTTGTGAATGGGGGGATCGTAGCGCATGTCAGAGGGTCCTTTGGTATTTGCCGAAGAGCCCTTCGGGCTTGATCAGCAAGACCACGATCATCGTGAAGAACAGAACGGCGGGCGCCCAGTAGAGGCCGACAAAGTATATCGAGAAGGCCTCGAGCAGACCGATGATGAAGGCGGCGTAGATCGGGCTGGAAAAGCGCGCGACGCCGCCGAAAATCACCACGATCAGGGCCTTCATCAGGGGTTCGCTACCCATGGCTGGGTTCATGAAACGGATGGTGCCGATGAAGACGCCCGCGAGACCGGCGGTCACGGCAGAGAGGCCAAGGACCAGCGCGAAATACATCGGCACGTTCAGCCCGAGCAATTGCGCGGCTTCGCGGTTCTGCGAGACCGCACGCATGGCCCGGCCCGGACGGGAATAGCGCAGGAAGGCCCCTACCCCGACAAGGATCGCCAGCACCAGCACCAGCAGGATAATTTCGCTGAGCGCGAGGTGAAAGCCGCCGATGGCCACTTCGCCCTCGGCCATTTTCGGAATCTGCTTGGAGCGCGGCCCCCAGATCACCAGAAGCAGGTTTTCGAGGATGGCGGAGCCTGCAAGGGTGGTGATCACGGTGATCAGCACCACGTCAGAACGGCGTTCGAACGGTTTCACGAGGGTGAGGTGGAGAAAGGCACCGATGGCGAACATCACCAGCGAGGTGGCGATGATGCCCAGCGCCAGCGGCCAGCCAAAGGCGTCGGTGGCCGAGAATTGCCATGCCACATAGGCCCCGAGCGCAATAAAGGCGCCGTGGGCGAAATTGAAGATGCCAAGGGTGGTCCAGACCAGCGACAGCCCGGTTGCCATCAGAGCATACAGCGCCCCGAGCACGATGCCGCCCTTGATGATCGAGAAGAGGGTTACAGGATCCATCAGTGTTGATCTCCGAAAAGGATGGCCATCAGACCGTCGTGGTCAGGCATTTCCTCGCGGCTCATGCGGCCCGAGATGCGGCCGTGATCGAAGAGGTAAAGCGTGTCGATGATCTGCCCGAGGAAGGCGACGTCCTGATCGATCAGGATGATCGGCAGGCCGGTTTCCTTGACCGTGAGGATGGCCGCGCAAAGCTCGGCGCGGATTTTCGGCGAGAGGCCAAGGGTCGGCTCATCGAGGATCAGCAGGCGCGGCGCGGACATCAGCCCGGCTGCGACCGAAACCATCTGGCGTTCGCCGCCCGACAGGAACCGGATCTTGTGATCATTGCGTTCAGCGAGGCGTGGGAAGAGCGATTGGACCTCGGCCAGTGACCAGCCCTTGCGGCCCCGCGCGGCGGTGGTCGAGATCGACAGGGTTTCGGCGACGGTCAGTTCGGGAAACAGCAGGTTGCCCTGCTGGACGTGGATCAGCCCGGCGCGCGCCACCTGTTTCGGGTCCATCCGGCGGCGGGTGACGGCGTCGTAGTTGAAATTGCGCCATTTCCGGCTGCCGCGTTCGCCTGGGCGGTTAAGACGCTGGCCGTCAAAGATGATCTCGCCGCTCCACGGGTCGATGAGACCGCTAAGCGTCTTGAGAAAGGTTGTCTTGCCGTGGCCGTTCGGCCCGAAAATACCGATGCTTTCGCCCTTGGCCACGGTGAGGTCGATGTTGCGGAAAATCTTGATCGGGTCATAGCCCGAGGAAAGACCGCGAACGGAAAGGATAGGATCACTCATGGCTAGCTCCGAGATAGGCGTCGACCACTTCTGCCTGTTTGATCACCTCGGCAGGCAGGCCGTTGGCGATCACCCTGCCCTGATCCAGCACGAGAAGCCGGTCTGACACCTCCATCAGCAGGGACAGGACATGTTCGATGAGAACGACAGTGATGCCGGTGCCGCGAATGGTCAGGATGATCTCTTTCATGCGTTCGATTTCGGGGCCGGTGAGACTTGACGCGGGTTCGTCCATCAGGAGCACGCGGGGTCGAAGCGCGAGTGCGCTCGCGATCATGAGCTGCTTGCGGTAGAAGATCGGCACGGAATCCGCCGCCATGTTCTGCATGGTCGAGGGAAAACCGACGAGGGCGAGGACCTCATTGGCGCGGGCGAGCTGTTGTTCGAAGCTGAGTTTCGGCGCCTGGCTTTCCACCGCCACCAGCACGTTGTCGATGGCGCTGAGCGATCCGAACACGTTTTCCCGCTGAAAAGTGCGTGCGATGCCGGACAGCGAGATTTCATGGGCGCGACGGTCATGCGCGGGTTTGCCATCGAGTTCGACGGTACCCGCGGTCGGACCGAAGGGGACCTTGGTGATGATATTGAAGAGCGTACTCTTGCCGCTGCCGTTGGGTCCGGCGACACCAAAGATCTGGCCCTGCATGACGTCAAAACTGACATCGTCGACCGCTTTGAGACCGCCAAAGCTTTTGGAGAGGCCGCGCGCCGACAGGATGGGTGTATTCATGGGATTTTCCAGGCGAAATGACCTGCCGCGCGAATGGGACACGCGTGACAGGCCGGGGGTCACGGAGGGTGTTATTCGGCGCTCATCCAGGGCGGCAGGCGGAATTCGCCATTCGCATAAGCGTCGGGTTTGATCATCGTCCGTTCGCCATCCCAGAGCTGCCAGAAGGTGACCGGGACGTGATCATCGTCCTGAAGCGCAACATGGGTTTCCGGGTCGAATTCGATGTTGCCCGAGGCGGTCATCTTGTTGGTTTCGCCCAGCGCCTTGCCGATCGCGTCGTGGTCGGTCGGATCGCCGACCTTTTCAAGCGCGTCGAAATAGATGTTGGTCATCTCGTAGAGGCCAACCCCGTAGGTGCCGGTCTCCATACCGAAGCGTGCCTTGTAGGCTGCGACCATTTCCTGACCGTGGGGCCATTTCGGCGTGTCGAGATTGCCGCCGATCAGATTGTAGATGACACCGTTGGCCTTGTCGCCGGTCAGTTCGAGGAATTCCGGAACGGAGGGCGCATATTGCAGGAAGACAAGGCTGTCGCTGGGGTTTTCGAGGAACTGGTTCAGGAACAGCGCTGAGTTGCCCGGCAGATAGTCCGTGTTCACAACGAGGTCGGGATTGGTCTCATTGACCTTGGCGAGGATGACCTTCCAGTCGTTGACTTCACCAAAGGGTACGAGTTCATCCACGACGATGTCCCATCCGCCCTCTTCAAAGCTGGTCTTCATGCCTTCGGAGATGGTCTTGGAATAGGGGTTGTCGGAGGAGATGATCGCGACGGTCTTGTCGTCGATGGTGATCTCGCCATCTTCGCCCAGCGCTTCGACCATTGGCAGGACATCGGTTTCGTACCCGGTAAAGGACGCGGTGAAGGACCAGCAGCAGTTGTAATATTCCGGGTCCTGTGAGGTGATCGCCATGAACCCCGGGCTGGGGCCAGCCGCGATATAGGGCATGTTTTCTTCGGCCATCAGTTCGACTTCGAACATCGAGAGGCTTGCGTAGCCGGTCACGATGACCTCGACCCCGTCCGTACCCAGAAGACGTTCAACCGCGGAGGAGACGTTCGCGGCCGAGTGATCCTTGACGTCCGCAACTTCGATTTCAAAGGTGTGCCCGGCGACGCCGCCCTTGGCATTCGCTTCTTCGACGGCCCAGGTCACGCCCCGGACGAATTCCTCGCCATCCGAGGCAGTGGCACCGGTCAGCGGGGCGAGAACGCCGATTTTCACCACATCTGCCATGGCCGCGCCGGCCAGCAGAGAGACGGTGCTTGCGCTTGCAAGCAGCTGTACAATTCTTGTCATGTTTTTGTGCATCATTGCCTTTTCCCTGTAATTCAGTGCAGGCTGACGCAGAGCAGCACGCTTCTCAACTGGCAGATCTTGCAAAAACAGGGGGTGTTCTGTTCGCTTTTTGACGGGCGCAGCAGCATTCACGGGCAAGACTCCGATGGCCGCGACATTGGGACAGATCGAATTCTTCGACCGGGCGCAGGCAATGCCCTGGAGTGAGATGGCGCGGGAAATCGACGGCTTTCTGGCGCGGGTCGGTCTAGATTTCTACAGCTTCCTGCCGATCCGAAAAGGCGAATTTCCTAAAGGCGATGTGCTGCGCGGGTTGAAGACGAACTATGAGGACGACTGGGTGCAGCGCTATTGCGAGCGCAGCTACAATCAGGTCGATCCGGTCTGCGAGATGGCAGGTTCGGCTCGCAGCCCCTATCACTGGGGAACGGAGAGTTTCCTCGGCAATTTCGAGAAACGTCAGCGCCGCGTGTTCTACGAGGCGCGGGAATATGGCATCCGTTATGGTTTTTCGCTGCCGATCATAAGCGCCGATGGTGGCGTGGCGCTGGTGTCGTTCAGTTCGGACAACCGCAGCACCCTGCGCGACGTGATCAAGACGGAAGGAGCGACGCTACACATGGCATCGCACCAGATCTGCGACAACCTCGTGCGTCCGCGCGAGCCGCGCGAGAGCGAGGCCAACCCGCTGTCGTCGCGCGAACGGGAAGCGCTGGCATGGGTGGCGCGGGGGATGACCAGCGAGGAACTGGCCGATCGCATGTTCCTGTCCGTGTCGGCGGTGAATTACCACCTTGGCAACGCGAGCCGCAAACTGAACGCGCGCAACCGGCATCACGCGGCGCTGCTGGCGCTTGCGGGCGGTTACATCTGAATTTCCGTCAGACCGGAGGGAAGCCGAAGAGATCCTGCGGGTTCGTTACCAGCGCTTTTTGCCGGGTCATCCAGCCAGTCGAGAACCGTGCCGAGCAACTGACCGTTGTCGGGGAATTCGGTATCATGCCCGCCCGTGTCGCAGACCGGTGGCGGACTTTGACCGGAGGGGCACAGGGGATGCACATTGCAGCCAATCCGCGCCGCCAACCAACTGATCTTGGCCCCTCGAGGGTGACTGGCTCCAATCCTTGCAGCGCGGTCCGTCGCCGCCGACGCCGCCGCTCGTTTAACCCTCAGCATCTGGTAAGATGGGCTGGCTCCCGACATTCACTGTCGCGCGCCTGAGCAACGGTGCTGTCTGAGTTCGCTGTCAGGGAAAAGGGCTATCGTTAAACTATTGCCCAAACCCTCGCATTTCGATCTGAGGGCGGTCTTGGCCGCTGGACATCAGACCATCCAAGTTGCCGCATTCCTCACAGCGAAGCTTTTAAATGAGCCGGCCGCAGATCCGGTCAGCTGCAATGCGCCCTCCGTCGTGCGATCTTCGACACCTGTGCGGTTCGTTTCGTCCAGAGACGCAAGCATGCGGGCGTAATCGTCCGGCAGACCCTGTGCCTCGAAACGGTCAGACAGCTCCGCGGCGGAGAGCGCGATGTGACGGATCGTCCGGCCCGTCACGTCTGACAGTATCCGGGCGGTATCCTCATAGCTCAGCGCCTCTGGGCCTGTAAGGATACGGTCATCGTTGATCGGCTCGGTGGAGGTCAGGCAGGCCACGGCGGCGGCCGCGATATCTTCGGCGTCGATGAAGCCTACGCGAGCCATGCCCGTGGCGCTGTAGATTGCATTTTCCTCTCGGACCGTATGGGCGTGGGGCCCGTCCGAGAAATTTTGCATGAACCAGGATGGGCGCAACACAGCCCATTCCGGGGCGGTATCGGCCAGCCAGCCATGAACGCCACCAATCATCGGGCCGCCACGATCCAGCAGGGACGAACTGAGAAGCACGAAACGGCGCCCCCTACGCTTGACCGCTCTTTTGAGGATAGGACGCATGACATAGAGGTGGTCGGTGCGATCCGTCGGTGCCACGAGATAGACTGCAGAGCAGCCTTCGAACGCAGCCACGGAGGCCGTGTCCGCCCAGTCGAAGAAACGGTCCCGCGACCCTGTGGGTGTGCGGGTACCAACGGCGAGTTCGGCTCCTATGGCCGTAAGACGCTCCACTACCCGCTGGCCTGTCTTACCCTTGCCGCCGATGACGAGAATGCGTTCACCCATTTGCCGTCTCCCCGGCATAGGCCATCGCCGCTGACTGCGCGCCGCCGAGGGCCAACAGTGCAACCAGCGGGTTCCAGTAATCGCGATAGTGGCTGAAGCGCCCGTCACGGAGGGTTACGACAGAAATATAGTCCTGGTCATAGGGCAGTCCGGTGGCAATGCCAGAACCGTCGCAGGAGAATTCGATAATCACGGTGTCGTCCGACGGGTGAACCGCATGCAGCGTAAATTCGCCCAGTTTCAGCATCGGCTCAAGCCGCGTCAGGTGATCGGCAAGGGCGTTCATTCCGTCCAGTCGTCGGGGAAGCCCCTCTGGGGTGTAGGGGAATTCAAAGACAACGTCCGGCGTAAGCGGTGCTTCGGCATCCTCTGGTCCGCAGGATCCTGCCGGATCTGCATGCCGAAGCGGCGCGATCAACCGAGATGCGTGCAATCGATGACCGGGTTGCGCAAGCAAGGCGCGAGCGGGCCGAGGACCTTCTGGACCGATGGGTGCGCCGAGGCGAACTACCGAAAAACCTTGACCGAAACCTCGCGCTCGATCTGCTTGTCGCGCCGCAGTACTGGAGGATGGTGGTTCGTGGCGTTACACCGACCTACGCGGAACTGGAGAGGCAGAGCCGTGCAATCGTCGCTGGCCTGACCGCCTGAGGAATGACAGCCACGAAAAACGGAGGGGCGACGAACTTCAGCTTGCAGGTAAGTTGGCTCAACATGGATTTGCAGCGGTAAGGTGTGGCGCCCGTTCGCTTGGCCAAGCTGCCCGGCGCGCCTAGCCAAGATGGACATTGGTCCAATGTCCACATTCAGTTTTTTGGAACCTGTTTCGCCTCTCACCAATCACGAATTCAACTGCAACAATGCAGAAAGATCCCGTTGCTCAGCGCCATCAAAAACAATCGATGTCTCAATTCGGTGGACCTCTTTACGTGACGAGAACTTCTCGACGACAACCCGGTGCAAATGCTTCGTATTCTGCGTAACCAGTTCAACAATTGCATCGTATCTTCCGCTGATCATCCATGCTGACCGGACCTCGGGGAACTTCAGCACGTCCTGAAGGAAACTATCGAGGTTCGACTTCTCATGTTCTGACAACTGGATGAACAAGAACGCCTTCATGGAAAATCCGAGGTGGCCCAGGTCGATGTCAAGATGTGCGCCCGCGATGACTCCACTGTTGAAGAGCCGCTTGGTTCGTTCGTGGACGCTGGATGGCGACAAGTCGACAGCATCAGCCAGCTCTTTGTTTGTTATCCGAGCATTCTTCGACAGGAGCGCGAGGATGCGTCGATCCGTTCGGTCAAATTCCAACTTCACCCTTTTACACCGTAAATGCTTCGTTTGCAGGCAGGTTAACCTAACGGTATCCTGATGTCCAAGCTGCAAGCCAGATATAATTCGGAAAAGGCGTGAAGTATAGGAATAATGCAAGGAACCAAAATGTTTGAAACGAAGATTGCGATAGTCGTGCGTGATGATTTGCTGGACTGGCAGAAACTGAATGTGACCGCATTTCTGACGAGTGGCATTCTCGGCGCGGACTCCGATCTTCTCGGCGAGCGTTATGAGGATGCGGATGGGCAGACGTATCGATCCTTGATCGTTCAGCCAATGATCGTGCTCGTGGCGGACGGAGCGGGGCTGAAAAAGATCCATTCGCGCGCACTGACCCGAGGTGTCGATATGTCGATCTATATCGAGGACATGTTCAAGACCGGCCACGACGCCGCCAATCGCGCCGCAGTTCGAGAATACGGAACGGATGAACTGAACCTCGTCGGGCTTGCCATCCGGGAGGAGAGAAAGACAGTAGACAAGATAACCAAGGGTGCAAAGATGCACCCATGAAGATCCGCACGACGCGGTTTCAATCTGTTATTCGCGCCTCGTTGACGAATGAGACATTTGGGTTCGGATAGGATTTGCAGAGGCTCAGCGCGGCGGGCGCCAAGCAGGTCAGGTTGGATGTCGCTTGCGTCCTGAAACGGGCGGTCCGTGTTTGCACCGGCGCTTTGGCGCGGCGTTTCGTAGTCGTTTCGCCATCGAA
Organism: Heliomarina sp.; assembly: GCF_052826185.1. Taxonomy (NCBI): domain Bacteria; kingdom Pseudomonadati; phylum Pseudomonadota; class Alphaproteobacteria; order Rhodobacterales; family Roseobacteraceae; genus Heliomarina; species Heliomarina sp. The sequence goes on along the minus strand of NZ_JBRBUI010000045.1, from coordinate 209,415 downwards.
TACGTTTGACGTCGCGTGGAACGGGTTTGCAAGCTCGCCCCTGCCGCCATGACAATGAACGGCTTCGGAGCCTTTATTCGCGCCGCGAACCTCAATTACCTTGAACATGCTGTGGATCGTCCGGTTGGCGCATCGGGTCATCATCAACCGCCGGGGCGTCGCCGCAAGATTCGATCTGACATGCGCGGCCGCCCGCACGTCGATGATAGACATGCCGCATCCAGGCCCATTGGTGCGTTGGGTCGGCTGAGGTTTCGCCTTGGTCATATCGAGATCAGCGCTTGAAACAATCCCCTTCATCCTTGCTCGAACAACTCCACAAGCATGCCCTCGCTGTCGCGGATGAAAGCGAAGCGCGATCCGCTGCCGTCTGGAACCTCGCGGGGCGGAGCGACGATCTCGACCTGCCGGCCTTGCAGATTGGCCACCGCCACGTCGAGGTCGACCACGCCAAGCGCGAGATGTCCTATCCCGCCGATGCGGAGGTTCGTTTCGGGCTGGCGCCGTTCATCCGACATCGGTGCGGCCTCATCATTCTGAAAGAGTTCGATCCGGATGTTCCCGCGACCGATGAAGGCGGCCTGCACGCCGGGCCAGCCGTAGCTGGAGAGCAGCTCGAAACCGAACGTCTCCCGGTACCAGGCGATGCTCGCGTCGAGGTCGCTCACGGTGGCGCCGACATGGTGAAGGCTGGAAAGGGCAATGGGTTGTGACATATCCTTGATCTCCAATTGCGTAAGGGTGTCGGTCGTTAGAACTGGTGCCTGGGGCCTTTGGATGGGCCGAATGGATGGTCGTATCAAAGAGTCTCATCGAGGCTTCGTGCTCATCCCCGGCATGGGTCGCGCCATATCCATTTCAGATCGACGCTTTTGCCAGAACGGTCCGCATCGGCACCGGGTGGCGGCCCAGAAGGCGGGCGAGCGTCGGGTCGGGGCGATCAAATTCACCCGCGCAGGCCGCGCGGAAATAGCCTAGCATAACGGCGATTGCGGCATCTGGCACACCGTTCTGCCGCGCGCTGAGCTTCATCTCTTCTTCCGAAACCAACTCGCGCACGATGGTGCGGCCCGTCACCTCCGAGGCGAGCCGGGCGAGATCCGCAAGGTCGAGTGTCTCGTTTCCGGTCAGCGGAGGCGTGACGCCATCGATTGTATGCTCCCCTGCGAGCAACCTGGCATCGATCTCGGCGAGGTCGACATGGGTTGTCCAGGCAACCTTGCCGTCCTCGGGGCCGGTGAGAGTCCCTTGCGCGAAACCGTGGGCGTTCATCCCAAGAGCACTCGACGCGTAGAATCCATGACGCAGCGCGGTCCAGGCCAGCCCCGACTGGGCCAGCATCGCCTCGGTGGCCGAGTGATCGCGTCCGGGCGGGAAATGCGACGTCGGCGAAGCGGAGATCTGGCTCGTATAAAGCAGGCGTCCGACGCCGATTTCGCGCGCCACGTCGATCGCCTTGCGATGCTGCGTGAGTGGATCGCCCCCGCTGGCCGCGGCGTTCGAGGAGACAAGCAGCACACGTTCCGCCCCCTCCCATGCGTGGCGCAGGCTGTCGGCATCGTCGTAACTGCCGCGCCGCACGCGGATGCCAGTTGCCGCGAGATCGGCCACCTGCGACGGGTCGCGGGTGCTGATGCCGATCCGATCGCTCGGCACCAGCATTCTGAGGTGATCCAAGACCTTTCGGCCGAGCTGTCCGGTTGCGCCGGTCACGACAAGCATGGCTGTCTCCTTGATGCGAAGCGTGAGGCCGGATGATCCGGCGACGCCATGACAGGGATTTGGCTGTTCTTTGCGCCGGTGACTACTAGGCAATTATCGAATACGCTGTTCTCCATGAAGAACAGTGACTCCCTCGACGATCTTGCCATCTTCCACGCCGTTGTCCGCGAGGGAGGCTTCCGCGCCGCCTCCCGGCGGCTTGGTCTCGCCCCATCGAAGGTCAGCAGCACGATCGCGCGGATGGAGGCGGCGCTTGGCGTCCCCCTGTTGCGTCGTACAACGCGCAGCATGGCGACCACGGACGCCGGCCAAGCGCTGGCCGAACGGATCGGACCGCTTCTGGCCGGGCTCGATGCGGCCCGTGCCGAGGCAGCGGAGACCGCCGAGCTGGTGCGCGGGCGGCTCAAGCTGAACGTGCCGGGGGCTGTGATGCCCGACGTACTGCCGCCTTTCCTCGCCGTGTTCCACGCCCGTCACCCGGAAGTGGAGGTCGAGATCGTGGTGGAGAACGGCATCGTCGACATCGTGGAAGCCGGCTGCGACGCCGGCATCCGCTACGACGAGGTGCTGGCCCAGGACATGGTGTCAATTCCGATTGGGCCGCGAAAGCAGCAGGTCGCGCTTGCGGCCTCGCCGGATTACCTCGCCGCGCATGGGACGCCCCAAACGCCGCAGGATCTGATAAAACACCAAGCGATCCGCTACCGCCTGCCGGGCGGCCCGCTCCTGCCCTGGCAGCTGGTAGAGGACGGCCGGACGATCACAATCGAGCCGATCCCGCGCCTGATTCTCGGCGTCAACGCGATCAACTCTGGTCTCAGTTTCGCGCGCGCTAATATCGGCATCATCGCAACCTTCCGGAACTGGCTGGAGGAGGATTTCGCGGCAGGGGCTCTCTTGCCGGTTCTTCGCGAAAGGTGGGCCGCCCGAACCGGACCCCGCCTCTATTATCCAAGCCGCCACGCTCCGCGGCCCCTGCGTGCCTTCATCGAGGTATGCCAGGATCACCATGAGGGCTGAGCGACAGTAGAGGCGGACACCTTGCGATACCGGGATCATGGGCAGGTCCGTCGAGAAGGTAGAGTGCGAGCGGACGTGGGCTTGCCCGACTGTTCGACCCAGCATATCTCTCAGTCAATGCCGTGTCTGCCGTGTCCAGTTTGCAGCATTGGATCCTGTCGACAAGATTGTGCAGCGGTGGTCTGCATTCGTTCTATCGCCTACCACATTTACCTTTTGAACAATGCACCCGCTCTTTTTCGTCTAGAAACACTGGACGCTCCAGAACACTCAGAAACGACTTTCCCTAGACATGTTACGATCTCTGTAGCCAACAAAAAAGTACTTCATGAAAGGATCACCAAATCGGTACGAGCGCATACTGTCCAAGACCGGTTCATTCCAAAGCATTAAAAAGCACCGGAAAAAATTCCGCATTCCCCTCGAAGAGACAGGCAACTAAACTTTGCGCAGGTCACACAGCAACCTAAATTTGACAGGGGACAAAAAAGTGAAACGAGATGTGTTCTATAAATTCATGCACTGCGAATATGTCAAACTTCTATTCAAAGAAAATATAATTCGGATAGGTACTCTTGATGGATTCAGGGGAACGGAAGAAATTATGATCGGCAAGCAAGGCGACCCGGACAGATTTGGAACCGGCAAACTAAAACCTGGGATAAATGATCCTTTCGAAGGAACAAGCTTCGCCGTACTTCCACATTCATACATCAGCAATATATCTGACCCTACACCAGAAGAGGCAAACGATCTGCGTGCCTTACGAGATGTAGCCGGACTAAACGTTCCTAACGCCTACGACATTCTCATTGAAGACGTAGTTGTTCCAAGACGTATTGACAACCACTACATTTTCTGCGGTTCAAAAACGAAAAGAAAATCTGTGATTGATAGACTAAAACAGGACTCAGCACTTTTTAACGAAAGCGGCAGACCCTACGATACGTGCTTACCAATAATTGATACAAACGCCTTTACACACGAAATTGCAACTTCGCTTGCTAAGTTGGAAAATTGGGCTGATTATCCTAGAACCAATCACGCTGAAGTTACCTACAGAGATATCGTCCAAGACATAAGATCTAAAACCCCGTTGGGGCACTCAAATATTAAGCATGAGGTATTCAGGGACCAACAGGAGTATAGGGTAGCAATACTTAGAAAAATTGAGACTGGAAAGAAGTTTGCAGACATAACATTGGAAGGCGATATCACTAATATTTTCGGCACTCCATTTCCGATCTGATAACTGCCCCCCCGAACAGGTGCGAACGAAACAGAGAAGAGTAACCAGCACTCTCACCGACGAAACTATAATAGTGGGCTAGCTCTAGGCTTTGCTTCAATTGCCGCCAGGCTTGACAGTCGCTGAAGCCAACCCAAGCAAACTTTGAAGGGGCACCAGCAGAGCCAGCTTGGCTAACGATAGACGAATCGGCACGAAGACCACATTGGCATCAAACGGTGCCACTTCTCTTGTGACACTGTGACGTTGACCGTGTGTGGTTAGCGCGTGTAGAAATATACACCCAAACTATTGAAATAAATAAAAAATAATGTCTGGCGGAAGAGGTGGGATTCGAACCCACGGATGCTTTCACATCGCCGGTTTTCAAGACCGGTGCAATCGACCACTCTGCCACTCTTCCATTGCGACCTTGCCGGCGCAACCAGCACCGGTCCGAGAAGATGGCAAGAGCCATGCATCGTTCCGGTGCAGATGGCGGTTTATGCGCGAGACTACATTCAGGCAAGCAAAAAACCGGTAAATCTTATCCAGTTTGGATCAGGAGACTTTCAAAGATCGATTTTAGCCGATATGATTTTGTCAATCGGGGATCATTCACCCCGGAGCAGCAGACCGGAAAACCGGCAGCAGGGCAAAAAGCCCGAAATCAGGCAAAGGACTTCGATGATGAGCGAAGCAGCATTGGGCAGAAGGCGTGGTATCCGTCTGGCGGGTGCCCTACTTGCCACCGCCGCCCTCGGCGCGTGTTCCGAAGGTGACTCGCTGGCTTTCCTGCAACCAAAATCCGAAGGTGTCGAAGTTGCGCGCAACGAAACTTCGACCACAAAGCTGGTTGAAAGGGACGTAGAGGCACCGGACGTATTCTCTGCGACCGAAGCGGGGTTGTGGGACGGGCGGCCATCGCTTGGCGGTGTCTGGGTGGCCCACCCGGATGTTTCGGAACCCGAACGCGTGATCATCCGCAATACCTCGAACGACAAGTTCGTCATTGGTGCTCTTTTCCGGCGAGAGCGGGATATCCCCGGGCCGCGCCTTCAGGCAAGTTCGGATGCCGCCGCGGCGCTTGGGATGCTGGCGGGCGCGCCTGTACAGCTGAACGTCACCGCCTTGCGCCGCGAAGAAGTTTCGCCAGAGCCAACTGCGGCACCTGCAGCTGCAGCGCCGGTAGCCGATGATCCGTCTGATGCAGATGCCGAAATCGCGGATGCTGCAGCTATCGCTATTGGCGACACCGCTGCACCGGTCGAAACCGCGCCGGAAACCGAAGTTCTTGATACCGCGACAGCAACGGCCGCTAACACAGAGCCACCGGCTCCGAAAAAAAGCTGGTTTGGAGCCGGGTTGTTTGGCAAGCGCAACAAGGACGTGGGCGAGCCCCTGAACGCGCTTGACCCGCAGCCCATTGCCGCCTCGGCCCCAAGCGTCGAGACCAAACCGCTGGCCAGCTCTTCTCCGCCACCCCAGAAGTCATCTCTGGACAAGCCCTATGTGCAGATCGGCATATTCAGCGTAGAAGAGAACGCGAATAACACTGCCGATCAGATGCGTAACAATGGCATCGTGCCAACCGTGTTTGAACAATCCTCGAACGGCAAGGAATTCTGGCGGGTCGTCGTCGGCCCGGCGCAATCCAGTTCCGAACGCGCTTCCCTGCTGAAAAAGATCAAGGGAATTGGCTTTTCGGATGCCTATGCCGTGACCAACTGACAGGAGCCTTTTTGGTGACTATTGCTGCCCGTTTCGTTGCCGCGCCGCTCGCGCTCATTTTCTTTGCCCTGCCCGCCTACGCTTTTGATACCAAGGCGCGGGCTGCCTATGTTCTGGACCAGACCACGGGCACCATCCTTATGGACAAGAATGCGCACGAGCCCCTGCCGCCAGCCTCGATGTCAAAACTGATGACGCTTTACGTGGCTTTTGAGGCTATTCGCGACGGCAGGCTGACGCTTGACGAACGCCTTCCCGTGTCCAGCCACGCCATGAGCTACGGCGGCTCGACCATGTTCCTCGATACGCAGGATCAGGTCCGCGTCGAAGATCTGCTGCGCGGCATCATTGTACTGTCCGGCAACGATGCGTGCGCCGTCATCGCCGAGGCACTGAGCCCGGATGGCACGGAACCGGGATTTGCCCGCTATATGACACAGCGCGCCGAGCAGATGGGGCTTGAGAATTCGACCTTCATGAACTCGAACGGTTGGCCTCAGGCGGGTCATCGCATGTCGGTGCGCGACCTTGCGGTTCTCGCGCGGCACCTGATCGAAGATTTTCCGGAATTCTACCCGCTTTTTGCGGAAACGCAGTTTGAATTCGACGGGCGCGCGCCTTCGAATATCAACAACCGCAACCCGCTCCTGAACATGGGTATCGGCGCGGACGGGCTGAAAACCGGTCACACGAACGAAGCGGGCTATGGTCTTGTGGGATCGGCCAAGCAAGGCGACCGCCGTGTCATCTTTGTAATTTCAGGTCTAGACAGCGAGCGCGCCCGGGCAGAGGAGGCAGGCGCCATCGTTAACTGGTCGTTTCGCCAATTTGCCGAAAAAACCGTCGCCAAGGCCGGTGAACCAATCGCCGAAGCAGAAGTCTGGATGGGACGCGAGCAGACGGTAAGCCTTGTTGCTCCGGACGATCTCGAAATTTTGCTGCCCGTTCTTTCGTCGGGACCGCTTACGGCGGAAGTGGTCTATCGCGGCCCGATCGAAGCACCGATCGAACAGGGCCAGCAATTGGCAGAGCTTGTCATTACGCCAGAGGAATTGCCCGAAGTTCGGCTGCCGCTGGTCGCCGAACACGCCGTACCCTACGGAGGCTTTCTGGTTAAAGTCCGCACAGCGGCAGAACTGTTGCTTGCGCGCTTTACTCAAGGACCGGCGGAACAGACGTGACGGACAAGCCTGCCGCGCGGAACACCGGCTGTTTCATCACATTCGAGGGGATCGACGGATCGGGCAAGTCCACGCAGGCACATTTGCTTGCCGAAACGCTGCGTGAGCAAGGCCTTACCGTTCGCCTGACTCGGGAACCGGGCGGATCGCCCGGAGCCGAAGAAATACGCACGCTTGTACTTGAAGGCGATCCCGAACGCTGGTCGGCGGAATCGGAGATACTTTTGTTCACCGCCGCGCGACGCGATCATATCGAACGGACGATCCTCCCCGCCCTTGAGGCGGGAGAGATCGTGATTTGTGACCGTTTCGCGGACAGCACCCGGATGTATCAGGGTCTGTCCCGGGGTGATCTGCGCCAGATGGTCGATCAGCTTCACGAGCTGATGATCGGTCTGGAGCCAGACCTGACGTTGTTGATCGATATGGACCCCGAAACCGGTCTGGACCGTGCGCTTGCCCGCAAGGGCAGCGAGGAACGTTTCGAGGATTTCGGACCGGATCTGCAACGCCGCATGCGGCAGGGATTCCTCGATCTCGCGAAGGAATTCCCGGAAAGGTTCCGCATCGTCAATGGCAACCGCGACGTTGAAACCATTGCTGCACAGCTGGCCGGGATCGTGCTAAAGCACATCGCATGAGTGAAGAGAACGACCGACCGGATCAGGCGCCCGGTGCCCCCCATCCCCGCGATACCGCTCGTCTTATCGGGCAGGATAACGCCGAGAACGCATTTCTCGAGGCCTTTGCCTCGGAAAGGCTTCACCATGGCTGGCTGATCACCGGTCCGAAAGGCGTTGGCAAAGCGACTCTTGCCTGGCGGATTGCCCGTTTCCTGCTGGCCACCCCCGATGCCGAGGCGGACGGCGGTATGTTCGGCGCGCCCCCTCCCCCGACGACCTTGGACATTTCGCCGGACCACCCGGTCTCGCACCGGATGGCCGCCTGGGCCGAGCCGGGCCTTGCCTGCATCACCCGATCCATCAACGAAGATACGAAAAAACTGCGTAACGAGATCGTGGTCGAAGACATCCGTAAACTCGGGAAGTTTTTCGGACTTTCCGCCGCTGACGGCGGGCGTCGCGTGGTGATTGTCGATAGCGCGGACGAGATGAACACAAGCGCCGCGAACGCCTTGCTGAAAATGCTCGAAGAGCCGCCGGCGCGCACGACGCTTTTACTTGTCTCGCATCAGCCGACGCGCCTGCTGCCGACCATCCGCTCCCGGTGCCGTATCCTCAGGCTGTCGCCTCTTGGTCCGGACGATATGGCCGCCGCGCTGGCCCAAACGGGCATCGAGCTGCCGCAGAACAACGATCATCTTGCCGCCCTGGCATCGGGATCGGTTGGGGCCGCCCTGCGCATCGCAGCCCTTGGAGGCATGGAGATGTACGCCGAGCTGGTCGGATTGCTGGCCAGCATGCCGCGCACTGATCGCGGGCGTGCCCTCGCTCTGGCAGAAGCAGCGGCCCAGAGAAACGCAACAGACAAGTTCGAACTGCTTTTGAACATGTTCGATATTCTGATGTCTCGTCTGGCGCGAACCGGAGCAACCGGCGAAGCTCCCCTGCCAGAAGCCTGCATCAACGAGTCCGAAACGCTTCGCTCGCTTGGTGGAAACGCTCAAAAAGGCCGCGCATGGGCGGAAGTTTCTGCCGAGATCACGGCGCGCACCCGGCATGGCAAGGCGGTGAACCTTGACCCCGCCTCTCTTGTCCTAGATACGGTCTTCAAGATGCAGGAGACCGCTGCCCGCTAGGGCCGTCTCATCGCAACGGCACGCGTCGCGCGACCAAAGCAAGCCAAGAAGACACCAAGGCGTATGACTCAGACACCAGAAATTACCGATAGCCATTGTCATATCGACTTTCCCGATTTTGAGAACCAGGTTGAGCAGATCATTGAAAATGCGGCCGACGCTGGCGTAACCCGCATGGTGACGATCTGCACGCGGCTGAAAAACGAACCGAAAGTTCGCCAACTTGCCGAGGATCATGCGCCCGTTTTCTATGCCGCCGGTACGCACCCGATGAGCGCCGCCGAGGAACCGCTGACCTCGGTGGAGGAACTGGTCAAATTGGCGCAGCATCCCAAGTTCGTTGGGATCGGAGAAACGGGTCTCGATTACCACTACACCGCCGAAAGCGCCGAGATCCAGAAGCAATCCTTGCGAATTCACATTGCCGCAGCGCGGGAAACGCAGCTGCCGCTGATCATTCATTCGCGCGCGGCCGACGAGGATATGGCGCAGATCCTCACCCAAGAATTCAAGGCCGGTGCTTACCCCTGTGTGATGCATTGCTTTTCTTCCGGGCCCGAACTGGCCAAAGCCGCAATCGATCTGGGGTTCTACCTGTCCATGTCAGGCATCGCGACCTTCCCGAAAAGCCAGGAGGTGCGCGACATCTTTGCGGCCGCGCCGGTGGACCGCATCCTTGTCGAAACGGACAGCCCCTATCTGGCGCCGAAGCCATTCAGAGGAAAGCGCAACGAACCTGCCTATACGGTGCACACGGCAAAGGTAGGCGCCGAGCTTTTCGGCATGGATTACCCGAGCTTTGCCGCCCAGACGCAGGAAAATTTTGATCGCCTCTTTGCCAAGGCCGCGAAATACAAGGACGCTGCCTGATGGGAGAAATGCGCTTTACCATCCTCGGGTGCGGGTCTTCCGGCGGGGTTCCAAGACTGGGCGGTCACTGGGGCGACTGCGATCCGACAAACCCCAAGAACACCCGGCGCAGATGTTCGATGCTGATCGAGAGGGACGGGCCTGATGGTACGACCACGGTTCTGATCGACACGACTCCTGACCTGCGACAGCAGCTTTTGGATGCGAAAATCGGCAAGCTCGACGCCGTCGTCTACACGCATTCCCATGCCGATCACGTGCACGGGATTGATGACCTCCGCATGATCGTCTTCAACATTCGCGCTCGACTTCCCGTCTGGGCGGATGGCGACACGCAGAACGCGCTGTTTTCCCGGTTTGGATATGCCTTCGTACAACCCGAAGGCTCACCCTACCCTCCGATCCTCGAGATGAAGACCATTGACGGCCCCTTTGAAATCGACGGACCCGGCGGCAAGATCGACCTCAGGCCGTTCCGCGTCGCCCACGGCTCTATCGACAGTCTCGGGTTCCGCATCGGCGATCTTGTCTATCTGCCGGATGTGGCAGAAATCTACGACGAATCCTGGAGCGCGCTCGAAAGGCTGGACTACTTCATCGTCGACGCGCTGCGGCGCGACCCTCATCCCACGCACGCGCATCTTGCGCGAACGCTCGAATGGATCGAACGTCTGTCCCCCGCAAATGCGGTCCTCACCAATATGCATATCGATCTCGACTACGAGACGGTGACGCAGGAAACTCCATCGAACGTCAGCTGCGCCTATGACGGCATGACGATCCGCATTCCCGTATAAGATCAGGATCGAACCTTAATGTTCCAGAGCCTGATCGACGTCATCCTGCCTGTCTTTCTGGTGATCGGCGCAGGCTATGGATGTACCCGGGCCGGATACCTGAACGCGGAACATATCAACGGTCTGATGAAGTTCACGCAGGGCTTTGCCGTGCCCTGCCTGCTCTTCAATGCGATTTCACATATCGATCTGGCTTCGGGCTTTGACCCGCGGCTGCTCGCGTCGTTTTACATCTCGGCCGCCTTGTGTTTTTCAGTGGGCATCACCGGTGCGCGCCTGCTTTTCAAACGCGACTGGGAAGACTGCGTGGCAATCGGATTCGCCTGCCTTTTCTCAAACTCGGTCCTGCTTGGCCTGCCCATCACCGAGCGCGCATTTGGGCCCGAAGGATTAACCGGCAACTACGCGATCATCGCCTTCCATGCGCCATTTTGCTACGGCCTTGGCATCACGGCTATGGAGCTGGTGCGGGCGCGCGGCAAATCCAGCGGCGCTTTTGTCGGAGCGGTCTTTTCGGCGATGTTCCGAAATGTGCTCGTGATTGGGATCGCGATGGGCTTCATCGTCAATATCTCGGGTTACACTATTCCGACCGTCGTGGACGACGCACTCGCGCTCATCATCCGCTCCGCCCTGCCCTGTGCGCTTTTCGCCCTTGGCGGTGTGCTTGTTCAGTATCGGCCCGAGGGCGATTTCCGTGCCATTGCGTTTGTGTGCACAATTTCCCTGATGCTGCACCCTGCCCTTGTCTGGGCCTTCGGGACAGCCACGTCGCTCAAGCAGGACCTTTTCCGCTCGGCGATAATGAACTCCTCGATGGCACCCGGCTTCAACGCCTATATCTTCGCCAATATGTACGGTCGCGCCAAACGGGTCGTGGCTTCATCGGTTCTTATCGCCACGGGTACCTCGCTCGTCACCGTCTGGTTCTGGCTGATTATGCTGGGGGCGCATTAGGGCGCAGGATCGAGGAGCGCCCGCAGAGGTGCCATCTCGCCCGCCCTCATGCGGCCGTCTTTTTGGATGAACAGCCCGCGGATCTCGCTGCCGGATACCACAACCCTGTCACCCACCTTTCCCTCATACCCAAGCGTCAGGGTCTTGTCGCTCCACTTTTCGATGGACAGGACCAGAGACATCTCATCCCCCTCTACCGCCGGGGACGGGAAGTTGGCTTTGACGTCGATCAGGCCGATTCCCTTGGCACCAAGCTGTGCACAGATCGCCTTGTGGCCCCCTGCCCGTTCGGCGAGGAAAGTATGAAAGCAGCGATCAAACCAGCGGAAATAATTCGGATAGAAGACAATCGCAGCCGGATCGCAATGACCGAAACTGATGCTGATCGGCAGTGTGAATTCGCCCAACTTGATGTCCTTCCGTTTTGCCACTGGTCACGATACGTCCGGTCCTAGCCCAAGGCCAGCAGGTTTGAAAACCGGGCAGTTCGAGTTTAGCGTTTCTAAACGTTTGGAACGCGCGGTGTGCCCCAAAGCATGGGATGAAACGAACCGTGCATGCCTTCCCGAAAGAGCAAAATCACTCAGGAAGAACGGCGGTCGCCTCTATTTCCACCAAAGCCTCGTCCTCAACAAGGGCAGCGACAACGACCATGGTCATTGCAGGGAAATGATACCCCATGACTTCACGGTAGGCACGTCCTACGTCAGCCTGCCGCTTCACGTATTCCTGCTTGTCCGTGACATACCATGTCAGCCGAGCGATATCTTCAACGGCTCCGCCTGCAGACGTAACCACATCGCGAATATTCAGCAGCGCTTGGCGCATCTGTCCGATGAAATCGGAGGTCTCGAACACCTGATCCGCGTTCCAGCCGATCTGACCGCCGACGAACAACACGCGACCTTCGGCGAGAATGCCATTTGCATAGCCTTTTGCCGGCTTCCATCCTTCGGGATGTACGGTGATCGCAGCCATTACGGAGTCTCCCTCATCATGCAGGGCGATTTTTCCCGTCTCGCCGAGAAACTTCAAGCCTAAAATATATTTTCGGCAGAGTGACGTTCTGGGCGTGCTGTTACGACACAGGGGAATGCTTGTAGAAGTTGGTCAGAAAACCTTGAAGGTCATGGTCGTCAAAGACCTTTCTATGCCTTCGATATCAAGCAGATGGTCGTTAATGAACTTGCCGACATCGGCATCCGCGGGGATGTAGAGTTTCATCAGAAGATCGAAATCGCCGCTGGTCGAATAGAGTTCAGAATGAATTTCACGCAGAGCGATGGCTTCGGCCACCTTGTAGGTTGTGCCCGGTTTGCAACGAATCTGAATGAAGACGCAGGTTGACATGACAAGGCCCCTATCTTGGTTCTTCAGGCAACCTGACACGCGGAACTTGGACAAGCAATCCCCGCCACGGGGGAGCTGAAGGAAATGCAGAAATCCATTGGATTGGCTCGGCACGCTCCCTATAAGTCCGCAACAGCCAAGGAAATTGACCATGCGACGCGCCGAAATCAGCAGAAAGACAGCAGAGACGGAAATCTCCGTGAAGATCAATCTTGACGGCACCGGTACCTATGACAACCGGACCGGCGTCGGGTTCTTCGATCACATGCTGGACCAACTGGCGCGCCATTCGCTGATCGACATGGAAATCAGCGCCAAGGGTGACCTGCATATCGACGATCACCACACGGTTGAGGACGCTGGCATCGCGCTTGGCCAAGCCCTGTCCGAGGCGCTGGGTGACAAGCGCGGCATCCGCCGGTACGGGGAATGCCACCTGCCGATGGACGAGGCACTGGTGCGCTGTGCGCTCGACCTTTCGGGGCGTGCATATCTGAGCTGGGGGGTCGATATGCCGACACCCAAGATCGGTACTTTCGACACGGAGCTTGTCCGGGAGTTCTTTCAGGCATTTGCGGGGAATGGCGGCATAACCCTGCATGTTGACCGGATTCACGGTTTCAACAGCCATCATATTGCCGAAGCAGCCTTTAAATCGGTTGCCCGAGCCCTGCGACTTGCCGTCGAACAGGACCCGAGAAAATCCGACGCCGTGCCCTCGACCAAGGGCACTCTCTGAAACTTGTGCTGCCGAAGATCGCGCTGGCGCGCGATGCCTCCGGCGGGGATATTTTTTGACCCAAAGAAGGAGGCCGGTCATCGAGAGCGGCGCTTCTGTTGATCGGGAAAACTACGATGCTGACCGCGATAATCGACTATGAAAGTGGAAACCTGCATTCTGCGGAGAAGGCATTTCAGCGTATGGCGCGCGAAGTGGATGCGGGTGACGTTATCGTAACGGACAAAGCCGAAATCGTCGCCAAGGCAGATCGGATCGTTCTGCCCGGTGACGGTGCCTTTCCGGCCTGTGCGTCATCTCTGCGCGGACATTCCGGCGTGTTCGACGCGTTGGTGGAGGCTGTCGAGATCAAAGGCAGGCCGTTCCTTGGCATTTGCGTCGGCATGCAATTGATGGCGACCCTCGGGCGCGAATATGAAGAGACAACGGGGCTGAACTGGATCGAAGGCGAGGTCATCAAGATCAAGCCGACGACCCTAGATTTGAAAGTGCCGCACATGGGGTGGAATGATCTGGTGATCGACGGGGAACACCCTATTTTCGACGGTATTTCGACTGGCGACCACGCATATTTCGTACATTCCTACCATTTTGTCGTCTGGGACAAGATGCAGCGCCTGGCTCATGTGGATTACGGTGGGGAGGTGACGGCCATCGTGGGACGTGACACCATGTTGGGCATGCAGTTCCACCCAGAGAAAAGCCAGCAGACCGGATTGCGGTTCATTTCGAACTTCCTGCGCTGGCGCCCCTGACTTGGGGCACCAGTCGAAGAGGCGCGTCCTAATCAACCCGCTTCCATGTCTGTTTTGAGCAGATGAGACCGCCGGCGACACAGCCGCGCAACGCGAGACTGTCGCCTTCAAGTGCCATTTTTCCGATGTAGATCTTGTCGTTGGAGGGCCGCCAGACCTTTCCGGCGTAGGTTCCATCGCCATTTGGGACCATGTCTATCACGACAGTTTTTCCAAGATTGGGAGAGGCATATTCTCCTTGCTCATTGAAGGTCTTTACGAACACGCCGCAGATCGCAGCGCCGCAGGGGGCCATCTCGACGATTGCGTATGCGCCTGCATCGACTTCGGTCTGCCAACGGCCCTCGAGCGGGTCGGCCAGAGCAACGCCAGTTCCCGCAAGGAAAGCAAAGACGCCGGCAATCAAATGTTTCATTTTTCACTTCTCCCCTTTTCCGCAACATCTCTGAGCCTGGATCCGCGATCAAGTCAGAAGGCGCCACGGCGTTGCAATTCGTGAAGCGGTTGTGCATAGCACGCGGGCCTCGGTCTGCTTTGCGAGGTAATACGATCCGAACCTTCAGGAAGACGACATGATTCTCTATCCGGCGATTGATCTGAAAGATGGCGCAGCCGTTCGGCTTTTGCGCGGAGACATGGAAAAGGCGACGGTTTTCAATACCGATCCTGCGGCGCAGGCGCTCAGCTTCGTAGAAGCCGGGTGTCAGTGGCTACACCTCGTCGACCTTAATGGCGCCTTTGAGGGCAAGCCGGTCAATGCTGTCGCCGTGGAAGCAATTCTAAAGCGCTGTGACGTGCCGGCGCAGCTTGGCGGTGGCATCCGGGACATGGCGACCATTGAAAACTGGATCGATTGCGGCCTCGCGCGTGTCATTCTCGGGACCGTTGCCGTTGAGGACCCGTCACTGGTGAAACAGGCCGCCCGCGAATTCCCGGGTCAAGTGGCTGTGGGGATCGATGCGCGCAATGGCAAGGTTGCAACGCGCGGCTGGGCCGAAGAAACCGATGTGAGCGCCACGGAACTTGCGAAATCCTTTGAGGATGCGGGTGTTGCCGCGATCATTTACACGGACATCAACCGCGATGGCGCCATGGAAGGACCGAATGTGGAAACGACAATGGAACTGGCCAATGCGGTTTCCATCCCTGTCATCGCATCCGGCGGCGTAAGCTCACTGGCGGATCTCAAAGCGCTTCGCGATTGCGGCGCGAAGCTCGACGGTGCCATCTCGGGAAGGGCCTTGTACGACGGTGCTCTCGACCTCGCGGAAGCCATCAAATTGCTGAACGAGTAAGCCTGAAGTCCAGTATGATCCGGTCAAGCGGCCATCGGCAGATCGTCCTCGCCCTGCCTATAGGCCAGATTGAACCGGATCCAGACATCCCCGTTCTCGTCCGGATCCATCGTGGCGACGATTGTGGGCACCAGGACAAAATCATGAGGGGTTCTGGCGAATCCCGACGGCGCGCCAGCACGAAAAGCCATTTGAGCCGGCGCTGAAATTTCAGCTGGCGTTTCCGCATGATCTCCAGAAGCTTCTCCAACTATATAAGCGCCTGCGGCAACTACGGATTGCTTCAGCCGATCCATCGTTTCGGGTACTGAGCCTTTGGCGATGAACACTTCGAGTTCACAACTTTTCGGATTGGCCATGACGGCAAGAACAGTCTCAATCAGGTCGTTTTCCATGTTAGAACAAGCCTCGGATAGTTTCTTGATTGTTTTACTCTTCATGCTCAAAACGACTTGCCTGTGGATATCGTTCCAATGCAGGTGGTTGACATTGCCGTGACAGGACGGTCAACCAAGGCAAAACCCTGAAGGTATAGAATGCTCAAGACACGCATCATCCCCTGCCTCGATGTCGCCGACGGGCGGGTCGTGAAAGGTGTCAATTTTGTCGAATTGCGGGACGCCGGGGATCCGGTCGAATCTGCCAAGGCCTATGACGCGGCCGGGGCAGACGAGCTGTGTTTTCTCGACATTCACGCCACGCATGAAAACCGGGGAACGATGTTTGATGTGGTGCGCCGCACGGCCGAGCAGTGCTATATCCCGCTGACCGTAGGCGGTGGCGTCAGAACCCGTGAAGATGTCCGTGATCTGCTGTTGGCCGGCGCTGACAAGGTGTCTTTTAATTCGGCCGCAGTCGCGCGTCCGGAAGTCATTGCCGAGGCATCGGCCCACTTTGGCAGCCAGTGTATCGTTGTGGCCATCGACGCAAAAACCGTAGCGCCAGGCCGCTGGGAAATTTTCACCCATGGTGGACGTCGGCCCACCGGCATCGATGCCGTGGAATTCGCCCGCCTGGTAGAAGAAAAAGGCGCAGGTGAAATCCTTTTGACCTCTATGGACAGGGACGGCACCCGTGCTGGATTTAACCTTCCCCTGACCAAGGCCATTTCGGACGCAGTTGACATCCCGGTCATCGCATCTGGCGGTGTTGGTACACTCGATCACCTCGTCGAAGGCGTCACGCTAGGTGGCGCAAGCGCCGTTCTGGCGGCGTCCATTTTCCACTTCGGCGACTTTACAATTGCAGAGGCTAAAAAGCACATGGCCGATGCAGGCATACCGATGAGGCTGACATGAGCGTTCTGGAAGAACTTGGCGCGACGATATCTGAGAGGCGTAACGCCTCGCCGGATAGCAGCTGGACAGCGCGTTTGCTTGCAAGCGGCCCTGAAAAATGTGCCGAAAAGTTCGGGGAGGAGGCTGTAGAAGCCATTATCGAAGCCGTAAAGGGCGACAAGGCGCGTCTGACGGCAGAAGCGGCCGATGTTCTTTACCATCTGCTCGTTATGCTGGCTTCGCGGGATGTGACCCTTGAGGAAGTTCTGGCGGAACTGCAGCGTCGGCAATCGCAAAGTGGCATTTCCGAAAAGGCGTCCCGGGCTACGAAGGAGCCCGACCAAGAAAATTGAATTTTCTTGGGAAATTTCTGAACAGAAATTTCAAACCACTAAAGCTTGGACGAAATGATACCGGTGGCAAAACCTCCCATGCGTAATTCGCCGAACAGCCGCTGGTACTCGATCTTGGGACAGCGATCCTGGATCACCTTCACACCCCGGTCTTCGGCTTTTTGCGCAGCATCCGGATTCGTAACCCCGATTTGCATCCAGATGGCTTTCAATGTCGGAAATTGGTCGAGGGCTTCGTCGACAATGGGCGGCACAGCTTCGGACCGGCGGAAGATGTCGACCATGTCTACGGGTCGATCAATGTCAGACAGGGATCCGATAACGGTCTTGCCAAAAAGCGTTTCTCCCGCGTGCCTGGGGTTTACCGGAATAACGTCGTAGCCTTTGAGCGAGAGGTAGCGTGCAACGTAAAAGCTTGGACGCACCGGATTGGCCGAAACGCCGACAACGGCAATGACGCGCACGCTCGTCAAAACGGATTTGAGAAATTCATCGCTGTAATCTGTCATGGTGAAATTGCTACCCCTATCCTTCGCAAGAAAAAAGCGCCCAAAGCGAACTTTGGGCGCGAGGTACGGAACGAGGGACAGTAAAATGATGCGCAGGAGTTCCGGCCTGCGATCAATGGACAAATAAGCAACATATTCGACAAAAAAAGACCGGATCGCGAAACTGTGAGAATCAACGTTTGTACAACGCAGGCCAGTTCAGGTTCGCCTTCTGGATATTCGCCTCGGACTCCTGCGACCATTCCTGAAGAATACGTTCGTCATGCATGACGTAAAGCCGCCCGCCAACGATCTGCCAATTAAGGGGGTCACCTGAAACCAGCAGGCCGCGAGAAACGCCATAGGCGCAATGCCCGCCATAACGCGGTGCATAGGCGCGTGGATTGGCTTCGAATCTTTGCAGATTTTCGGTGCTGGCAAAGTACCAGATCGCGCCTTTCCACATGATCTTCTTGTCCGAATGACCCCGCGTCGCCTCGTGCCGGGTGAAATATGCGACCGTGTCATATCCCTGCAGCGCCACGCCATTGGGGGCATGGAAGGCCGACTGCTCCGCCAGCACGGGGCGAACCAGTCCAAACAGGATCACGGTGATCAATATCGCAAGAACGCGCATGGGGTCTCTCTTTGGCTTTGACTACAAGATGCTCTCTTGCGCGCACGCTGGGAAGGTCGGTTACGCCGATGTGACCCTGGCACAAAGGTCTTGTGAACTTTGTTACACTGTCGAGCTTCGCCCACCTACCACGTGACAGCCACTGCAGTCTTACGGCATCTGACTACCCGCTTCAGTGCAGGGTGGCATAGAGCGCCACCGCAGCGGCATTGGAAACGTTGAGGGAGCCGAACGCCCCGGCTGCAGGAATGCGGACAAGCATATCCACCGTTTCCTTTGTCTTTTGCCGCAACCCCGGCCCTTCCGCCCCAAGCACAAGCGCAACCGGCCTTTCCTTGTTGCCTGCGAGCGCCTCACCGACCGTGTGTTCCGCTTCGCCATCAAGGCCGAGAACCAGATACCCGGCGCCCTGCAGTTCGATGATGGCGTCGGCGAGATTCCGCACTTTCAGATACGGCTGTCTCTCAAGTGCCCCGCTGGCCGTTTTGGCCAGAGCGCCCGTTTCCGGCGCAGAATGATGCCGCGTGCCGATCACGGCGCTGGCCCCTAGCACTTCCGCGCTTCTCAGAACTGCCCCGACGTTATGCGGGTCCGTCACCCGATCGAGAAGAATCAGCCGTGGCACCTCTGCGCCGATCGCCACATCCATCAGGCTGCCCCAGTTCAGCGGTTTCACTTCAAGTGCCGCACCCTGATGCACGGAACCGGGATCTATCGGTGCGGAGAACTTCCGGGGGTCCGCCTGTTCCACGGTGACACCAGACTGGGCAATCGCATCCTCAAGCTTGTCCTGCGCGTTCTTGGTGACGATCAAGCGCAGCTTTTCCCGCTTGGGGTTCAGTAAGGCATCGCGCACCGCGTGCAGACCGAACAGCCACACAGTTTCGGCCGACGCCGCCTTTTTGGCCTGCTCCTTTTCGACCACCCACTTAGGTTTTTTCATAGCTATTCTCCCTGCGTTCCAGGCTTTTTTCAGGATACGTCATTTGGCCGGATTTTCCTGTTGACGCCTCTAGAGTGCGCTTGTAATCACGCCCCCACGTCGGAAGCAATGCGCATCCGACAGTGGGCGACAGGCCGCAAGGTGTGGCAGGGGACTGTAACTCCCTCGCGGAGACGCACGCCTGGTTCGATTCCAGGGTCGCCCACCATTTTCTCAGATCTTCCAGCATTCAGAACAACCCTGCCCCGCAGCAACCTGCTTATTTGCCACAGATAATCCCGGCAATTGGCAAAGACGCCGGAAATCAAAGTCAAAAATTGACGGGACCCCGCCGGTTCAGTATCGCAAGCAGACCGCTATCGGCAGTTCTGGAGGTGGTCATGAAGGTTATTCTTCACGCTGGCGCACATCACACGGACAGCGACCGGCTGCTCAAGAGTCTGTTGAAAAACAAGCAGGAGTTTTCCCGGAACGGAATTGCGGTGCCGGGTCCGGGCAAATATCGTACACTGATCAAGGAATCTTTCGTTGCCCTGGATTCCGCCGCCCCTGCCGATGACGCCAGGGACGTGATCGTCGATGCCATCCTCGACGAAGAAAAAGCCGACCGCCTGATTCTATCCAATACCCACTTCTTCGGATCACCCCGGTTCGCTCTGGGTGACGGCAAGCTCTACCCACTGGCCACCCGGAGGCTGCGACAGGCGCAGCAGTTGTTTGCGGGGGACAGCCTTGAGCTGTTCCTGGCCATCTGCAATCCTGCGACCTTTCTGCCAAACGTGATGAGCAATGCCTCCAAGCGTCAGCAGCAGGATCTGCTTCTCAACAATCCGGCAAGAGAGATCCGGTGGAGCGATATGCTCAAGCATGTCCGCTCCATTCTTCCGGATCTTCAGGTGACAGTCTGGTGTTACGAGGACTCGCCTTTTATCTGGTCCGACATCCTAAAAAGCTTTGCAGGCTTGGCCACTGCCAAGCACCTGAAAGGCCGGTTCGATCTGCTGGATGACATCATGTCCGAAGCGGGCCTCAAACGGCTTCGCGCCTACCTTGCGTCCAAGCCCGAACTCACCGACCGCCAGATTGCCAAGGTGATTGCTGCCTTCCTCGAAAAATACGCCATTCCGGAAGCAATCGAAGAAGAACTGGACTTGCCCGGCTGGACTGACGAACTGGTCGATGAGTTGACGTTCCTATACGACCATGACGTCTCAAAGATCGCCCAGATAGACGGAATCCGTTTTCTAGGCCCTTGATTTGCTTCTGCGCATGCCCGCCGCACGAATGAAAAGCCCCGGGGCAAGAATACGCCCAGACATCCGGCTGCCATCTCAGACGGAATGACAGGAAAGTTCACGACCAGTGACGGCAGATCAAACCGTCACCGGCAGGCCCAGCCCCCACTGATCACCACTAAAGAAACCTCTGCATAAGAAAATCGGGCCCCGTTTCCGAGACCCGTTGTCAGCGATACGCGTCAAGAAAAACGCGACCCGATGGCACAAGCCTTAGCTCATGCCCAGCGCTTCCTTGTACATCTCGATAACCGCCTCTTCTTCGGCGATATCATCCTTGTCGCGCTTTCTTAGCGCGATGATCTTACGGAGCGCTTTGACGTCGTAACCACGACCTTTTGCCTCGGCGAAAACTTCCTTGATCTGCTCGGCAATATCTTTCTTTTCCTGCTCCAGACGTTCGGCGCGTTCCACGAACTGCCTTAATTCACCTGCGGTTACGGAATAGGTAGTATCTTCGCTCATGCTGGTCCTCTGCCTCTAAGGGTCCAATTTATTTCGGGCGTTCCTCACCCGCTGCGACTGTCGAATACGAAAGACTGCGCTTGGTGCCGCCCCTGTTCTCACCCGGACCCAAGAATATAGGCCCGCCGCATCGCCAATTTCACCGTTTCGGATACCGGCAGCGATGACGTTTCGCAAGTCAGGATCAGCAGTTGCGACAAGCTTGCGCCAAACGCCCCGATCCGCTAGGCGAACGCTGGATAAATGAAGGAGTTCGTCATGTTTGAGATCATGATCTGGGGCGGTGCGGCTCTTTCGCTGGCAGGGTTGGCCGGACTGATCTGGTGTATCCTCCGGGTCGCACGCGCCCGTCGGGCGGGGCTCAGCGAAAACGAACTCCGCGCAGCCGTAGCAGCGGTTCTGCCCCTCAACCTCGGGGCATTATGTCTTTCCGTCATCGGTTTGATGCTTGTAGTGGTTGGCGTGATCCTGAGCTGATCACGCCGGGGCCGCCCAAGTTAATCAGAGCGGCATATTGTCAAAGCGGCTTTCAATCGCCTCATCCAGCAGGACCGCATTGAGATTGCGAAGACGTGCCGGAACATGCTGTCCACTACGATCGAGACGTTCCAGCACGCGGCTGAGCTGCGGCTGCAACTCAAGCCGTTTGGCCCCTCTTGATGCGACGATTGTCGCTTCCAGTTGCCGTGCGGTCTGAGATAATTCCTGATCGGTCATGTCTTCCTCCCCTTTTAACATTAGCCTTGCCCCTCCTCCGGCAAACCTCATGTCGCATGCACTTTAGCATAGCCGTTTGAGATTTCTCGCCTTGATTTGTGACTCGCTGCACATCGGCGAAATCCCGGCTATAAGGCGATATACTACAAAGTGTTTACAGACCCTTAATCAGAACTCGCGAGGTGACGCCACCCCGCGTCAGCCGTTAAATTTTCACCACACGCCGAATCATGGTTGAAACATATTCATAAAATGATATATGTTTGACGAAAGATGGAGATCGCTCATGAAACCTGACGTTACCGCCTTTTTTGACGAAGCAACAAACACAGTATCTTACGTGGTTCGCGACCGGAGTGGCAGCGCCTGTGCGATCATCGACAGCGTGCTCGATTTCGACAATGCGGCGGCCCGGACGGACACCAGCTCGGCTGACAAGATTATCGAATTCGTGCGCAGTAATGATCTGTCGACTGAATGGATCCTCGAAAGCCATGTTCACGCCGACCACCTGTCCGCCGCCCCCTATCTTCAGGAAAAGCTCGGCGGAAAGATCGGTATCGGCGCCAACATCACCACGGTTCAGGAAACCTTTGGCAAGGTTTTCAACGAAGGCACCGAATTCCAGCGTGACGGTTCGCAATTCGACCAGCTGTTCGAAGATGGCGACAGTTTCCACATTGGCCAGATGCGGGGCGATGTGCTCCATACGCCCGGCCACACCCCCGCCTGCCTGACCTATGTGATCGGTGACGCCGCCTTTGTCGGCGATACCCTGTTCATGCCCGATTTCGGAACGGCGCGATGCGACTTTCCAGGCGGCTCCTCGGAAACGCTGTACAATTCGATCCAGAAGATCCTCGCTCTTCCGGATGAAACCCGGATCTTCGTGGGCCATGACTACAAGGCGCAGGGACGGGATCACTATGCCTGGGAAACAACGGTGGGTGAGCAGAAAGAGCTGAACATCCACATCGGGCATGGCCGCAAACTGGAAGATTTCAGGAAACTGCGCGACGACCGGGATGCGACGTTGGGCATGCCCCGCCTGATCCTGCCTTCGATTCAGGTCAACATGCGGGCGGGCAACATGCCAGAGCCCGAACCGAATGGCGACATCATGCTAAAACTGCCGCTGAACAAGCTTTGAGCGCGATTAACTGGAAAGTGCGATCATGTTTATGGACTGGATCTGGGGCCTTTTGGGCGGCCTGATGATAGGCGCTGCTGGCGCTCTTTACCTCCTGGGCAACGGCCGCATCATGGGCGCCAGCGGCATCATCGGCAGAATTGTCGATGCGAAGGGATCTCAGGCATTCGAGGCCGCCGCCTTTGTCGCGGCCATGATCGCAGTTCCCGCTGTGATCGCCCTGATCTGGCTTCCCGGGACTGAGACGCATCTCACGAGTGACTGGGTGATCATCGCCGTGGCCGGACTTCTGGTGGGACTCGGTACGAGAATCGCGAACGGATGCACCTCCGGGCACGGCGTCTGCGGCATGTCGCGTCTCTCTCCCCGCGGGATCGTCGCCACATTGGTGTTCATGGCCTCCGGCATCGCGAGCGTTGCCCTCTTCCGTCATGTTCTGGAGATCATCTGATGCGCATTTTATTCGCAATACTCTCGGGCGGGCTGTTCGGTGCCGGCCTCCTGCTTTCCGGCATGACCAACACGAACAAGGTGCAGGGCTTTCTCGACCTGTTTGGCAACTGGGACCCCACGCTTGCCTTCGTGATGGGCGGCGCGATGATTCCCATGGCGATTGCCTGGCAGATGACCAAATCCCGCACGCCGGTCATTGGCGGGTCTTTTCCGGAAATGCCTGCGACTGAATTTGACCGTCGCCTGATCACCGGTTCCGTTCTCTTCGGACTTGGCTGGGGTCTCGCGGGGCTTTGCCCCGGACCGGCCATCGCTTCCCTCTCCTATGGCGGCACAGGCGGGTTCCTGTTTCTGGCTGCAATGCTGATCGGAATGCGCCTCGCTCCGACCGCGTCGCGGTATCTGGACAGCCGTTCCGCCGCAGCGTAAGGATCGACGCCATGGATGCACGCAAAATCACCGACCGCTATCATGTTTCTCCGCAGATCGATCCCGAGGAAGCTCAGGCTATCGCGGACGCTGGATACAGCACGATCATCTGCAACCGGCCCGATGGCGAAGTGCCTCCTTCGCATCAGTCGGCGGCCGTAAAAGCGGCGGCCGAAGCGGCAGGGCTCAAGTTCGAGGTTCTCGAACTGACCCACCAGACGATGACCCCAGAAAACGTGGCGCGGCAACGCGCCATGATCGAAGCATCGGAAGGCCCCGTTCTGGCTTATTGCGCGTCCGGCACCAGATGCTCGGTGATCTGGGCGCTTAGTCAGGCAGGCACCCGCCCGACGGACGAAATCCTGTCGGCGACGAGCAACGCTGGCTACCAGCTTGATCATCTGCGCCCAATGCTGGACCAGATCGCCCAGAGCAAGGCTTAGGCCAGTCTAAATATCGGGGAATTTGATCTCGGGCGGAGCGTCTTCCTCGTCCAGAGGCAGTCCCGCGAGCGCTGATATTTCGGCGGCGGCATCTTCGGTGCTCATATCGGGCAAATCCGCATCATCGTCGAAACCCGCCATTGGCGGAAAATCCATCTCTTCCGGTATTGAAGGTGGGCTGCCCGGCTCGGGCAGGTTTCCCATCGGCGGCATCTCGGGCATGGACGGCATCGCATCAGTTTCCGGCAGGTCCGCCAGACCGCCAAATCCGCCCTCTTCGACTGTGCCCGGAAAATCCGGCAGCGTCGGCATGTCCAGCGTTACCCCAAGATTGTCCCCACCGGCCATCAGGTTGTCGGCTTCAAAACCGGGACCCTCTTCGATTTGGCGCAACTGCTGCTGTGACGGACAGTTGATCCGGACAGCTTTCCACCCGCCCGCCTGGCCCAGATGAGCCGTCGCAATCTTATTGCCTTCGATACTCAGCAGTTCCACCGCTTCCATGCGCGGATCGACCAACGGAATAAGATCGTCCGGCTTCAGCTCGTTCAGTTCCTTGAGCGAAAGTTTGAGGCGGGCGATCACCACATTCAATTCTGCGGTCGCGGCTCCTACTGCACGTTCCATTTTTGCAGACACGGCAGGTTCGGACGTTACGTCTTTCTGCGCTGTTTCAACTTCGTCCGGCAGTATCAGGGTCATCGCGCCCTGGCGCACACCGGCAGCGAAGTCGAGCTGAAGTTCGAAAATGCGGAATTTTTCGGCATCAACGGCCAAGGTGAGGGAGCGGAGATTGGCTGTCATCGCGCCAAAGCGAAACCCCTCGAGGCACTTTTTGTCGGGCTCGAAATCACAAAGATCTGCGGAACGCTTTATCAGTGCGTCCACCAGAGGCGCCATCATGGCCGCGTCGGTGCCGGTAAAGGGTCGCTCGCCCGGATCCGCATTCGTTACCCTGCCCATGGTCTGTTGCTGAGTCAACGCGGCAAGACTGCTCCGGTCGACGCAGATGGCACCGGTCGCCCCCATCGGCCCGTCAAGAAGCAGCAACATGCGTTCTTCATCCACATGATCGCCAAGATTCTCCTGCGCGGCACGGGCCTGTGTCGCGCCGATGATGGCGATGGGCAACCCAAACTCATCCCGAGCCGCCCGCGCAAGCCCAAGCCGCAGAGCTCGTAAAGCGGTGCGCCCCTCAACCTTGGGATCGTCGCGCCCCGCGGCAACTTTGCGATGAATGACTGACTCTGGTGTGGCTGTCATTGCCTCCGACCTGCCGATTGCCGTTACCCCGCCACCGGGTCTAAGCAGGTATCGTTACCATTAACTTTACAACGCCCTCTTCATCCTTTGATTTCTCCCTTTGTCGGCAACGTCACCCGAAAGCCCGCCCCCGACTGTCCCGCCAAATACACGACATCCCCGCCGAGGCGCTGCATGATCTCCCGGCAAATGGCGAGCCCTAAACCCGCGCCGCCCGCTTTCTCAGCGCTTACCCGGGCGAATTTCTCAAAGACCATCGCCTGCGCTTCGGTCGGGATGCCCGATCCGTTGTCAACCATGTCCACGACCACATTGTCCCCTGCCGTCCTTGCCGTGATCCTCAACTGCGGCTGACCGGCATCGCAGTATTTCAGGGCATTCGTGATTAGGTTGATGAAAACCTGTGCCAAACGGTCCAAATCCGAATAAAGCGGAATACGCTCAGACGCTTCATCGCGTACGACGTCAAGGCTGCCGTCCGCCCCGGCGAGGGCCGAAACGATGGAATGGTCGAGAACATCCTTCACGTTCCCCGGTCGCATATTAAGGCTGACCTGCCCGCTTTCCAGAACGCTGAGATCAAGCAGATCGTTCAGAAGCCGGGTCAGTCGCAGCGCTTCGTCATGGATGATCGTCGCGTATTTCCGTTTGTCCGCCTCGCCGAGATCGGACGCGTCTCGCAGAATTTCCGAAAAGGCCCTGATCGACGTCATCGGCGTGCGCAATTCGTGGCTCACCTGGCTCAGGAATGTGTCCTTCTGAAGCGATATCTGCGTGAGCTTTTCATTCGCTTCTCTCAACTTTCGAGCTGTACGGCTCAATTCCTCGGACTGCGCTTCAAGCTGCGACGAATACTCCAGCATCTGCGCGGATTCATCCGCCACGGCCAGAAGATCCTGCACCGAGACAGAGCTTCCCCCTACAATCTGACCGATCATCGCGTGGGCGGTAGCCGCCCCGACAGATCCGGCCAGCTGTCGCTCAAGCCGTTCAAGAAATTCCGGCGTCGGTTCAGGGAGTTGCCCATACTCCCCTTGAAGGGCAGCTTCGCGTTGAAACAGATCGCGCGCATCCTGCGTACCCAGAATACGCTGTGTCATGACCATCAGATCCTCGCTCTGCGCCACTGAGCCGGTCCAGCCCCGGGGACCGGCGGAATGTTCAAAGACATTGACGAACTGCGCCCCCTGAAGGCGCTCAACCGGGTTCGGGAAACTCGCGACCGACACGATAAAAAATGCCAGCGTGTTCAGCGTCAGGCTCCAGAGCACGCAATGCTCGATTGGATCCATTCCCGTGATTGAAAACAGCGCATGGGGTCGCAGGGCTGCGATGCCGAACAGCCCTTGCTCCATCACATGCTGAGGAATGAGCCCCGATCCGAGCCCCGGCAAGAGCAGAGAGAACATCCAGATGCCGAACCCGACGCTCAGCCCCGCAATAGCGCCAAGCCGGGTTGCACCGCGCCAAAACAGCCCGCCCACCAATGCCGGCAATATCTGCGCGATCCCGGCAAAAGAAATCAGCCCGATCGACGCCAGCGCCGCGCCGCCGCCCGACATTTCGTAATAGGCAACGCCCAGCACCATGATCGCGCCAATGGAAACCCGGCGGGACAAGAGCACGATCTTGCGAACGTCGCCGGACTGGGACGCCTGCTGGGTCTGTGACGACAGCCAGATCGGCATGACGATCTGGTTCGACACCATCGTCGAAAGCGCCATCGCCGCCACGATCACCATCGATGTGGCCGAAGAAAACCCGCCGAGGAAGGACAACATGGCAAGACCTTCCCTGCCCTGGCTCAGCGGAATGGTCAGCACAAACAGGTCCGGGTTCGACCCGGCCGGCATCAGCTCAAGTCCGATAGCCGCAATCGGCACGACAAAAAGGCTCATCAGCAAAAGGTAAAGCGGAAAAGCCCAGGCCGCCGTTCTCAGATGCCGTTCGTCATCGTTTTCGACCACCATGACCTGGAACATGCGCGGCAGGCAAACAAAGGCTGCCGCCGCGAGAAAGGTGATAGACGCCCAGCGCCCACCGTCCACCTGCCAGCGGCCAATCTCCGAGGCATCGATGCGCGCCATGGTCGCCTCTATCCCTCCGGAAACCTGCCAGACGACAAAAACACCGACCGCAAGCAGGGCCACGAGCTTTACCACCGCTTCGATGGCGATTGCCATGACGACGCCATGGTGGCGTTCATTTGCGTCAAGATTACGTGTACCGAACAGGATTGCGAAAACCGCCAGTCCCGCCGCCACCCAGATGACGGTAGCCCCCACCCTGTCATCCGAGCCTGGATCAGCATCGGCGAAAATCGAAAACGAGAGGGTAATTGATTGCAATTGAAGCGAAATATACGGCGTCACCCCGATCACGGCGAGGATCGTGACCCCAATGGCAAGCGTGTTTGACTTGCCATACCGTGACGACAACAGGTCGGCGATGGACGTCACCCTGTGGCTACGCCCGATCCGGACCAATTTACGCAGTCCCCACCACCATCCGATCATCACCAATGTGGGACCAAGATAGATCGTGACGAATTCCAACCCGGACCGGGCGGCATATCCAACCGCCCCATAAAACGTCCAGGCGGTACAATAGATCGATAGCGACAGGGTGTAGATCAAGGGCGAACGCAGCCAGGTGCTGCGCCCGCGCGCGGCCAGCCGGTCGGCCACGAAGGCCACGAGAAAAAGCAGGATTACGTAGCAAAAGCAGACCGATAGCAGCAGGTTCAGCGACGCCATCAGTCGATCTCACGTTGGTCCGACTTCGCCCAGCTCCTTGTCACAAGACCAAACAGCGCGATGGCAAGGATCAAGCCGCCCCAGACGCCGAACAGATAGAGTATCGCGCTCGAGGTCTGGACCTTTTCGCTCTCGTCCCCCACCGGCCAAAGCAGTGGCACCATGAACAACCCGGCGCCGAATATCGGCATCAGCCGCGCGACTTCGCTTAGGCGGCGGCGGCGGTAGCTCTGCCGTTCGAGAAACAGCGTCGGCCCCCGGGGTGTCTCGCCTCCCCGCCGCTCACTCATGAACGAGAAGCCTGCGCCACAAGATCGCGAACCGCCGTCAGGACTTCGGTATTCGAAAAGGGTTTCGTCATGAAACGGCTGACCCCTGCCTTTTCAGCCATATCCCGGTCCCGCGATTGACCCCGCGCTGTCAGCATAAGCACAGGCAGACCGGCCAGTTCGACGATCTCGCGCAGGTCCCGCAGAATATCCATGCCGCTTCTGCCGGGCAGCATCATGTCAAGGATGACAAGATCAGGTTTGGCTTCTTGCACCACTTCCACAGCATCCGTCCCGTCGGAATGCGTGTTCACGTTCCATCCGTCCCGCGTCAGCAGGAAACGTATCGCTTCGATGATGTTTGGCTCATCCTCGATCAGCAAAACTCTTCGGCTCATTGATCGTCACTCCTCCCCAAGTGCTGCGCAGATCTGCGCCGATCAAGCAATAAATTGCCGTTTTTCCTGCAACTCTAGGCAAGCTTCCTCGGGCTTGTCAAAAGTCTTGACGCAAAACCGAAGGTTCACGTCGCGCAATGCAGCGCTGTCTCGGGCAGACGCGACATGTACTTCCCAGTCGAACCGCACCGCTTGCCGGCTCCTCGTCGCCGGGCTTTGGCAAGATGAGCATTACAGAATGGTACAAGGGATTTTCCGTCAGGTCAGGCGTGTTCACAGGCCAGGACTGGGCGTAGCAGGTAAATCCGGCTCCGCCTCTTCCTGCCTGAACCACATCCCGCCGCAAGGCGACCAAGGGGCGGTTCAGCGCAAGGAACAAGGGCCAGAGCGGGCAAGGCACGCCGAAACGCGGCATGGCGAACCCCTCGACGTTTTTGCGCAGCAACATGCCGCCGGAGCTGTCACAAATCACCAGCCCCGCCCCCTGTGGCACAACCGTTTCGGGCATAGCTGCAATGCGTCGCAAGACTTCGGGTATGTCGGCCCCGAATTCACCCGCCAGTTGCGCAGGATCGGGCCCCAACTTTGCGCAGGCTTCGGAAAACGGCTTCAGCGGCAAGGCAAGCGCGTCCGAGCGGTATTGTCTCAGGAAATCCACCGCAATCCGTCGCGACGCGCGCGAGGCCAGTTCGGATCGTCCCTCGACCAATTCTTCCGGCGTCTTGAGCCCTTCTTCCAGTTCCGGAAAATGATAGCCCTGCGCGGCACAGAATGCTTCGGCTTCTTCGCGGGGGATACTGCCGGGGTTCTCGCTCCTGTCGCTTTCATCCAGATAGGAAACCAGTGTCTTGCTGCTTTCGGCCAGTCGCAGGCTGTCTTCGTTCAGGTTGCGGTGAAAACGGTCACGCCATTTCGGCTCTAGATCGCCTGTTTCGGCAAGGATCGAAGCCGTCGACCGGATCGACGCCGCAGTTGAAAGCACCTCGTGCAGCGAAGCGGCAAGGTCCGGGTCATGCGATAACCGGTCCGACAGGATATCGACGGTACGCTCAAGCGACGCGATCCTGCGGTGCGACTGCGCAAGAACCTGCGCCCAGCCCGGAAACCGCCCCGCAAATTCATCGACCCTTTCGGTTTCCGCCTGCACCTTGTCCGCATCTGCGGCCGCCTCACGCAGGGTCGAGATCAGCGCAGCCTCCGCCCCTTCCGAGAGCATAGAGGGTTCGACCCCCAGTACATGGGCTATATTGACAAGTAGTTTGCCACCGATTCTGCGCCGGTTGTGTTCGATCAGATTGAGATACGAGGCCGAAATCCCCGCCTCTCGCGCCAGTTCGGCCTGACGCATACCCGCGATCAGCCGTCTCTCGCGGATACGTCCGCCCGTCAGGGTGTCTCTTGCCACACTTGCTCCCCCGCTTTGTCAGGCAATTTCAAAGGGTTTCTGCATCGCAACATAACTAATTTTACAAGAAGCGCGCCGCCTATGTACATTTATTGACAAAATTATCGTTCACAACAAGGGGCTTATTGCGAAGTTTTCGGAACTGTCCTCTTATTTGATTTGCACATACGTGCCTGTGTCGCGTTCGTTGAGGAGCGTCGCGATGCGTTTTTCGAAAAGGGAGGATATTCATGTCCAAATATGATGTCACACGTCGGGGCGTGCTGAGAACCGGCGCTATAGCCGGCGCTGGCTTTGCTCTGCCGACATACCTGCGCGCTCAGGAAAGCGGTTATTTGAACGCCCCTACGGGCAGCACGGTTACACTTGGTTTCAACGTACCCCAGACCGGCCCCTATGCCGACGAGGGCGCTGACGAACTGCGCGCCTTTGAACTGGCGGTCGAGCATCTCAACGGCGAAGGCGACGGCGGCATGCTGAATACCTTCAGCTCCAAGTCGCTCAGCGGCAGCGGCATCCTCGGCAAGAAAGTCGAATTTGTCACCGGCGATACGCAAACGAAATCGGACGCAGCCCGCGCATCCGCCAAGTCGATGATCGAAAAAGACGGTGCGATCATGATTTCCGGCGGTTCGTCCTCGGGTGTGGCCGTCGCGGTTCAGGGTCTCTGCCAAGAAGCAGGCGTCATCTTCATGGCTGGCCTGACCCATTCGAACGACACCACCGGTAAAGATAAGAAGGCCAACGGTTTCCGTCACTTCTTCAACGCCTATATGTCGGCCGCCGCGCTGGCGCCGGTTCTCAAGAACCTCTACGGCGACGACCGCCGCGCCTATCACCTGACGGCGGATTACACCTGGGGCTGGACCCAGCAGGAATCCATCGCCGCCGCGACCGAGGCAATGGGCTGGGAAACCGTCAACAACGTGCTGACGCCCCTGGCGTCGACGGACTTCTCGTCCTACATCGCGCCGGTGCTGAACTCTGGCGCAGACGTGCTGGTTCTCAACCACTACGGCGGCAACATGGTCAACTCGCTGACCAACGCCGTCCAGTTCGGTCTGCGTGAAAAGCAGGCCAACGGCAAGAACTTCGAGATTGTCGTTCCGCTCTACTCCGAGCTGATGGCGAAAGGTGCCGGCAAGAACATCGCAGGCATCGTCGGCTCCCAGAACTGGGACTGGAAACTCGAAAACGAAATGGGCGACAAATACGCTGGCACCAACGCCTTCGTGAAATCCTTTGGCGAGAAATACGGCTTCCCGCCGTCGCAGGCCGCCCAGACCTGCTATGCGCAGACGCTGCTCTACGCGGACGCGGCCGAGCGTGCAGGCACCTTTAACCCCTGTGCAATCGTGGAAGCGCTCGAGGGATACGAATTCGACGGCCTCGGCAATGGTCCGACATCCTATCGTGCTGAAGACCACCAGTGCTTCAAGGACGTTGTCGTCGTGAAGGGTGCGGCTGATCCCGAGGACGAATTCAACCTCGTGGAAATCGTCGAAGTCACACCTGTCGAGCAGGTCACCTACGAGCCCGATCACCCGATGTTCGCCGGTGGCGAACTGGGTCAGTGCAACCCCGGCGCATAAGAACCGGATCGCATTGTTCAGGGCGGGTTTCAGCCCGCCCTGACGCGCTGACTGGTGGGCTGTGCGCGAAAGCCGCCTGCCGCGCGATCAATGATAAGTAACCATTGGGGGCAACGTCATGGACGCCATCATCCTTCAACTACTCAACGGCTTGGACAAAGGGTCCGCCTATGCGCTCATCGCGCTAGGCCTGACGCTGATTTTCGGCACGTTGGGGGTCGTCAACTTCGCTCATGGCGCGATCTTCATGATCGGCGCATTCTGCGCCGTCACGCTGAGCAAACTCTTCAACCTCAGCCATAAATCATCGGAG
The DNA here is from genome assembly GCF_052826185.1 of Heliomarina sp. Classification (NCBI taxonomy): domain Bacteria; kingdom Pseudomonadati; phylum Pseudomonadota; class Alphaproteobacteria; order Rhodobacterales; family Roseobacteraceae; genus Heliomarina; species Heliomarina sp. The sequence continues at coordinate 177,365 of NZ_JBRBUI010000045.1, read as the reverse complement.
CCCACGGGCACCGATTTCCTCGGCAACCCGAAATACGAGGACATCCTCTACGTAAAAGATTGGTTCGGCGAAAGTTTCGGCGCCTGGATGATCGATTGGTCAGTGCCGCTGGCCGTCATCTTTGCGATTCCGATCATGGTCGGTCTTGGCTTTCTGATGGAGCGCGGCCTTATCAAGCATTTCTACAAACGCCCCCACGCCGACCAGATCCTCGTGACCTTCGGTCTTGCCATCGTGCTTCAGGAGATCATCAAGTATTTCTACGGTGCCAACCCGATCCCGACGACCGCCCCCGAAGCCTTTCGTGGCAGCTTCGATTTCGGCGTCCTGCTCGGGTTCGACCCGAACGCCATCATCTACCCCTACTGGCGACTGGTCTATTTCGGCTTCTCCGCCCTGATCATCGGCGCGGTCTTTGCCTTCCTGCAATTCACCACGTTTGGCATGGTTGTGCGCGCGGGCATGGCAGATCGTGAAACGGTCGGCCTACTCGGCATCAACATCAACCGCCGCTTTACTATCATGTTCGGCATCGCGGCTGCCGTGGCGGGCCTCGCAGGTGTCATGTACGCGCCGATCAACTCCCCAAACTATCATATGGGAATGGACTTCCTCGTGCTGAGCTTCGTGGTGGTCGTGGTCGGCGGCATGGGCTCCCTGCCGGGCGCCGTGCTGGCGGGTTTCCTGCTTGGTATTCTCGAAAGCTTCGCCTCGATGAACGAGGTCAAGAACGTCCTGCCCGGCATCGACCAGATCATCATCTACCTCGTTGCCATCATTATCTTGCTGACACGTCCGCGTGGCCTGATGGGTCGCCGTGGCGTGATGGAGGAATAAGCCCATGCTCGGTCTCACCGCCAAGGATACGACGCTGCTGATCATCGTGGCCATCCTGACCCTGTTCGCACCGTTCATCCTGAACCCGTTTCCCACCGACAGCGCGATGGCACAGTTCAACGCGGGCTATCCCGACCTGATGCAGCGTTTCGTGATCTTCGGGATCTTTGCCATCGGCTTCAACATCCTCTTCGGCCTGACCGGCTATCTCAGCTTCGGTCACGCCGCCTTCCTCGGGGTCGGCAGCTATTCCGCCGTCTGGATGATGAAACTGCTGACCATGAACGTGATCCCCGCGATCGTCCTTTCGGTCATTGTCGCAGGCCTGTTCTCGGTCGTCATCGGCTATATCTCCCTGCGCCGCTCTGGTATCTACTTCTCGATCCTGACGCTCGCCTTTGCGCAGATGTCCTATAACCTCGCCTACTCGGTGCTCACGCCGGTCACCAACGGTGAAACCGGTCTCCAGATCGCCCTCGACGATCCGCGCATCCTCGACGGCGCAAACGCGCCACAATACCCGAACCTGTTCGGGACCGAGATGAACGACGCTGTGACCATGACGCTTGGCCCCTGGGCCTTTACCTTCTCGGTCGGCTACTACGTCTGCGCGATCATCATGATGCTGGCCTTCTACCTGTCGATCCGCATTTTCCGCTCGCCCTTCGGCATGATGCTGCGCGCGGTCAAATCCAACCAGCAGCGGATGAACTACACCGGCCTCAATACCCGCCCCTACACGCTGGCCGCCTTTGTCATCTCGGGCATGTATGCCGGTCTTGCCGGTGGACTCATGGCCTCGATGGACCCGCTGGCCGGGGCCGAACGGATGCAATGGACGGCAAGTGGTGAAGTCGTGCTGATGACCATTCTGGGCGGTGCGGGCACCCTGATCGGTCCGGTCGTGGGCGCGGGTTTCATCAAGTATTTCGAGAACATCTTCTCGAAGATCAACGACTCGATCCTGCACCAGTGGTTCTCTTTCATGCCGGAAGGCATCGAGGACCTGCTCGTCTTCCTCGTCCACCCCTTCATTGGCAAGGGCTGGCACCTGACGCTTGGTCTTTTGTTCATGCTGGTCGTGATCTTCCTGCCCGGCGGTCTTGTCGAAGGCGGTCAGCGCCTCAGCAAGATGTTCCGTCGCAAGGCCAAGACGTCGGACGAAAAGACCGACGGCAAAACCTCTCCCGCCGAATAGGAGCGCATCATGGGTATTCTTGAAATCAAGAACGTCAACAAGCGCTTCGGCGGTTTGCAGGCACTTGGCAACGTCAACCTCTCGGTCGCGGAAAACACGGTTCACGCGATCATCGGCCCGAACGGCGCAGGTAAATCGACCCTGCTCAACTGCCTCGTCGGCAAGCTGATCCCGGATACCGGGTCGGTCATGTTCGACGGGCAGTCGGTGCTGGGCCGGGCCCCCTACGAGATCAACCAGATGGGGATCAGCCGCGTGTTTCAGACGCCCGAGATCTTTGGCGATCTGACAGTGATGGAAAACATGCTCATCCCTTGCTTTGCCAAGCGTGACGGGGCGTTTGAGATGAACGCGCTGGCGTCCATGTCAAAACAACGCGACATCATGGAAAAGGCCGAACAGATGCTGGTCGACATGAACATGGCCGACAAGCGGCACATGCACGCGGCCTCCATGTCGCGCGGCGACAAGCGTCGGCTTGAAATTGGCATGTGCCTCAGCCAGGAACCGCGCCTCCTCTTGCTCGACGAACCGACTGCGGGCATGGCGCGCGCAGACACCAACAACACCATCGACCTGCTCAAACAGATCAGTGCCGAACGCGACATTACCATCGCCATCATTGAACATGATATGCATGTGGTGTTCAGTCTCGCGCAGCGGATCACCGTTTTGGCGCAGGGCACACCGCTGGTCGAAGACACACCGGAAAAAATCAAGGGCCACCCCAAGGTACGCGAAGCTTACCTCGGCGAGAGCGCATAAGGAGAAGACCTCATGAACGTCAAACCGGACTTTTCCAAACACGCCAATCAGGCAGAAACCGCCCCCGCCTTCCTCTCGGTCTGGGACGTGCACGCCTATTACGGCGAGAGCTACATCGTCCAAGGCGTCAACTTCAACGTCCACGAAGGCGAGATCCTCGCCCTTCTGGGCCGTAACGGTGCAGGCAAGACATCGACGCTACGGGCGATTGCCCGGCTTGGCGATCCGGAAATCAAAAAGGGCGAGATCTGGCTGGACCACCAGCCCCTGCACAGCATGTCCAGCTATCAGGCGGCCACCGCCGGACTAGGTCTCGTACCCGAGGATCGCCGGATCATTCCTGGTCTCACGGTCGAGGAAAACCTGCAATTGGCGCAGATTGCCCCCCCTATCGGCTGGTCGATCGAACGGGTCTATGACCTGTTTCCCCGTCTGGGCGAACGTCGCCGACAGGAAGGTGTGACGCTTTCGGGCGGCGAACAGCAGATGCTCGCAATTGCCCGGGCGCTTTGCCGCGACATCAAGGTCCTGCTTCTCGACGAACCCTACGAAGGTCTCGCCCCGGTGATCGTGGATGAAATCGAGAAAACCCTTATCACCATCAAGGAACTCGGTATCACCACGGTGATCGTCGAACAGAATGCCGTGCGGGCGCTGGAACTGGCTGACCGATCCGTTATCCTTGACACGGGCAGCGTCGTTTTCGACGGTTCCGCCGCCGAGGTTCTTCAGAACAAGGAACTGCGCGAGGAATATCTCGCCATCTGAATTTAGTCAGTCCTGCAGTGTCAGCAGGTTCGATTAATAATCAAATCCATCTCATTTCGGCGTCCCTGGCGGGGCGCCATTTTCGTTTCGTTAACTCCCTGCGGTCAAAGTAACAAACGGGTGAGGGCTCCTAACCGATGATGGAGCAATGAAATGCAAATATCGTATGGCGTTCCTATCGTGGCCCCGCAGATTACGGGCCATCCCGCAGGCTTACCGGCTGACGCGCCACCGCCGGACACCGACAAGAAAGTGACTGAGGCTTCTGCCAAGTCAGAAAGCGACAGTGCTAGCTCGCGCGACACTTCCAGCGAGGAAAGCACGCCTCCAACCGCGATGCAGCGGAAAATCATGGAGATACTGGAACAGCAGGCCGAAGAACTTACCTAGCGAATCTTTACTATTTCTCTGTCATATTGCGGCCGAATGGCGACCCGGGCGTCACCCGTTTCCTTTATCACGCGCACAGGAACGGTGCCCCGGGTAGAATACATTGACTACTTATGACGCCCAGGCTGACACCCTTGGCCGTCACACGCATGTCTCGGATCTCGACCGGGACGAATGGTTAACACGCCCGCCCGCAAGGAAATTCTCGCCCGAACTGTCCCGGCGCCACAGGCGCGAGCGGGTCTTTTCAGGCTGGCAGCACCCCGCCCTGAATTGCGCGAATTCATGGTTGCGCAAACTTATTCCGGGCCAAGGACGCTTTTCACCCCTTTGGTCATGCCCTATAAGCGGGCATCAGTGAAAGGCCCGCGCCAGACAGGCCGTGCAGAACCGGTCGAGGAAACCATGACAGAACAGAAACACGACTCGGATGTGGCGTTTATCAAAGCCCTCGCGGAATTGCTCCGTGAAAACGATCTGACCGAGCTACAAGTAAAACGCGAATACGGCGAAGACGATGCTCTGAACGTGCGCGTCAGCCGTATGCAACCGGCTCCCGCCGCCGTGGCCGCTCCTGCGCCGGCACCCATCGCGGCTCCGGCCAGCGCATCCGCTGCTGCACCGGCTGCAGCTCCTGCCGCCCCCGAAGCAAGCGAAGATCCCGCAAGCCATCCGGGCGCGGTAACCTCGCCCATGGTCGGCACGGTCTACATGCAGCCCGAACCCGGTGCGCCTGCATTCATCAGCGTCGGCGCAAGCGTTTCCGAAGGCGACACCCTGCTGATCGTCGAAGCCATGAAGACGATGAATCATATCCCCGCGCCCCGCGCCGGTACGATCAAGCGCATCCTCGTCGAGGACGGCGCCGCGATCGAATATGGAACCCCCCTTGTGATTATCGAATAAGGCATTCAGATGTTTGATAAAATCCTGATTGCCAACCGCGGGGAAATTGCCCTTCGCGTAGTACGTGCCGCCCGCGAAATGGGGATTGCCACCGTCGCGGTGCATTCGACTGCCGACAGCGACGCGATGCATGTGCGCATGGCCGATGAATCGATCTGCATCGGCCCCCCGCCCAGCCCGCAAAGCTATCTCTCGATCCCGGCGATCATGTCGGCCTGCGAAATCACCGGCGCTCAGGCAATCCACCCCGGCTATGGGTTTCTCTCCGAGAACGCCAATTTCGTGCAGATCGTCGAAGACCACGACATCGCTTTTATCGGCCCGACCGCCGAGCATATCCGCATCATGGGCGACAAGATCACCGCCAAGGACACGATGAAGGCGCTCGGCGTGCCTTGCGTACCCGGCAGTGACGGCGGCGTTCCCGATCTTGCGACCGCCAAGAAAATCGGCGACGAAATCGGCTACCCGGTCATCATCAAGGCAACCGCCGGTGGCGGTGGTAAGGGCATGAAAGTGGCACAAAGCGCCGCTGACATGGAACGCGCCTTTCAGACCGCCCGCGCCGAAGGCAAATCGAACTTCGGCAATGACGAAGTTTACATCGAGAAATACCTGACGACACCGCGCCACATCGAAATTCAGGTGTTCGGCGACGGCAAGGGCAAGGCTGTGCACCTTGGCGAACGTGACTGTTCGCTGCAGCGACGTCACCAAAAGGTTTTCGAAGAGGCACCCGGTCCGACCATCACCGTTGAAGAGCGCGCGCGTATCGGCAAGGTCTGCGCCGACGCCGTGGCCAAGATCAACTATGCCGGCGCGGGTACGATCGAATTCCTCTATGAGAACGGTGAATTCTACTTCATCGAGATGAATACCCGGCTTCAGGTTGAACACCCGGTGACCGAGGCGATCTTTGGGGTCGACCTTGTACGCGAACAGATCCGCGTGGCCGCTGGACTGCCGATGTCCTTCACGCAGGACGATCTCAAGATCAACGGCCATGCGATCGAAGTGCGCATCAACGCAGAGCGGCTTCCGAACTTTTCGCCCTGCCCGGGCAAGATCACCCAGTATCACTCGCCGGGTGGTCTTGGGGTACGGATCGATTCAGCGCTCTACGATGGATATTCGATCCCACCCTATTACGATAGCCTGATCGGCAAGCTGATCGTGCACGGTCGCGACCGTCCCGAGGCGCTGGCCCGTCTGAATCGCGCCCTGTCCGAGCTTATCGTGGATGGCGTCGACACGACTATCCCGCTGTTCAACGCCCTTCTCGAGGATGCAGACATCCATAAAGGCAGCTACAACATCCACTGGCTGGAACATTGGCTGGAGACGAAACTCGCCGACGGGTAAACACGATATCACCCGTCTTGGGCTGCATCTGGTACCTGTCCAACCATGAGACTGACTCCAGAACTTCTTCTTGAAGGCTATTCCATTGGTATCTTCCCCATGGCCGAGCATAGGGAAGATACCGACGTCTTCTGGGTCGACCCCAAGCGTCGTGGCATCATTCCGCTCGACGGTTTCCGGATTTCCCGTTCGCTCGCACGCAAGATGCGCCGCACCCCCTTTCGGATCTCGACGGATGAGGATTTCGCCGGGGTGGTCGATGGCTGCGCGGATCGGGCCGAAACATGGATAAATGCCGACATCCGAGAGCAATACCTCACCCTTCACCGCAACAACCACGCGCATTCCCTTGAAGTCTGGGAAGATCAGGAGCTTGTCGGCGGCGTCTACGGGGTGGTGCTTGGATCGGCCTTCTTTGGCGAAAGCATGTTTTCCCGTCGCACAGATGCCTCCAAGATCGCGCTTGCCTATCTCGTGGACCGGCTGCGCGAGGGGGGATTCACGCTGTTCGATACCCAGTTCAGCACCGCTCATCTTGCATCGCTTGGGGGGCAGGAAATCAGCCGCGCCGCCTATCACCGTATGCTAAGAGACGCTGTGCGCCGCGAGGCGGATTTCACCGCCCCCAAAATTCCGTCAGCTCAGGACGTGATACAGCGCAATACCCAGATATCGTAACGACTGTGATCCAGCGCATTCAGCGCTGGGGCAGAGGCAATCATCCAGCCCCGAAACGCGACGCTGGCTTTTTCGGGCTCGTGGATCGTCAGATAGGCATAGGCATCGCCGGTCGGGTTATCCGTCGGGTAGCGACAATCGGAAAGCTCGACTTCCATACCGAAAACGGCGCGACCGCCTCCGGAATATATTTCGACATCGACCGTCTGGCCATTCACCTTGTCCAGCCCGCGCAGTACGGCGCCTTGCCCCGAGGTGACCTGAACCCGATCCTGAAGATGGGCCTCGCCCGGCAGTACGAATGCCAGAAGCGCAGCGGCGATAAGTCGGATCACTCTTCCGAGTCCCCTCCGCTGCCGGCAACGAACTGCACGAGCAGCGAGATCAGGCTGACAGCGCCCTGAGTATCCTCAATTTCATCACCAGGCGCGAAATAATCCAGCGAACCGCCCGGATTGATCTCGACGAAATTGCCACCCAGCAGCCCCTCTGAGGCAACAATGGCCGCACTGTCATCGGGAATTTCAATACCTTCCCGCACAGAGATGGTCGTCACGGCGCGGTAGGTCTGCGTATCGAGTTCGACGCCGGACACGGCTCCGATCTTTACCCCGGCAAGACGCACATCGGTCCCGACCGAAACGCCTTCGAGCGAACGGAACGAAGCGGTAAGATCATAGCCGGAAGTGGACGTGCCAAGACCGGTTGTCTGGGTCGCATAAAGCGCGAATGCGGCAGCAGCCGCGAGAACGACGCCGCCCGTCACGACTTCGGTGATGTTGTAGCTTGCCATGTTATGCTCCGTCAGGGCTTTATTCGGGGCTCCAAGCCTCGTAGTCCTTGCGCTCTACCGGGTTCATGCGGCGAATAGAACCGGCAGGCGCATAGGCCAGATCGGTGCCAGTCAGGTTTTCCTGGTGCGGCTTTTCCCAGACCTTGTGAACAAGGGGTTTGTCGGTCGGTGGCTGCTTCCACGTCCGGTGCAGCCATCCATGCCAGTCCGGATCAACCCGGCTGGCTTCGATCTCACCATTGAAGATGACCCAGCGCTTGGTGTCGTCGACGTTACGGTAGAACACGTTCCCCTGCGAATCCTCGCCCACCTTGACGCCTTTGCGCCAGGTAAAGATCTGGGTGTTGAGTGTCTGTCCGTTCCACCAAGTCACGGCCCGCAGCAAAGTATTCAGGATTCCCATAGGCATCTCCGTAGGTCTTTCCGTGATATGGCTCAATTTACCGCCGAGGTCCAGAGAATAGCCCCGTTCCAGCCAAGAGGACGCACCCTGTGGCAAGGCTTGGCCCAAGCAAGGCAAGCGAACGTTAAAGCTTCGTTGCTGCTCTCGTTTTCGAGTCGCAAAAGCAGCCTAGCTTTCCTCCGGCAAAAGCGCGGTCACCTCGATTTCGATCCGGTATTTCGGATCGATCAACCCGCATTCGATCATGGTCGCCACGGGCGGATTATCTCCGAATACTTCGCGCAGCACGGGCCAGCAGGGTTCGAATTCTTCGCGATCCGGCAACATGTATGTGACACGCAGCACGTCGGCAAAAGAAGCACCCGCTTCGGTCAGGGCGCGGTCAATGATGTTCAGAGCATCGCGACACTGGGCAACGACGTCATCGCCCTGCCCCACCGTGCCCGCGACATGAACAAGGCCGCCAGCGACGACGGCCCTGCAATATCCAACTTTGGATTCAAATGCTCCGCCAGAATGTATCCGCCGGATGGACATTTCTTAACCCGCCGAGGCCGAGTCTTTCTCGGTGTCCGCGTGGATCATCAACGGTGCGGCGTCGGATGTGACGGCCTCTTCGTTGACGACCACCTCGGTCACGCTGTCGAGCCCGGGAAGGTCGAACATGGTATCGAGCAGGATGTCCTCGAGGATCGAGCGAAGCCCACGTGCGCCGGTTTTGCGTTCGATGGCACGCTTGGCGATGGCGGTCAGCGCATCGTCGGTAAAGGTCAGCTCGGTATCTTCCAGTTCGAAAAGACGCTGGTACTGCTTTACCAGCGCGTTCTTGGGCTGGGTCAGGATCGTGACAAGCGCATCTTCATCCAGATCTTCGAGCGTCGCGAGAACCGGCAGACGACCAACGAATTCCGGGATCAGGCCGAATTTGAGCAGATCTTCGGGTTCGAGGTCCTTGAACACTTCGCCCACGCCACGTTCGTCATTGTCGCGCACATCGGCACCGAAGCCCATTGCGCTTCCCTTGCCACGCTGAGCAATGATCTTGTCCAGTCCGGCAAAGGCGCCGCCGCAGATGAACAGGATGTTCGTGGTGTCCACCTGCAGGAACTCCTGCTGCGGATGCTTGCGCCCGCCCTGCGGCGGAACAGAAGCCACGGTGCCTTCCATCAGCTTGAGCAACGCCTGCTGCACGCCCTCGCCCGAAACGTCGCGGGTAATCGAGGGGTTTTCGGACTTGCGGGTGATCTTGTCGACCTCGTCGATATAAACGATGCCGCGCTGCGCGCGTTCGACATTGTATTCGCTCGACTGAAGCAGCTTGAGAATGATGTTCTCGACATCTTCACCCACGTATCCGGCTTCGGTAAGCGTGGTTGCGTCCGCCATGGTGAACGGCACGTCCAGAATCCGCGCCAGCGTCTGCGCCAGCAGGGTCTTGCCGCAGCCCGTCGGGCCAATCAGCAAAATGTTGGACTTTGCGAGCTCGATATCGCTGCCAGCTTTCTGGGCATGGTTCAGTCGCTTGTAGTGGTTGTGAACGGCCACGGAGAGGACCCGCTTGGCCGTCGCCTGACCGATCACGTAATCATCGAGCACATCGCAGATATCCTTCGGGGTCGGGACCCCGTCGGTGGACTTGAGCCCCGATGCTTTGGTTTCTTCGCGGATGATGTCCATGCAGAGTTCGACGCATTCATCACAGATGAACACGGTCGGACCCGCAATCAGCTTGCGCACCTCGTGCTGGCTTTTGCCGCAAAAACTACAGTAAAGTGTGTTCTTGCTGTCGCCGCCTGAATTCGTTGCCATACTATACCTTTCGGCTTCGATAGATCATCGTCGCGCCCCGAGTTCGGGACAGGTCCACCCACTTCGCATCCAGCTTAGGACAGCCAACCGGGCACCACAATCGCAAATTATGTCGCTCGCGGGCCGGTGTTTCCGAGTGCGTCAAAAAGCGACGATATTAACTTTTAGCCTCTGCGGCCTCTTCCCGGCTCTCCACGATCTCATCGATATGGCCCCATTCCTTGGCTTCTTCGGGGGACATGAAATTGTCGCGGTCGAGCGCCTTTTCCACTGCTTTCTTGGTCTGACCCGTATGCTTGACGTAGATGTCGTACAACCGATCCTTTAGTTTCTGTGTCTCGGCCGCGTGGATCATGATATCCGACGCCTGGCCCTGATAGCCGCCCGACGGCTGGTGCACCATGATACGGCTGTTGGGCAGCGAGAAGCGCATACCCGGCGCACCACCGGCAAGAAGAACGGATCCCATCGAGGCGGCCTGACCGATGCAAAGGGTTGAAACCTTTGGCTTAATGTATTGCATCGTATCGTAAATCGACAGGCCCGACGTCACCACACCGCCCGGTGAGTTAATGTACAGGCTGATTTCCTTCGACGGGTTCTCTGCCTCGAGATGCAGCAGCTGCGCAACGACCAGATGGCTCATCCCGTCGTGGATAGGCCCGTTGATAAAGATGATCCGCTCCTTCAGCAGGCGCGAAAAAATATCATAGGCACGTTCGCCGCGGCTGGTCTGCTCAACCACCATCGGGACGAGGTTCATGTAGGTGTCAACGGGATCGAACATTTCGGTCTGCCTCTATTTATGGATCAAGCGGGAGGATACCCGACGAAGCGTCACATGAGTCTTATGCTCGCCCTGAGGGGCCTGCAAGGGGGAGCGCGCTTTCTGTTCTCCTGCGTTCGGATCAACGCATAGCTGTATGACTGCATGGTTAATTAGGTTCACGCAGAGGACACAATTATATTACTTACGCGAAATTGTGCCGCCGGACGGGTCGCAAGACGGGCCAATCGCGCAGAATCGCCCGGCTTCAGGTCTATCCGCCCGTGACTTTCACATTGTCCCTATCGGCAACATGAACGGTACCTTGCCCGGCGATATGATTTTCGACCACATCCCAGATCGGCGGTCCTTCGGTGCCTTCGTTCACGCTGGCCCATCCGGCGACCACATAGGATTTCTCCGGATCGATCGCCTCACCGGTGCTCAACAGGGTGAGGTCGGAGATCCGCTCTCCCTGTGGTTTGGAAATATCGATGGCATAGGACAGCCCCCCGGTCCGCACCATGTCACCACCCTGCTGATAATAGGGATCTGGGTTAAAGATGTTATCGGCCACATCCTCGAGCACGACCTTCAGGAATTCGCCGGTCATCTCGCTGCGATAGGCCTCGGGATAGCTCATCGAGGTGACGTTCCAGATATCTTCCCGCGTGATGTCCTGCCCGGGGATCAGGCTTGGCCCCCAGCGTACGCCGGGGCTCAACGCGATCTGGGCATCGCGCTCGGACAGAAGCGCGTCACAGATCAGATCGTCCCACGAGCCGTTGAAGTTACCCCGCCGGTACAGCAGCGAGTCGGTCTGTCCGATCACTTCGCGCAACTCGGGTTCAAAGGGCGCACGCTGTTCATCGATCAGCCGCGCCATCTCTGGATCGGGCGTAATGACGTCGGAAAAGATAGGGATCAACCTGTGGCGAAATCCCATCATCTGGCCGTCGCGCACGTTGAGATCGACGCGGCTTACGAATTTCCCGTTAGAACCGGACGCGATCAGGATGGTGTCGCCCACCAGCACCGGTTCGGGTAACGCATCATGAGTATGACCGGTCAGGATCACGTCGATCCCCTTCACGATGCCGGCCATTTTCTTGTCCACGTCAAAGCCGTTGTGCGACAGGCAAACAACAAGTCCCGCCCCTTGCGCCCGAACCTCGTCGACGATTTCCTGCATGTGTTCGTCACGAATGCCAAACGAATACTCGGGGAACATCCAGCCCGGATTGGCAATTGGCGTGTAAGGAAAGGCCTGCCCGATCACGGCAATCTTTACACCGCCGCGCTCGAAAAATTCGTAAGGTTTGAACAGTTCAGCGGGTTCATCCCATTCCGCGTCGAAAATGTTCTGGCCCAGCGCCGCGAAAGGCAGGCCGCTGACCAGTTCCTGAATGCGGTCGCTGCCCAACGTGAATTCCCAATGAAAGGTCATCGCGTCAGGCCGCAGGGCGTTCATCACGTTGACCATGTCCTGGCCCGCCGTGTGATGGCAGGTGTAGGACCCGTGCCAGGTATCGCCTCCGTCCAGCAGCAGGGCCTCGGGACGGTCGGCGCGGATGCTGTTGATCACGGTCGCCACCCGGTCCAGCCCCCCCATCCGGCCATAGCCTTTGGCCAGAGCGGTAAAGTCATCATAGGTCAGGGCGTAGTTCGACGGGCTGCCATCCTCAATCCCGTAAAGCGCGCGAAAAGCGGCACCCGTCACATGCGGCACCTCGCCCCGGTTCGGGCCGACACCGATGTTCACCTCGGGTTCGCGGAAGTAGATCGGTTTTAGCTGGGCATGGATATCGGTCACGTGGATCAGCGTAACATTGCCGAAGCTGTCGAATTCCAGCAATTGATCCTGCGTCAGCGCCTGTTGCGCGGCCAGTCGCGACCAGTTGCCAAAGCCCGAGCCGCCGATCAACGCCGAAGCAGCCATCGACGCTTGCAGGAAATCTCGTCGTGAAATCATAAAATTACTCCCGTCGCGCCCGCTGGGGGCGGCACAAAACCGCCCCGCCGCGTCACGACGGGGACGTGATCAGTTACGCACCGACGGCGCTTCGACCGACAGACCGTTACCGCGGCTTGCCACGTAAAGCTCAAGCGCGATGAACTCTTCGCTGCCCGGATTGAAGGTCTCGGCCCGCGTGTCGCGCACGCAGCCCTTGAACCGTGCATGGGCGGTGTTCAGCTTGGTATTCTTCAGTCGGTACACCGGGAACCCGTTGACCTGCCCCTGACTAAGGTGATCGGCACGGATCATGTTGCCATAGTTGTTTTCGTGGCAATTCGCGCAGCTAAGTTCCAACTGGCCAAAGCGCGTGTAATACAGCTCTTTGCCCTTGGCCCACATGGATTGTGCAGGTCCGTCGATTGCCACATCCACCGGCATGCCGCGCGACGGCACGCTGATCAGCGCCTCCATCGATGCCATCTTGCCGCTGGTATAGCCCCAGGGTTCCGCGCCCATCTGCTCGGTCCGGCAGGCGTTGATCTGCGTGACCAGCGTGCGCACTTCGCCCGCTTCCTCGTTCCACTTGGGATAGACCGCCCGCACGCCCTTCATCGATTCCATCACGTCGCCATGACAGGAGGAGCAGGATTTCTCCGCCGAGCCTTCGACCTTGTCCCAAGCGTCCATCGCCTGATCGACAAAGACAAAGGCCGGGTTGTCGAAATCATCCATCTGCAACGCCTGGGTTTCATCGGTGCGGTATTTCCACCCCGAATAGATCGTATCCAGACCTTCCAGATGCGACGGCGCGGCTGTCTCGGTGACCATCTCGATCTCACCATTGACCACTAGCTTGGCGTCTTCATCCGCCATAGCAGGTGCGCCAAACGCGATAAGAAAAGACGATGCAATCGCCGTCAGTGGATAAATATTCTTCATCTTGCCCTCCCGCCGGACCGGTGAACCGGATCAGCCAATAGTGACGGATTTCTTCTCTTCGTAGACCGAGCCGTCGTCATCGTACCACGTGAACACGAACTCGCCCGCTTCGGGTACGGTCGCCTCGAACTGGAAATACGGGTTGGTCGAAATCGCCGGTTCCATCGTCACGTCGATCACCGTTTCGCCGTTGAAGGTGCAGGTGAAACGGTTGATGATCGAACGCGGAATGGTGTTGCCGTCATCGTCCTTGCGCTGACCGCTTTCCATCTTGTGGCTGATCAGGGTCTTGATCTCGATGACCTCGCCCGCCGAAACGCTCGAGGGAACCTTGACGCGGGGTTTTACACCGGATGCCATGATTTTATCCTTTCGATTGAGGTGCGCGGATCAACCGCCACAGCCGCCGATTGTAACTTTGATCAGCTTTGTCGACTGGGCAAAGCTGCCATCTTCCAGCTTGGCCACGGCGACGACATTCTGCGTTTCTGCCAGACGGATACGGGTCGAGGCCGCGCGGCTGCCGGCCAGCGGGCCAAAGGCGAATGCCGCAACCGGCGGTGTCGGGTTGCCCGTGGCATAGACCCGGATCTCGCTGGCGCCCGGGGCCGAAACCTCGATCGGCACGGTATTGCCGTTTTCGGCGATCTCGGGCGCGGTCAGCGTGACCCCGTCCTGCGCCAGATCGGCGCCGCCGGTGAATTCGGCGATCATTTCATCGGCCGTCGCGGCAAAGCCCCGCAGCGGCAGCATGCTCAGAGCGGCGGCCCCTGCCCCGAGGGCGAGCGTTTCGCGTCGTGAGAATTCCATTGTGTGACTCCTTGCAAACAGGTGACCGGCGCTGGCGCGGGGTCTACTCATCCTTCATCGTCATGAGAAAGGCGACGACATCCTCGATCTCTTCCGCGCTCAGCATCGGCGGAAGCGGTTCCGATGCGGCCTTGCCGGTAAACTCATCCCCGGGCCGGATGTAGCCCGAGGTTTTGTAGAACGACGGCATCATCGATTCATAGAACATTTCCTTGGCATTGGCGACGATCCCGCGCAGCTGCGCCTCGCTCCAGCGGCTGCCGGCACCGTCAAGCGACGGGCCGACCGTGCCCTGAAACGGCAGATCGGCAAGCGCCGAGACCTCGTGGCAGGCGATGCAATTGCCCGCGCCCTTGTTCATGATATCAGGCCCGTTGGCGGCATTGCCCGGCGCACCTGTCAGGGACTGTTCGACGGCCCCGTCCTCAAAGACCACGTCGGCGGGGGCCACGACGCCATCGGCGGCGGCCATCGTTGCAATAAGGCCAAGTGCCGCTGCGGCGGCCAGGTTCAGCGTTTTCATTGGTGTCCCCTCAGTCGCATCAGGATCCGGCCGTTCTGCCTTGTGATCCATGTCTCAATCCGTGCGCCCATCGTCGCGCTCTTTGACGCGCCGCGCATGGTAGCGCTGGAAATCCTCTCCATCGTCAAGTTCATAACGTTTTTCGTTCACCCAAGTAAACATGTCGATCGTGGTGCCGGGTCCAAAGGCGCCGGGCATCACCGCCACCGCCGCCTGCGCGGCTGTCTCGCCTTCGGGTACCTCTTCCGGCATAAACATAATGGTTGGCGTGAACATAACGTTCCACCGCCGGGCCATGTCTTTTTCGCTCATCGCCTCGCCATCGAAATCCGTCACTTCCGTGTCACCGTGAAGGTTAAGCTGCACAACGAAGTAGTTCTTGCGGATATAGCTGTCGATCTCGGGTCTCGGGAAAACCTCGGTGTGCATCTTGGTGCAGTAGATGCAGCCGCGCTGTTCAAAGAAAAGCACCAGTCGCTTTCCTTCTTCGTTAGCCTCGGCCAGATCCTCGCGCAGGTCCTTGAAGGTGTCGCGCATCCAGTCGGTCTTATGCAGACCGTCATCGCCCATCTCGACCGCATGGGCCGGTGAAATCAGCAACAGGGCAAGAGTGGCTGCAAGCAGATGTTTCATGTGGCTCCTCCTTCGCTGGGCCTATCCTATGCTGAGAAAGCCCGGAAACCAACGGATCATTGCATCGGCGATCACGTTTACGCTCCCGGTGGCGATCAGCACGGCAAAGACGATCAGCATCACGCCCATACCTTTTTCCACCCAGGCAAAGGCCGCGCGATGGCGTTGCACCCAGGCAAGAAAGGGTTTCGCGAATAGGGCCGCCACCACGAAAGGTGCCGTCATTCCAATCCCATATACCAAAAGCAGCAGCCCGCCGCGCCAGATATCGCCCATGCCGCTTGCGATCATCAGGATCGAGGCCAGCGCCGGGCCGACGCAGGGCGTCCAGCCAAATCCAAAGGCCAGCCCCATCAGGTAGGCGCCGATCAACGTACTGGGTTCGGCGCTGCTCTCCAGCCGGGCTTCGCGGTACAGAAGCGGCACGCGGATCACCCCGAGGAAGTGCAGGCCAAAGACCACAAGGATCGCGGCCGCCACGTAGGAAAGCGGCGTAAGGTACTGGCCGAAAAGCGATCCCAGCGCCGTCGCACCCATGCCCAAGAGCACGAAAACTGTCGTCACGCCAAGCGCGAACAGCACCGAGGACAGCAGAAGACGCCGCTGCGCCCCGGGCGCGATCTCTCCATCGCCGCGCAATTCGGCCATCGACAGCCCGCCCATGTAGGACAGGTAGAACGGCACCATCGGCAGCACGCAGGGCGTGAAAAAGCTGAGTAAACCCGCGAAAAGCGCGCCTAAATAGGATATGTCCAGCATTGCCCGCCTCCCCGCCCAGCATCGCAGGCAGCTTGAATTCATGAGCCTCCGGAAATATGTTTACCTTTCCGTCGACGCAAGCACCATCGGCGGGATGGAGGCCTTGATGCATGCAGGGATAACCCGACTTGGGATCGCGATTGTCGCCGTCCTGACCTTTCCCTTTGCTGCCGTCGCGGCCGAGCTTGTCATGGTCGAGGAAAAAGGCTGTATCTGGTGCGCACGCTGGAACGCCGAAATCGCGCCCGCCTATTCCAAAACCGCCGAGGGCCGCTTTGCGCCGCTGCGCCGCGTGGACATCAACGACATGCCGGAAGATCTCGAAATCGACCGCCGTGTCGCGTTCACGCCGACCTTTCTGCTGGTTGAAGACGGCAAGGAACTTGCCCGTATCGAAGGCTATCCGGGCGCCGATTTCTTCTGGCCGATGCTGACGAATATTCTGACACAGAACACTGATTTTACGGGGGAAAAATCGTGAGAACGCTTATCGCGGCGACGCTGTTCGCCTTTTGCCACGTCCCGTTTGCGGCGGCCGACGACAGCCCTTTCGTGAGCGAGGAGGTGCTGAAGCCCGAGCTTGCCCTCGAGATGGCCGAGGCGGCCATGACCACGTGCCGCGATCAGGGATACCAGGTGGGCGTGACGGTCGTGGACCGCTCGGGCATTCCGCAGGTTTTCCTGCGCGACCGCTTTGCCGGGCTTCATGTCTACGAAACCTCCCGCCGCAAGGCCTGGACCGCTGTCAGCTTTCGCACCTCGACGTCCGAACTCGCGGTAGCAACCGAGCCGGGCAAACCCTCAGCCGGGATACGTCAGTTGAGCGAGGCTCTGCCGCTGGGCGGCGGGCTGGTGGTTTACCAAGGTAATGGCAGCATCGTCGGCGGCATCGGTGTATCGGGCGCGCCAGGTCCCGATCTTGACGATGTCTGTGCCCAAGCCGGAATTGATGCGATTGCCGACCGGATCGCTTTCTGACGCGTCAATCGGTGGCTGAATACCCCAAAAGCCCCAAAAATGCGATGCACAAGCTGTACACCCCCCTGTACACCCTCTGTATGACATCCGTCAGACATTCCGGCTGAAAGTGGGCTAAGCTACGCGGGAATGCCCTCTGGGCCTGCGTCACATGTCCGCCTGTCGAAAAGAGAAGACAGAGTTCATCATCATGGCGTTACCGACTGACGAATAGAATACTCCGGGGATTCTCTGCCTAACCTGAGAGTCCAATCGCAGCCAAGTGACGGAGCCGGCATATGGATCGCGAATCCTTTTTCCTAGACCCGGAATTCGGCAACAAAGCGGAAGCTTTCGAAGCCTATGATGACGTTCCCACCAACCCGAACCTGATCCGCACCATCGGCGATGTCATCAACGCCCGCTATGGCCGTCGCGATCTGCTGCGCGGTGCACTGGCGGTGACCGCCACGACCGCGCTCTTTGGTACCTCGGCCATCGTCGCGCCGCGTCAGGCAGGCGCCAAACCGAATGGGCCACGCTATGATTTCGAAGAGCTGACATTGGGCAACGACGAACACCACCATATCGCCAAAGGCTACGATGCCGATGTGCTGCTGCGCTGGGGCGATCCGATCACCGCGGACGCGCCGGCCTTTGACGTGATGAACCAGAGCGCCGAGGCGCAGTTGAAGCAGTTCGGGTATAACAACGATTACGTGGGCTTTACTCCGCTGGACGACGACGGCGCACGCGGGTTGCTCTGCGTTAACCACGAATACACCAATGAAGAGGTCATGTTCCCCGGCATCGGACGGCAGGACAAAGTGGCCTATGCCGATATGACGAAAGAGCTGGTCGATATCGAGATGGCCGCGCATGGCGGCACGGTGGTCGAAATCGCGCGGGGAGCTGATGGTAAATGGGCGCTGGTACGCGACAGTCGGTATAATCGCCGCATCACCCCGCTGAACACCGAAATGATGCTGGACGGTCCCGCTGCCGGGCACGCACGTTTGCAGACGAACGATGACCCGACCGGCACGCGTGTTATCGGGACGCTCAACAACTGCGCGGGCGGCATGACGCCCTGGGGCACCTACCTGATGGCAGAAGAGAATTTCCACGGGTATTTTTGGACCGACAGGTTCGATGCCGCAGGCAATCTAGAACTGGATGAAACCCTGCCGGAAGCCGCATCCTATGACCGCTATGGCGTGCCGGGCATGTGGTTCAACTGGGGGCAGTATTATGACCGGTTCAACATCGACAAGGAACCGAACATGCCGAACAAGTTCGGCTGGGTGGTCGAGGTCGATCCGCGCGACCCCGACGCGATGCCTGTCAAGCACACGGCTCTGGGCCGGTTTTGCCACGAGGGCTGCGAAACCACCGTCTCTGCCGAAGGTCGGCTGGTTGTCTATTCCGGTGACGACAACCGGTTCGACTATATCTACAAATATGTCTCGACCGGCACCGTTTCGGACGACGCCGCCGCCAATTCCGCCCTGCTGAGCGATGGCGTGCTTTACGTCGCGCGGTTTGACGAGGATGGCAGCATTGTCTGGATGCCGCTGGTGCATGGTACAGGCCCGCTGACCGCCGAGAACGGGTTCAACGATCAGGGCGACGTACTGATCGACGCGCGCCGGGCGGGGGATGTTCTTGGCGCGACGCCGATGGATCGCCCCGAGGATGTGCAGCCGCGCGGCGATGGCACTGCCTTTGTCATGCTGACGAATAATTCACGGCGTAAGGCCGGGCAGATCGACGCGGCGAACCCGCGCCGCAAGTCACGCTTTGGTCATATCATCGAAATCAAGGAAGCCGGTGGCGACCATGCGGCCGAAAGCGGCACATGGTCGATCGTCGTCAAATGCGGCGATCCCACGCTGGCCGAGGTGGGGGCGGAATGGCACCCCGAGACCTCGGCGAATGGCTGGTTCGGCTGCCCCGACAATTGCGCCATCGACGCGGATGGGCGGCTTTGGATTGCGACCGATCAGGGCGACGACTGGGCGAAGACCGGCAAGTCGGACGGGCTTTACGCGCTTGAAACCGAAGGCGAGCAGCGCGGGCTGTCGCGGCTATTCTTCCGCTGCCCGGTGGGCGGCGAGATCTGCGGGCCGTATTTTACCGGCGATGGCGAGACGCTTTTTCTTTCGGTGCAGCACCCGGGCACCGACGGCACCAAGGATTTCAAAGGCTTCGAGCGGGAATCGACATTCGAGGACCCGGCCACCCGCTGGCCCGATTTCGACCCGAACATGCCGCCGCGCCCGTCGGTCGTTGTCGTGACCAGACAGGGCGGCGGCAAGATTGCGGTCTGACCTGATGTGAGACATGTGAAAAGGCCCCCGCGACTGGGGGCCTTTCTATTGCTGTAGGTGTGCGCCTCGGTTCAGGACTTGGCGCAGGACACGATGGTTTCGGCCATCTCTTCCAAAAGCTGCGGATAAAGCGCCGGTCCCGGTTGCAGCGCGCTGCCAAGCGGATCGAGCGTCTTGATCTCGATCCCCTGCCCGTCCAGCATCGCGTCGAGCAGACGGGTGTCGAACTGCGGTTCGGCAAAGGCGCAGGACAGCCCGCCTGCCGTCACCTTTTCCCTGAACTGCTTGAGCCGTGCCGGACCGGGGTCGGCTGCATCGCCAAGGCTGACCGCGCCGGTCGAGTGAATGTCAAACCGATGCTCGAAATACTGGAAGGCATCGTGAAGCGTCACGAACTCGATTGATCCGAGGCTTTCAAGCTGGCCGGTCATGCGGCTTTCAAGCTCTTCGAGCGCCTTATCTGCACTGGCGGCATTGGTCGCGTAGGTTTCCGCATTATCGGGGTCAAGCTCGGCCAGTTCCGTTGCAATCGCGGCAAGCCAGGCGCGGGCAATTTCCGGATCGAGCCAGGCGTGCGGATCGGTGCCTTCGTGGTGGTGCCCGCCCTCTGCATGGTCGTGCTCGGCATGCTCATCGTGATCATGCTCTTCGTGATCATGTTCGGCGTGATCATGGTCATCGTGGTCGTGATCGTCATGGTCGTGATCGTCATGGTCGTGATCTGCGTGATCGTGCCCGTCATGTTCATGCTCTTCGTGGTCATGGTCATCGTGCCCGTGATCCGCCCCGCCCTCTGCACGTTCGAAGTGATCTCGGAACTCGAGCAATTCGAGCCCGTCCACCTTCAGCAGGGCCAGTTCACTGGCGCTGTCGGAAAGGGAGGCGAGCGGTTTCGACAGCCATGGCGTCAGCTCGGGCCCGACCCAGACGACGAGATCGGCGTTCTGAAGCGCCCGCGCCTGTGACGGGCGCAGCGCGTAGGTATGCGGAGAAGCGCCGGGCGTCACGATCAGATCCGGCGTGCCCAGATCGCCCATGACCATCGCGACAAGCGAATGGATCGGAGCGATGTCGGTTGCGACCTGCGGCGTTTCGGCGATTGCCGGTGCGGCTGCAATGGCACATGCAAGCGCCAGCGGTTTGCGGATCATCCTGAGTCTCCTTATTCTTCGACAGGACCGCTTGATAACCGTGATGTTATAACATATCAATACGTGAAGTTGACCCGGAGAGGAGATTCCGAGCATGAAGACCATCGGATTCGATTCACATAACCATGACGCCTGTATTTCCGACGCGCTTGGAATCGCGACGGATATCTGCGCGCAGCAAAAGCTGCAGTTCACCCCGGTGCGCCGGCGGGTGCTTGAGATCCTGTTACACGAACACCGGGCGATGGGCGCCTATGACATCCTAGAAGTTCTGTCCTCGGAGGGGCTGGGTTCGCAGCCGCCGGTGGTCTACCGGGCGCTGGATTTCCTTGTAAAACATGGGCTTGCACATCGGATCGAGGGCCTGAACGCCTATACCGCCTGCGCGCATCTGGATCACGAGCATGTTCCGGCCTTTCTGATCTGCCGGACCTGCAAGGCGGTGGCCGAGACCGATACGGGTATCGCACAGGGCCGGCTTGGGCAGGCGGCGGCCAGCGCCGGGTTCACCATCGAAAAGGTCGTGGTCGAAGCGGAGGGCCTCTGTCCGAACTGCACCGGGGCCGCCGCATGACTGCCGCCGCATCGCCGGTGATCGAAGCGCAGCATGTCTCGATCCGGCTGGACGGGCGGATGGTGCTGCAGGACGTGTCGGTGGCGATCCAGCCGGGCGAGATCGTGACGATTGTCGGGCCGAACGGATCTGGGAAGTCGTCGTTTCTCAAGGCCCTGATCGGGGCGGTGCCGCTTGAGAGCGGCGACATCCGGCGCGCGCCGGGGCTGCGCATAGGCTATGTGCCGCAGAAGCTTGCGATTGATGCGAGCCTGCCGCTGACTGTGCTGCGTTTCCTTGCCCTGCCCCGCAATCCGGGCCGCGCGCGCCTGCAGGAAGCGCTGGAAGCGGCCGAGGTAGCGGATCTGGGCAACCGGCAGATGACCGACCTGTCGGGCGGACAATTGCAACGCGTTCTGCTGTCCCGGGCGCTTCTTGAGCGGCCCCAGCTTTTGCTGCTGGACGAGGCGACGCAGGGGCTGGACCAGCCCGGTTCCGCGGCGTTCTACCAGCGGATCGCGGACGTCCGCGAGGCACTGGGCTGTGCGGTGGTGATGGTAAGCCATGACCTGCACGTGGTGATGGCGGCGTCCGACCGGGTGCTTTGCATGAACGGGCATATCTGTTGCCAGGGCGCGCCCGAGATCGTCGCCAGCGCGCCGGAATACCGGGCCCTGTTCGGCACCGGTACGCAAGGGGCGCTGGCGCTTTACCGCCACCAGCACAGTCACAGCCACGATCATGTCCACGAAAATGGGCATCACGGTCATGACCACCCGCATGATCACGACCATCACCACCACGAAAGCAGCCACTGATGCTGGACGATTTCCTTGTGCGCGCGGCACTGGCCGGGCTGGGCGTCGCGATTGCCGCCGCACCGCTGGGTTGTTTCGTGATCTGGCGACGGATGGCTTATTTCGGTGAGGCAACGGCCCATGCGGCGGTGCTTGGGGTGGCGCTGGCGCTGGCCCTGTCCCTGCCGCTTGTGCCGATGATCCTGCTGGCGGCGCTGGCGATGGCAAGCTGCGTGACGCTTTTGACCGGGCGTGGTTACGCGGTCGATACGGTTCTTGGCGTGACCGCCCATACCGCGCTGGCCGCCGGGCTGGTGGCGGTGTCGTTGCTGACGGATGTTCGGCTTGACCTGATGTCATTCCTTTTCGGGGACATCCTTGCGGTGGGCCGGATGGACCTGCTGACCATCTGGGGCGGCGTTCTGCTGGTTCTGGGACTGACCTTCTGGCGCTGGTCGCCGCTTTTGATGGCGACGCTGAACCCCGACCTGGCGCGGGCCAGCGGGATCGACCCGCGACGCGAAGAGCTTGGCCTGACGCTGGCTTTGGCTCTGGTGGTGGCGGTGGCGATCAAGGTGGTTGGCGTTCTGCTGATCACCGCGCTGCTGGTGATCCCTGCGGCGGCGGCCCGTCCGCTTGTGCGCACCCCCGAAGCGATGGCCGTGGTGGCCGCCCTGATCGGGGCTTGTTCCGCGCTTGGCGGGCTTTGGGCGGCCTTCATTCTCGACGCCCCCACCGGCCCGAGCATCGTCTGCGCGGCGGCGGTGATCTTTTCCATCACCACCGTCTTTGGCGCTCTGACCCGGCGTTAGCCTGCCTGGCCACCGGTGATGGCCCGGGTGGCCAGCACGCCGATGGTTGCCGAAGTCCCTGTCAGCAAGGTGCCCCATGTCAGGTCTGTCGCGACCATGCGCCAGCTCCACCCCTGCAGGGTCGCGAGATTGGTGAATTCGTAGGTCCCGTAGCCAAGTGCGCCGATCAGCGCCGCTGAACCGAACACCCAGAGGAGCGGTTTGTCCTGCGTGATGCCGGGCCAGCTGACGAACCAGAGCAGGCAGGCCACGTAGAAGGCGTAAAACACGACGGCCGGTCCGAAACGCGGGCTGTCGAGCAGCATCTCGCCGATGTCACGTTCAAAAGTCGGTTTTACGATGTAGCGAAGCCCCAGCATATCGAGTCCGAGGAAGACGGCGAAGGTGATGATGTAAAGAATGATGACGGTCATGAATGGCTCCTGCTTTCAGAATGATACGCAGAGGCCGGGCTTGTGGTTCACTCTTTAACGGCATCCACCGTTTCGACCTGCGCCCAGACCGGCAGGTGATCCGAGGCAAGCCGCGCCGCACCGTCGCGCACGACGCCCATTTTCGCGATGCGCAGGGACGGACCATGGGCAAAACGGTCGAGCCGGGCGATGGGTCGCGCGCTGTGAAAGCTGAAACCGGGAGAGACCACGTTCAGCCGCCCCTCCCACGGTTCGAAACCGGCGGAGCCGGACCATTCGTTGAAATCGCCCGCGACCAGCGCATGATCCCGGTGATCGCCAAGATGTTGCAGGATGGCATTCATCTGCCGCTGACGCCAGACGCGCAGCAGGCCGAGATGCGCGCCCACCAGCACGAGGCCCGCCACCGAGACCATCACCGCGCCGCGCGGTTCGAGCCCCGGCAACTCGAACTGTTCGGTCGCCTCAATCGGCAGGTCGCGCCGCACCAGCACCGCATTCCCGTGCCAGCCAAGGCTGACATCCGTACCAAGTTCGGCCACGACATAATCCGTCTCACGCTCGATCAGGTTGCGCGGCAGGGCCGAGGGGCGTGCGCCAAGGCGCAGATCAGCCTCTTGCAGGATCACCACGTCGCCCGCGATGTCGTTCAACACCTGAAGAATGCGCGCCGGGCGGCGACGGCGGTCGCGCCCCACGGCCTTGCGAATATTGTAACTGACGATCTTCATACCTCTGACCTTGTGCTTGCGATCAGAGGATCGGGCTGAGCAGCCGCGCCACCGGCGCGCCGATCCGGATATAGAGTTTCTGAGCGGAAAGGTTCTTTTCCAGCAGATAGCTGTCTTGCATGTCATCCTCCAGCATCCGGGCCACATCCTGCGCGAACTCGGGAGAATGGACCAGAATCATGGATTCAAAATTAAGCCGGAAAGAGCGATTGTCGAAATTTGCGCTGCCGATTGCAGCAACATCGTCGTCGATGAGCACGACTTTCTGATGCAGGAAGCCCTTGGTGTAACGATAGACCTTGACCCCGACGGCGCGGATTTCGTCGAAGAAGGAAAAGGCCGCGAGCCAAGTGAGATAGTGATCGGGCGTATTCGGCACCATGATCCGCACGTCGCAGCCGCGCAGCGCCGCCGCCTTGAGCGCCGAGAGGGAATCGATATCCGGCACGAAATAGGGCGAGGCAATCCACACCCGGCTTTGCGCGGCATTGATGGCCGAGAAATAGAACAGCGCCCCGGTGTCGATTTCGTCGCTAGGCCCCATCAGCAGGGTCAGCGCCTCGACGTTGGCGGGTTCGGCCTCGGGCGCCCACATGAGATCGTCGGTGATATGATCGCCCGAGGCCCAGTGCCAGTCTTCCGCATAGCCAAGCTGGAGCTGGCTGACCACTGGCCCGCGAAGCGCGAGATGGGTGTCGCGCCAGTGCCCGTAATGCGAATCTGCGCCGACATAGGTATCCGACACGTTATGGCCGCCGATGAAACCGATGCTGCCGTCGATCACCACGGTCTTACGGTGGTTGCGGAAATTGATGTGCCGACGCGAGCTGGGGCCGCGGTTCTCGCTCGGGTCGAGAAAACGCACGCCGTTTTCGACCAGCCTTTGCTGGTAGCTTCGGGGCAGCCCGTAGCTGCCGACCCCGTCGCAGATCACTCGCACATTTACACCACGCTCGGTCGCTGCAATAAGACGATCCGCCAGCGCGTTGCCAAGATCGTCGTCGGCGATGGTGTAGAACTGCACGAGCACATAGGTCTCGGCCGCGTCGATGGCAGCAAAGATCGCGTTAAAGGTCTCTTCCCCGTCGATCAACAGGCGCACATCGTTACCGGCGACCACCGGCATGCGCACCAGCCGTTCAAACCGGAAAAGCCGCGAGTCGGGGTTGGCGGAATCGGGCGACACCGGTTCGGCCGAGAGGCGTTCGCTGATCAACCGGCGCGAGCGGCGGCGGGATTCGGTATAGGAATGCAGCTTGTGATGGCCAAAGACCATATAGGCGGGCACGCCGAACCACGGGGCGGCCAACAGGAAGATTACCCATGCCACCGCGCCCTGAGGCGTCCGGGCCGAGCTGATCGCACGCCAGACGCAGAGGCCGACAATGATGACGGCGAGTACCCCGAGAAAGGCGGACCAGATGACCGTCAGCGACAAGGTGCGGATCCATTATTGCGCATGTCCTTTGCCTAGCGCGAAAAAAGCGGATCCGCCACTGGAAAGCGCGGGGGCGGTGCCGGGTCAGGCGACGACCGAGAGGTCCGGTGCCGTCCGCATCGGCAGGGTGAGCCTTGCGTGCGTAGCCGGACGATCTTGCGTGAGGAAGATGATGGCAGGGTTGGCCACATTCTCGCGCGTGATCGTGTCCGCCAGCGTATCGGCGCGGCAGGTTACGATCTGCTGGCTGGCGCGCTGCGCGTTGCTCACGATCCGGACCGCGACCGCATCGGCCAGACCGGCATCTTCCAGCGTGGCCTGAATCTCGGGCGCGGCCTGCACGCCCATATAGACGGCGACGTTGCTTCCCTGCCGGATATGGGAAAGCCAGTTGGCGCCTTCATCCCCCTCGCGCCGCCGCGCGGTGGTGAGGACGAGCGAATCCGTGCGTCCGCGTTCAGTGAGGAAACCACCAAGCGCCGCTGCCGCAGCACTTGCCGAGGTGACGCCGGGGACGATTTCATAGTCGATGCCGGCCTCGCGCAGGGCGTCGGCCTCTTCAGCCCCGCGGGCAAACACACCGGGATCGCCGCATTTCAGGCGCACCACGCGCTTGCCCTGACGGGCGGCGGAGACCAGCACGCTGTTGATACGGTCCTGCGGCCATGAATGGCAGCCCGGTGCCTTGCCCACATAAACACGTTCGGCATCGCGGCGGGCGAGTTCAAGGATTTCCGGGTCGATCAGCCGGTCGTAAAAGATGATATCGGCCTCTTGCAGGCGTTTGACGCCGCGCAGGGTGATCAGGTCGCTCGACCCCGGCCCTGCCCCGACCAGGGCCACCGGCGCGGTGCATTCGGTCGGGATCTCGCCGGTTTCGATGGCCTGTTTGATCTTGAGGGCGGCATGGGCTTCCTCTCCCCGGGCATGGGTGCGGCGGACCTCTCCTCCAAACACCCACGCCCAGAGGTCGCGGCGCGCGCGAGGGGAGAGGCGCGTTGCCGCGAGGTCGCGGAGCCGGCCTGCAAGCGCCGCAAGATCGCCCAGACGCGGTTCGAGCGTTTCCTCCAGCCGGGTCTTGATCTGGCGTGCCAGAACGGGCGCGGTACCTTCGGTGCCGATGGCGACAACCACCGGATCGCGGTCAACGATGGAGGGGGTGATCGCCTCGCAAAAATCAGGCCGGTCGACCACGTTGACCAGCACCCCGGCGGCGCGGGCCAGAGCGTGCAGCGCGGCATCGGTTTCGGCGCATTCGGTGCAGATAAAGGCAAGCGCGGCACCGCTGAAGCTTTGTTCGGTGATAGGGCTGGCATCCCATTCGACGCGGCCAGCGCGGTGCAGCGCGGCGAGTTCGGGATCGAGTGCCGGGGCCAGAAGGCGAATGGTTGCCTCGGTCTTGAGGATCAGGCGGCATTTCTGCGCGGCCTGCTCACCGCCACCGGCAATCACGACCGTCCGGCCGTTCATGCGCAGGAACATCGGGAATGTCTTCATGTCGGCTTCCTTTCAGATTGGGCTATTCAGCCGCGAGCGGGGTTTTCGACGCGAGGATCAGCGCCGCGAGTTCGGGTTTGCAGGAGCCGCAATTGGTCCCTGCGCAGGTGGTCTTGCCGAGGGTTTCGACGTCATGCGCCCCGGCGGCGATGGCGTCGCGCAGGGTGTTGATGCCGACCGACATGCAGGAGCAGACGATTGCGCCCGGGTCGGGCATATCCGCCGAGGGACGCCCGGTAAGCGCCTGAAGCGGCGGGGTTTCCGTCCCGATCAACTCGATGGCATGGGAGCGTGCCAGTGCCACCGGTTCGCTACTTACAAAGAGCAGCGCGCGCAGGATGCCGTTTTCGCTGATCGCCACGCGGGTCTGGCCCGTGGCCGTATCGCGAAACTGACTGGCGGTGCCGCCGGTGATCCCGGTCACGGCGCGCAGCACGGATTCCGCGTCGTCCGAAATATCCGTGGTCCCTGCGAGTTCGGCACGGGCGCCGGTGGGGGTCGGCGATGCGGCGAAATAGGCGAAACCGGGGATCAGGTCGGTATCGGCGGCGACAAAGGCGTACCATCTGGCGTCGAACCGCGCGACATCCACGCGCGCGCCCTTGAGCGCGGGCTGGCCCGAGACCGGGTCGCAGACCGCGCCGACCGAGCTGTTTACCCATGCCGCCGAGCTGCGCTGCCGGGTCCAGTGCATCGGGGCGAAGATCTCGTTCCGGCGCACCTTGGGTGAGACAAGCGCGCGGAAGAGACCACTGCCGCCGTTGGTGGCGCTGATCTGAACGATGTCGGCGGGTTTTACGCCGATTTCGGCTGCGTCCTTTGGGTGGATTTCCACGAAGGGCTCCGCCAGATGGGCGGCAAGGCGCGGGGATTTTCCGGTGCGGGTCATCGTGTGCCATTGGTCGCGGATGCGCCCGGTGTTGAGGCGGAAACCGTCGCGGCTGTCAGGTTCGGGCGGGGTGATCGCCACCATGCGGGCCTTACCGTCCGCGTGGTAGAATCCGCCCTTTGCAAAGAAGCGCTTAGCCCCCTGCCCGCTTGCCGGGACCGGCCATTGCACCGGGGATAGGGTTTCGTAGCCTGCCTCGCCCAGCCCGGCGAGACCGGTCAGGTCGAGATCGCGTCCAAACCTTGGACCCAGCGCGGAAAGCCGGGCATATTCGTCGAAAATCTCGGCAGGCAAGCGGTAGGCAAAAGCATCCGCCCAGCCCATGCGGGCGGCCACGTCGCAGATGATCCGCCAGTCGGGGCGCGCCTGTCCCGGCACCGGCAGAAAGGCCCGCTGGCGCGAGATGCGGCGTTCGGAATTGGTGACGGTGCCGTTCTTTTCTCCCCAGCCAGCAGCGGGCAGCAGCACATCGGCCAGATCGCCCGTGTCGGTGCGTGCCATGATGTCGCTCACAACGGTAAAGGGCACGCGAGCGATGGCCCGCGCCACCCGGTCAGCATCAGGCAGGCTGACGGCCGGGTTGGTCGACATGATCCAGAGCGCCTTGATCCGCCCGCTTTCGCAGGCATCGAACAGGTCGACCGCCTTGAGACCTGGCGTCGTGCAAATGGTCGGGCTGTTCCATGCCTGTTGCACGGCGGAGCGATGATCGGGGTTTTCGATGTCGAGATGGTTGGCGAGCATATTGGCCAGCCCGCCAACCTCGCGCCCGCCCATCGCGTTGGGTTGCCCGGTGACCGAGAACGGCCCCATGCCGGGACGACCGATGCGGCCCGTCGCGAGGTGGCAGTTGATGATCGCGTTGACCTTGTCGGTGCCGCAGCCGGACTGGTTCACCCCTTGCGAATAGATCGTGACGGTCTTTTCCGTGCTGGCCCAGAGGGTGTAGAATTGGGCGAGCTCATCAGGGGAAAGGCCGGTGGCGGCGGTGCTGGTGGCGCGGGCGCTAGCGAGGGCCGCGTCGAAGCCGATTACGTGCTCGGTTAGATAGGTGTGGTTTAGGTGGCCGGTCTTGGCGAGATGCGCCAGCAGACCGTTGAAGATCGCGGCGTCACCGTCGGGCGCGATTTGCAGGTGCAAGTCGGCCAGGTCCGAGCTGGCGGTGCGGCGCGGATCGATATTGACGACGCGCATGTGGGGCCGTGACGCCTTGGCCGCCGAGATACGCTGGTGCATGACCGGGTGGCACCACGCGAGGTTGGAGCCGACCAGCACGATGAGGTCGGCCTGATCGAGGTCTTCATAAGTGCCGGGAACGGTGTCCGTGCCAAAGGCGCGTTTGTGTCCGGCGACCGACGACGCCATGCAAAGTCTTGAATTCGTGTCGATATTCGCCGAGCCGATGTAACCTTTCATCAGCTTGTTTGCGACGTAGTAATCCTCGGTCAGCAACTGGCCCGAGACATAGAAGGCGACCGAGTCCGGCCCGTAGGCGCGGATCGCGGCGCTGAACTGGGTCGCTATGAGATCGAGCGCCTCGTCCCAGCTTGCGTCCCTGCCACCGATCCGGGGGGAGAGAAGACGGCCCTTGAGATCAATGGTCTCGCCCAGCGCCGCGCCTTTGGAGCAGAGCCGGCCGAGATTGGCCGGATGCTTTGGGTCGCCCTTGATCGTGCCGTCGGGCGCGGCCATAACCCCGCAGCCAACGCCGCAATAGGGGCATGTGGTGCGCGTGCTCATGCCGCCGAACGGGCGCGCAGGAACGCGCCGTCCAGCAGGATGCGGCCGTGTTCGACGCGCGCGGGATAGGTCGTCACCTGCCCTTCGTCCGGCCCCTGAACCAGCCCGGTTTCAAGCGAGATGACCCAGTTGTGCAGCGGACAGGTGACGGCGGCACCATGCACGATGCCCTCGGCCAGCGGACCCTTTTTATGCGGGCAGGTGTTGTCGAGCGCAAAGACCTTGTCATCGGCCGTGCGGAACACTGCAACGCAGCCCGCGCGGGTCTTGACCACCCGCGCCCCGCGCTGGGGCACGTCGTCGAGCGGGGCGATATCGATCCAGTCGCTCATTCCGCGGCCTCCAGCGTGAGGTTCGCAAGCGGTTGATAAGTTTCCGCTTTTGTCTGGGCATGTTCGGCCCACGGGTCGATCTGGTAGACGCTTTGCGAGATCCCGAAGCGTTCGACCAATGCGGCGCGTTCGGAAAGATCATCGACGATGCGTTTCTTGATCCAGTCGAGCCCGACCTTGGCGATAAACTTGTAGGGGCGGTCGAGATACTTGGCGTTTTCGCGGTAAAGCTGGACAAAGGCGATAGTGAGCGCCATCACCTCTTCCTCGGTTGCGACCTGCGCCAGCGGCTGGATTTCCTTGAGGTCCATGCCCGCCGCGCCGCCGACGCCGATCTGGTAGCCGCTGTCGACACAGACGATGCCGACGTCCTTGCAGGTCGCCTCGGCGCAGTTCCGGGGGCAGCCCGAAACGCCCATCTTGACCTTGTGAGGTGTCCATGACCCCCAAAGCGCCTTTTCCAGCTTGATGCCAAGCCCGGTGCTGTCCTGCGTGCCAAATCGGCAGTGTTCGGTGCCGACACAGGTTTTCACCGTGCGCAGCCCCTTGGAATAGGCGTGGCCGGAGACCATGCCCGCCGCGTTCAGATCGGCCCACATGGCGGGAAGGTCCTCTCCCCTGACGCCCAGAAGATCGATGCGCTGGCCACCGGTGACCTTGACGGTCGGCACGTTGTACTTGTCCGCGGCATCGGCGATGGCACGCAACTCGCGGGCGTTGGTGATGCCGCCCCACATGCGCGGCACAACCGAAAACGTGCCGTCCTTCTGGATGTTGGCGTGTTTGCGTTCATTGATGAACCGGCTTTGCGGGTCGTCCTTGTATTCAATCGGCCAGTCCGCGAGCAGGTAATAGTTCAGCGCCGGGCGGCAGACGTGGCAGCCATCGACGGTTTTCCACGCGCATTCCTGCCAGACCGCAGCCATGGATTTCAGCTCCTGGCTTTTGATCATGCGGCGCACGTCCTCGTGGGTGAGATCGGTGCAGCCACAGATCGGCTGGGCCGTGGGCAGGACGAAGTCATCGCCCAGCGTGACGGCGAGCACCTGTTCGACGAGACCGGTGCAGGTGCCGCAAGAGTTGCTGGCCTTGGTGACCGCCCGGACCGCGCCAAGATCGGTCGCGCCACCCTCGATCGCTTCGACGATCTTGCCCTTGCAGATGCCGTTGCAGCCACAGATTTCCGCCTCAGGCGGTAAGGCTGCAACGGCCGCTAAAGGGTCCAGCGGGGCACCTCCCTGATAGGCAGGGCCAAAGATCACCGTTTCGCGCATCTCGGCGATATCCGTCTTGTCGCGGATCAGGCCGAAGAACCAGTTGCTGTCGGCAGTGTCGCCATACATGACCGCGCCGACGATGCGGTTGTCCTCGACCACGAGACGGCGATAGACGCCTCGGCCCGGATCACGGAAGACGATGTCTTCACGTCCCTCCCCTTCGGCGAAATCGCCCGCCGAGAAGAGATCGCAACCGGTTACCTTGAGCTTGGTCGAAAGCTCTTTCTGCTCGAAGGCGGCGGCTTCGTTCAGCAGGGTTGCTGCGGCCACTTTTGCCTGATCGTAAAGCGGTGCGACCAGACCAAAGATCGCGCCATTATGTTCGACACATTCACCGACGGCGAGGATATCCTCATCCGAGGTCACCATCTGGTCGTCCACATGAATACCGCGCCCGACGGCCAGCCCATTATCGGCGGCGAGCTTGGTGTTCGGGCGAATGCCGACGGCCATGACCAGCAGGTCGCAGGGCAGTTCGGTGCCATCGTCGAGCAAGAGCGCGCGGACATGGCCGTTTTCGCCGAGGATTTCCTTGGAGTTGGCGCTGCACCGCACGGTAATGCCCTTGTCCACCAGCGCCTTGCGCAGCAGATAGCCCGCCGCCTCGTCAAGCTGGCGTTCCATGAGGTGACCCATGATATGAACCACGGTCACATCGGCCCCGCGTGCGGCCATGCCTGCGGCCGCCTCGAGCCCGAGCAGCCCGCCGCCGATCACGACGACCTTGTTGCCGGTGGTCATGGACATCATGCGCTGGGTATCTTCGAGATCGCGATAGGCAATCACGCCTTCCAGGTCATGGCCCGGCAGCGGGATGATAAAGGGGTTCGAGCCGGTGCCAAAGACCAGCTTGTCATAGGGCAGCACGTCGCCATTGGCGGCGGTGACGGTTTTCGCTGCACAGTCGATATGATCGACACGCTCACCGAACCGGCAGGTCACACCATGCGCAGCATACCATGCGTCGTCATGGGTGACGATTTCCTCATAGGTCTTTTCACCGGAGAGCACCGGGCTGAGCATGATGCGGTTGTAGTTGCCGCGCGGCTCGGCGTTGAAAAGGGTGATGTCATAGGCATCGGGGTTGGTTTCGACCAAATGTTCGATCATCCGGCCCGAGGCCATCCCGGCGCCGATCACGATGAGTTTCTGTCTCATGCCGCACCTCCCGTCCCGAGAGGGCTGCGGGTGCGGATCGTATCAGCTACTAGGGCAGTTCCGCGACCATCAGATCCGAGATATTCTGATAGGCCTTGGCCCAGGCATCGTGTTCCTTGCGTGTCATTTTCCCGGCGGATTGCTCCTCCAGCGCGTAGAGAAGTGCCGCGCCGACCACAGGCAGATGCACGGAAACCGCACCGTAGCCGACGTGCCGTCGCGCCATGCTGGCCACGGCCAGTTCCAGTTTGTCCGGCTGGTTCAGGTGCTTGACGATAAACGCCAGCGTATCCGCCAGTTTTTCCCGCTGCGCGCGCATATCCTCGGGGAAGAGATCCCGCACTTCGGGTGCCAGATCGAAAAGCTTGTCGTAGAAGGATTTGGCGACGCTGTGCTTGACCGGGTAGACGCGTGCAAAATTCGCTTGCAAAGCCTTGATCTCGTCGGGGGTCATGTGCGCGCTCCAGCCGTGACGGCGCGAGCAAACACCCAAATTGTTGAGAAAGCGTTAGGGTCATCAACTTACTCCGCTGCAATCGAAGCCGGTTTCGGCTTTGGCGTGGCGCCATGTTCATATTCCTCAAGGAAATCGAGCACTTCCTTGCGGTAACGGTAGTAATCCGGGTGCGCGAGCAGGGCGCCACGGGTCCGGGGACGGGGAAGATCGACATCGACGATCCGGCCGATGGTGGCATGCGGGCCGTTGGTCATCATGACCACGCGGTCGGCCAGCAGGATCGCTTCGTCCACGTCATGGGTCACGCAGATCGCGGTGACCTTGGTGCGGGACCAGACCTCCATCAGCACCTCCTGCAGCTCCCATCGGGTGAGGCTGTCGAGCATGCCGAAAGGTTCGTCGAGCAGCAGCAGTTTCGGCGAGAGCGCGAAGGCCCGCGCGATGCCGACGCGCTGTTTCATGCCGTTCGACATCGATGCCGCATTGGCGTCCATCGCATCGCCAAGCCCCACCCGTTCGAGGTAGTATTCGACCACATCCTGACGTTCGGCCTGACTGGCCTTGGGATAAACCTTGTCCACGCCGATGGCGACGTTCTCCTTGGCGGTGAGCCATGGAAAAAGGTTCGGCGACTGGAACACCACGGCGCGTTCGGGATCGGCGCCTTCGACATGGCGGCCATCAAGCTTGATCGCGCCTTTCGAGATCGCGTTCAGACCGGCGGCCATGGTCAACACGGTGGACTTCCCGCAGCCGGAATGGCCGATCAGCGAGATGAATTCGCCGCGATTGACCTTGAGATCGAAATTCTCGACCACGGTGAGCGGCCCCTTGGGCGTTGGATAGACCTTGTGAAGCTGCGAGAAGTCTAGGAAGCGGTCCTCGATCAGACCCTCCTGCGCCTCGGCCACCGCGGCGGGAATCCCGTGTATCGGCGTGACATTCGGCAGTTGCCGCGTGCCTTCGACCTTGGCCTCGATGCCCACGTCCATCAGGTACCTCGTGACCCGGGCGCGCAGCGCCTTGAAGCTCGCGTCGTCATTCATGTCATGACGGTCGCGGGGGCGCGGGATTTTCACCTCGACCGGATCGGCCAGCGTGCCATCGGGATTGAGCGGCACGATGCGATCGGCCAGCAGGATCGCTTCGTCCACGTCATTGGTGATCAGGATGCAGGTCTTTTTATCCTGTTCCCAGATATGCAGGATCTCGTCGGCGAGGTTGGCGCGGGTCAGCGCATCGAGCGCCGAGAGCGGTTCGTCGAGCAGCAGAACCTCGGGGTTCATGGCCAGCGCCCGGGCAACCGCGACGCGCTGGCGCATACCGCCCGAAAGCTCGGACGGGCGGCGGTGCATCGCGTGGCTGAGGCCGACCATCTGCACGTAATGGGCCACCTTGTCGGCGCGCTCTTTCTTGGAGAGCTTTGGAAACACCGCATCGACCGCCAGAGCGACATTGCCCGCGACCGTGAGCCAGGGCATCAGCGAGTAGCTTTGAAAGACCAGCCCGCGTTCCGGCCCCGGTTCGGTGATCGGCTTGCCTTTGAAGGTGACAGTGCCGGTATCGGGTTTCTGCAGGCCCGCGATCATGTTCATCAGGGTGGATTTCCCAGTGCCGGAAAATCCGAGGATGGCGAGGAATTCGCCCTCGCGGACATCGAGGGTGATGTCGCGGAGGACTTCGACACGGTTGGTGCCTTCGCCGAAGCCCTTGGAGACGTTGTTGAAGCTGAGGATGCTCATACCGCTCACCGCTGTGCCGAGTAGGTAAAGGCGGACTGGATCGCGTACATGACCCGGTCGAGCAGGAAGCCGATGATGCCGATGGTAAAGACGGCGACCATGATCTTGGCCAGCGATTGCGACGAGCCGTTCTGGAATTCATCCCAGACGAATTTGCCAAGGCCGGGGTTCTGGGCGAGCATTTCGGCGGCGATCAGCACCATCCAGCCCACACCAAGGGACAGGCGCAGCCCGGTAAAGATCAGCGGCAGGGCCGAGGGCAGGACCAGCTTGGTGATCTTGGTCCAGGTGTTCATCTTGAGCACCTTGGAGACGTTGACCAGATCCTTGTCAATCGAGGCCACGCCCAGCGCGGTGTTGATCAGCGTCGGCCAGAGCGAGCAGAGCGTCACGGTGATGGCCGAGACCAGAAAGGATTTGGTGAACCAGCCGTCATTGGTGACGTAGACCGCCGAGACAACCATCGTCACGATGGGCAGCCATGCCAGCGGCGAGACCGGTTTGAAAATCTGGATCAGCGGGTTGATGGCCGCGTTCGCAGTGGCGCTGAGACCGGCGAGGATGCCAAGCGGGATGGCGATGAGGGCGGCGATCAGGAAGCCAAAGAACACGGTTTTTATCGAGGTCCAGATCTGCTGATAATAGGTCGGGTTGCCGGTGTAGGTGCGAAACTTGACGCGATCTTCCTTGCCCGCCTCGATCAGTTTGGCGTTGCGTTCGTCCTGACGGGTGTAGAAAGCGGCCTCTTTCTTGCGCTCGCGGATCGCGTCCTCGTTCAGGTTTACCGCCTGCTCCCAGACTTGGGCTGGGCCGGGAATGGCACCAAGCGAGGTTTGGACAGTGGGCGCGAGGGCCGACCATGCGGCGAGGAAAAGCACGATGGCCAGAAGCGGTACACCAAGCAGGCGCCAGACTTCGGCGGCCTGGGCCCGCGGGTTGTCACCGGCGGCGGCCTTGAGAATCGGCGTCATCCAGGAAAGACCAAGCACCTGGAACCAGGTATCGGCCTTGTTGATGCGGGTGAAGGTGCGGGCCCGACGGGCCTCGCGTGCTTCGTCATGCAATGCTTGCGGGTCAATGGCGGTCATGGATCCAAGTCCTTGTGGGTCGGAGACTGGCGGGATTGGCGGGCTGGCGGTGGCCCCTGCATGATGCGCGCAGGGGCCGTGTCGGGCTTAGCCTTCGACCTGGTTGCCGACGACTTTCTGGTCGCCCTTCAGACCGATCGGCAGGCTGTCGAGATAGGCGTTGGGCTGACGGCCGTCGTAGGGAATACCGTCGATCACGTCCTCGGCCGGGGTCGGTGCCTTGAAGCCATCGCTGTCCCATGGGAAGTCGGCTTCAGCCGCGAGGCCCTCATCCACCAGCATGCGCGCGGCTTCGAGATAGATCGCGGGCTTGTAGACGCTGGCGGCGGTGTCGAAATACCACTGGTCGGATTTCGCTTCGGAAATCTGGCCCCAGCGGCGCATCTGGGTGAGGTACCAGATCGCGTCCGAATAGAAGGGATAGGTCGCGTTGTAGCGGAAGAACACGTTGAAATCCGGGACTTCGCGGGTGTCGCCCTTTTCGTATTCAAAGGTGCCGGTCATCGAGTTCGCGATCACCTCTTCATCCGCGCCGACATATTCTGAGCGGGACAGGATCTCGACCGCTTCGGCGCGGTTGGCGTTGTCGTTTTCATCGAGCCAGATCGCGGCGCGGATCAGCGCCTTGGTCACGGCGAGCGCGGTCTGCGGGTT
Source organism: Heliomarina sp. (assembly GCF_052826185.1). NCBI lineage: Bacteria > Pseudomonadati > Pseudomonadota > Alphaproteobacteria > Rhodobacterales > Roseobacteraceae > Heliomarina > Heliomarina sp. Next base: position 141,053 of record NZ_JBRBUI010000045.1, on the reverse strand, counting down.
TTCCTCGACGAAGTCGGCGGACATGCCGAAGACCTTTTCGGGGTTGTTCTTCCAGAGTTCATAATCGGTGATGACCGGTACGCCGATGCCCTTGAACACGGCCTGCTGGTTCCACGGTTCACCCACGCAATAGCCATAGATCGTGCCGGCCTCCATCGTGGCGGGCATCTGCGGCGGCGGCGTCACCGACAGCATCACGTCGGCACCGATCTGGCCGGTAATGTTGTCATCCGAATAATAGCCGGGCTCAAGACCGCCCGCTGCCAGCCAGTAGCGGAGTTCGTAATTGTGGGTCGAAACCGGAAAAACCATGCCCATGTTGAAGGGCTTGCCCTGATCCTTGTAGCTTTCGACCACCGGCTTGAGCGCGGCGGCGGAGATCGGGTGCTGAGGGCGGCCATCTTCCATGGTCGGGACGTTCGGCTTCATCTGGTCCCAGATTTCATTGGAAACGGTGATGCCGTTGCCATTCAGGTCCATTGAGAAAGGCGTTACGATATGCGCCTCGGTGCCGTAACCGATGGTGGCGGCGAGCGGCTGACCGGCCAGCATATGTGCCCCGTCAAGCGTACCGTCGATCACCCCGTCTAGCAGCACTTTCCAGTTGGCCTGAGCGACCAGCGTGACAAACAGACCCTCGTCCTCGAAGTAGCCGTTTTCATAGGCCACGGCGAGCGGTGCCATGTCGGTCAATTTGATAAAGCCAAATGTGAGCTCGTCCTTTTCGACGTCCAGCATCTCGGCCGAGGCACTGCCCGCGATCACAAAGCTCGCTGCGACGGCCATTCCAAAAACGTTTTTCATGCGGTTCATCCCGTTGATAGAAAACAAAAAAAGCCGTACGATTTGACCACGCGCAGATGCGGTGAAATTCAAATCGAGCGGCTTTGCTCTTATTTTGGTGAGACCCCCATCATCGGGGGAAGGTCAGAAGCAGCGGTGCTTCGTTAAACCTAAATTGAAGAGTCCGGTTCAAAACGCAACAGGTTTTTGAAAAAACCGCGCCAAGGATGCTGCGACGCAGCTTTCTGCACGTTTTCTAGACAGAAAATCGCTTAAAAGTCGAAAATCTGACCATCGAAAAAGGCATCCGCCGCCAGAATCATATGGCCGTGGCGCGAGGCGACGGCGGTGCGATTCCGCATCGCGCCCTCGACCTTGGCCGAGGCGCCGGGCAGGTCGACCCCTGCCCCGCCGAGGTGCTGGCGATAGAGATCGGGGCGGAAAACCGACTGGCCCTCGGCGATGGTTTGCTTCGGATCAAGCCCATGAATGCGGGCGATCTGGGCGGAAATCCACGCCGCCTGACTACGCCACGGAAAGGTCGCGGCGCCGCGCTGGAACTTGAGGAAACCGGGCACCGATTGCGCGGGCACGCCGGGCCGTGTCACGATATTGCCGGAGAGCGCGCGGTCGATGGCCTCATCCGGCAGGTCGAGATGTTCGCTGCGCGACAGGATTTCACAAGCCAACGGCTGGTTGTCGGGCGTGTCGAGCCAGTCGGCAGCGCGATAGATCGCCCGCATCAGCCGCCCGGTAACGTCAGGATGTTCCTCGACCCAGTCATGGCGCAGGCCCAGCACCTTTTCCGGCGAAACAGCCCAGATCGCACAGCCCGGCAGGATCAACTCTCCTGCACCGCGGTCGACGGCGACCGAGCCCCAGGGTTCGCCGACCACGAACATGTCGAGTTCCCCCTGCCCGACCTTGTCGGCCATCAGCGGTGGCGGGGTGGTGATGATCTCAAACTCGGGCACGCCGGTGTCGATGCCCGCGAACCAGTATTCGAACAGCAGCCGATGCATCGAAAAGGGAAATGGCACGCCGACCCTAAGCGGTCCCATGGCGGCGGACATCAGATGCGCGGCGGTGCCGAGCGGGTCCTGAAAGATGCCTGACCAGCCATTGGCCCGCATCCGCGCCGCAAGATCGGATGACACGCCGAAAACATCGCCATTGACCGACAGCACCATCGGCGCATCGATCCGGCATTTCACGCCGCTGAGGCCCAGCGTCATGGCAATCGGCATGGGCGAAAGCATATGCGCCGCGTCCAGATGCCCAAGCGCAAGAAGATCGCGCAGCGCCGCCCATGAGGGCTGCCGCAGCAGGTTCAGCTCAAGCCCTTCGTCCGACGCGAATTTCAGTTCGCGCGCGATGATCAGCGGCGCGGAATCCACCAGCGGCACGTAGCCGCAATTCAGATGACGCTTGCTCATTCCAGCATGTCCGCCGCAGTGACCAGCGCCTCGGCCACGTCGATCAGCTTACGCCCCTTGTCCATCGCCGTCTTGCGCAAGAGGTTATAGGCGTCTTCCTCGTTCAGACCGCGCGCGCGCATCAGCACACCCTTGGCCCGGTCGATGGTCTTGCGGTCGGCCAGCGCCTGTTTCGCCGCGTCAAGTTCCGTGCGCATCTGGCTCATGACCTGAAATCGCGCGATGGCGGTCTTGAGCACCGGCTTGATCCGGTCGGCCTGCATGTTACCGACCACATAGGCGCTGAGCCCGGCGGCCATCGCGGCCTTGGTCATGTCATCGTCGGATTGATCCACAAACATTGCCACCGGCCGCCGCTTTGCATCCGACGCGGCGCTGACCTGTTCCAGCAAGTCACGGCTGGGATTGGCGAGGTCGATGAGAACCAGATCGGGATCGGTTTCCGACAGGCCCTGGCTAAGCCCGCCGGTATTGGCCAGCACGGTGACATTGGCCCAGCCGCCTTCCCGCAAGGCCTGCGAGATTTCCTCTGCGCGCGACGCATCCGGTTCAACGACCAGAATCTTGAGGTTCATGTTCATGGTATCGTTCTAGATGCCGCAGCGCGGCAAGAATAGCTGGCTCACGCAGGGAAAGCGCGGCCCGGGGCAGAAACCGGAACTGCATCGCGGCGCAAGCCGGATTTTTAAGCGAAACAGCAGCAGTTCATCAAAGCCAGCGCGGCTCAGCCACCCATACGGCGCAGTATCTGCATGGACAGGGTTTGCAAGGCCCGCCCGGTGGCATCGGCGATGGCCCCTGCCCCGGTGCCGCTGATCGGCTGGACGATGTCGAACCGGCTGATGCGTTCACGCACGACGAGATCGGGCGAGCCGATCGCGAATTGCCCGGTCAGCCGGAAGGTCCCGTCGGTCTGAGCCACCATCTGTTCAACGCGGACTTCGACGCGGGCATGGGGCGGTTCGGTGAGCGGCCATGGTTCGGTCATCGCCGCCGCGTTCGACCCTGTATCGAGATTGCGCGCGAGCATCAGGGTAAAGCCGCGTACCGGGTTATCGGCCCAGATCGCGTTGGCGACGGGGCGCAGCGCGCCATCCTCGGATTGCACCATGATCTCGGCCGAAGACACGTAATCCGGCAACGTCACGTCGCGCACCTCGATGGTCGAGAGCGGCACCCGCACCTGCTGCGTCGGGGCCGGTGTGTCGATCAGGTAGCGCCCCGATGTCGCGCCGCAGCCTGCTAGGACGGCGATGGCGGCTAGGGAGACGAGGCTTTTTCTGAGACGGGTCATCAGGTCACTTTCCGAACAAAAGGGAATTGGGGCTGCGCTCAATTTCGCGGGCGAGCGAATTGACAGTGCGCGCGGCGGCGCTGATTTCGCGCAGCATGGTCAGGGTTTCGCGGTTGAAATCCGACCGATCGCCATAGGCAGCGATCAGGCGTTCCGAGCGTGCCAGAAGCGCATCGAGCCGCTGGGTGAGTGCCGGCAGATCGGCAGTGGCTGTTTCCAGTGACTCGGCCGCCCCTTGTGCGGAGGCGAGCGCCGAATTGGCGTTTTCGACCGCACCGCCTTCGCGCAGGTCGGCAAGGATTGTGCGCACCTCATCAAGCGCGGCGCTGACCGAGCTGGGCAGGTTGCGCGCCTGTTCCGTGTCGATCAGGCGGTCGGCACTGTCGAGGAAACCGGTGGCGGCATTCATGACCTCGTCGGCAGGAAGCCCCTGCACCTTGGCGCTAAGCGCGCGCAGATCCTCGATCAGCGGGGGCAGGCTATCCGAGGTGGCGGTGACGCTGGCCAGCGTGGCATCCGCGTTTTCCAGCGTGTTTACAAGCTGTGCAATCGCCCCCTGTCGGTTGATTTCTGCAACGGTGCTGCGCAGTTCTTCGATGGTGCCGCGCAGCTCGCCCGGGATCGCCTGCGTATCCTCGCCACCGATGAAATTACGCGCATCGCCCAAGAGCGCCGTGATCTGTTCCGGCACCGCACGGGTGGCCTCATCGCTTGCGACCGCCTGAATACTGGCAAGGGTGTTGGTGGCCTGCGCGATCAGCTCTTCGATCTTGAGGCTGTTGACCCGCTTCATCACCCCTTCGAGGGTGGCGTTGATATCCTGGAAATCTGTCGGGACACTGGGGATTTTCGGAAAAGGCTCAGCGTCCAGATCCAGCGCCGCTTCCCCCGCATCCTCGATTTCAACAAGTTCGACGATCAGTGATGAGGAAAGCAGGTTGGCCCGTTGCAAGCGGGCACGAACCCCGTTCGCGACGGCGGAACCGATAAAGTCATAAACGTCGTCGGCTGTAGCTTCGGCATCAAGGCCCATCAGCTGCGGATCGATCCGAAGCGTCACCATCTGCTGCACCTGAAGATCACGCCCGGTGTCGTTCATGAAGGCGGCGATGGTTTCGATCTCACCGATCTTGAGACCTTCGTAGAGCACCGATGCACCGGGGGCGAGGCCCGAGACCCCGTCCTCGAATACGGTCGACATGCGCACCGTGTTGGTCGAAACGCGCGCAAAGGCGTTTTCACGGGCCGTTGCCTCGTCAGGGTAGAGTTCGTAATCCTGCCCGGGTTCAATCGCCTCGCCGCCCGAAAAGAAGGTGTTGAAGGCAATCCCCCCGCTGATCAGTGCCGCAAAACTACCCACGTCGAGTTTCAGCCCATCGGCGCCGAAAGAGACCTGAAAACCGGAGGTGTCCCAGAAGCGGGTCGCGGTGGTCAAGTATCTGTCATGGGGCGACTCGATAAAGGCGTCGACCGTCACCACCGAACCGTTCTCGCTAAGCTGCGGGCTTTCGGTGCGCCCGACCTGCACACCGCGATAGAAGACGGGCGATCCTGCGGACATGATGTTTCCATCCGCCGTACGCAGGGTCACGCGGGTGCCTTTTTCGTTATTGTCGATCAACGGGCGACTTTCGAGACCGGTGAACCGGGTCTGCTTTTCGCCGGGTGTGCCGTCCCAGTTGCCCTCGATGTAAACGCCCGACAACACGGTCGACAGGCCGCTGACCCCTTCGGCGGTGACTTCGGGACGGACCACCCAGAATTGCGAATCGGCATCCATGAACGGAGCGACGGCCTTTTCGACCCTCGCCGAAACGATCACCTTGGACAGGTCAGACGAGAAGTTGACCGCATCGACCGTGCCGATAACCACGTCGCGGTAACGCAGGGTGGTTTCACCCGCCGCGACGCCAGAGGCGTTTTCGAATTCGATATGTATCAACTCGCCCTGATCGCTGTAGCTGCGCCACGCGATGAAGAGCGTGACGGCAAGCGCCAGCAGAGGAAATAGCCAGACCATGGAAATATTCCGCCAAGGCGGCGGCTTGCCGTGGTTGACCTTCATCGTTGCGGGGCTTGGGGTATCGGTCATTCAGTTGCGGCCTCTTCCGCGTCCCATATCATTCTGGGGTCAAAGCTTTGGGCAGATAGCATGGTAAAGACAACCGACAAAGCGAAGGAGATCGCCGCGATTCCCGGATGGATGTTGGCGACAAAGTTGAACTGCACCAGCGAAGACAGGATAGCCACCACAAAGACGTCAATCATCGACCATCGGCCGATGAATTCGACCACTTCGTAAAGAACCTGGCGGCCATGGTCGGACATGGTCGCGCGGTGGCGCACGCTGTAGGCGAGATAGGCGATGGCGATAAACTTGCCGACCGGGATCATGATCGAGGCGAAGAACACCACCCCCGCAACGAAGTAGGAATGATGGTCGATCAGTTCGATCACGCCGCCGAGGATCGTGTTCTTGTATTCCGTGCCCAACGTATTGGTGATGAGCATCGGGTAGAGGTTGGCCGGGAAATAGATGATCAACCCGGCGATCCACCACGCCCAGACCCGTTGCAGGCTGGTGGTGTCGCGGCTTGAAAGATGCGCACCACAACGTTCGCAGCGCTCGACGCCCTGCACATGCACGCGACCGCAGCCGGTGCAGGCGACAAGCCCGGCCTGTCGGGCGGTCAGGAGCGGCGTTGGGTTTCCAGCGTTTTCCAAATCGTCAACTTGCACATGAATGTATCTTTGATGGTGGTCACCAGCACCAGCGCCACCAGCGCCCAGAAGGCAGGGCCAACCGAGACTGTCGCCATCCCGGCGATCTTGACCAGCGCTACGGCGACCCCGACGATAAAGATCTCGGCCATCGACCATGGCCGCAGGGTCTGGGCGAGCCGAAAGGCACGTGCCGCGTGGGAACGCGCCGGACGGTCGAAGATCAGCGGGCCGATGGCATATATGATCGCCATGAGCCGCACCGCCGGCAGCACCACGACGAAAGCAGCGACCGCGAAGGTCAGCGGCAGCAGCATGCCATCGGAAAAGGCCATGATCGCATCAAGCACCGAGCTGTGCTGTTCAAGCCCAGAGGCGCTCAGGTCGAGAAAGGGAAAGAAAACCACGGCGATCATCAGGATCAGCGCGGTCACCGCCAGTACCACGATCCGCGTCATCGCTCCGCCCTTCGGAGCCATCAGGATCTCGTTGCAGCGCATGCATCTTGCGCGCGCACCTTCAGGCACGTCCTGCAAGTGATGCAGCGTGTCACAGTTCGGGCAGGCAACAAGTTCGGACGGATCGAGCCGCGTCTCGGTCACGGAGTATCTCTCATGCAGGCAGTTTATCCTTGGATCGAACCGGTTACCAGCCGACATAGGGCGCCGCCGCAGTTGGGAAAGCCGTGCATATCGATTGCAGGCACCGGGACCGATCTACATGACAACAAAGTATCCGATCGAACCGACCGTGCCGAGAAACAGAAAAGCGAGCAGACAATAAAGCCCATCCCGCACCAGCAGGCCCAGTGCAAAGAGAACCACGGCCGAGCCAAGCAGCGAGGAACTGAACGGCACGAGTTCCAGAAGAGGCATCACCGCACCGCAAACAAGGCAGGCGGTTTCGGTTACCCAACGGGCGGGACGACGCACCAAAAGGCGTAACCTCTTGCGCGAATGGCGATCGAGAAAGGCAGCCGGCCGCTCCATTTTTTCGGTGGCCGTGCGCAACTTATCCGAAGGGATGCGTTGCTTCATCAGCCATTGTGGCAGCCATAGATGGTCCCGGTTGAACAGCATCTGGATCGAGACGATCGCGATCAGCAGGCCGCAAATGCTCGAAAACAGCGGTATGCCCGAGAGCGGGGTAACCACAGCCAGGGCGGGTGCCATCAGCACCGGCACGAACGACGCTTCGCCCAGCGACTTTATCGCTTCCTGAAGCGATGTTTTTTCGCCCGTGGCCGCATTGCGCAGCGAATCCACGATATCGCTCACCGAACCTGGCCCAGTTGCCTCTGGCATCGCGCCCGTCTGATCAAAACTTGTTGACATGCGTGGATAACGCCGCCTTTTTCATCTGGTTCCCGCCATTAGCGGGCTATTCGGGCCGACGGCGTAAATTCCCGGCTGCGCGCCATTCAAGCTGGGCCAGTCCGGTGATAGAGATGCTTAAAGCCGCCAGAATTCAAGGATCAAGAGCGTGAACGACCTGAAACGCGACCTGCTGACCACAAGCCATTGGGGTGCTTACCGTATCGACCGCGAGGGCGGGCGCGTGACCGGCTTGCGCGCTTTCGAGGAAGACAGTGATCCCTCGCCCATCGGGCAGGGCATCGTCGACGTGCTGGATGCGCCGACCCGGATTTCGCAGCCGATGATCCGGAAAAGCTGGCTAGAGGGTGGTCCGGGCACCGCCGGAGACCAACGTGGCAAAGAGGCCTTTGTGCCTGTCAGCTGGGCCGAGGCAAGCCGTCTGGTGGCGGGAGAGCTTGACCGGGTGCGCCGCGAACACGGCAATCAGGGAATCTATGCCGGGTCCTATGGCTGGGCCAGCGCCGGACGATTCCACCATGCGCAAAGCCAGATGAAACGCTTCCTGAACTGCATCGGTGGGTTCACCCGCTCGGTGAACACATACAGTTATGCCGCCGCCGAAGTGATCGTGCCGCATGTGCTGGGCAGTTTCTTTGACCATCTGGCCCGGACCACAAGCTGGGAGTCCATCGCGGAGAACTGCGAGCTGTTCGTGGCCTTTGGCGGCGTGCCGTTGAAGAACGGGCAGATCTCCCAAGGTGGACTGGGCAATCACGTCCAGAAAGCTGGCGTTCTGAAAGCGCATGAGAACGGCGTTGCCTTCGTGAATATCTCGCCGCTGCGTTCGGACATAATGGAGGATGCGGACGCGGAGTGGCTGACGCCCCGTCCCTCTACCGATGCCGCGCTGATGCTGGGGCTTGCGGGGGTGCTGCTTGAGGAAGGCCTGCACGACGCGAACTTTCTTGATCGCTACACGGTCGGGTTTAAGCAGCTTGCCGATTACCTGCGAGGCGAAGAGGACGGCATCGTCAAGAATGCCGACTGGGCGGCCGGTATCTGCGCCCTGCCCGCCGACAAAATCCGAGAACTTGCCCGGACGATGGCCGCGAAACGCACGATGATCTCGGTAAGCTGGTCGCTGACCCGACAGGATCACGGCGAGCAACCCTATTGGGCCTCCATCGCGTTGGCGTCGATGCTGGGTCAGATGGGCCAGCCCGGCACCGGTATCGGTTTTGGCTATTCGGCGATGAACTATCTTGGCGCGACCCGGCGCGAGGTCGACTATGCCGCTTTTCCGCAGGGTCAGAACGGGGTGAGCGATTTCATCCCCGTCGCACGGGTGACCGATATGCTTGAAAACCCCGGCGCAGCTTACGACTACAACGGCCAGCGCCGCACCTATCCCGATATCAAGCTGGTGTGGTGGTCGGGCGGCAACCCGTTTCACCATCATCAGGACCTGAACAGGATGCGGCGCGCCTGGGCGCGGCCTGAAACGATCATCGCGAACGAATGGTGCTGGAACGCGCTGGCAAAACACGCAGATATCGTGCTGCCCTGCACCACGACGATGGAACGCTCGGACATCGCTCTGACCTCGCGCGATCCCTACCAGATGGTGATGGACCGGGTGATGGAACCGGTCGGACAGGCGCGCGACGACCATGACATCTTTCGCGGTATCGCGGCGGAGATGGGCGTCGAGGAGGCCTTTACCGAGAACCGCAGCCCCGAGGAATGGCAGCGCTGGATCTATGACGTGTCGCGCCAGCAGGCAGCGCGCAGCGGGGTCGAGATGCCAAGCTGGGATACTTTCCAACGCGACGGCTGGTTCCGAGTCCCGCCGCCGGAAAAGCCAACGGTGATGATGGATGAATTTTACGCCGATCCCGAGGCAAATCCGCTAAAGACGCCCAGCGGCAAGATCGAACTGTTTTCCGAGAGGATTGCCGGGTTTGCCTATGACGATTGCCCCGGCCACCCGTCGTGGATGGAGCCGCGAGAATGGCTGGGATCGGCCCCCGAAGGCGCTTTGCACATGATTTCCAACCAGCCGCGCACCAAGCTGCATTCGCAACTGGACCATGGCTCGGTCAGCCGCGCGGATCGTATCCAGGGGCGCGAACCGGTGCTGATGAACCCGGAGGACGCAAAAACGCGGGGGTTGAGCGAAGGCCAGATCCTGCGGGTCTATAACGCGCGGGGCGCCTGCCTTGCGGGGCTACGGATCAGCGACGAGATCATGCCCGGTGTCATCCAGATCAGCACCGGCGCGTGGTACGATCCCGATGGCGATACCTGCCGTCATGGCAACCCGAATGCGGTGACGCTCGACAAGGGCACGTCGCGCCTTGCGCAGGGACCGACCGCGCATTCCTGCCTTGTGATGGTCGAAGCCTTTGACGGCCCCCTGCCCGACACGCAGGCCCATGTGCCGCCGGAAATCCTGCCCGCGCGGGGCTGAGGATCAGCTTTCCGCCGCGACCTGCGCGGGAAACCGGATCGACACGCAGAGACCGGGCGCATTGTCCGACAGTTGCATGCTGGCCTCGTGCAGTTGCGCCACGACCGAGACGAAGCTGAGGCCAAGCCCGCTGCCCGGCGTGTTGCGGCTGCGGTCGAGACGGTAGAGGCGTTGGACGACCTTTTCCGCCTCCGCCTCGGGGATGCCGGGGCCGGTATCGGCCACGTCTAGCACGACCTCTTTGGCGTCTTGCCGCAATCGCACGGATATCTCAGAGCCCGCGGGCGTATGGCGGATCGCGTTTTCGATCAGGTTCGCCATGAGTTGCAACAGCAGGTTCCGTTCTCCAAGGACCGGCGCGACATCGGGGGCGCATTCGACCGTCAGCTTGTGGCCGCTGTCGCTGACCATCGGTTCGTAGAGTTCGACACAGGTTTCTACAAGCGCGCCCATATCGAGCCGGGAGAATTGCGACTTGGGTGAGCCGGATTCGATTTGGGCGATCTGCAGAAGCGCGTGAAAGATCGACACGATGCGTTCCAGTTCCTCATTCGCCGCATCGACCAGTGCGCGCGACTCGCCATCGAGATGCGGGTCGCGGGACAGGTCATCCAGATGCACGGCGACGCGCTGGATCGGCGTTTTCAGGTCATGCGCGATATCCGAAGACACCTGCCGCAGCGAATTGACGGAGCTTTCCTGTGCCCGTGCCATCTGGTCGATCTTGGCGCCGATTTCGGCAAGGTCGTCGGTCCACCCCTCGCCCGGCCGCACCCGCGCCGCAAGGTTACCAGAGGTCAGTTGATCGAGCGTTCGTCCGACCTGCTGGACATGCCGCGCCCCGCGCCGGGCAAGATAATAGCCACCGCTCAGCGCGATCAGAATGGTCGGAAGCAGGCTGAGGACGAGGATGTTGAAAAACACGCCACGCAGGGCGGTGATCTCGCTTCGGGATCGCGCCACCGTCAGCTGCCCGCCATAAAGCCGGGTTGTCAGCGCGAGGTACTGGCCGTGCAGCTGCGGGCTATTCTCGTCAAAGGACACCACGTGATAGCCTTCACTGTCGCGCTTGATCGCCGCGTTGCCAAAACGGCGGCGGGTCGGGGTTACATAGCTGAGGATCATGCGTTCGGGGTCGGTTTCTGCGGCCTCGGCCTGCACTAGTCTGGCGAGCGCATTGGCGCTTGGCGCGGCGCGGAACCCGGCGAGGTCCTGCGTCAGATCGGCCCGCATCGCCTGTTCCATAGAACGCTGGGTGAAGACATAGCTGGCCCCAAGGCTCAGCAGGCTGACGGCGGCAAAAACAAGGACCAGACCAAATGCCAACCGCAGCGGCATGGAGCGCAGCAGGGAAGGTCTGCGCACGCTCATGCGTCGATCCGGTAACCCGCGCCACGCACGGTCTTGATCAGCTCGGTCTCGAAAGGCTTGTCCACCTTGGCGCGCAAGCGGCTAATATGGGTTTCTACCACGTTCGTGCCCGGATCAAAGCTGATGTCCCAGATCGCCTCGAGCAGCATGGTGCGCGTTTGCACCCGCCCCTTGCGGCGCAGCAGGTGCTCCAAAATGGCGAATTCGCGTGGCAGCAGGTCGATCTCTGTCCCGCTGCGGGTGACGCGGCGCGAGATCAGATCCATTTCCAGATCCCCGGCCCGCAGCACACTTTCCCGGTCGATAGATTGCGGGCGGCGCGACAGGGCCGCGACGCGCGCCGAAAGCTCCCCAAAAGCGAAGGGTTTGACGAGGTAATCGTCACCCCCCGCGTTCAGCCCCTCTATCCGGTCATCGACGCTGCCGAGCGAGGTCAGGAACAGGACCGGCGTCAGGTTGCCCGCGCCGCGCAGGGTCTTGACCAGCGTCATGCCGTCGATTTCGGGCAGCATTCGGTCGACGATCATCACGTCATAAGTACCCGAGGTCGCTTGTATCAGCCCCTCGCGCCCGTCTGCGACGAGATCCACGCTCGCCCCTTCCTCGCGCAGGCCGCGGGCGATGTATTCTCCGGTTGTCACGTCGTCTTCCACGACAAGCAGTTTCATCATCCACCTCGCAGTCCGGTCCCGCGTCACGGGCGCCCGGGATCATCAGTTAGGCGCTGTCGCGCTTTCTATCCAGTCACATGCGCCGATCAGTTGCCTGTTTGGAAATTACAAATAGTCAATCCTGCCGGAAAATCCGCAGCTAACATATTTGTATAGTTCCGCGAAGATGGCTGTGAGGATCGGGGTCCAGATAGGGTGCAGAGTTTTTGAGGAACGGAGTATCCCATGATCACTACGAAAAGCACACGTCTGGCCGGGGTCGTCCTGAGCGCCGCGCTGGCCTCTACCAGCCTTGTCGCGGTATCGGCCCAGCCAGCCCTGGCCGTTCCGGCAGGCGGCTACGGCGATCTGGTCGAGCAGGTCTCTCCCAGCGTCGTCTTTATCGAGGTCACCGAAAAGGCCGGTGAAGCCACAACCCCGCAACTGCCCGAGAACATGCCCGAAGAGTTGCGCAAGCAATTCGAGAAGATGATGCCGCAAGGCGGCGAGCGCGCTCCGATGCACGGGGTCGGCTCCGGGTTCATCATTTCCAGCGACGGACTGGTTGTCACCAATCACCACGTCGTCAGCGGCGCTGACAGCGTCAAGGTCAAACTATCGGACGGGCGCAGCCTGTCTGCCGAAGTGATCGGCAGCGATCCACTCACGGATGTCGCTCTGCTGCGGATCACCGCCGACGCGGATCTCCCCGCGGTTGCCTTTGGTGACTCGGATGAGATGCGCGTCGGTGACGAAGTCGTCGCGGTCGGGAACCCGTTCGGCCTTGGCGGCACCGTCACCTCGGGGATCATCTCGGCCAAGTCGCGTAACATCAACGCAGGCCCCTACGATGATTTCATCCAGACCGATGCCGCTATCAACCGGGGCAACTCGGGCGGGCCGCTGTTCAACAATGACGGCGAGGTTATCGGCATGAATACCGCAATCTTCTCGCCCGATGGCGGGTCGGTAGGCATCGGTTTCGCCGTACCGTCCGACCTTGTCCGCGACATCGTGGCCGACCTTGAAGACGACGGGAATATCACCCGCGGCTGGCTCGGTGTGCAGATCAAACCGATGTCGCAAGAGATCGCTTCGGTGCTTGGCTACGACATGCCGAAAGGTGCCGTGATCGAAAAAATCAGCGATGACAGTCCTGCGGACAAGGGAGGGTTGAAAAACGGCGACATCATCCTTTCATTCAATGGCACGGACATCACCGAATTGCGCGACCTCACCCGCGCGGTGGCGGGAACCACGCCGGATCAGAAAGCCCAAGTTGTGGTCCTGCGCAAAGGCAAGGAAGTCACCGAAGAGGTGACGGTGGGCACGCTGGGAGAAGAGAACGCCTGAGCGAAACCATCGTAGCGTCCGACCCGGTATTACTCCATCGGGCCGGACGCAAAATTCGGGGGTGAAATCCGTACACCGTCTGTGCACCCCCTGTGCATCGGCGATACACCAGACGTAACGAGTTTCTTAAGGGCCAGCCAAAGCGGGCTGTTAATTTCGGCGCAAAAATCGCAGCGACCTTGTCCCATTCCGTCCTGCGAGAAGTTGACCGCTCCGTCCCGCCAGCCCTGTTAGAAGCAGGCCGCGCCTCCCCTCGGGGCGCGGCCTTTAACTTTTTCAGACCTTGAGTTCGCGCAGGATAACGTTGGTCTGGGCGCTGCTGACGGCAGGCAGGCGAAACAGCACCTCTTCGAGAAAGGCGTTATAGGCGGTGATGTCGGCGCAGCGCACGCGGATGTGGTAATCGGCCTGGCCGGTGGTCGCGTAACATTCCTGGACCTCGCCGCGCTGAATAATCGCACGGTTGAAGGCGCGGACACCTTCGGGATCGTGGCGCACAAGCTGCACGTGGATGATTGCGTGAAAGCTTTCGCCCATCCGGCCGCGATCGAGCACCGCACCGTAGCCGGTGATGATACCAGCCTCTTCGAAAGCGCGGACACGACGCCAGCAAGCCGAGGTCGACATGCCGAGTTTCTCGGCCAGTTCGGCGTTGGTCAGGCGGCTGTCCTGTTCCAGCAGGGCCAGCAACTGGCGGTCTTTGTGATCCAGGTTCATGCGAATTTCTATACCGAAGATTTATCACTTATCGACAGGAAAAATCACAAACCAAGCAAAATCCGCAAATCCTGGCAGGAAATTCCACTCGGGACCGGGTATCATACCCTGATATGCGGGCGGGAGCACCCTGCCCAAGGAGGAGCCAGCATGTCCGAGCCACGCCCCACGTTTCGATCCTATCAACTGTCCGACCGCTATGACCTTGAAACCGGTCGCGTTTTCCTGACCGGCACACAGGCGCTGGTGCGGATCATGTTCGACCAGGCACGGCGCGACCGGGCGGCGGGGCTGAACACGGGCGGGTTCGTTTCGGGCTATCGCGGCTCGCCACTTGGCGGGCTGGACCTTGAGATGTGGCGCGAGCGCAAGCGGCTTGAGACGGAAAAGATCACCTTCCTGCCTGCGGTGAACGAAGACCTTGGCGCGACGGCGGTGCTTGGCGCGCAGCAGGCGCCCCTTAGCCCGGGTTGCGAAGTCGATGGGCTGTTTTCCATGTGGTACGGCAAGGGACCGGGCGTGGACCGTTCGGGCGATGCGCTGCGCCACGGCAACGCCTATGGCTCTTCGCCCAAGGGTGGCGTGCTGGTGGTGGCGGGCGATGACCACGGCTGTGTCTCCTCGTCCATGCCGCACCAGTCGGACGTGGCATTCATGTCGTGGTTCATGCCGACGCTGAACCCGGCGAGCATCGAGGAATACCTGAGTTTCGGGGAATACGGCATTGCCCTGTCGCGCTATTCCGGCACATGGGTCGGGTTCAAGGCGATCTCGGAAACCGTGGAATCCGGGCGGTCTGTCGAAATACCCGCCGACCGGGAATTCACCCTGCCCGAGATCGACCTGCCGCCGGGGGGGCTGCATATCCGCGGTTCTGACCTGCCGTCGGCCGAAATCGAAACCCGGATCGGGCACAAGCTGCGCGCGGTTGAGGCGTTCGTCGAGGCGAATCCGATTGACCACGCGATCTATGATCTGCCCGAGGCGCATTACGGGTTTGTTACCACGGGCAAGGGGCACCTTGATCTGATGGAGGCGCTGCGCCTGCTGGGGCTTGATGAGGACGCCTGCCGCCGTCTGGGGATCGACATCTACAAGGTCGGCATGGTCTGGCCGCTGGCACGGCGCGATGCGCTGGCCTTTGTGAAGGGCAAGCAGGAAGTGCTGGTTGTCGAGGAAAAGCGCGGCATTATCGAAAGCCAGTTCAAGGAGTATTTCTATGACTGGCCGGGCGACAAGCCGCAGAAGATGGTCGGCAAGCACGATGCTGCCGCGACGCGCGACCTGATCCCGTGGACGGGAGAACTCACCCCGCTGGCGCTGGTGCCGATTGTCGCCGAACGGTTGGATGCGTTCTTTCCGGATGAAAACCTGCCCGCCCGCGCCGCCGCGCTGACCGAGGAAAAGCCGCCGGTGCTGAACGTCTCCGGCGCGACGCGGACGCCCTATTTCTGTTCCGGCTGCCCGCATAACACCTCGACCAAGGTACCCGAGGGCAGCAGCGCGATGAGCGGCATCGGCTGTCACGTGATGGCAAGCTGGATGAACCGCTCCACCGGCGGTTTCGCGCAGATGGGCGGCGAAGGCGTGCCGGTGGCCGTTGCGCAAAAATTCAACGGAAACAAGCACGTGTTCCAGAACCTTGGCGAAGGGACTTGGTATCACTCGGGCTCCATGGCGATCCGCCAAGCGGTCGCGGCCAAGGCGAACATCACCTACAAGATCCTTTACAACGATGCCGTGGCGATGACCGGTGGCCAGCCCGTCGACGGGCCGGTGAGTGTCGACGGCATCGCGTGGAACGCGCGGGCCGAAGGGGTTGACCGGATCGCGCTGGTCAGTGACGCGATTGAAAAATTCACCAAGGGCGATTTCCCGCCGGGTACGTCCTTTCACGACCGCGAAGACCTCGACACGGTCCAGCGCGAGCTTCGCGACATCAAGGGCGTGACGGTGCTGATCTACGAGCAGACCTGCGCCACGGAAAAACGCCGCCGGCGCAAGCGCGGCACGATGGAAGATCCGGACAAATTCGTGATGATCAACGATCTGGTTTGCGAAGGATGCGGCGATTGCTCGGTCCAGTCGAATTGTCTGAGCGTCGAGCCGGTGGAAACCGAATTCGGGCGCAAGCGGCAGATCAACCAGAACACCTGTAACAAGGATTTCTCCTGCGTGCAGGGCTTCTGCCCCAGTTTCGTGACCGTTTCGGGCGTGAAGCGCCGCAAGAAGAGCGGCGCGGATGTTGATCTGGCTGGGTTATTGGCCGAGATCGACGCCCCTGCCCTGCCCGCTCTGGATGAACCGTTCGATTTGCTGGTGACGGGCGTGGGAGGCACCGGAGTTGTAACGGTTGGTGCGCTGGTGACGATGGCTGCGCATCTGGAAGGAATGGGGTCGAGCGTGCTGGATTTCACCGGTTTCGCGCAGAAATTCGGCACGGTGCTGAGCTATATCCGTCTGGGCCGCAGCCCCAATGATATTCATCAGGTGCGCATCGAAAACGCAGGCGCGGACGCGGTGATCGGCTGTGACGTGGTGGTGTCCTCGGCGCCCAAGGCCTCGGCCCATTATCGCCGGGGCAGCCGGATGGTGCTGAACACGGCGGCGATGCCGACCGGCGATCTGGTGTTGAACCGCGATGCGGATCTGAAGATTGGGCAGCGTGAAAAAGTTATCGCGGCGACCGTCGGAGAGGAGAACCTCTCGGCGCTGAACGCCAACCGTCTGGCGGAAAAATTGATGGGCGACAGCGTGTTCGCGAACGTGATGATGCTGGGCTTTGCCTGGCAAAAGGGTCTGGTGCCGGTCAGCGAAGGCGCGCTGAAACAGGCGATCCTGCTGAACGGGGTCGCGGTGGAGAAGAACGCGCGCGCCTTTGATCTGGGCCGGGTGATGGCGGCCAACCCGGAGGCGCTTGAGCGGGAAGAAGAAAAGCCCGTCGAGACGGTGGATGACCTGATCGCGCGGCGCGCGGCCTTCCTGACCGACTATCAGAACGCGGCCTATGCGGAAAGTTACCGTTCGCGGCTTGAGAAACTGCGCGTGGCGATGCCGGGCGATGAAATGGCCCTGCGGGCGGCGGCCGTGTCGCTATTCCGGCTAATGGCCTACAAGGACGAATACGAGGTCGCGCGGCTGATGACCCAGACCGGGTTCGAAGACCGTCTGGCCGCAGAGTTCGAGGGTGACATGAAGGTGAGCTATCACATGGCGCCGCCCTTCCTGCCCTCGGCCCGGGACACGCGGGGCCGCCCGAAGAAAAAGACTTTCGGCGGCTGGATGACGCCCGTTCTGCGCGGCCTCTCGGGCATGAAAGGCCTGCGCGGTACCGCTTTTGACCCGTTCGGATACACGGCGGACCGCAAGCTGGACCGCGCGCTTATCGACTGGTTCGACGGGGTGATGGCCTATGCCGCCCAAGCGGATGTGCCGGAAGAAGTCCGCCGCGAATTGCTCGCCGCGCCGCAGGAAATCCGGGGCTATGGCCCGGTGCGCGAGAAGGCCGCGGAAGAGGTGCAGGCGAAGGTGGCCGGGTTGATGGGCAGAGGGAGTTGAGCGGGCGATTTAGGAAAAACCATCAGTTTCTTTCGTATTGGTTCACACGCAAAAAACTGGACCTTCTCTGCGGGATTACATCCCGGCAGCCAAATCAGGTGGTGGCCAATCCGCACCCAGGCGTCGCAGTAATTTGCGCAATGAGCCCGGTCATCAGGTTGGACAGGGTTTGGTCATTGCTCTCAATTGCCTCATCTCGTGTTTCTGTAATTGTCGAAAGAAAGTCGTCCCATGTTGCGATTTTCAGTTGGAGACGATCGTGAACATCCCGAACCTTCGCCGCATGCACCTCTAAGAGCTTTCTCAGCCGAGACTTGTCGGTGTCCGTAAAGATCTTTTCCCAAGACCGGGCGTGTTCCGGCGGATCGTCGAGCGACAGATCCTTCCGAGTACGAGCGACGGATTTCTTTGGAACGATATAGAGCAAAGCAACATTCGCTTTGCTCCCATACAGTGCCTCTTCAAGGGCAATCTGCGTGCAATACTTCAGCAGCTGCTCCATGGAGGTGCGTGCCAAAAGCTTCATCTCCATCGCGACGACGGCATCTGGCGCGACATAGAAACCGTCATGTTGAGTGTATTGATTTGGTGCGAGTTCGGAGTGCCGAGCGACCACCTCACGACCGATCACTTCGATAGGGCCATCGGTTTCGATTCCAAACGGTTTAAAAAATGCCTTTGAAAGAAAAGTATCTGGAGCTATTCCAAGGCCGATCTCGATGACCTGGTTCAGAAGCTCTTCGTCGCGATTAAGGCCGGCTCGCCATTCTTCGGATGTAAAGGGTCTTGTATAGAACCTCGGGTTCTTCGGTACGTCCTGACTTGGAACGACATACCCTGAACCATCTGAGTTCGGAGTAGACTGTACGGAATGCAGCCCCAACTTCCTCGGGGACCAGTAAAGCTGCTCCCAGCTGTCAAAAACTTTTTTATTCCAAGCCATATTCACCCTTCCCGGCATTTATTCAAAAAACAAATCTTCAAATAGTAGCTTGGAACTCAATTATACATGTTTCAACTTATTCTTACGGTGGTTTTTCTGGCCCTGAAGCAAGCACAAAAGGGGATCCGCGCATGTCGCGCTGATCCGCTGGTTTGGCGGGTCAGTCTCAGAAATCCACGCTCTGCCCTGCTTTGGTGTCTTTCGCG
This sequence comes from Heliomarina sp., assembly GCF_052826185.1. Taxonomy (NCBI): domain Bacteria; kingdom Pseudomonadati; phylum Pseudomonadota; class Alphaproteobacteria; order Rhodobacterales; family Roseobacteraceae; genus Heliomarina; species Heliomarina sp. The sequence goes on along the minus strand of NZ_JBRBUI010000045.1, from coordinate 122,235 downwards.
CGGTCCAGAACGTGCTGCGCGGCGGCGAGGTCTTGGGCGGCGACGCCGAGGGAGCGGTAAGCGGTGAGCTGGTCGGCGTCTGCGCGGCCCTGGATCTTGTCTTGCAAGAGCGCGCCGATTTCGCCTTTCAGCTGGTCGGCGCTGAACTTGCCGGCGGCGATCATCTCGACGACTTCGCCCGCTTGCGCGAGGGTCGAGGGCGTGTAATCCACCCAGATTGAAGCCTTGAGGACAAAGTCGTCGTCGACTTCCCGCATGGAGGGGATCGAGGAGCCGACGACGTTGACATGGCAGCCTTTCGGCAGCCAATCCGCATTCAGGATAGGGGTGGGCGACGCGGTGACCGTGCAGACGATATCGGCCTCGGCCACGGCGGCCTGCATGTCGTCACCGGGGGTAAAGGTGATGCTCGGGTATTTCGCCTTCGCCGCCTTGCAGAACGCCGCGGCTTTTTCTGCGGAGCGGCCTGCAACGGCGACCTGCGTGATCGGGCGCACGGCGCAGATCGCGTCGAGGTGATGTTCGGCCTGTTCGCCGTTGCCGAGGATCGCCAGGCGGGTCGCATCCTCACGGGCGAGGGCGCGGGTTGCGACGCCGCTTGCGGCGGCGGTGCGGATCGCGGTCAGCAGGCTCGCGTCCATCATCGCCACGGGCGCGCCGGTTTCCGGTTCGAACAGCAGGTAGGCGCCGCGATGCGAGGACAGGCCCCGCGCCGGGTTACCGGGAAACAGGCTGATCAGTTTGATCCCGAAACAGGCCGGGTCGTTCATCGCGCCGGGCATGATGCCCATCTTGTTAATGCCGCCGACCGGCATGATGGACCGCAGCGGCAGTTCCGCGCCACCATTCGAGACAGTGCGCATGGCGCGGTCGACGACTTCGATCGCCTCGCGCATGGGCAGCAGTTTCGCCACGTCGTCATGAGAGAGAATGATCACAGGCTGCGCTCCTGTTCCTGTCCCCAATCGGGGCCGGTGACGTCAAGGCCCATCACCTGTTCAAGCAGGGCGGTATAGGTGTCGGGCCGCGCGATATAGGGGAAGTGGCCGCCCGAGAGATAGCGATAGGCGACGGAGGGCGAGAGCCGCGCGCGCACCCCGGCACGCATGTCCGGCGGGATCAGCGGATCGTCATCGGCCTCGATGGTCACGATGTCGCTGGCCGGGATGGCGGGCGGGGGCAGTTCCGGGCCGGTCTTGGTGGCGTTGAGACGGGCGCGAAGCTCGGCCTCGGGGATGCGGCCGCCGACCTCCATCAGCAGAAGGTCAACCACGTCGGATTGCTCGGGATGCGCTTCGCGCCACTGGCCGAGACCATTGCCGAACCCGGCGCGGATGTCTTCGATGGGGGCGTTTATCAGGTCGAGCGCATAGGGCATGCGAGTCGAGATTCCGACAACCGTATCGAGCGTGTTGGCGGCGAGCAGTTTCGTCATCCGTTCAGGCGCGGCACCGGCCAGATACTGGGCAACATAGCCGCCGAGCGACGATCCGAGCACCGCCGCCTTGTCGATGTTCAAATGATCCATCAGCGAAACGAGATCGCCCGCCCAGTCGGCGATACCTCCGGTCGCTGGATAGGTGGCGGCGACAATGCGCAACCGGCCCTTGAGCGCCTCGATCTGCTGCCAGAACACGTCGCAACGGCCTAGCGTGCCCGGGATCAGCAGCAGGACAGGGCCCTGCCCCACGTCGATATAGCCCCATTCGCGCCCGTTCAAGGTGATCCGCTGTTCGGGATGTTCAGCGGCGAAAGCGTCGCGCGACTGGATCAGGGGGTTGCTCATGCAAAGGGCTCCTCGACAGCCGGCCAGTAATCGCGGGCGCGGCGGGTATAGGGGATATTGGCATAGTCCGGCGTGATCGCGCCGGGCGTGGCCACGGGTATGACCTTGGCCGCGATGGGGTTGAACCCGGCTTGGTAATGGTTTGAGGATTTTACGCAGACATAGCGGCGCTGCGACAGGTCGATGCCCAGTTGCTCGAAGGCTTCGGGGTGGAAGGTCTGGCTGCGCACGTCATTCAGCACGATGTCGATGCCGTTGTATTCCACCCAGACCGCATTGCCAATCGGCGCGGGCAGTTTGCCGAAACGCTGGGTGAGTCCCGAGGAGCATTTCTTGACCGTCACCGTGAGGTCGAGCGGATCGCCGGACATTGGGCCGAATTTGCCGCCAATGCGCAGATCGAGCGTCGCGCCCTCGCCCGCTTCCTGACAAATACGGACTGCGCCGGGATCGTAGAACAGGCCGGTGGCAATCGAGGTCATGCCGCGTTCGATCATCGCACGCAGGAGGAAAGTGGCATCCGAAGGCGCACCGCCGCCCGCGTTGTCCGATACATCGGCCAGCACGATGGGGCCTTTGGGTTCGGCCTCGGCTATGTCGAGTGCGCGTTCGATATCGGGCATGTCGATACGCAGGCTTTCCCGCATGTCAAAGAGCTTTTGCCCCAGCTGCTGGGCGACGGTCGCCGCCTGATTGGTGTCGCCGTCGCAGATCGCCAGCGCGCGGGCGCCGACGCGGGGATGATCGCCCCACGGGAAGCTATGGGCCAGCGACAGCGAGAGGATGCCGTCCTTGCCTTCGCGTTCGCTCATCTCGTCGACGTATTTGCGCATCGGGCCGGAGGGTGTCGGCATGGCGAGAATCATTTTGCAGTCGTAATCGCGCATGACCGGGTTGGTCTTGCCCTCGGCGGCGTCACGGGCAAGGCGGAACAGGTCCTCGGCGCGTTCCGGCACGTCCACATGGGGGTATTCCTTGAAAGCCACCAGCAGCGTGGCTTTTTCCATCATCAGGTCAGTGAGGAAGCAATGCGGGTCGAGCAGCCCGCCGATCACCGCATCGGGCGAGACCTCTCGCAGATGGGCGATCAGGTCGCCTTCGCAATCGTCATAGCCATCGGCGATCATCGCCCCGTGCAGGGCGAGCAGGATCACGTCGGCTCCACCTGCCATTTTCAGATCCTCGACGATTTCATCGCGGAACCCTTCGTAAACGGATTTCACCGTCAGGCCGGAGGGCTGCGCATGGGCAGAAAGGCTTTCCACCACCTCCCAGCCCAGTTCCTCGGCCCGCTCGCGCCAGATGAACATCGGGCCGGTCCAGTAGTGCTGGACGTCCTGCGTCGCGTCGCCGTGATGGATCGAGCCTTCGACAAAGCTCGCCATGCCGGTCGGGATTGGGGAAAAGGAATTGGTCTCGGTGCTGAGACCGGCGATGAAGAGTTTCATGTCTTAAACCTTGGTTGCGGGGGTCGCCTGGACGGCGGGTGCGGCAGCCGTATCGGTCAGCCGCATCAATGTGAGCGCGAGGCAATGGATTACGATCAGAACGAAGGCGAGCGGCACGGAGACGGTAAACCAGATCATCGACACGTCGAGCATCTCGGCGCTTCGGTTCAGGGACCGGCCAAGGAAACCGCGCAGCGGGTTCATGCGCCCGTCAAAGATCGAAAACCAGATGACCGGGACCGCGAAGAGCAGCACGCCGACCATCCGGATCAGGGTGAGCACCGCGCCGAAAGCACCCGTCTTGAGCTGCATGTCGGGAAACAGCGTCGGGTCTGCCTTGGCACGAAAGGCGCAGGACGCGCCGAGCATACCGGCCCAGACCATCGCCCGGCGGGCAAGTTCCTCGGTCCAGATCGGCGGGGAGTCCAGTACGTAGCGGGCAATGACCTGCCAGCCTGCGGCATAGATCATCACCAGCACGGCCAGGACCGCGCCCCAGAGCGCGATCCTGTTCAGGGCTGCGGACAGCCGGTCGAGGGAAAGGGCCAGCGTCCGCAACGGATTATTTACCCATCGCCTTTTCCCATTCAGCGATCTGCTCTTTGCTCAGCAGTTCGCTTTCATAGGCGGGGCCTGAGGCGGCGCGGAATTCTTCGCGTGCGGCCTGATCGAGGGTTTCGACCTGAACACCTGCTTCCTTGAGCTGGTCGATCACCTTGTCCTGCGTGCCGAGCCAGTCACGGTTGGCCTTGTTTGCAGCGGCGACCGCGTCATCGACGATGGCCCGGTCCTCGTCCGAGAGACCCTGATACCAGTCCTCGGAGGCAATCGCGATCCGCAGCGAAGGCGTGACAGCGGCGTCGGTAAAGAACTTGATGAAGTCGGTGTGGCCGAACAGGAGCGGCACGAAAGCCGGGTTCATATAACCATCGGCAACCCCGGTCTGCAGCGCGTTCGGCACTTCGGCCCAGCTGACGATGGTGCCATCCGCGCCCCATGCCTTGTAGAGGTCGATCTGGGATTCATCGAGGGCGCGCATCCGCAGGCCTTCCATGTCCGAGACCGATTTCACCGGCTTCTTGGTGTTGAAAATGCCCGATGACTGGCCGACCGTATCGACAGCCAGAACGCGGACGCCTTCGGGGGTTGTCGCCTCGTTGATCTTGGCGAGCATGCCGCCTTCTTCCAGCGCCTTGTCCACCTGTGCCATGTCTTCGAAGAAATAGGGCAGACGCAGGCCGTAGATGGTATTGTCGATCGAACCGACGATGTTCAGCGGAGACATGGAGACTTCGAGCAGGCCCTGGCTGATCTGGTCGAAGAGTTCATCGTCGCCGCCCAGCGCGCCGCGCTGGTATTCCTCGGCCTCAAGCCCGTGTTCGTTGAGGTATTCGCCAAAGGTATGAGCCCAGACATAGCTGCCCGAACCTTCGAGATCCGGCGGGCTGTCCAGCGCGATCTTGACTTGGGCCTGCGCTGCCTGCGCGGCAAAGGCCATGGCAGCGGCCATGACAGTGGTTTTCAGAAAGGTGCGTTTTTTCATTGGGTTGAACTCCTCTGTTGATACGTTTTTCGCTTTGATGGTTTTTTTATCGTGAGCGGTGAATTCGATTTATGATTTTTATCCTCCAGCCAAACCAAAAGCTTGCGGCAGCCAGAGGCTAATTTTCGGGAAGGCGATCAGCAGCCCGAGCACCAGCATTTCGGCAAAGACAAAGGGCAAGGTGGCGCGGGCAAGCTTCCAGTAGTTAACGCCTGTGACGGTCGAGACCACCAGCAGGCAGCCACCCATCGGCGGCGAGATCAGCCCAATGCAGAGATTGAAGCAGATGACGATGCCAAGATGGACCGGATCGGCGCCCTGTGCCAGCGCGACGGGGGCAAGCAGTGGCACAAGCAGCGCCAGCGCGACGGGAATGTCCATCACCATGCCCGCGACGATGAAGATCAGATTCATCAGCAGCAGATACCCCACCGGGCCGAGGCCAAGGGAGGTGACGGTATCCGAGATCGCCTCGGGGATGCGTTCAAGCGCGCCGAGGTGCCCGAGTGCCGAGACCGCGCTGATAATGATGAAGATCGACCCCGAGAGCATGGCGGTGCGTTGCAGACCCTCGACGATCGAGGCGCGGGTGAGGCCGTCATAGAACCAGCCCGCGAAAAGCGCGACCACAACGGCAACGGCGGCGGCCTCGGTCGGGGTCATCCAGCCAAGCACGATGCCGCCAAGGATGATCACCGGCAGCGCGAGGGCGGGCAGGGATTTGACCAGCGTCGGCAAAAGCGGCGGCATGTCCTCGCGCGCGACGCGGGGGTGATCCTGTGCCGAGGCATAGCCCGCGTTCATCACGATCAGCACGGCTGCGAGCAGCAGGCCCGGTATGATCCCGGCAAGGAACAGCGCGGTAACAGAAGTGCCCATCAGCGCGCCGTAAAAGATCAGGATGATCGAGGGCGGCACGATGGGACCGATGATCGACGATGCGGCGGTGACAGCGCTGGCATAGGTCAGCGTATAGCCGCGCTTGGTCATTTCGGGGACCAAAGTGTTCGAGAGCGCCGCCGCATCGGCAACGGCGGAACCCGAGATACCGGCAAAAAAGACGCTGGTGAGGATGTTCACATGCCCCAGCCCGCCCCGCAGGCGTCCGACCAGCGCCATGGAGAAATTGATCAGCGCGCTGGTGATGCCGCCCCGGTTCATCAGCTCTCCGGCAAGGATGAAGAGCGGCATGGACATGAGAGCGAAGACGTCGATCTTGGAGAAGATCTGTTGCGGCAGGATGGCAAGATAGCGAGAGTGATCGGTCGCGAAATAGGCCAGAACCGTGGCACCGCCGATCACATAGGCGATGGCCAGCCCCGAAGCGAGCAAGACGAGAGCAGCGACGGGGACAAGGGCGATCATGCGGCCATTCCTGCACGGGAGCGGGTGAGGCTCTGCTCGGTTACACCCTCGCGCGCGATGTCTTCGGGGATCGGCTGCCCCATCACAAGCGCGGCGGCGGTGCGGCCTAGCGCGGGGGCCGACTGGATGCCGTATCCGCCCTGCCCCGCGAGCCAGAAGAAGCCCGGCGCCGCCGGATCATAGCAGGCCATCGGGTCGCCATCGGGCAGGAAACTGCGCAACCCGGCCCATTTGGATTCTATGCGGCGGATCTGCAGGTCGAAGGCGGTTTCGATGCGGTCGATGCAGATGGCGACATCCATCTCGTCGGGCTGAGCGTCGCAGGGCGCAGAGGGCGTTGCGTCGGCGGGCGAGATTAGCAGCTTGCCCGCGTCGGGTTTGACATAGAATTCCTCGTCCACGTCCACGGTCATCGGCCAGGGATCGGGGTTGATGCCCGAGGGCGCCGATACGATCAGCGCGGTGCGGCGCTTTGGGACCAGCCCGGCGGGGGAAAGACCGGCGAGCTTGGCGATTTCATCGGCCCATGCCCCGGCGGCATTCACGACGACGGGCGCGTGAAAGCTGCCCTTGCTGGTCGAAACCTCCCAGTCAAGACCGGCGGACAGGCCCAGCACCTCGGCACGGGTCTCGACAACACCGCCGGCTGCACGGAAGGTTTTCAGATAATGCTGGTGCAGCCCGTTCACATCGATGTCGGCCGCGCTCTTGTCCAGCAGGCCAGCGCTTGCATAACCGGGACGGACCAGTGGCAGGGCATCGGCCACGGCCTGAGCGGAGATCCGGGTAACGGCATCGCCGAGTTCTTCCTGCATATGCGCAAGACTGTCGCCCTGATCGTCGCGCGCGAGAAAGATCACGTCGCGCGGGTGCAGCAGTGGATGGTCGAGATAGGCGCTTTGCGGGTTATGAAAGAACCGGGCCGAAGCGCGCGACAGGGCACGGATCACCGGCGGACCGTAGGTTTCGGTGAAGAGTGCGGCGGAGCGCCCGGTAGTATGGTATCCCGGCTGGCTTTCGCGTTCGAGCAGCAGCACCTTTTGATGTGGGGCAAGCTCGGCGGCCACGGAAGCCCCGGCGATACCGGCACCGATCACGATGCAATCAAATCGGGTCTCTGCCTGCGCCATCGGTCCCCCAGCGGATCTAGTTCGACTCGGAGGCTAGCACCCGTTTTCCAATTGGAAAAGAGTAAATTTTCTCATTGGAAAATCGCGCTTGGCGCGGCGGGCGTTCGGACTTATCATGTGTCCATGACAATGACCGCGCAACCTTCGAGCGATGCTCAGGAAATTGGCGAACGCGAAGCTTTCGGGCATCGCGCGCGGCAGCTCCGCATAGAAAAAGGCTGGACTTTGGCCGAATTGGCCGAGCGTTCGGGCCTTGCGATTTCGACGATTTCCAAGGCGGAACGGGGGGTTATCGCCCTGACGTATGACCGGCTGTCATCGCTGGCCGCAGGCCTTGGCGTCGACATGTCGGCGTTCTTTTCCGATTCCGGGGAGAGCTTTGCCAAGGGCAGCTTTGCCGTGGCGCGAAAGGGCGAGTTCGAGCGGCAGGAGACCACGCATTACGTCTATGAGATGCTGTTCCCCGAGGTCTGGAACAAGTCGATGCTGCCAATGATGGGCACGCTCAAGGCGCGCGAATTGCACGAATTCGAAGAGTTTGTGCGCCATCCCGGTCAGGAATTCCTGACGGTGATGGAAGGTGCGGTGACGGTGCATCTGGAAGGGCGCGAGCCTGTGCGGCTGGAAGCCGGGGACAGCATCTATTTCGACAGCGCGCGTGGCCATCTTTACGCGTCGAACGGCGATGAGGATGCGCGCATTCTGGTGGTCTGCACCGCCTGATTACTTTGTCTCCGGCGCCGAGCCGAGCGATTCAAGGATCGGGCAATCGGGCCTTTCATCGCCCGCACAGCATCGCACCAGATCGGACAGTGTATCGCGCATCTCGCGCAGGTTGGCGATTTTCGCGTCGATCTCGTCGAGATGATGCTGGGCGATATCCTTGACCTCGGCGCTGGTGCGGGTTTCGTCCTCGTAGAGGTGCAGCAGGTTACGACAATCCTCGATAGAGAACCCCAAGCCCCGCGCCCGGCCCAGAAAGGCCAGCTTGTGCAGGTCCTGTTCGCGGAAGGCGCGGTAGCCGTTCGAGTCACGCTGCGGACGGACGAGGCCGATATCCTCGTAATAGCGGATGGTTTTGGCCGGAAGGCCGGACCGGGCGGCGACGTCTCCGATATTCATGAGCTTTCTCCTTTATTCACCGGGAACCGGGATCATCCGGTCTGCCACACTCGTGTCGTCTTCTCGCAGCGCCGGCTGGATGCGGCGCAGGCGCAGGGCGTTGCTCACCACGAAAACCGAGGAAAGGGCCATCGCGCCCGAGGCCAGCATCGGCGAAAGCAGGCTGCCCCAGACCGGGTAGAAGACGCCCGCGGCCACCGGGATCAGCGCCGCGTTATAGGCAAAGGCCCAGAACAGGTTCTGGCTGATGTTGCGCATGGTCGACTGGCTAACCGTTACCGCGTTGACAAGACCGGCCAGATCGCCGGACATCAGCACCACGTCGGCGGCTTCGATGGCAACATCCGTGCCAGTGCCGATGGCAAGGCCGGTATCGGCCTCGGCCAGCACCGGGGCGTCGTTGATCCCGTCGCCAACAAAGGCGACCGGCCCGTGTTCCTCGCGCAGGGATTTCACGGCAGCGACCTTGGTTTCGGGGGTGGTTTCGCTGATGACCTCGTCGATGCCGAGCTGGTTGGCGATGGCGCGGGCGGTCATGGCATTGTCGCCGGTGATCATCGCGATTTCAAAGCCTTTCGCGCGCAGCGCCTCGAGCGCGGCAGGCGTGCCGGGTTTGATCGGGTCAGAAACGCCGATGGCCGCGACTGCCCAGCCATCGACCGCCACGTAGAGCGGGGTCGCCCCGGTCGAGGCGAGCTTGGCCCCTTCGCCCGCCAGATCGCCCAGATCGATCTTTTGCGCGCTCATGAACCGGTCGGCGCCAACGAGGATGCGCTGTGCGTCGATTTGCGCCTCGGCGCCCATGCCGGTGTGGGACTGAAAGCTTTCGGGGTTGGGCAAGGTCAGGCCGCGGGACTTGGCCGCGCGGAGGATCGCGCCCGCGATCGGGTGTTCGGAGCGGGATTCGACGGCGGCCGCAAAGGCCAGCACCTTGTCTTCGTCCCAACCCTGCGCGGTGTGCAGCGTGGTCAGCTCTGGACGGCCCCGGGTCAGCGTGCCGGTCTTGTCGAGCGCGATGACGCGGGCCTCGCGCAGGGTTTGCAGCGCCTCGCCCTTGCGAAACAACACGCCGAGTTCGGCGGCGCGACCGGTGCCGACCATGATCGAAGTCGGCGTCGCCAGACCCATCGCGCAGGGACAGGCGATGATCAGTACGGAAACAGCGGAGACCAGCGCGAGGTTGAGCGCGGGGTCGGGTCCGAAGAAGAACCAGACAGCGGCGGTGATCGCGGCGAGGGCCATCACGATGGGCACGAAGATGCCGGTGACCTTGTCGACAAGGCTCTGGATCGGCAGTTTCGCTCCTTGCGCGGTTTCCACCATCTGCACGATCCGGGCGAGGACAGTATCGGCACCGACCGCACTGGCCCGGAAACTGAAAGCGCCGCTGCCATTCAGCGTGCCGCCAACCACATCGGAACCGGCGGTCTTTTCCACCGGGACCGGTTCGCCGGTGATCATGCTTTCATCGACAAAGGAGCGGCCCTCGCTCACCGTGCCGTCGACCGCGATCCTTTCACCGGGACGCACGAAAATGAGGTTACCCTTGCGGACCTCGGCGAGCGGGAGTTCGACCTGCGCGCCGTCGCGTTCGACCGTGGCGTGCTGCGGTTGCAGCCCGATCAGTCGTTCGACCGCTTCGCCGGTGCGGCCCTTGGCGCGAGCTTCGAGCGTACGGCCGAGCAGGATCAGGGTGACGATGACGGCGGCGGCCTCGAAATAGACGGCGCGCGTGCCGATGGGAAAAAGCTGCGGAGCAAAGAGCGCGAGGGTCGAATAGCCCCATGCGGCGGAGGTGCCGAGCGCGACAAGCGCGTTCATTTCCGGCGCGCCGCGCAAGAGCGCCGGTACGCCGTGGCGGAAAAAGCGCCGTCCCGGTCCGATCAGAACGGCGGTGGTCAGAACGAACTGGATGATCCAGCTGATGTCGCGGGCCGTGCCCTGCCCCAGCCAGTGGTGCAGCGCAGGGATGACATGCGGCCCCATGCCCAGAACGAAAACAGGCGCGGTGAGAATGGCCGCGATAAGGGTATAGCGGCGCAGATCGCGGTATTCATCCTGTTTCCTGTCAGTTTTGTGCGGCTGGTCCGGAGCGATGACCAATCCGGGATAGCCCGCGCCGGTGGCGGCGCTTGTGAGAGCTTCGGGGATGCCCGCGCTGTTGATATGGGTGACCTCGGCCTGCCCGGTCACGAGGTTGACCTTGGCCGACGTAACACCCGGCACAGCGGCCAGCGCCTTTTCGACCCGCCCGACGCAGGAGGCGCAGGACATGTTCGCAATCTCGAGCCGGGTTTGAGCCATCGCCGCAGGGTATCCGGCCTTTTCCAGCGCTTCGGTGACGGGCGTCAGGCTGGCATTGTCATCCAGTTCTACATTCGCCCGCGCATTGGCGAGGTTGACCGAAGCGCCGGTGACGCCCGGTGCGCTGCCGATGGCCTTTTCCGCCCGCCCCACGCAGGAGGCGCAACTCAGATTGCTGACCGGAAAAGAGATGGTGCGGGACATGGAACCCCCAGTGATGTGCCGTTACAGCAAGTCACATAAGGGTTCCAGCAACTGGAAGGTCAAGGGATGCCGGATAAATCAGTACGATTTTATACGGCATCCCCTGTTTTAAAGCGCAGCGGGCCGGCATTTGGCCCGGGCGGCGAGAGCGATTATGCCTCCCAGGTGATCTCGCCGCCGCAGAGCGTCAGCGCGGCGCGGGCAGTGCCGATCTGCTCGGCTTCGAGGCTTTCGAGATCGGCGTCCATCACGACCACATCGGCGAGCATGCCGGGCGCCAGCTTGCCCAGACGGTGTTCATCGAATCCGGCGTAGGCCCCGCCCATCGTGTAATCGAACAGCGACTGCATCAGGTTGGAGGCATGGCTTGGGTGATCGGGATGCCACGGCTTGCGGGTGACAGCGGCCTGAACGCCGCGCATCGGGTCGATATCGGCGACGGGCCAGTCCGAGGCAAAGGCGATCGGCACGCCTTCGTCGCGCAGGTATTGGACCGGGAAAGACCACGGCCAGCGCTCTTTGCCGACCTTGCTGGTCCAGGGTTCCAGCGGGAAGTCGAGCGCGCCCGGCGGGTGTTGGGGTTGCATCGAGGCAATCACGCCGAGTTCGGCAAACCGGTGAAGATCATCGGGATGCAGCACCTCGATGTGTTCGATCCGGTGACGCGAGTCGCGTTTGCCGTTGGCCTTTTGCGCGGCCTCGTAACCGTCAAGCACCCGACGCACGGCCGCGTCACCGATGGCGTGGACGGCGATTTGCAGCCCGTGCTTGTCGGCTTCGGTCGCGGCCTCGTTGAAACGCTCCACGCTATGCAGCGGGTCGCCGCGCCAGCCGGGCTGATCCGCGTAATCCTCGACCATGACAGCGGTGCCACTGTCGATGACACCATCCATGAACATCTTGACGCGGCCCGAGCGCAGCCGGTCGCTTTTGTAATCCGTCGTCATCTGGCGGGCGACTTCGAGCGAAGAAATGGGTTTGGAGGGCGTCAGGTGGAACGGAATTTCCGTCCGGCACAGCAATTCGCCCCGCTTTTCCAGCGCATCCAGCAGTTCGAGCTGGTAGATATTGCCATCCATGTTGTGCAGCGAGGTGAACCCGTAGGAGGCGCAGTATTTCAGCCCCTCAAGCATCACGGCCTCGTCCTCGGCCCGCTCGGCTGCCGTCACGTTTTCGGGTTCATCGCCGGTCAGACCAAGATTTTCGCGCCCGCCCGACGTGCGCAGGACCATGACATGCCTGTAGGCCTCGAATTCGCGCAGTTCACCGGTGGCAGTGCCGTCGCTGCCCATCACGACCTCGTTGCCAAGGGGCACGTCCCGGCCATTGATCAGCCCTGCCTTTTCCATCGCGATGGTATTGGCGAAGGCGGTATGATGGTCGGCAGCGATCACGACCAGCGGGCGATCCGAAATGACCTGGTCCAGTTTCTGACGGGTGATCGACTCTTTGTCGCCGAAAAGGGTATACATCGCCCCCTTGCAGATCAGCAGGCCTTCATCCGGGTTCGCCTTGGCAAAAGGCAGGACTTTTTCGCGCAGCGCGTCGAGACCCTGAACACGGTCGAGCTGGCACAAACGCAGACCATAGGCACCGCTGAACAGATGCAGGTGCGCCTCGACCATGCCCGACATGACCGTCTTGCCCTGCGCGTCGAAACGGCGGGTGTTCGGCCCGACGAAAGCCTCCATCTCGGCCTTTTCCCCGACGCCCAGAATAAGGGCACCACCGAGCGCGATGGCATCGGCGCGGGGTTTCGCGGGGTCCATCGTCAGGACTTTTGCGTTTTCTATTATGAGGCTGGCCTCGGTCATGTTCGGCTCCTTGATGTTTTCGCCGGAACGCTAGCACGCGATCTTTTCAATTGAGAAGCTGAAGCGCGTTTGAACGAGCGCACAAAAAAGCGCAGGCGCGGCGCCTGACTTGGGGGCAGGAGAAGAAAAGCCAAGTATATTGCTTGATCAATGAGGAAACAGGCGCTTAGATTTGATCAAAACCGGACGCAAAAATTTTGATCAAATTCGAAATCAAAGACGGTTCGGAACAACTGGGAGTATCAATATCGTGCCAGAAACCGCACTCAAGACCCGTCCCGCCACAGCCGAATCGGAGACCGCCGTCGATGTGATCGGCATCTCGAAACTGTTCGGAAGCAATCAGGAAATCCGCGCGCTGGACGATGTGTCTGTTGCGATCCGCAAGAACGAGTTCTTTACACTGCTGGGACCATCAGGCTGCGGAAAAACAACGCTGCTGCGGGTAATCGCCGGGTTCGAACCGCCCACGAGAGGGTCACTGCACCTTGGCGGGCGCGATATCTCGCGGCTTGCGCCGAACCAGCGACCGATCAACACGGTGTTCCAGAATTACGCGCTGTTCCCGCATATGAGCGTGGCCAATAACATCGCCTTCGGCCTTGAGATGCTGGGCAAACCCAAGAATGACATCCGCGACAAGGTCACGGAAATGCTGCAGCTTGTGCGCATGGAAGAGCTCCGTTCGCGACGGACCTCGGAAATCTCCGGCGGTCAGCAACAGCGTGTGGCGCTGGCCCGGGCGCTGGCACCGCAGCCCGAAGTTCTGTTGCTTGACGAACCGCTCAGCGCGCTTGATCTCAAGCTACGCAAGGAAATGCAGATCGAGCTGAAACGTCTTCAGAGCGAGACCGGCCTGACATTCATCTTCGTGACCCACGATCAGGAAGAAGCGCTGACCATGTCGGACCGGATCGCGGTGATGAACGCGGGCAAGATCCTTCAGGTCGGCTCGCCGCGCGAGATCTACGCTCATCCCTCGGAACGGTTCGTGGCGAATTTCATCGGCGAGTCGAATTTCCTCAACGCGCATCTGTCGGGCAACCGCGTCACGCTGGAAGCGGGCGGCGGAACCTATGAAGCCATCGCGCCAGAGGGCGTCCCGGATGGCAAGGTCAGCGTTCTGGTACGCCCCGAACATGCGAGCGCCCGCCCCGGTGAGGCCGCTGGCGAAGAGCTGGCGGCGACGGTCGAAACGGTGGTGTACTCGGGCGATGCGACATCGCTGCACCTGCGGCTGAAGACCGGCGAGACGCTCAAGACCAAGATGCCGAACGGCCCCGAGCAGAGCACCGCCTTTGGCGAAGGCGACGCGGCGGCCGTGACCATCGCGCCCGGCGCCGTCACCGTTCTGAAGGACTGAGCGATGAGCGATATGGCCCTCAACACACCGCCCGAACCCGGCGCGCTGGAACTGGAAGAAGCGCGGCAGGACAATCGCTCGCGCTGGCTCTTGGCGCTACCCGCCCTATTGATTATCGGCTGTTTCGCGACCCTGCCCCTGCTGGTGATGCTGGTCTACGCGTTCCTGACGCCCGGCGATTACGGCAACGTGGTCTGGAAATTCTCGACCGACGGGTGGGTTGCGGTGCTGCTGCAGCGCGACATCTTTGACGACACGCTGATGTGGGCCGATGCGCATTTGTCGATTTTCTGGCGCAGTTTGCGGCTGTCGCTGATCACTACGGTTCTGACGCTGGTCTTTGGCGTGCCGACCGCGTGGTTCATCGCCACACGTCCGCGCGAAAAACGACAGTTCTGGCTGTTTCTTGTCACTGTACCGTTCTGGACCAACCTGCTGGTGCGCACGATTGCCATTCAGGAACTGATCCGTTCCGAAGGGGTGATCAACCTGATCCTGCTGAAAATCGGGATCATCGACGAACCGATCCAGATGATGTTCACCGATTTCGCCATCGGGTTCGGCATGACCTATGTCTACCTGCCGCTGATGGTGCTGCCGGTCTATGCCGCCGTGGACAAGCTGGATTTCCGGCTGGTCGAGGCGGCGCATGATCTTTACGCCGGGCGCTGGACCGCGTTCCGCCGGGTAATTCTGCCACTGATCAAGCCGGGGATCATCGCCGGATCGATCCTTGTCTTTATCCCCTGCCTTGGGGCCTATGTGACGCCGCGCGTGCTGGGCGGCGGCAAGAACCTGATGTTCGGCAACCTGATCGAGCTGCAATTCGGTGCGGGCCGCAACTGGCCGCTGGGCGCGGCGCTGTCGCTGACCCTGATGGCCATCGTGATGGTCGCCCTGATCTATTATGTGCGGGTAACCTCGCGGGAGCGCGAAGATGTCTGATACCACCCTGAGCGGCAGCAAGATCGAAACCGAAACCGTTGTCCCCGCCGCAAGCGGAAAGAAGGCGCCAAAGGGGTACAGCGTCAGCACCCTGCCCGGTTTCTCGGTCATCGCGATCTTTACCTTTTTCGCGCTTTATGCGCCGATCATGATCCTTGTGCTTTATTCCTTTAACGCGGGCACCTCGCTTGCGATTTGGGAAGGATTCTCGCTGCGCTGGTACGCGCAGGCGGCGGGAAATGAGCGGGTGATCGACGCGGCGATCCGGTCGCTGATCCTTGCTGGGTCGGCGGCGACGATTGCCAGCATCAGTGCGACAATGGCCGCGCTGGCGACCACGCGGACGCGGCGGTTCAAGGGGCGCACGATGATCTATGCGCTGATCAACCAGCCGCTGATGGTGCCCGAAATCGTGACCGCCGTTGCGCTGCTGATCGTTTTTGCCTGGATCAAGGTGATGACCGGTTACACCAGCCTGCTCTATCTGGTCGCCGCGCATACGGCATTCTGCATCCCCTTTGCCTACCTGCCAATCCGGGCGCGTCTTGAAACGATGGATGACACGCTGGAGGTGGCCGCGCGCGATCTTTATGCCTCGCCCATGCAGGTATTCCGCCGGGTGACGCTGCCGCTGATGTGGCCGGGGATCATCGCCGGGTTCATGCTCGCCTTCGTGATTTCGCTGGATGACGTGGTGATCACAGAATTCGTGAAATCCGCCGGACAGGAAACCATTCCGACCTATATGCTGGGCCAGCTGCGCCGCGTGGTCACGCCTGAAGTCAACGCGATTTCGACCATCATCCTTGTGTCGGGTGCTGTTCTGGTATCGCTGTTTTTCTGGGTTAGCCGCGAACGCCGCTGACCTTTCCCGATACCGGCCGAAAAGAGCCGGGATAAAACAAAAACAACCAACTCAACATGGAGTGTTACTTGATGAAAAAACTGTTTGCAGCCGCTTCCGTTCTGGCGCTGGGCGCGACCGGCGCCATGGCGCAGGAACTGAACATCTATAACTGGGGCAACTACACGAACCCCAAGCTGATCGAGAAATTCGAGGCTGAAACCGGCATCGACGTCACCATCACCGATTACGACAGCAACGACACCGCGCTGGCCAAGGTCAAGGCGGGCGGCCACGGTTTTGATATCGTCGTGCCCTCGGCCACCTATGTGCCGATCTGGATTTCCGAAGGCCTGCTTGAAGAAACCCGCCCCGATCAGATGGAAAACTTTTCCAACATGGATCCGGTCTGGATCGATGTGCCATGGGATGAAGGCCGTCATTACACCGTGCCGTGGCAGTGGGGCACGACCGGCGTCGCGGTTAACACCAAGTATTACGATGGCGACATCGATACCTCGGCCATCTTCATGGACCCGCCGGAAGAGCTGAAGGGCAAGATCAACGTCGTGCCGGAAATGGGCGACGTGATGGGCCTTGCGATCATGTATTACGGTGGTGAGCCCTGCACCAACGATAAGGAAATCCTCAAGCAGGTGCGTGACGGTCTGGTTGAAGCAAAGAAAAGCTGGCTTGGCATGGATTACGGCAACATCGAGAAATTCGCCAAGGAAGACGTCTGGGCGGGTGTGAACTGGAACGGCTCGACCTTCCGTATGCGTCTGGCGAATGAAAACATCGCCTATGGCTATCCGAAAGAAGGCTACGTCGTCTGGATGGACTCTGTCGCGGTTCTGAAGGACGCACAGAACATGGAAGAGGCCAAGACTTTCCAGAACTTTATCATGAAACCGGAAAACGCCGCGCTGATTTCGGAATTCGCGCGCTATGCCAACGGCATCAAGGGATCTGAAGAATTCATGCCCGAAGACATGAAGACCGCGCGTGAGATCAACATCCCGGAAGAGTTGAAGGACAAAGGCACCTTCCTGCCGACCTGTGACCCCGACACGCAGGCGCTTTACACTCGCATCTGGACCGACTTGCAGAAGTAAAGTCCGACGCGCAGGTTATGACGGCGGGCGGTCCTTGGGCCGCCCGTTTTGCTTGGGGTGAGTGGATATGAGGTCATGCGGGAAGTCTGGGGACGCAAGACATCGTCCAACGTGCAGGCGGTGATGTGGTGCGTTGGCGAATTAGGCCTGCCCTATCGCCGTCACGACATCGGCCACCAGTTTGGTGGGACGGATACCGACGCCTTTGGCGCGCTGAACCCGAACCGCACCGTGCCGGTCCTGCCGCACGGGACAGATCCGCCGTTGTGGGAAACCGGCGGCCCGCGTTTCGGGAACATGTCATGGTGTCCTACGAAGAACTGCACCTTTGAGGCGTTACTTGCCCCAGCGTCCCCCGCCGTCGATATCGACAACCGTACCGGAAAGGTAATGCACCTGGTGTGAGGCCAACATGACCGCGAGGGCTGCGACTTCTTCGGCTGACTTCGGACGGCCAAAAGGGTAATTCGCGGGGTCGACAAGCTCTTCCCAGCGGTCCGGGTCGCCCCATTTCTGATCCGCGGTCTGTTTCAGGCGGTCGATCATACGGTCGGTCTTGGTGATCGCGGGGTTGATCCCGAAGACACGCACGTTATCCGCCGGGGTGGCCGCGCCGAGTGCGCTGGTGAACCCGATCAGCCCGGCATTTGCCGCCGCGCCGATGATATAGGACGGGCGCACCGCCCTGCCCCCCATGCCGATGATGTTGATGATCGTGCCGGACTTGCGGGCGCGCATCTGCTCGGAGAACAGCTTGCACAGGTGGACGTAGCCCCAGAACTTGAGATCCATACCCTCGCGCCAGTCGTCCATTCCAAGCGCTTCGATTGGGCCGGACTTGATTGCCCCGGCATTGTTGACAAGGATATCGACGGCAGCGGCCTCGCCGAAAAGCGCAAGCCGGCCTTCATCTTCGGACAGGTCGGCGGCGATAAAACCCGCTTCGCTCCCTGTTTCGGCGCGGATCTGTTCCGCCGCCTTGGCGAGCGCCGGCTTAGTGCGCGACACCAGCGTTACGCGCGCGCCTTCGCGGGCGAAGGCCATCGCCGTCGCGAAACCGATCCCCTTGGAGCCGCCCGTCACGAGAACGTGCTTGTCGATAAGTTTAAGATCCATGTCTGTCCCGTTCTTTGCTGACCGGGTTCGCCCGGCAGGTCTAAGTCACGACGACCTTGCCAGCTTTGTGAGGGCGCGTGCAACGTGTCGTCGGCCCTGCCCCGTCAGTTCGCCACGGAATAGGTCTTGCCACCGGTGCGTTGCCAGCCCGTTTCGCCAAGGGTGAAGTCGGTGGTCAGACGGTGCACGAAGCGTTCGGTCTCAGGCAGGGCGACCCAGCGCTCTACCCGAAGGTCGCGCCCGTCAATGTCGAGAATGGCGAAATCATTGTCCTGATCGCGCAACCTTGTCGAAAGCCCGGTCCCGGCGTGAATCTGGAGGATATTGGAATGGCCCGAATTGGTTTTGTAAGGCTCGGTCCACCATGAATGGAGATGGCCCGATAGCAGGATATGCGCCCCGCATTCGGACAGTTTTTCAAGAGCGCTTTCCGCGCCGATCATGCCATCCTTGGAGGATCCGGGTGGGTGCCGAAACGGGTGATGGGCGACGATAACGTTGATTCTATCCTCGTCGCCATCGCCAAACATCCGGCAGAGGCGACGGGTGGCGTGTCCGGTCATGCGACCGCGCTGCCAACTCCACCGCGTGACCGTGTTGAGCCCGAAAATTCCGACGTTGTCAGTTACGATCTGGGGTTCGAGATTCCGGTCGATCCAGTGACGGTAGCGCGAGAACGGCTTGAACATGCGCAGGAAAGGCCGGTGCAATGGGATGTCATGATTACCCGGCACCACGATCATCGGCAGCTCTATCCGGTCAATAAAAGAACGCGCGGCACGGAATTGGCTATGACGCGCGCGCTGGGTCAGATCACCGGAAAGAGCGACCACATCGGCTTTCGACCCGTTGATCGTGTCGATCAGCGGAGCAAGAAGCTCTGGCCGGTCCCGACCGAAATGAAGGTCGGAAAGATGCAGTATCCGTTTCATACCTACCAGTCTGGCTCAGGGTACGATCACGTTCAACGCGTCATGCAGAACTCGCAGGCGGAAGGGCGAGAGCATCCGCTCTTTTTCCCCGTCGCGGGCAACAAGCCTGTGGGCATGCAGCGTTTCTATCAGGATTTCCTCACCGCATATCAGGGTAAAGTCCCGATCCGCCTGAAGCGTGCGACGGGCCAGTTTGAATGCAAACTTGACCATTTCGAACCTCCCGCAGTCCTTTGCGAGATAGAGGGCAAACTGGCCGTTGCGGACGGCATCGGCACCTTCAAGGCGGAATTCTTCGAGCTGGTAGGCGCTGTTGGCCGCAAAGGCCAGCGGCGTCTTCATGCGGTAGACAGTACCATCCACTGTAACCCGCATCGACTGCGGCTTGTTCACGGTCAGCAGCGCCTTAATGACGGACCAGTGTGCCGCGATCCGGCTTCGGCCCCAACGGCGGTAAACATCTTCGCGCTGGTCAAGGATGGCCGGATAGGCGCCAAGACTGGCGTTGTTCAGAAAGACCCGGTCATTGATCGTGCCGACATTCACGGCCTTGCTCCGGCCCACTTCGATCAGGCGCAGGGCGTCTTCAAGTTCATCGGGAATATCGAGGCTGCGGCTAAAGTAGTTGAATGTGCCTGACGGGATCACGCCCATGACCTTGTCCGTGCCAGCGAGTGCGCCCGCAACGGTGGAGATGGTGCCATCCCCGCCAGCCACGACCACCGTTTCAAAAGGGCCAGCAGCGACTCGCTGCGCGATCTCCTGAATATCCGAGCCCTTGCTCACCCTTTCAAACCGGGTCTTGCCGGGCTGACGCTTCAGCCATTCCTCGAGCTGGCTGACCTGCTCCGAGGCCTTCCCTTTGCCTGACTTGTCATTCGCGATCAGACAGATTGACGATTCCTTTTGCCGTGTGTCGTGGTACAAAAGCTTTACTCCGAAAATGCTCCGCGCCGGTTCGGCCGACAAGTCGATAGAGCGTTGCGATCACAACACGGCAGGGCCTTGACTGGTTCCGCCACAGCGCGATTTGCCAAACTCTGCTGGCATATGCGCTTTGTGCTGTTTATCGCTGTTTGACGGGATAAAATGGCGACGATCTGTGAAACGGGCAGCAAAACGGGGCGTTCGGCCTTTGCACTGTGTCGGCACGGGTCAGAACGCCGGGGCGGAACAGGCTGGGATCAAAGGTTGAGAAAACGCACGCATATCGAGGATGACACCCTGTCGGCAGAGGCCGGGCGGAACGAGCGGCAATTCATCACCTCGCTTTACCGGGGCCTCGAAGTCCTGCGGGCCTTTCGTGCCGATGACCGGTCAGGGCTTTCCAACGGCGATCTGGCGGAGCGGACCGGTCTGCCCAATTCCACGGTATCCCGGCTGACCTATACACTGCTGCAGACCGGCTACCTGACATACGATGCCGAAACCGGGCGTTATCGCATGGGCGTCCCGGTGCTGAGCCTTGGATATGCCTGCCTGAGCGGGATGCCGATCAGGGAAGCCGCTCAAGGGTATATGCAGACCCTGGCCGACAGTTGCGGCGAAGGCGTGATGGTGGCACTAGGCGGGCGCGATGCGCTTACGATGACCTATGTTGCCTGCGCGCGGTCGCGCAGCGTCGTGTCGCTTCAGCTTGGGGTGGGATCACGGATTTCTCTGGCGCGGTCGGCGATGGGACGCGCCTATCTTGCAGCCTGTTCCGAGGAGGAGCGGGCGGAGGCGCTGGAAGATCTTGAACGACACGCCGACCCGGATCTCTGGCCGTCGATCCGGGCGGGGATCGACGATGCCCGCGCCCAGATCGAGGATCGCGGTTTCTATGCGAACCTCGAAAAATGGCATACCGGTGTTAACGCCGTGGCTGTGCCCTTTCGCAGCCAGAGTGACGAGCCGTTGATGGCCTTTAACCTTGGCGGGCCTGCAAGTTTTCTGCCGCAGGACCGGCTCATCGGCGAATTCGGACCGCGACTTGTAGCGCTGGCCGAAACCATGAGCCACAGAGTGCCAAGGGCACGCTAAAGCTCTATCCGAGAGTTTGTCCCGAACGTTAGTGTCGGGCATTGCGGAACAGCGTTCCACTGAGTAGCTTGCCGTCAAATTGACGGCTGCGGTACGCTGCCGTTCCAGGAGGAGAGATTCAAGATGACCATGCCCGACACCCTGAAACACCTGCGCCTGCCCGTAATCGGCGCACCGCTTTTCATCATTTCCAATCCGGATCTGGTGATCGCCCAGTGCAAAGCAGGTGTGGTCGGCTCTTTCCCTGCGCTGAATGCCCGCGAGAAGGAAGGCGAGCCGATTGAGCTGGAACGCTGGCTGACGCGCATTACCGAAGAGCTTGACCGCTATAATCAGGCCAATCCGGACACTCCTGCCGCCCCCTTTGCCGTCAACCAGATCGTTCACCGGTCGAACACCCGGCTGGAGCGCGACGTCGAAATCTGCGCAAAGTTCAAGGTGCCGGTCTGGATCACCTCGCTTGGGGCGCAGGAATGGGTGAACGAGGCGGCGCATGGCGCGGGCGGCATCACCATGCATGATGTGATCAACAACAAGTTTGCCAAGAAGGCGATTGAAAAAGGCGCGGACGGTCTGATCGCGGTGGCAGCGGGGGCCGGTGGTCACGCCGGGGCATTGTCGCCTTTTGCGCTGGTGCAAGAAATCCGGTCGTGGTTCGACGGACCGTTGTTCCTTTCGGGGTCGATTGCGCGCGGCGACAGCATACTTGCGGCGCAGGCGATGGGCGCGGATGGCGGCTATGTCGGATCGGCCTTTATCGCGACCGAAGAAGCCAACGCGGTTGAAGGCTACAAGCAGATGGTTGTTGAGGGCAGTGCCAATGACATCGTCTATTCAGATCTCTTCACCGGCGTTTGGGGTAATTATCTAAAGCCTTCGATCTCGGCGGCGGGGATGGATCCGGAGAACCTTGAACGGTCCGATCCCTCGGCGATGAACTTTGGCGACGGCGGTGCCAAGCCGAAAAGCTGGAAGGAAATCTGGGGATCGGGGCAAGGGATCGGCGCGGTCGACAAGGTGGTGCCAGCTGCCGAATTGATTGCCCGGCTGAGCCGCGAATACGAGGCGGCAAAGGCCCGTTTGACCAATATAACGGCAGCCTGAGCGCCGGGCGAAAGGTCCGGAGCCATTCACATTTCCGTTCAGTCACGGTTAATTTACTGTACCCCCTGATTAGAAACGACGATCAGGGGTTAACTGCTTCAAAGACCTCGAAAAATGAATTTCAAGGGTCGGCACTGAAATATTTCAATTTATACGCGAACTTTAGCCTATAAATTCAACCTGTCGGCTAATTTTAGCCGGGTGTTAACAGACGGGCTGGATTAGTCGCCTCCAAGTAACAA
This sequence comes from Heliomarina sp., assembly GCF_052826185.1. Lineage (NCBI taxonomy): Bacteria > Pseudomonadati > Pseudomonadota > Alphaproteobacteria > Rhodobacterales > Roseobacteraceae > Heliomarina > Heliomarina sp. The sequence goes on along the minus strand of NZ_JBRBUI010000045.1, from coordinate 99,836 downwards.
ATGATTAACCTAACGCCCCTTGGGAACTAATCCCCGAGCAGAGAGTTGGGCGTGTCCGGATGAAAAACACTAGGAGTAGATAAATGATCCGCACAGTTACGATTGCACTTCTTTGCAGCACCGCTGCATCCGCAGCGTTGGCCGGCAACGCTGATCCGGCACCGGCAGAGCCGGTTGTGTATACCCCGCCGCCGGTTGTTAAGCCCTTCTGGGAAGGTGGCTATGTAGGTGCACAGCTCGGCTATGCCTACGGTGAATTCGACCTTGGCGGCAGCTTTGACAACGACAGCGTCATCGGGGGTCTGACCGCAGGTTACCTGTGGAGCCTCGGCAACAACTGGTACCTCGGGCCGGAATTCCAGTACGACTGGGCCGACGTTTCGATCACTGACCCCGGCACCGGTCAAACGGCGTCCTTCGACAGCATGGCGCGCCTCAAGCTGATCGCCGGTTACGAGATGGGCAACGGCCTGCTCTACGGTTCGCTCGGTTATGCTTATTCCGACTTTGACGGCGTTGGTAACTTCTTCAACGACAGCGGCGATAGCTATGTTGTCGGTCTGGGTTACGACTGGCGTGTGGGTGAGAACTGGACGGTCGGTGCAGAATACATGTACCACTCGTTTGACAGCATCGGTAACGGTGGCGGCGACGTGGACGTGAACACGATCCACATCAAAACCTCGTACCGCTTCTGATCGGTTTTCCGGCAGGCCTCCCCGCTTTAATTACCTCGTAAGCGGGTCGGTCTGCCGGGACTTGCCGAAGGCAGGGCCGCCGCGCATTCGCGAGCGGCCCTTGTTGTATCATGTCACCGTTTCGAGTTCGCGCCGCAGCGCTTTGCGGTCGGGTTTGCCGACGGGCGTATGGGGCAATTCATCGCGGAATTCGAGGTGGCGCGGGATTTCGTGACGGCCGAGCTTGTCCTTGAGGAATTCCTGCAGCTCTTCGAGCGCAAAGGGTTTGGCACCGTTGTTAAGCTGCACAAACACCTTAGCGCTTTCGCCGCGATAATCGTCCGGCACGCCGATGGCGATCGCTTCGGACACATCGGGATGCTGGTGAACGGCATTTTCGATCATCAGAGGGTAGACGTTGAAGCCGCCGGACAGGATCATGTCCTTCTTGCGGTCGACGAGGTAGAAATACCCGTCTTCGTCCATGTAGCCGATGTCGCCCGTCAGGAACCACCCGTTGGAGAAAGAGTCGGCGGTTTCCTTTGGTTTGCCCCAGTATTCGGCAGTGACATTGGGTCCTTTCACCACCATTTCGCCGGTCATGTTCGGACCGAGATCCTTGGTCGGATCTTCGACATCGACAATTTTCAGGTCGATCCCTGGCAGCGGTACGCCGATGGTGCCCAGTTTTTCGTCGGGCATGTCGCGCGGCACGGCGGTACCGGCAGGGGAGGTTTCGGTCATGCCCCATCCGCCCAACAGTTTCAGACCGGTCAGCTTCTTGATGCGGTTATAGACTTCGACAGGCAGCGGCGCCCCACCCGACCCGACATATTCCAGTGAACTGAGGTCGCGCTTTTCGATATCGGGGAGCTGCAGGATCGCGATCCATGTCGTCGGCACACCGCCGAAGGAAGCGATCCGCTTTTCCTCGATCTCCTTGACCGCCTGTGCCGCGTCATAGCGCAGGCGGAGATGGATGGTGCCGCCTTCATGTACGCGTTTCAAAAGCCCAACCGTCAGCCCCATGATGTGGAACAGCGGCGAATAGACGAGCGAGGATTTCCCCGGCTCGGCGGAGCTGTCGTTTTTCGTGTTTTCGGAATAGATCTGAACCGCCGCGGTCAGGTTCGCGTGGGTAAGCACCGCCGCCTTTGGCACCCCTGTCGTGCCGCCGGTATATTGCAGCAAGGCCATATCCTGCGGGGTCACGGGCACCGGATCATAAGTCGCATTCTCATGGCCGGCGAGAAACTCCTGTACGCCCATCGCGCCATCGAACACCGGGCAGTCGCGGCCCATGGCCGATACCGGATCGGGACACTGGACCAAAAGCGGGGTCTCGCCGCTGGCGAGCAAGGGCTTGAAATGGCTCGCCAGTTCCGGCGTGGTCAGCGTGACCGCGACCTTGGCGCCGCTGTCCTTGAGCTTGTGTGCAATTTCGCGGTCGGCATCGAGCGGGCTGATATGGGTCACCGCCGCCCCCGCCGCGATGACGCCAAAGAAGAAAATCGGGTGCCACGGGCAATTCGGCAGGTGCAATGCAACGCGGTCCCCCTTGCCCACGCCCTTGGCCTTGAGCGCCGAGGCTACCTGCCCCGCCAGACGCCGCATCTCGGCAAAGGTATAGGACTTGCCGTAATACTCGATCAGGACGGTGTCGGCATAGCTGTCGAAAGCCCGGCTCATCATTTCGGTCCAGGTCGTCACTTCCGGCTGGAAGTTCGTGGACACGCCGGTTTCATAGTGTTTGTGCCAAGCGCGCTCGCCCGGCCGCGAAATATTACTCATGATTTCCTCCCGCGGTGCGGAATTATGTTTCGCACCTGCTGGGAGGCTAAAAGCTAGAATCGCTTCGGGCAAGCATCCTATTAAAGGAATTCCGACAAATTTCCGCCCGTTGGCCTACATCTGCCTGAGATTGCCCCACATGGGCAAAATTCTTATGGCTAACAGGCCGCAAGTTGAGCGGCATCAAGAACGCGAGGCCGCAGTGTGACGGTAACGATTGCAGGCGAAGAGATCCACCTTAAGACAACACTGGTCTCCTTTCTGACCGGGATCGCCGGGGGTTTCGCGGCCAAAGCGATGGGATTTCCCCTGCCAATGTTGCTTGGCTCGGTTGTTGCGGTTGGCGCGATTTCGATTTTCGGATTCAAGGTGGGCGGTCACCCACCGCGCATTCCGTTCTGGCTGCGGCTGTTCTTTGTCCCGATCATCGGTTTGTCGATTGGCGCGTCCTTTACGCCGGACATATTCGAGCAGGCGCGCAGTTGGTGGCCATCGCTGCTGGCGTTGGTGATCTATATCCCGCTGGCGCATTTCATCGGCTATCAGGGGTTTCGCCGTATCGGCAAGCTGTCGGGAACTACGGCCTATTATGCGGCGGTGCCCGGCGGGCTGATGGAATCCATCGCCATGGGCGAAGAAAATGGCGCGGATGTGCAGGTGCTGACGGCCCTGCAGTTCATGCGGCTGATCCTGACCGTGATGCTGGTGCCGCTGGCCTTCACCATCCTGAGCGGCGATGCGGTCGGCTCTGCCGCCGGCGCTGTCATTGGCGGGTCGCGTGGCGTGCTGGATGCGCCCGAGTTGTTCTGGCAGGCGATTGTCGGGCTTATCGGCTATTTCGGAGGGCGTCGGTTGCGCCTGCCCGCCTTTGTCATCACCGGGCCGGTTCTGGCCTCGGGTCTTGCACACCTGAGCGGGCTGCTCACCGCCGCGCCGCCCGGCTGGCTGATACAGGTCACGCAGCTTGTTATCGGTGTGGCGCTGGGCACCCGGTTCGTCGGGATGCGGCCAAAGACCTTTGGCCGCGCCCTGTTGCTTGCGTTTCAGAACATGGTTTTCACCATGTGCCTTGCGATGCTTTTTGCCGTCGTGCTGCACGAGATCGTAGACGAGGATATCAATGCAGTCGTGTTGTCCTTTGCCCCCGGCGGTCTCGCAGAGATGTCGCTTGTCGCGCTCTCGCTGCACGTTTCGGTTCTGTTTGTCACCGCGCACCATGTGCTGCGCATCGTGCTGTCGGTCACGGTGGCCAAGACCTTTGCCCACCGTGTACCGCCCGACCGCTAGTTGTAGAAGTAATCCGGCAACCAGAGGGCAATGCCCGGGATCACGATGATCAGGAACAACCCGACCAGCGTGACGAGCACGTAGGGAATGACCGAGCGATAGATATCGCCCATAGTCACATCCGGTGGCGCCACCCCTTTCAGGTAGAAGAGGTTGAAGCCAAAGGGCGGGGTCATATAGCCGACCTCCATCATGATAATGAAGAGGATACCGAACCAGACCGGGTCAAACCCGGCCGCCTGAACGACAGGCAGGAATACCGGCAGGGTGATCAGCATGATCCCAACCGGGTCCAGCACCATCCCGAACAGGAACAGCACGAAGAGCATGAAGGCCAGCGCGCCCCATTTCCCGCCCGGAATAAACTCCATCAGGTGCTGGATCAGACTTTGCGCCCCCAGCGCCGTATAGGCGGTCGAGAAAGCGTGTGCTGCAAAAAGGATCCACATCACAAGCGCGGTCAGCTTCAGCGTAGAGATGGACGCCTCGTGGATGACTTTCCACGAGAGCTGGCCGTTGATCAAAGTCGCGACCATCGCACCGAAGACGCCGATGGCTGCCGCTTCGGTTGGTGTTGCGAAACCGCCGAAGATCGCGCCCAGAACGATCACCACGATCAGGATCGGCAGGATCACCGATTTCAGCGAGGCGAATTTCTGACGCCAGTTCGCACGCTCTTCCGGTGGCAGCGAAGGACCAAGCTCTGGCTGTATCCAGCAGCGCACGCCGATATAGATCGACACAAGTACGAAGAGCAGGATCCCCGGACCGACGCCCGCCGCAAAGAGACGTCCGACCGAGACCTCGCTTAGCAGCGAGTAGAGAACCATAAGGATCGACGGCGGGATAAGGATACCCCAGCCGCCGCCCGCGTTGATCGCCCCGAGCGCCAGTTTCTTGTCATAACCGCGTTCAAGCATCTTGGGCAGCGCGATGGTGCCCATGGTCACCACGGCGGCGCCCGAGATGCCGGACATGGCCGCGAAGATCACGCAGATCAGCACCGTACCGATGGCCAGACCGCCGCGCAGGCCGCCCCACCACTGGTGCATCATGTCGTATAGATCGTTCGCCACCCCCGATTTTTCCAGCAGGATCGCCATGTAGACAAACAGAGGGATGGCCATGAGCGTCGGGTTCGACATGGTCTCCCACATTTTCGAGGCCAACAGGTAGAACCCGATGGTGCCCATTTCGAAATAGAGGAAGACAACCGAGATCCCGCCCAGCACGAAAGCGAGCGGCGTGCCCAGCAGGACAAAGAGAAGAAGGGAGCCGAAGAACAGCAGTGTAAGGATTTCAACGCTCATTTATTATACCTCGCCGCCGGTTTCGCTATCGGCCAGCTTGCCAAAGGTTTCTTCATCGACGGGCAGGCCCATCAACACGCGCACATCCGCCCAGAGACGGACAAAGCCCTGCAACAACAGCAGGATGGCGGCCACGGGGATCAGCGATTTCGTGGGCCAGAGCGGCGCTTTCCAGGTAGAGTTCGACCGTTCCATATCGGCAATTGCCTCGGAGGCGATGTCATAGCCCTGCCAGAGCAGCACCCCGACAAAAAGCAGAAACAGCGGCCACGTGATGATATCAATCAACGCCTTGCGCTTGGTCGAGAAGGAGCCGTAGAGGATGTCGACGCTGACGTGCCCGCGTTCGGCCAGCAGGTAGCCGCCGCCGATAATCGCGTAGACGCCAAAGATCAGCGTTGCCAGTTCAGCAGTCCAGATGGCGGGCTGCCCCACCAGATAGCGCATCACCACATCCGCCAGCAGCAGTGCAAAGATGATCAGCACCGCCAGCGATACCCATTTGCCGATCAGCCTGTTGAACCGCGTTATACTCCGAGCAAGCGCCTGCATCGCCCTGCCTCCCCATGGTCGTGAATGTCATGCCAGCTCTCCCGGCCCGGTGATCATACCGGCATTTCGGGGGATCGGCCAAAGAAACGGGGCGGTACGCTGCACCGCCCCATCCGAAGGAACTGTCAGATCCGTTTAGATGTAGCCGAAATCCGTCATCAGCTCGCGATAGATATCCGCAGCCTTGGCAGCGCGTTCGCCTTTTTCGGCCTCTTTCGCCAAAATGTCCTTGGACGCGTTCGACAGCATTTCCAGCACGTCGTCCGGCAGGGTGATAACCTCGATACCATTCTCGGCAACACCAGAGGCCAGCGCGACGGCCTCTTGATGCTGGTATTCCTGCGAGCGCAGGAAGAAGCGGTTCTGCATCGAGTCGATCAGCGCGGTGCGCAGATCGTCGTCCAGCGCTTCCAGCTGATCCATGTTCACCGCATAGGCATCGGTCGTCATGCCGAGACCCGGCTTGCAGTGGAATTTGCAGACTTCCCAGAGCGACATGGACTTGGCACCGATCGCTGCGCCCCAGTGCGCGCCATCGACAACACCCGAGCTGAGCGCCTGATAGAGTTCCGAACCCGGCACATATTGAGGCGCGGCCCCGGCCGCGGCAAGGTAGTCGATCATCGTACCCGACGACCGGATCTTGAGACCGCGGAAATCGTCGGCGGATTCGATGCGCTTGGAGACGACCATCTCGACCGGCAGCACCTTTTCCGCCATCAGCATGACGCCTTCTTTATTCAGATCTTCGTTGACCAGATCCTCGAGCCCGAGGTTCTTGATCGCGTGCTGTAGCTGCCAGCTCTCACGGAACGTGCCCGGAATGCCGTAAACAAAGGATGCGGCCTGTGCCTGGTCCTGGATATAGGACGGCGACAGCGTCGCCATCGGCACCACGCCCTTGCGCAGGATGTTGTAGATATCCGGCCCCTTGGCGAATTCACCGGCACCAAGCGGTTCGAGCTTGAACGCGCCGTCTGTGCGCTCTTCGAGCACGGTGGCCAGAACGCCAAGGCTGTCGGTGAACGAGCTGGACGCCTTGGGCCAGTGCGACTGAACGCGCCAGGTTACCTTGCCCTGTGCGATCCCCTTGCCGACGAGTGCCGGCGTGGCGATTGCGCCCAGTGCGGCCCCCCGCAACATGCTCCGGCGATTCAGCATTGATGATGAAGCGGTCATAATGTCCTCCCTTGGCTAACCGAGTGGAACTATTTTCCGCATTGCGAGAAATGTAAACACCGGTAACGCATTAGACCGCCCGAACCCGCATAAAAAAATCGTGCTTGGGCTGCCCGGTATGGGCGATCGACGGGCTATTTCCGCAGTGCGGGACGCTTTAGCCGACCTGCCGCCCATGCGACCAGACTCCGCGCAGCGAAGCAACACCTTCGACAGGCCTGACACGGACCAGATCGGCGCGCAAGCCTTCGGCGATCCGCCCCCGGTCATCCAGCCCGGTCGCACGCGCCGGGGCCGAGGTGACAGTGGCAATGGCGCGCGGCAGATCACCCCAGAGATCGGCAAGCCGCAGCGCCGCGCTCATCAAAGCCGAGGGCACGTAGTCCGATGAAAAGATATCAAGCAGGTCGAGCCGCGCCAGTTCTTCCGCCGCCACGTTGCCGGAATGCGAGCCGCCGCGAATCAAGTTGGGCGCGCCCATCATTACGGCGATACCATTGTCCTTGCAGGCCTGCGCCGCCTCGACCGTGGTCGGGAACTCGGCCAGCCGGATACCGTGGGCAGCGCTGGTGGTGACGTGACCGGTATCGGTGTCGTCATGGCTTGCCAGCACGGCCCCGAAACGCGCTGCCGCCGCAACGGCCGCTGTCTCATGCGCCGCTCCCAAGCGTTCGCGGGTCGCCACCTGATGCGCCACATGCTCTTCGAACTGGTCGTCCGACAACCCATGCTTGCCGCAGACATAGGCCCTCAGCTTTTCCAGATCGCGGAACTGACGCTGCCCCGGCGTATGGTCCATGATCGACACGATTCCGACCCTGTCCTCGGCGCCGAACTTGTCCAGTTCCTCGGTCAGGGTTTCCGAACAGACCTCGGCCCGCAGGTGGAGAAAATGGCTGATCCTCAGCAGGCCCCGCGCACGCATGTCCAGCAACTCGCTGGCAAGGGGCCGGGCGTATTCGCGATAGTTCGTCCGGTTGTTCGACACGACCGAACCAACCCTCAGAGCGTCGAAAACTGTCGTAATGCCGGTGCTGGCCAGTTCCCCGTCATGGGCGATGATCGCCGCACCGTGCGGCCAGTCGACCTTGGGCCGGGGCTGGATATGCCGTTCGAGATTGTCGGTGTGCAATTCGATCAGCCCGGGGATCAGCAGGTCGCCGTCGCAATCCACCGCCCCTGCCCTCGCGCTGCGCCCGGTATCGACGGCGGTGATCATCCCGTCGCTGACACAGACCGTGCCGCGCACGACCTCGTTTTCAAGCACCAGATCCGCGTTGGTCAGGATCATCTCGCTGGTTTCATATCTCATCTGCATCGTTCATGCCTTTACCGGTGACAGTAGCGCCAAAACCGCCGCGACGGCGTTTTCTAGCGGGCCGGAATTGTCAATTTCCACAAGCGGAAGCGCGGTTTTCAGGGGCATGGCCGCCCGGGCCAGCCGCTGTTGAATATCTTCAGGAGTTTCACGGCCACGGCCCGCAAGACGCTTGGCAAGAACCGCCGCATCCGCCGTGACGTGCAATACCGTGAGACCGGGGATCTTCTGCGCGGCCTCCTCAAGTACCGCCCGCGAGGTGTTGAACATCACGTCCCGCCCCCGCTGCGCCTCCGTCAACTCGCTTGCCGGAATGCCGTATTTCAACCCATGCGCCTGCCAGTGCAGAACAAACTCGCCTTGTGCCAGACGCCGGTCGAAATCCTCCGCCGTGACAGGCTCGAAATCTTCGCCGCCTGCATCCGCGCGCCGGGTAATGACGCGCCGCACAAGATGCAGTTCCGGCTGCGCCGCCAGAACAGCCGCCATCAGGCTGTCCTTGCCCGCGCCGGACGGGCCAACAACGGCAAAGACTCGCCCCGCCATCATGCAGCCCTTGGCGTGAAACGCGATACGTCGATCTCGCGGTCGGCAACCCGGGCGCGGGCCTCCTCGTCGTGAAAGATCCCGATGATCGCTGCCCCCCGCGCCTTGGCCTCGTCAATCAGATCCAGCACCGTCGCGCGATTGGCGGCATCGAGGCTCGCGGTCGGCTCATCAAGCAACATGGCCGGAAATACATGCGCAAATCCACGTGCGATGTTCACGCGCTGCTGTTCGCCACCGGAAAAGGTTGTCGGCGACAGTTCCCACAGGGTTTCGGGTATCCGCAACCGGGTCAGCAACTCCCGCACCCGTGAAACTGCAGCCGAGCGCTCCATGCCAACAGCAAGCATCGGTTCGGCCACCACGTTCAGAGTCGCGACCCTAGGCACCACGCGAAGAAACTGGCTCACGTATCCCAGCGTCTCGCGCCGCAGCTTCAGGATCTCACGAGGTTCAGCCGTCGCAACATCCACATCGCCCACGATAATAGATCCCGATGCCGCAAGGTAATTGCCATAGATCATCCGCATCAGGGTCGACTTGCCCGCCCCAGACGATCCTGTCAGCGCCACGCATTCGCCGGGTGCGACCTCCAGATCGGCCCCCTCCATCACCGGTATCACCGCCCCGCCCTGATTGTGCAAAGTGAATGTCTTCGCAACATTTCTGACCGATATCATCTTCTTCTTGCTCCAAATACTCCGGGGGAGTCCGCGCCTCCGCGCGGACGGGGGCAGCGCCCCCATTTTCAAACCTGCAGAACCGAACTGACCAAAAGCTGCGTATAGCCATGCTGCGGATCGTCCAGCACCTGGTCGGTCAGCCCAGTTTCCACCACATGCCCGGATTTCATCACCATCAGCCGGTCCGCCAGCAGGCGCACCACGGCCAGATCATGGGTCACGATGATCGCCGAAAGCCCCATCTCGCGTACAAGTCCACGCAGCAGGTCCAAAAGCCGCGCCTGCACGCTCACATCCAGTCCGCCGGTCGGCTCATCCATGAATACCAGCCGCGGCCCGGTCACAAGGTTGCGCGCGATCTGCAAGCGCTGCTGCATGCCGCCGGAAAATGCGCCGGGGCGATCGTCGACACGGTCCTCGGCAATTTCCACGCGGTCGAGCCAGTCGATCGCCTGCTCGCGGATGTTCCCGTAGTGCCGCGCGCCCACGGCCATCAGCCGCTCACCGACATTGCCCCCGGCCGAGACACCCATGCGCAGCCCGTCGCGGGCATTCTGATGGACAAAAGCCCAGTCGGTCCGCCCCAGCATCCGCCGTTCGGGTTCCGACATTTTCAGCGTATCCTTCAGACCATCGGCGCGCGTGTTGAACAGGATCTCGCCTGCGTCCGGGGCAAGGTGTCCGGCCAGACAGTTCAGCAGGGTCGACTTGCCCGAGCCGGATTCGCCAACTATCCCGATCACCTCACCGGGATAGAGGTCGAAATTCACATCCGTACAGCCGATCCGCGCCCCATAGGTCTTGCGGATATCGCGCACTTGCAAAAGCGGTGTAGCGGGGGTGCTCATTCTGCGGCCTCCGTGAATGGTGCGGATTGCGCACCACGATGGCCTTCGGCCTGGCGGGTTGCGCAGTAGTCGGTGTCGGAGCAGACGAACATGCGCCCGCCCGCGTCATCCATGATCACCTCGTCGAGATAGGTATTTTCGGCCCCGCACAGCGCACAGGGATGATCCGCCTTGGAGGGGTCAAACGGATGATCCTCGAAATCGAGACTGACGACCTTGGAATAAGGCGGCACCGCATAGATGCGCTGTTCGCGCCCTGCGCCGAACAATTGCAAGGCCGGGCTTTCCAGTCTCGGGTTGTCGAATTTCGGGATCGGGGACGGATCCATGACATAGCGCCCCTCGACCTTGACCGGATAGGCATAGGCGGTCGCGATCTCACCGTGCCGCGCGATATCCTCGTAAAGCTTCACGTGCATCAGCCCGTATTCCTCAAGCCCGTGCATCTTGCGGGTCTCTGTCTCGCGCGGTTCCAGAAAGCGCAGGGGTTCCGGTATCGGCACCTGATAGACAAGGATCTGGTCCTCGGTCATCGGGGTTTCCGGAATCCGGTGGCGAGTCTGGATCACCGTGGCCTCGGTTGTGTGTTCCGTGGTCTCCACACCCGCCGTACGCTCGAAAAACTTGCGGATCGAGACCGCGTTGGTCGTATCATCCGCGCCCTGATCGATCACCTTGAGCCGGTCCGAGGGCGTCAGACAGGCGGCTGTTACCTGTACACCACCCGTCCCCCAACCATAGGGCATCGGCATCTCGCGGCTGGCAAAAGGCACCTGATAGCCGGGAATGGCGACGCCCTTGAGAATGGCTCGACGGATCATCCGCTTGGTCTGCTCATCGAGATATGCAAAGTTATAGGCATCAGTTTCGACGCCCGGTCGCTCCTCAGTCATGGGTCGCGCTCCTGTTGAAAGGATATCCGATGAATCCGGTGAGTTTCTGTTCCGGTCTGGCCGTTGGCCTTGCGTTTCTTGGCGTTGCCTTTGTCGCCGGGCAGCGCAGTAGGGGCAAAGAAAAACAGCTCATTCCGCCGCCTCCTTGTAACTCGCCTGCGCCTCGGCCCGCATCCGCCGCACCAGCTCCAGTTCCGACTGGAAATCGACGTAATGGGGCAGCTTGATGTGCTCGAGAAAACCTGTCGCCTGAATATTGTCCGAATGGGACAGCACAAATTCCTCGTCCTGTGCGGGTGCGCCGACATTGTCCTCGCCCAGTTCTTCCCAGCGCAGCGACCGGTCCACCAGCGCCATTGATATCGCCTTGCGCTCGGTCTGGCCAAAGACCAGCCCGTAGCCGCGTGTAAATTGCGGCGGCTCGGTCTTGGATCCGGCGAACTGGTTGACCGTTTCGCATTCGGTCAGGTCGATTTCGCCGATCTCGACCGAGAACCCCAGCTCGGCGATCTCCATTTCGACCGGCACCTTGCCGATGCGCAACTCGCCCACGAAAGGGTGGTTGCGCCCGTATCCGCGCTGGGTCGAATAGGCCATGCCAAGCACAAAACCTTCATCGCCCCGGGTCAGCGCCTGAAGCCGCAGCGCCCGGTTGGCGGGATATTCCATTGGCGCGCGGGTCATGTCGGGCGGAGTCTCGTCGCTGGGCGTCTCTTCCTGGATCAGCCCATCGCGATTGAGGAATTCCGTTATGCGCGGGGTTTCCTTGCGCTCGGCATCGACCTCTTGCGCACGCGGCGTTTCACCTTCGGCGGCCAGTTTGAAATCCAGCAGACGGTGCGTGTAGTCGAAGGTCGGCCCAAGCACCTGTCCGCCCGGGGCATCCTTGAACGTGGCAGAAACCCGACGGTCGCAGATCATCGCGCCGGTATCGACCGGTTCGGAATGGCCGATGCGGGGCAGCGTGGTGCGATAGGCGCGGATCAGAAAAATCGCCTCGATCAGGTCGCCGCGCGACTGTTTGATCGCCAGCGCGGCGAGGTCGGGATCGTAAAGCGAGCCTTCGGCCATGACCCGGTTCACCGCCAGTTTCATCTGTTCGCGGATCTGGGCCACCGAAAGTTCCGGCACGGCAGGGTCACCGCGCCGTTCCTCGGCCAGCCATTCATGCGCATTGTCGATGGCGCGCTCGCCCCCTTTGACGGCAACATACATCAGGCAGCCTCCACCTTGGTCGAGCGCGGCAGGGCGGCCAGCCGCTTCCCCGCGCAAAAATAGAAATCGAGCCCGAGGGGGAACAGGGCGCGGTTGGTCCGGAAAATTTCAACCTCGGGGAGCGAAAGCTGGGCGGTGGTTTCAATGCCCGGGCCGGAGAGGACGGCCCCATTGTTAGAGAGGTCCGGCATTTCGACGATCAGGGTGGCCGAACGGTCGGGATATTCGGCATTGCCAATCCGGAAACGCTCAAGCGGCGAAAGTGCGGCCCAGTCTCCAAGCGCGAATTGCGCCTCTTCCGCCTTGACCAGCGGCGCGCCGATGTGGAAAGCGACCCAGTCGCGCATAGCCGGACTATCAACGCCCGGTGCAAGGTAGAGCGGTGTTTCCGCATCGCAAAGCGTGAGCAGCAGCACAGCAGCGGCGGTGGAAACCGGCGCGGGCGCGGTTCCGCCACTGACGGTTTCGATCTTGCCGGGCCGGGCCATCGCGTTCAATGCCGCGCGAAATCCGGCAGCGGAGTCTATTGGCGGGTTGGCAAACCCGCCGGTAAGCGCCTCTGTCTGCATCAGTCTTCTCCCCTGACCATGGTAAAGAAATCGACCTTAGTGGCGGCGGCTTTGGCTGCGCGGGTCGCGATCTGCGCCTCGCGTTCCGCTTCCAGCGGGTCGAGCACGCTGGCGCGCAAATCGGATGCACGATCCGTCTGCATCATCGCATCGACCAGAGCTGCGCGCTGGGCGTGCGCCTTGTCGCGGCCCTGCACGTAGGCATGACCAACCTCGCCACTTTCCAGCCGCAGGGCACAGCGCGTCACTGTCATCTCGCCCAGATTGAAGGGCGCACCGGTGCCCCCCATGCGACCACGTACCATGACGCCGCCCGCCTCGGGCACACGAAGCCAGGTGAAATCCGGCACGTCGCTGGCCTTGTCCATCAGGGCCGCAAGCCGCGCGGGGCTGGATTTGGCCAGAAGGCCCATCCACGCCTGACGCTCGGTTTTTTCTTGTTCAGCTTTCGCCATCTAGACACCTTGCAGATTTGTCTAAGAAACTATACAACTAGACAAATCATACGCTCTCCCCTTTGCCGGGGCAAGCCCGGTTAGATGAAGATTTGGTAACAAGATGACCCGAACACCCGTCTGGAAATCCATCGCCGCCGCTCTTGAGGCGGATATTGCCGCCGGGCACTACGGCGCGGGCGACAAGCTGCCAACCGAAGCAGCGCTGGCCAGCCGGTTTGGCGTCAACCGGCATACGGTCCGACGCGCTCTTGGCGATATGAGCGAGCGCGGCATCCTGCGATCGCGCCGGGGCGCCGGCGTTTTCGTCGAAGCGCCGCCGACCGAATACCCGATTGGCAAGCGCGTGCGATTCCACCAAAGCATCCGCGCCACCGGGCGATTGCCACAACGTCGCGTGCTGCGGCTTGAGAGCAGGCCCGGCGATGCGGGAGAGACAAAGGCGCTTGAGCTTGACGCCGGGTCCATGGTGATCGTCTGCGAAGGCTTGTCGCTGGCGGGTGAAACGCCCATTGCGCATTTCATCTCGGTCTTTCCGCAGGATCGGCTTCCCGGCATGTTGCACACGCTGTTAGAGGTCACTTCGGTCACCGAAGCGCTGAAACTGAACGGTGTGGCAGATTACGTGCGGCGCGAAACGCGGGTCACGGCGGAAATGCCAAGCGCGACGCAGGCGCTGCATCTGCGGCTGCGCGAGAGCGATCCGCTGGTCAAGACGGTTGGCATCAACGAGGATATGGAAGGCAACCCCGTCGAATACGGGCAAACATGGTTCGCGGGCGACAGGGTGACCCTGACCTTCAGCAACGACTAGGCGTTTTCGTAGCGATCAAGGAATGCCTCGGCCTTGAGGCTGCGGAAATCGTCAAGCCGGTCGCGCAAGGTCTGATGATCCCAGTCCCACCATGCCAGCGCGATCAGGCGCTCGGCGATTTCGGGCGGTTGGCGCAGGCGTAACGGCTTGGCCGGAATGCCCGTCACAATGGTGTAGGGCGCGACATCCTTGGTGACGATCGCGCCCGAGCTGATCACCGCGCCATGGCCGATTGTGATCTCTGGCTTGATCTGGGCGTTGTGGCCGATCCAGGTATCGTGACCGATGACCGTCCGACGCGCGCGGCGGTGCTCGAAAAACGCGGTATCGTCCTCGGCGTCTTCCCAGAGATCCGAGGAGCGGTACATGAAGTGATGCAGGCTGGCCCTGTCGAGCGGATGATCGGTGGCCCCGATCCGCACGAAGCTGGCGATATTGGCGAACTTGCCGATGGATGCATTGGCGATGTCGCAGTAGCGGTCGCAATAGGAATAGTCGCCGAATGTCGAATAGGCGACGCGGCCGCCTTTCTTGACTTCGCAATACCGGCCGAATTCCGAGCCGGTGATATCGCAATCCGCCTCGATGCGGGGGGTGTCCTTGCTGAGCATTTCCGTCCTGATCTTACTTGTCGCCCTGGATCAGCCGCTTGCGCAGCCAGCCCGACAGACTGTCCATCGCCATGACCATAAGCACGACCAGCACGATGTAATAGGTGACTTCTTCCCAGTCCTTCTGGGTAATCATCGCCTGCGTCAGCAAAAGCCCGATACCGCCCCCGGTGATCGCGCCGATGATCGTCGCGCTGCGAGTGTTGGATTCGAAATAATAGAGCACCTGGCTGAGCAGCACCGGCGTGACCTGCGGAATGACACCAAAGCGATACCGCTGAAGCGTCGAGGCGCCGGTAGAAGAGATGCCCTCGATCTGCTTGTTATCCACATTTTCCAGCGCTTCGGAGAACATCTTGCCAAAGCTTCCCGTGTCGGTGAGCAGGATGGCGAGCGAGCCCGTAAGCGGCCCGGGGCCCAGCGCGCGGGACAGGAGAATCGTCCAGATCAACCCGTCAACGCCACGCAGGAAATCGAAAATCCGACGCGTGACAAAGCGCAGCGACCTGAGCGGTGCAAAGTTCTTGGCCGCGATGAAGGCGACCGGCAGGGCGACGATGGCCGCACCGAACGTACCGAGAAAGGCCATGAGAACGGTTTCGAACAGCGCCCAGGCCACATCGGAATGCCGCCACATGGCGTTGTGCCAGAAATCCTGCCAAGCGCCGACCATGTTGGACCGCGCCGGGTCGAACTGCGGGCCAAACAAGATCTCGGAGAAACCGTGACCGAAATAGGGGCTGTCGAGCGTGAAAAAGAATAGCTCCCATCCGGCGAAGTAGCGGAACACCTCGGTCCGGTTACGGGTGAGCGAGACGCGCCCGGCCTCCGTCGTGATGTTGAGCCGAGTGCGCGAGGCAGAGATCCAGTCCGGCGCATCTTCACCAAGGTTCGTCACGATGTCGCGCCCGTCGACACGCGCTTCGATCATCCCGAAGCCCGGCACGTCATAGCTAAGCGCGTTTTCCGGCAGGAAGGTCACGACATGTCCATTGCCAAGGTCGATCACCTGCGTGGCGCCCCGCATTGCAACCCAGTCGGGTTCCTGACCGGGCGCATATTCGCCCTTGCGTTCACCTTCGATGGCGACAGTCACCTCGCCGCTGCGGTTGTCGCGAGAGACATGGGTCTTGTAGCTCACCATATCCGCGACAAGGGTGCGGGCATTGTCCAGACGCGCGCGCTCGGCCAGTCCCGGCACGTCGAAGGCAAAGAAGACATAGACCAGATAGGCGATGATGACGGCGGGCAGCGCCAGCGCCATGAGCTTCTTGCGCTGGAACAGGTTGTCGGCGCGGGCGTAGAGGGCAGCGTCGGCCATCAATGTGCCTCCTGATGGATCAGGCGTTGACGGACGTAACCGGACAGCTGATCGAAGATGACGATAGTGAGGAAGAGAAGTATGAAGATCGCGGCGGCTTCGTCGAACTTGCCCTTGCCCCAGGACATGGCATTACGCAGCTCGTAGCCGATGCCCCCTGCCCCGACAAAACCAAGGATCGCCGAAGCGCGGATGTTGATCTCGAAACGCAGCAGCGCATAGCTGAAGTAGTTGGGCGACACCTGCGGCACCACGCCGAACCACATGCGCTGGAACCATGTGGCCCCGACGGAATGAAGCCCTTCGACCGGTTTCAGGTCGGCATTCTCGTTTACTTCGGAAAACAGCTTGCCCAGCGCGCCGGCGGTGTGAAAGGCAATGGCGATCATCGCGGGCACCGGACCGCCGCCGAGGATAAAGATCAGCACCAGCGCAATGACGATTTCCGGCACCGCGCGCATAATGTCCATCACACGGCGAAACAGCGGAATGGCGCGCGGCCAAAGGGCCAGCCCCCGGGTCGAGAGCAGCGACAGGATGATCGCGAAAAGCGCGCCGATCAGCGTCGAGGCCGCCGCGATATTGATGGTTTCCAACAGCGCCGGGAAGAACTTCACCAGATGTGCTGGCATCAGGTGCAACTTGGTCGAGGCGTCCGCGACCACGTCGGCTGGAAAATCGAGAAGTTGCGGCAGGCCGGCCCAGAATCCGCCCGCGTTGCGTTCATCGGCGAGCATGAAACCCGAAATCAGCATCAGCACGAAGACCGCCAGCATGATGCCGCCGTAAAGTCGTTTTCGCTGGATCATCGCCACATAGGTGTCGCGGGGATGAGAATGGGCCGTGCTCTCGGTCAGGTTCGCCATACAATGCTCGCAGAATTAAAATGACCGGGCCCCGAGGGAGGCGCCCGGTCTGGAAAAAAGCCGTTTGCTTAGTTGCTCTTGGCCTTGCGTGCTTCGATGATCGACAGGTAGGCGTCGTGGGTGATGGGGTCAAAACCCAGCGATTCCCCGGCAGCAACGCCATAGGCGCATTCCGGATCGGTTTCGTGCAGACCGTCAACCAGAGCGACCATCTTTTCCTTGACGTCAGCAGGCAGCGAGCTGCGCAGCACAACCGGGCCTTCGGGGATCGGCTTGGAGCGCCAGATTTCGACCAGATCATTCATGTCCACGAGACCGGCATCAACCGCCTTGCGCAGCGCGCCAGAGTTGTAGCCGTCTTCCCATGCGCCCTGACCATCGGCCCAGGTCACACCGCCGTCGACATCGCCGTTGTTAACGGCAACGATGGTCTGCTCGTGACCGCCGGTGAACTTGACTTCGCCAAAGTAATCGCCGCTTTTCATCGAGGCACCGGTTTCGGCGGGGATTTCGATCGAGGGGATCAGGTAACCCGAGGTCGAGTTGGGATCACCAAAGCCAAAGACCTTGCCCTTCATGTCTTCGAGCGAGGTGATGCCGCTGTCCTTGCGGGCAAAACCGATGGAATGATAGCCGTAGGAGCCGTCGAGGTTGATCTTGACGAGGACCGGCTCGACCACTTCGGGGTCGGACAGGTAAACAGCCGCGTAGCCCGAAGCACCCAGCCATGCCATGTCGAGCGTGCCGCCGAGCAGGCCCTGGATCACGCCATTATAGTCGGCGGGTGCGAAGAGTTTAGTGGGAACGCCCAGCGTTTCTTCGGCATAGGTGGCAAGGCATTCGTTCGATGCCAGACGGTCCTGCGCGTTTTCGCCGCCCAGCAGACCGATGCGGAATTCGGTGATTTCCTGAGCTGCAACCGAGCCGGCAAGGGCGGTGGTCGCAAGCGCTGCTGCGATGAGTTTTTTCATAGGTCTTCTCCGTTGGTTACCGCCCCGTCCCGGGGTCGGATCAGTTGAAAGGGTAAGCGTCAGACCGCCACTTCCGCCGCGCGGATTTCGGGCGTGTGGTCGCGGATTTCGGTGGATGTGGCCGCCTCGGAAAAATCGGCGCCAGCACCATAGATGTCGCGCGCGACACCGGTGGTGAGCTGTTCGGGCGTTCCGTCGAAAACGATACGGCCGTCGCGCATCCCGATAACCCGGTCACAATAGCGCCGCGCCGTATCCAGCGTATGAAGGTTGGCGATGACCATGCGGCCGTCCTCGTCATGGATGCGACGCAGGGATTCCATGACCACCTGCGCATTCATCGGGTCGAGCGAGGCGATAGGTTCGTCCGCAAGGATGATCTTGGGATCCTGCATGAGGGCGCGCGCAATGGCGACGCGCTGCTGCTGGCCGCCGGAAAGCGCCTCGGCCCGCTTGGCCGCATGATCGACGATGCCGAGCCGCTCGAGGATATCGATGGCACGGTGGATGTCGTCGCGCGGGAACAGGTTGAACATCGAAGTGAAATTCGAACGGCGGTTCAGCGTGCCGTGCAGCACGTTCGACACCACGTCCATGCGCGGCACCAGATTGAACTGCTGGAAGATCATCGCGCATTCGGCCTGCCAGGCGCGCTTGGCCTTGCCGGTCAGCGAAAGGACATTGCGTCCCTCAAAGTTCAGCTCGCCCGAACTTGCATCTGTCAGCCGGTTCATCATGCGAAGGAAGGTGGACTTGCCTGCCCCGGAGCGTCCGATGATTCCCAGCATCATGGACCGGTCCACGTTAAAGGACGCTTCATCAACAGCGGTATTCGCCCCGAAGCGTTTGGTCAGTTTTTCGACAGACAGCATTCAGCACCCCATTCGTTCCGGCGCCACCGCTAGGGCGTTTGGGTCACTGCTTTGTGTCGGTTCTGCTAAAGTTTCGTGACATGGGGCGTCTAGCCTGTGGACAAGTCGGTGCAGCACGCGAGCGCGCCCAGAAAGAGGTCAGTTTACGACTTGCTGCTTGATAAAAGGCATTTTTGCAGATGCGCTCTTGGGAAGAGCCATGGCCTGCGCTAGGCTTTCCGGGAACGGCCCGGAAACAGGAACGGTGCCGCGCAGGAATGACAGAAATATGAAGCAACCTCTTCCGATTCTCGTCTTTACGGATCTGGACGGAACCTTGCTTGACCATCACGGCTACAGCTACGCCCCTGCCCTGCCCGCGCTTGACGCGATTGCCGCACTTTCCGGAGGCGTGGTGCTGGCGAGTTCGAAAACCGCCGCGGAAATCGCACCGTTGCGCGACGAACTTGGCCTGTCGGACTGGCCCGCCATCGTGGAGAACGGCGCAGGATTGCTCGAAGCCGGAACCCGTGCCGGAGACGACGCAGGGGATTATGCGGAGATAAGGTCGATCCTTGCCTCCTTGCCTCAAAACCTTCGATCCCCATTCCGTGGGTTCGGAGATATGAGCGCAAATGAAGTCTCCGACGCGACCGGCCTATCCGAAGCGCAAGCAGCCCTTGCAAGAGAGCGGCGCTATTCGGAACCGGGCCTATGGTCCGGATCCGAAGCAGATCGCGAAAGCTTCATCGCCGCCCTGTCCGATAAAGGCATCTCTGCCCGTATGGGGGGCCGGTTCCTGACCCTGTCGCTTGGCCACACGAAAGCCGACCGGATGGATGCCATCATCGACAGGTTCCGACCCGCGCACAGCGTTGCGCTTGGTGACGCGCCAAACGATGTCGAAATGCTGGACCGGGCGGATTTCGGCTATATCGTCGCCAACCCCGATGCCGCACCCCTGCCTCGGCACAACGGCGAAGACGAAGGCCGCATCCGGCGCACCGAATTGCCGGGACCGGCGGGCTGGAATGCCGCCATCCTTGATCTACTATCAGAATTGCAATTGCTTACGGAGATCGGGTGACATGTCTGACTTTCATCAAAACGGCAATGTCGCCACGCTCCACAATCTGCGCACGCAATCGCTTGCGGAACTCAGCTATGAGCTCGAGATTTTTTCCCAGTCCCGAAAAATCACCCTAATCCTGCCCTGCCTGTTCTCGGAACTCGAGGGCGAGGCGATGCCGCATATCCTCGAAGAGCTGAAAAAGGTTCCCTACCTGCACCGGATCATCATCGGGCTGGACCGGGCGGACGCCGCGCAATATCGCCGTGCCTGCGAATTTTTCTCTGCCCTGCCGCAGAACCATATCGTTCTTTGGAACGACAGCCGGCGCATGCGCGAACTCGAACAGCGGCTCGCTGACATCGGGCTTGCGCCGAACGAACCCGGCAAGGGTAAGAACGTCTGGAGCTGCCTTGGTTACCTGATTTCCTGTGCCGATAGCTCTGTCATGGCGATCCACGACTGCGATATCCTGACCTACACGAATGAAATGCTCGCGAGGCTGGTGTATCCGGTCGCCAATCCGACCTTTCCCTATCAGGTCGCCAAGGGATTCTATCCGCGCATCGGCGAAGGCAAGCTGAACGGGCGGGTCACACGGCTCTTGGTGAGCCCGCTCCTGATGGCGCTGAAACGGGTGATCGGGGATCGCGATTACCTCGATTACCTGCGCTCTTTCCGCTATCCGCTATCCGGGGAATTCGCGATGCGGACCGGAATCCTGCCAGATCTGCGCATTCCTTCGGACTGGGGGCTGGAAATCGGCATCCTGTCCGAAGCATGGCGCAACCTTGCGCCGCAGGCGGTCTGTCAGGTGGAGATCGCCGATGCCTATGATCACAAGCACCAGACACTAAGCGAGGAAGATGCCTCGACCGGGCTGTCGCGCATGTCCACGGATATTTGCAAATCGATCTTTCGCAAGCTCGCGGCGGATGGAACGGTCTTTACGTTCCACGTCTTCCGCACGCTGAAGGCCACCTATTACCGCTGCGCGCTCGACCATCTGGACGCCTATTATAATGACGCGCAGATGAACGGGCTAAAGCTCGATCGCCACCGCGAGGAACAGACGATCGAACTCTTCGCGGAAAACCTGATGCGGGCTGGTCAGATTTTTCTGGAAAACCCGCATGAGACGCCTTTCATCTCTACCTGGAACCGGGTCCATTCGGCGGACCCGAGTTTCCTGCATGACCTGAAAGCGGCGGCAGCAGCAGATGTGGCCGAGTTCAGCGCCTAAACGCTGCACCCGGCACTCTTCTTACTCGGCCCGGCGACGACGGCGCGCACCAAGACCGATCAGCCCCGCAAGCCCCGCGACCATAAGGGGCGCCGTACCGGGAAGCGGGACAGCCGCCATGTCCGGCGTGTCGGGAACCACAATCGCAGAGTCATTCGCAGCGGTCAGGATGTTATAGCCCAAGACGCCGTGGGTACCGTAGAGCTGAAGGTAAAGATCACCGGCAAAGTCATCGTCCAGTTCAAGCGTGAATGTCTGGTCGTTGCTCTGGTTGTAATAGTTGAAATCGACGGTCCCGAGGGTCTTGCCTTCCCATGCGCTATACTTGAGCGGCGTCGTCGACCACATGATCTTGCCGCCGGCGGAAAAGCTGTAGTCCTGCTTGCCGAGCGTGCTGAAGGTGAGTTTGATTTCCTGCGCGCCCGACCCGAGGCCGGAAAACGCGAGGAAATCGTAATCATTAGCGCCCGACCATGTGCCCGAAACCGAACCGGTGCCGGTCGCGATTGCGGTGAAGTTCCTCCAGTCACCGGAGAAATCGCCGCCCGACACATCCGTTTCGGAAACGGTGCTGGCCGTTGCAGGAAGCATGGAGCAGGAAAGAAGTGCAGCTGAAACAAGGCTGCGGAAGAGTACGCGGGACATGGGGACCACTCGGAAACAGGTGTTGAACGCTTGCGCTAACGCACCCCGGAGGTTGAAGCAAGCCAACCGTTGTTCGCGCCACACATCAGGAAACAATTTCGCCTTTTGCCCAGAATTGCCTTAGGAAAAAACACAATACAGCCAGGTCACGCTGCCCCGGCGCTGCTCAGTCACTGTCTTGGCGTCGATTCGTGATCCAGCGGCACTGATAGGGGGCCATGCAGACCTGCTCGCTCAGCGGATCGATCACGTCGCCCGACAGGATATCGACCCAGTCCTCGCCATCGATCAGATTGATGGACGCCGGGGATATCTCGACGGTCTCACCACTGACATTATGCAGCGCAAAGATCGACTGGTCACGGTCAAGGCTCTGCCGCCAGAGACCAAACAGCCGATCATCATCCAGTTTCAGCGTAAACTGCGTGGCGTTGGGATGAAAACCCGGCTGTTTCGCGCGCAGCTTCAGACGGTTCGACATAGCGTTCAGCACACGGGCCTGCGGCGAATCAGGCGCGTTCAGCAAGGCCAGCAGCGACGGATAGTCCCAGCGATGACGGTTGATTGCCCGGTTCATGCCGCGCCGCTCGACCTGTTCGTGATCGTTCGGCGTTGCCAGCAGAGAATGGATGTAAAATGCCGGTATCCCCTCCATCGACATTACGATTGTCTGCGAGCAGATGAACCTTTCGAAATGCAGATCGTCCGTGCCTCCAAAGGTCGAGGCGAGTGCGTCGTAAAAGGTGGTGTTCAACTCATACGGAGACTGCCCACCATCTGGCAGCGCGCGCATCGAAACAAGGCCGCCGTTGGCAACAACCGTATCGATCATGCGCTGTTTTTCATCCTCGGGCAGAACACCTTCGGCTGGGCGCATCCCAATCCCGTCATGGCTGGCAGTAAAGTTGAGATAGGCACAGCCAAGCTGGGCCGGGGGCATTGCGGTGGCCCATCGGTGCAGGTAGCGCGCGGTGCCCGACATCATCGCATGAAGGATCAGCGGCGGTAGCGGGAAGTTGTAAACCGCGTGCGCTTCGTTGCGATTGCCGAAATAGCTGAGGTTCTCCGTGCGCGGCACGTTGGTTTCGGTCAGCAGAACCACCGGCTCGACCGTGAAATCACAAAGCAGCCGCAGCAGGCGGATGATTGCATGAGTCTGCGGCAAATGGATCGACGGTGTGCCCACCTCTTTCCAGATAAAGGCCACCGCATCCAGCCTGATTATCCGCACGCCATTGTCCAGATGCAGCCGGATAATGCGCAGGAATTCAAGCAGAACCTCCGGATTGCGGAAATCGACGTCGATCTGGTCATGGCTGAACGTACACCAAACGTAGCGGGTGCCGTGTACCGTTTCGACCTCTTGCAAGAGAGGCGTCGTCCGCGGGCGCACCACGTCCGAAAGATCATCCTCGGGCGAGGCCTCGAAAAAAAACTTGTCATAGGGCGCGATGCCCTGCCGGTAGGAATTGAACCACGGCCCTTGGCTCGAGACATGGTTCAGAACCAGATCGGACATGAGGTGGAATTCACTGCCGATCCGGTTGATATCGGCCCAGTCGCCAAGCTGCGGATTGACGCTTCTGAAATCGGTCACGGCAAAGCCGTCATCCGAGGTGAAGGGAAAGAACGGCAGGATGTGAACACCGTTAACGACGCCCTTCAGCCGGGTGCGCAGAAAATCATACAGCAGATCGAGTGGCTTGTGTTTCCCGTCCAGCAGCGAATTGCCATAGGTGATGAGCAGTGCATCTTGCTCGGACCAGAGATTGTTCCCCGGCGTGCGTGATCGTTTGCGCTGATGCGTACCCTCGGGCCAAAAGGCGGCTACCATCTGTCGCGCCAACATCACGGTGTCCTGATCGGGATAGATACTGTCGAGAAGACCCTTGATCTTCTGGTCGACGGAATGCGGCGGGCTAATCATCAATCAGCGGGTCCGATCTGTTGAATGCCCGGCACCCCGGGTCGAAAAAGGGGCGGGCCATTCGTCCAGCATAAAAATCCGCGACCGGCGATCAATCACTGTCCCGCTCAGTTGCGTCATTTTGCATCACCGACGGGTTAGCCTGATGTTTTTTCAATCGAAATCCGGACGTTCACGCGCTTGCTCCAGGTTCATGGCGCAAGAGCAAGATCCGCCCCATCCCAGTAGAACAGGTATTCACAGGGGTTGCGCCCATCGGCGTCGCACTGTCCCACCGAACCACCGGTGATGATGCCGGTATTGCCATTGTTCAACGGGATCAGCTTTACGCCCAGCGCCAGCAGATTCTTGGGCTGCCCGGTGACCGGGTAGTCCGAGCTGATGAAGACGTCCGCCGAGCACATCGAGGCACCGCAGAAAGGCCGCGCAGGGGCGCTGACGCATTCAACCTCACGCCAGTCGAGCACCACGTCCTCGATGCCATCGCCATCGATATCGCCGCTGAGTAAGTAGTTCTCACCGGTGGTGGCATCACCGTTGCACCCCTCGACTATCGTTCCCTCGGCCACTTGGCGCAGATCCACGCCGCCATCTGACTGTTCCTGCGGCTCCGGGGGCGTGCCATCCCAGGATATACCGCTGCTTTCGAACATCGATTGGCAATACCCGAGCAACTGGTCGTATCCGGTGGCAAAGCCCGCTGCCGGAATAGGTTCACGGCCCTCGTTGGTGATGATCTCGAACCCGGGACTTGCGGCCATGGATTGCAAAAGCGCGTCCTGCGCCGCGATCCGGGCCTCCCACGTCCCGAACAGTTCATTCCAGATCAACTCGGGGATGCGGTAGCCCTGCGCCCCGGTGCCTATGATGACATCTTGCCGTTTGAATTCGCTTTGTGGCGCCGGAATATGGCTCATGCCGATGTAAAGTATCAGGGTGTTGGGCGCGGAGATATCAGGCTCCATGTTCCCGGTCTCCTGTGGCGAGAGGCCCTGCGGCGATCTTTCACCGCAAACGAGGCTCATCTCGACCCCGGCAGGCGCGTTCAGAAAGCCTGCGAAATATGATCCGTCGTCACTGGTCTGCAATTGCCAGCCCTGTGCGGCCAGCGCGCTGGGAAAAAGCAAGAGCAGTGAAATCAGCAGTCTATTCATGTTCAATCCGCCGTCCATCCGCCGTCGATAAGCATCGAAGTGCCCGTCACCATCGCCGAAGCGTCGCTCGCAAGATAAAGAGCCGCCCCCATGATATCCGAAACTTCGCCCACCCGGCCAAGTTTGATCTTGTCCTCGATCCAGGCCACCTGATCGGGGCGCGCAAAGGTCGGCGCGGTGAGCGGTGTGCTGATGAAAGTCGGCGCAATCGTATTCACGCGGATATCGTAGTCGGCCCATTCCAGCGCCATCGCCCGGACCATGCCTTCGAGCCCCCATTTCGAGGCACAGTAAAGCGTCCGTTCTCGGCCACCCACGTGGCCCATCTGGCTCGAGATATGGATGATCGAGCCCGGCTTGCCCGCGTCACGCAGCGCAGTCGCGCAGGAGGTCGAAAGAAAGTAGGCCGCCCGCAGGTTCAGCGAGATGACCCGATCGAATTCCGCAGGCGAGGTGTCAAAAGCAAGACCCGGAAAGGTGGTCCCGGCCGCATTGACCACCACGTCAAAGACCTGCCCCTCAAGCGCGGTTTCCATCGCATCCAGATCGGCGAGATCGAGCGGCAGGGCCTCGGCGGACCAGCCCTTATTGGTCATCGCCTCGACGGTTTCGTGCAGTCGTTCAGCCCCGCGCGCGGCGCAGACCACATGCGCTCCGGCATCGGCAAGCGCGACAGCACAGCCCTGCCCGATCCCCGAGGAAGCACCGGTTACAAGCGCGATCCTGCCATCCAGTCGTTGCGAGGGCGGCGTGGGCAGATCTGTCATGAAGGGGTTTTCCTGTTGCAATCAAGCAATCTTTTGCCCAAGCCGCGTAACGTTGCAACCGCGCGTTGCCGCGATCTTCAAAAATACCGGACAAATGCTATCGGCGGCCCATGGCTTTCCTCGACGCGGCGTTTGGCGGATAAGGAAGCAGATCCGAAGGAGAGCATCATGACCGGCAGAACCTATTATGCACCTCAGGGCGGTCACCCCGGTCAGGAGCAGCTTCTGACCGACCGCGCGATGTTCACCGAAGCCTACGCGGTCATTCCCAAGGGCACCCTGCGCGATATCACCACCAGCCGGTTGCCACACTGGGAGGACACCCGGCTTTGGGTCATCGCGCGCCCTTTAAGCGGTTTTGCCGAAACCTTTTCCCATTACGTGATGGAAGTCGCGCCGGGCGGGGGCAGTTCACGCCCCGAACCGAACAGGCAGGCCGAGGCGGTGCTGTTTGTCGTCGAAGGCAATATGCATCTGACGATTTCCGGTGACGAACATGCGATGGAGGCAGGCGGCTATGCCTTTCTGCCGGCAGGCTCGGACTGGAGCCTGCGCAACACATCCGACGCGCCGGTCCGGTTTCATTGGATCCGCAAGGCTTATGAGGCCGCCGAAGGTATCGAGCCCCCCGAGGCCTTTGTCACCAGCGACGCGGCGGTGGACCCCATCGCCATGCCCGGCACCGAGGGGCGCTGGGCCACGACCCGGTTCGTGTCGCCCGAGGACATGCGCCACGACATGCATGTGACCATCGTGACGTTTCAGCCCGGCGGGGTCATTCCCTTTCCTGAAACACACGTGATGGAGCACGGATTGTATGTTCTGGAAGGCAAGGCGGTCTACCGGCTCAACCAGGACTGGGTCGAGGTCGAGGCCGGCGACTACATGTGGCTGCGCGCCTTTTGCCCACAGGCCTGCTATGCAGGCGGTCCGGGGCCGTTTCGCTACCTTCTCTACAAGGACGTGAACCGGCACATGCGGCTTGGATCGCGCTGACGCGCGATGCCTCCGGCGGGGATATTTTTAAACCCAAAGAAAGGGATGGGCTCTGATAAGCGACAGGTTGCCCATTGAGGCCCGCCGCGCTTGGTGACATGAGAGGCGCATGCGTATCGCGATCAATGGATTCGGCCGTATCGGCCGCACGATTCTGCGCCAGGTTCTGAGCGAGCCGGCGCGCGGGATCGAGGTTGCGCGGATCAATGATATCGCCACGCCCGAGATGTGCGCCTACCTGTTCCAGTTTGACAGCACCTTTGGTCCTTATCCCGGGAAAGTGGAGGCCCGGGACGGCCTGCTGATCTTGGACGGGCGCGGGATGACGCTGAGCCGGGCGGATAATCTGTCACAGATCGACCTGTCCGGTGTTGACGTGGTTCTGGAATGCACCGGGATTGCCCGGACCTCGGATGTGGCGCGGCGCGGGCTGGCGGCGGGCGCGAAGTCGGTGCTGATTTCCGGGCCCTCTCCGGCAGCCGAGTTGACGCTTGTGCGTGGTGCGAATGACGCGTTGCTGGGAGATGAACGGGTTATCTCCAATGCCTCCTGCACGACCAATGCGCTGGCGCCGCTGGTTCGGGTGCTGGATGAGATTGGCGGCGTTGAACGTGGTCATATGACGACCATTCACTGCTATACCAACAGCCAGCCGATGGTGGATGCGCCGCGCGACGACTTCGCGCGTAGCCGGGGCGGCGCGCAGTCAATGGTGCCCACCACGAGCAGCGCTATGCATTTGATCGACGAGGTCCTGCCCGAACTCGCGGGGCGTCTCACCGGATCGGCCCTCCGCGTTCCGGTGGCAAGCGTGTCGGCCATCGATCTTGTGGTGCAACTGCGTGACGCGATGAGCGCGGATGTCTTCGATGAAGCACTGCGTGAGGCTGTCACGGCTTCGCCGGTGCTTGGCTGGACGGATCAGCCGCTTGTCTCATCGGACCTGCGGGCGCGCCCCGAGTCGCTGGTGGTGGCCGGACCGGAGACTCGTTTCGTTGACGGGCAGGCGCGGGTTTTTGGTTGGTATGACAACGAGTGGGGCTTTTCAGCCCGCATGCTTGACGTGGCGGCGATGCTGGCCGCTCGGGGGTAGCAACGCGCCGGACCTTTTGCCCGGCGCGATTGGCTTAGTTCTTCGAGAACCGACCGGTGGCCTGACCGGACAAACCGCCTGAGACTTCCTCGGTCGATTCTTCGTAGAGTTCTTCGGGCAGCAGCAGATTGAGGACGATTGCAATCAGGGCGGCTGGCAGGATGCCCGACGCGCCGAGTATGCGCAGAGAATCCGGTAGGTGCTGCAGGGCGTTGGGCGCGCCGGGGGCAAGGTTCATCACCTCGAGCTGCAGGCCAAGCCCGACGGAGAGCGCCACGGCGAAGACCACCATGTTGCGTCGGTTCCAGTTTACATCCGACAGCATTGAAACCCCCGAAGCCACCACCATCCCGAACATGACGATCACGCCACCGCCCAGAACTTCGATCGGGACGGTGCGGATCAGGCCGCCGACCTTGGGCACCAGCCCGCAGAAGATCAGGAAGAGCGCGCCGATGGTGACAACATGGCGGCTCATGACGCCGGTCATCGCGATCAAACCGACGTTCTGGGAAAAGGAAGTATTGGGTAACCCGCCAAAGACACCGGCAATCGCACTGCCGATCCCATCGGCAAAGGTGGCACCACGGATTTCGCTATCGGTGGCTTCGCGCCCTGCCCCGCCCTTGGTGATGCCCGAGACGTCTCCGACGGTTTCGACGGCCGAAACAAAGGCCATCAGGCAGAAACCGATGACCGCAGCCAGCGAGAATTCGAACCCGTATTTCAGCGGCATGGGGAGCGCGAAGGCTGCGGCCCGTTGCCAGCTTGTCGCGATGCCATCGAAGGTGATCATGCCGACGCTCAGCGCGTAGAGATAGCCGACGATGATGCCGACCAGAACCGCCGAAACCGACAGGATGCCGCGGGTGAAGAATTTCACCCCAAGCGTCACGAAGATCACGACCAGCGCGGCAGACCAGCTGCGCAGGCTGCCATAGCTCTCGGCGCCCGAAGCCTTGGCCGGGACGCCTCCGGCCGCGTATTCGATGCCGACCTTGACCAGCGCAAGACCGATCATCGTGACGACCAGCCCGGTCACCAGCGGTGGCAGGGCAAAACGGATCTTGCCGATCACCGTGCCAAGCAGCGCATGGAACAGACCGCCAAGGATCACCCCGCCGAAAAGCGCGGCAAGGCCATCGACACCTTTACCCGCAACCAGCGGGATCATGATCGGAATGAAGGCAAAAGAGGTGCCCTGCACGATGGGCAGCGCCGCCCCGACCGGGCCGATGGTGATGGTCTGAAGCAGGGTCGCGACCCCGGCAAAGAGCATCGACATCTGGATCAGGTAGAGCAACTCCGGGAAATCCGGCGAGTTCGAGCCAAAGCCGAAACCGGCGGCACCGGCAACGATAATGGCCGGCGTGACGTTTGAGACAAACATCGCCAAAACGTGCTGGATGCCCAGCGGCACGGCCTTGTAAAGCGCGGGCGTGTAGTTCGGATCGCGTAGCTGTTCTGCGGTCCCCAGAGAAGTATCAGCCATTTCATGTCCCTTTTGTTGGTTTGCCTGCCGCCTCTTGCCGGGCGGTCGCGGCTTCATTCGATCATGTACGGTTCCTCGAACCAGTGTTCTTCCAGATTGCTGCCGGGGCCGATCCGGTCGACCACGGCGAAAAGGCCCGGCGCGTGCAGTGGCGTCAGAACCCCATGCCACGTGCCCCGGTGAAAGTTGATGACTTGTCCCACCTCGGTGCGAAACGCCTGCGGCTGGCCCGGCGCGCCGCCCGCGTCCGGCGCGACCACCACCAGAAAGGAATGTTCGCTCATCGGGATGAAGGTCTGGCTGCCATCCGGGTGACGTTCGACCATGTCGAGCTTCAGCGGCAGGCTGCGCGGCTCGGCCTTGAACAGGCTGATCCCGGCGCGACCGTCGGAAAAGTCGAGATTGGCGCGGTCGTGAAACCGGCCACAAAACCCCTGATTGATGATCTTATCAGGTGCACCCACAATATCGATCAGGTCGCCAAAAGCGGCAAACGCTTCGGCATCCATCGCTTTGATCGCAACGGTGCGGCTCATCGCAGCATGTCTCGCAACCGGATTTCCGCGATGCGTTCGACCTGCTTGCAGGCGGTCGCCAACTCCTCTGCGGGCGCATTGTTCAGACGTTCGCGGAACGCGGCCATGATGCTGGTCTTTGTATTGTCCCGCACCGCGATGATGAAGGGAAAGCCGAACTTGGCGGTATAGGCATCGTTCATCTCGGTGAAGGCGGCACGCTCTTCGTCGGTCAGTGCATCAAGGCCCGCCGAGGCCTGTTCCGCCGTCGATTCCGCCGTCAACCGTTTAGCCGCGGCCAGTTTCCCGGCAAGATCGGGATGCGCCTTGAGCACGCCGAGGCGTTCTTCATCGCTTGCAACGCGAAAAACACGGGCCAGCGCGTTATGCACGCCGGTCGCGCTATCATGGGCCGGACCAAGCTCAAGCGCCCAAGCACGTTCTGCGATCCATGGCGAATGCTCGAAAACGCCGCCGTAGGTGGCAACGAACTGGTCCCTGTCCATCTGGTGCGAACGGGTCTGCTCAACCGGGGGATGGGTCGCCGCCCAATGCTCGGCAATCTGCAGCCGGGTAGCAAACCAGACGTTGGAATGGCTCTGCGCATGTTCAAGGAAACGTGCCAGCGCGCGGATACGCCCCGGTCGCCCGACAAGGCGGCAATGCAAGCCGATGGACATCATTTTCGGCTGGCCTGCCTCGCCTTCCTCGTAAAGCGTATCAAACGTATCGCGCAGGTAGGCAAAGAACTGGTCACCCGAATTGAAACCCTGCGGTGTCGCGAAACGCATGTCGTTGCAATCGAGCGTATAGGGCACGATGAGCTGGTCGCGATCCCCCACCTTCATCCAGTAGGGCAGATCGTCGTCATAGGTATCGGCCACGTAATCGAACTGGCCTGTCTCAGAAGCAAGCCGCACGGTGTTGATCGAAGTCCGCCCCTCGTACCAGCCGCGCGGGGCTTCGCCAGTGACCTCGGTGTGCAGGCGGATCGCCTCGGCAATGGCCGCGCGTTCCTCGTCTTCGGGCATGTCCTTGTGTTCGATCCATTTCAGCCCGTGGCTGGCGATCTCCCAACCCGAAGCCTGCATCGCTGCGACCTGTTCGGGCGCACGGGCAAGCGCTGTGGCCACGCCATAGACGGTGATCGGCAGATCGCCCAGCAGACGGTGCAACCGCCAGAACCCGGCGCGTGCTCCGTATTCGTAGATGGATTCCATGTTCCAGTGACGCTGGCCGGGCCATTGCGCCGCGCCGACGATCTCGGACAGGAATGCCTCGGATGCGGCATCCCCGTGGAGGATATTGTTCTCGCCGCCTTCTTCGTAGTTCAAAACGATCTGCACGGCGATACGCGCGCCGCCGGGCCATTTCGGATCCGGCGGGGTTGCCCCGTAGCCGATCATGTCACGTGGATATCTATTCATAAGTCCTCTCGGGTATGGGCCGTTTCTAAGCCATTTTCCCAGGCGCGGTTTCAAAAATGTGCAATAACACTGTCAAAAACTTCGCGTTTGCACAAAGCTGCGTCCTGCGTCACACAAAACCCGTGGCTCTGGAGGCAATCATTTGACCGGCTATCTGACGACCCATGTTCTCGACACCGCCCGTGGCTGCCCGGCGCAGGGAATCCGTATCGAACTTTATCGGATCGACGGCAGCGATGCCGCCCATATCGCCACTGTTTCAACCAATGACGACGGGCGCACCGACACGCCGATCCTGCCGAAAGAGCATTTCGCCACCGGCACTTACGAGCTGCGTTTTCACGTGGGCAACTACCTGGACCAGCACCCGGTCAAGGATGGCACGCCACGCTTTCTCGACATGATCCCGATCCGCTTCGGCATGTCCGAAGCGGCGCATTACCACGTGCCGCTGCTGCTCTCCGCTTTTGGCTATTCGACCTATCGCGGTAGCTAGACCGGGAAGGTCAGTACAAGACTGCTGCCGTTTTCATCCAACGAGGACTCCAAGGTGCCGTCCAGTTGCGACGCAGCGGCTTCAAGAAGGCTACGGCCCAGCCCGGAGACACCCGACTCGTCTTTGACCCGCACGGCATTGCCGACCCCGTCATCACGGCACTCCAGTTGCAGGCCCCCGTCCGCCTGACGTGACAGGCGCACGTAGATGACGCCCGCACGATCATCCGGAAAGCCATGCTTTACCGAATTCGCAATAGCTTCGCTGACGATCACGCCAAGCGACGCGGCCTTCTCGGCGCCGAATTCTACAGGTTCGGACGAGAGTTCAATGGTAACATTCGCAGGCACCGACAGACGCAGATGCCCGACGATCCGGTCGAGATAACTGTCCAGCGACATGAATTTGTCAGAACTGGATACCTGCATTTCGGTATGAAGCGCGGAAATCGCCTGAAGCCGACGCTGGATCGCCTCGATCGCTTCGGTCGCAACCGGATCGGTGATCTGGCGCGCATAGAGCCGCATCACCGAAGAAACGGATTGCAGAGAATTCTTGAGGCGATGGTCCATTTCCTTGCGCAGGACTTGTTGCTCCCGCAGCGCCTTGCGCAATTCCAGTTCCTTCATAGCCTGCCGCGCCAGCACTCGAAGCGTATCGCGCTGCATCTCGTCCAGCACACGCGGTTTTTCATCAAGCACACAAAGTGTACCAACAGGGTGGCCGTCCGCCGTCACCAACGGCGCTCCCGCGTAGAAACGCATGGATCCCTCGCCGATACACAGCGGGTTCTGCGAGGTGCGCGCGTCGAGCCAGGTATCCTCGATCTCGATAACGCCGTCGTCATACATGACCCGCGAACAGATCGAGGAATTCAGGTCCGTCTGATCCTTGTCAAAGCCGGTCTTGGCCTTGAACCACTGGCGGTCCTCATCGACAAAGCTGACCAGCGAAACCGGCGCTCCGCAAATGCGTGAAGCGAGCATAACCAGATCATCGAACTCAGCCTCGCGCGGGGTGTCGAGCACATCGAGGCTGCGCAAAGCCTGAAGCCGTTCATTTTCCGAGTTTGTAAAGTCCATTTCCGATGCCCGTACCCAGTCGCCCTACAAACTCATATCTTCTAATCATTTAGGCTTAAAGCCTGCTTTCGCACTATGACACAGAGGTTTTAGAATGGTCCGTGACGCGTTTCTCGGCCTCTTTAACAATCTTTCCGATACGCTCCACCGTGTAATCCATGAACAGACGCGTCTTCGGGTCCTGATGGCGGCGATGCGTGTAAAGGCAGGCCATCTGCACCGGCGTCGGTGGTGTGTCGCCCGCCACCACGACCAGCGCGCCCGACAGCAGATGTTCGGCGATCTCGAAAACAGGTTTCATGACCACGCCGCGCCCGTTCAGCGCCCAGTCGGTTAGCACGTCACCGTCATCGCATTCGCATCGTCCGGTGATGGCAAATTTCTGCGGCCCGTCCGGCGTCAGCAGCTTCCATTGAAATTCGGTCGCGCCGGGAAAGCGAAGGTTCAGGCATTCATGCCGGTCGCTGATAAGGTCCTGCCCCGTCGCTGGGTGCCCGCGCCGGTCGATATATTCGGGCGAAGCGCAAAGAACGCGCCGACAGTCCGCGATCTTGCGGATCCGCAAAGTGCTATCCGCTGGTTCCCCAAGAAAGAACGCAAGATCAAGACCTTCGGTGGTCAGGTCGACAACGCGGTCGCTCAGCCGCAACCGGATATCAATCTCGGGATAGCTGTCGAGAAAATGCCCAACCTGCGGCGCGATCAACCGCCTGCCCATACCCAGCGGCGCCGCGACATAAAGCGATCCGCGGGGATTGTCGGTCAGGCTCATGACCTCGGCCTCGGCCTGTTCGACCTTCTCCAGAACGGAACAGGCCCCGCCATAAAAGGCCCGCCCCTGCTCTGTCGGGGTCAGGTTGCGCGTCGTACGCTGGAACAGCCTGACGTTCAGATGGTTTTCCAGCTGCGAAATCCGCGCCGAGGTCACGGCGGGCGAAATCCGCAGATCGCGTCCGGCGGCGGACATGCTTCCCAGCTCATAGACCCGCACGAAGGTCCGGATGTTATCGAGGTATGACATCTTTTCGATATTTTTGAGAGTTTCCAGAACTACCCCGGATTAACGAATAATATCGGCGATGGCCAGCTTTCGCTACGTGTCACGATGCCGTGATCCTGCAACCCTGAATTCCGTGCTCTGCGATTAGGCGGCACGGACTCTCGTTTAAGTTGATTTCACCGGCTGGACGGCCTGTCAATCCGTGCTAACCTACCTTGAAGGTTTCATGCCCCTAGGTAATCTTGGGGTCGGCGACTGGTGGCCATGGAACAGGTTGGGTGGTGCATTGCATAAGAAAATTAACTTTCAGAATCCGGGTTTTATCCGTCGTTTTTCTGGATCAATCGGCTCTTTTGCCGCGATCGCCGCCCTAAGCCTGCCCTTGCCGCTGCACGCACTCGAAACCGGCTTTTCCGCGCCCGGCGCGCCCGACGAACTTGCCGAGGCGCTCGAGAACAGTTCTGCCGCGCTCTCGGCCGATGAAACCGGTCTGACCAGCCCGCAGGAAATCCTTGCCGCCGCGCTGGCCGACTATCGAACCATGGTTCAGATCCTTTACGACAGGGGCTATTTCAGCCCCGAGGTCAGCATCCGCGTCGACGGACGCGAGGCTGCCGACATCCCTCGTGTCACGGTCCCCAAAAGCATCAACCGCGTTGAAATCCGGGTAAAAACAGGGCCGGAATTCCGGTTTGGCAAGGCAAGGGTCGCGCCTCTCGCCCCGGAGACTGAGCTGCCCGAGGATTTCTCGCCGGGCAAACCCGCCGGAACCGGGATCATCCGCGAAGCAACCTTCGAAGGGCGCGACGGCTGGCGCAACATTGGCTATGCCAAGACCGAAATCGGAAATCAGAGCATCGTCGCCAACCACCAGCGGTCGACGCTGGATGCTGATATCGAACTTATCCCCGGCCCCAAGCTGAGGTTTGGACAGCTCAGCGTTCGCGGCAACCAGCGCATGCGCGCCGAGGCGATCCAGCGCATCGCGGGCCTGCCCTGGGACGAAACCTACAGCCCCGAAACGGTGCGCAAGGTCGGCGACCGTCTACGGCGTACCGGCACCTTCAAATCCGTACAGATCATCGAAGATGAAACACCCAATCCGGACGGCACGCTCGATTTCACCGCCGAGGTGACCGAACAGCCCCTGCGCCGCATTTCGCTGGGTGGCGAAATCCAGTCGACCACCGGCGTTGATCTGTCGGCGACTTGGATTCACCGCAACCTGTTCGGTGCGGCCGAACGGCTGCGGCTCGAAGCCGAGATTCGCAACATCGGTGGCGATGAAGAGATCGATGGCCGTCTGGGCTTCCGACTCGACAACCCGGCGCGGCTGGGGCCGGACAACAACCTCTTCTACCTCGGCTCTCTCGAACGGTTCGAACGCGAACACTATCGGCTTGACCAGTTCGAGCTTGGTGTCGGGGTCCGGCGCGTCTTTTCCGACGAGCTTGTCGCCGAAGCCACCCTGCTCGCTAGCGTTGGTCGGTCCAATGACGCCTACGGTGACGACCGCCAGTTCAACATGATCAAGCTGCCCTTCTGGGCCGAATACGACCGGCGCGACAACCCGACCGATGCCACACGCGGTTATTACGTCAACGGCACCGTGACCCCGTTTGCGGGCTTTGGCGGCAGCACCTCTGGCATCGCCGCCAAGATCGACGGGCGCGCCTATTACAGCCTGACCGAAACCGGTTCAATCGTGCTGGCCGGGCGATTGCAGCTTGGCAGTGTCGCGGGTGGCGCACCAGCGACGATCTCTCCCGATCTTCTGTTCTTTTCCGGCGGGTCGGGCACGGTTCGCGGCCAACCCTATGAATCGCTTGGTATTCCTGTCGGCAATGACGTGGCGGGCGGACGCTCTTTCCTCAACGCCAGCGCCGAAGTACGCGCCCGCGTCACGGCCAAAATCTCGGTTGTCGGCTTTTTCGATTATGGTGCGGTCGACAGTTCCAGCTTCATCAGCAGTGACGCCTATTCCCACTCCGGCGCCGGCCTTGGTGTGCGCTACGACCTTGGCGGCTTTGGCCCGATCCGGCTTGACCTCGCCCTGCCCGTCGACGGCCCGACCGATGACGGGCTGCAATTCTACATCGGCATAGGACAGGCATTCTGATGCGTATCTCCGCCCTCGCCCGCTCATTCCTGCTGCCCCTTTGCCTGACATGGGCTCCGCTGCCCGTCGCGGCACAGGTCGAAAATACTGATACCGGCGGCTTCATCGACGGGCTCATCGAAAACGCTCTCTCCGGCGATAACCGCAGCGTTCAGGTCATTGGTCTGAATGGGGCGCTCAGCTCCACCGCGACCATCGAGCAGATCATCATCTCCGACGACGACGGCGTCTGGCTGACCCTGACCGGTGCAGAACTCGACTGGACTCGCTCCGCGCTTTTGCGCGGGCGGCTCTCGATCCAGAACCTGTCCGCCGAAAGCATCGAGGTGACACGCCGCCCAGGCCCCACGACCGCTGTGGACGAAGACCTGCCTACCGCCGAGGCGCAGCCGTTCCAGATCCCGGAACTGCCGGTCGCGGTGAACATCGAAAGC
Source organism: Heliomarina sp. (assembly GCF_052826185.1). Taxonomy (NCBI): domain Bacteria; kingdom Pseudomonadati; phylum Pseudomonadota; class Alphaproteobacteria; order Rhodobacterales; family Roseobacteraceae; genus Heliomarina; species Heliomarina sp. The sequence continues at coordinate 63,620 of NZ_JBRBUI010000045.1, read as the reverse complement.
CTGCGCATTGACCGCATCAGCCTTGCCGAACCGGTGGCTGGCACGGCAGCAGAGCTATCCGTCGAAGGTAACCTGACGCTGGCAGACGGTGCGCTCGATACCGATCTGGCCGTCAACCGGCTTGATCGCGACAATGACAGGATCACGCTCACCGCAGGTTTCGCCAATGAAACCAACGAGATCGTTCTCGACCTCGACATCTCCGAGGAAGAAAACGGCCTGATTTCCGGCCTGCTTGGTATTCCCGGCCGACCCTCGGTCGAACTGACCGCCGCCGGACGCGGCCCGGTCAGCGACTTTACCGCCGATCTCAGCTTAGCCACCGACGGCACCCAAAGAGTGACAGGTCAGGTGACCCTGAACGAAGCCAGGGGCGGCGGAACCGCATTCGGCGCGACGATCGAGGGCGACCTGACCCCGATGCTCGATCCGAAGTTCCACGAATTCTTCGGCGAAAATGCCCGCATCGCCGTAACAGGCGAAACCGGCACCGACGGCAGCCTGAGCATTCCGCAATTCTCGATCGCATCCAGCGCACTCGACCTGAGCGGTGAATTCGGTCTCGCCCCCGGCGGCACCATTTCCCGCGTCATGGTGCAGGGTGAAATCGCCCCGGCAGAAGGCGCCACGGTGACTTTGCCCACCGGCGAACCGGCAACCAGCATCCAGCGCCTCGATATCGCGGGCGGCTTTGACGCGGACGAGGGAAACCAGTGGGATCTGGTGGCCCGTGTTGTCGGCCTCTCGCGCCCCGATGTCGAGATCGGCAACCTGACACTCACCGGCAGCGGTACCTTGCAACAGGGCGATGCCACATCGCTTTCCGGTGAGATCGATGCCCGCGCGCAAGAGCTTTTGTTTACCGATGGCAAGCTGCAACAGGCCGTAGGCGAGGCGATCCAGCTTGTCGGCCAGTTCGGTTGGCAATCCGGCGGTACGCTCGACCTGACCGAGGTCACCCTCACCGGCACAGATTATAGCGCCTTCGCGACCACTCGGATCGACGGGTTGAACAGCGGCTTCCGACTTGACGGCTCCGCCGAGGTCAATGCCGAGGATCTGTCGCGATTTTCCGGCCTTGCCGGTCGTTCCCTCGGCGGCGCAATATCCGCGCAGGTCGAAGGTCAAGGTTCACCGCTCGGCGGGTCCTTCGATGTCCGCCTCAGCGGCAATGCCCGCGATCTGGAAACCGGGATCGAACAGGCCGATGCCGTGATCGGCGGCGAAACCACCATCCTTCTGGATGCCGCACGCGGAACGGATGGGATCACCCTGCGGGAATTCGAGCTGAACGGCGAAGCCCTGACCGCGAACGCAAATGGCAGCGTGAGTTCAACCAACAGCAGCTTTACCTTCGAGGCCGCGCTTGACGATCTTGGCCGTGTGCTGCCCGAAGCCCCCGGCCCTGTCACGCTGAACGGCGACGTCACCCACCAGAACCAGACGATTTCCGGGCAGGTCAGTCTCCGCGCCCCTCAGGATACCAGCCTCGATCTCGGTGGCTCCTACACTGCCGACGGTGTCGTGGACACGACCTATCAGCTCGTCGTTGGCGAGTTGCAGGCCTTTATCCCGCAGATCCAGGGCTCGCTGAGCGCCGAGGGCGAAGCCGAGCGAAACGAACAGTCGAACTGGACGGTAACCAGCACACTCGGCGGCACTGCCGGTCTCGACAGCACGCTCGAAGCCAGTTTCGATGAAACCACCGGCACTGCCGAGATCGATTTCAACGCAGGCTTGGAACGTCTTGAGCGGCTTGTGCCGCAACTCGTCGGCGATATCACCGCACGCGGTCAGGCCGAACGTACCGCCGCCCGCGAATGGCGCGTGACGGCCAATACCGGTGGTACGGTCGGGATCAAAGGCGATTTCGACGGCACCTACGAGGAAGAAACCGGCATAGCCGACCTGAACTTTGATGCGGCCTTTGAACGGCTCGAACGGCTCGTCCCGCAACTCGTCGGCACTATCACCGCGCGCGGCACCGCCAGCCGCTCGGAAGAGTCCGTGTGGCAGGCCTCGGTCGAAACCGGCGGTACAGCGGGCGTGCAAGGTCAGTTCGATGGTAGTTTCGATCAGGTTTCGGGCGCGGCTGAACTTGACCTTGACGCGGTATTCGAACGGCTCGAACGTTTCGTACCGCAGCTTCAGGGCAATGTATCGGCGCGTGGCCGTGTCGAAAGATCCGAAGAACTCACATGGACCGCCAGCCTCGACACTGGCGGCAGCGCCGGGATCAGCGGCAATTTCGACGGCAGTTTCGAAGAACCGACAGGCGCGGCATCGCTTGACCTCGACGCCAATTTCGAACGCCTGCAACGGCTTGTGCCACAGCTCGAAGGCAATATCTCGGCACGCGGCAATGTCGAAAGATCCGAAGAACTCACATGGACCGCCAGCCTTGAAACCGGCGGCAGCGCCGGGATCGGCGGCAGCTTCGACGGTAGCTTCGAGGAACCGACCGGCGTCGCCGCGCTCGATTTCGACGCGACATTTGAGCGTCTGCAACGATTTGTGCCCCAGCTTGCGGGGGATGTCTCGGCCAAGGGACAAGCCAGCCGGTCGGCCGAGCAGCAATGGAACGTCAATTTTGTCACCGATGGTTCGGCGGGCATCGCCGCGACATTAGACGGGGATTTCGACGAAACCAGCGGCGACGCTTCGGCAACCTTCGACGCGACCGTGGAACGCATCCAGCGGCTCGTGCCGGAATTCGCGGGCACCCTTACCGCCTCGGGCGAGGCCAGCAAATCCGGCACCGTCTACAGCATCACCACCTCTGCCTCCGGTCCCGGCGGTATCGTCGCGGATGTGGACGGGTCCTATGATCAGGCCAGCAACCAGGCCGATATAGAAGCGACTGGACAGGCCCAGCTTGGCCTCGCCAATGCATTCATCAGCCCCAATTCCTTGCGCGGATTGGTTAGCTTTGACCTCTCAGTCAACGGCCCTCCCGCAGTTGAATCGGTCAGTGGCACGGTCAGCACCTCGGGCGCGACAGCGGTTGTCGCCTCGGTCGGCAAAACGCTCACCGGCATCAACACAACCGTGAACCTCTCAGGCGGTTCGGCCCAGATCTCCACCACCGGCGCGCTCAGCGACGGTGGCCAGTTCCGTGTCTCGGGGCCGGTCAGCCTCGCCGCGCCCTACAATGCCGGTATCGACATTCAACTGCTCAACCTCATCATCAAGGACAACATCAGCTTTGAGACGGTGGCGAACGGGAACGTCAATATTAACGGCGCGCTGCTCGGTGGCGCCACTATCGGCGGGCAGATCAACTTTGGCGAAACCCGCATCAATATCGCGGCCGCTTCCGGGTCTGTCAGCGCGGCACCGATCCCCGAAATCCGCCACGTGGGCGAAAGTGGGGCCCAGCGGGCCACCCGCGCCCGCGCCGGTCTGATCAAGACCAGCAGCGGCAGCTCGGGACCCGTCTATAACCTCGACCTCACGATGAACGCCCCGAACCGGATCTTCGTGCGAGGCCGGGGTCTGAACGCGGAACTGGGCGGTCAGGTGCTGGTGCGCGGCACCACCGCCAATGTCGTTCCCTCGGGTGGCATTTCGCTGATCCGTGGGTATTTTGACATCCTCGGGCGGCGGCTGGAACTAGATGAAGGTCAGGTCCAGCTGGCCGGCTCGCTTGAACCTTTCCTGAATTTCGTCGCCTCCACTTCGACCTCAGAAGGCGAAGCCACGCTGACCATCAGCGGCCCCGCCAGCCAGCCCGCGATCGAGGTCACCTCGTCACCGGAACGCCCCACCGAAGAAGCGCTGGCGCTTTTGCTGTTCGGGGACAAGTTCGAAGATCTATCGCCCCTTAAGATTGCCCAGCTCGGGGCGCAGCTCGCGACCCTCGGCGGCGCGGGCGGCGGTCTGGTCAACTCAGTACAAGAAGGGCTTGGCGTGGATTCATTCGATGTCGGTACCGATGACGACGGCAACGCACAGGTCGGCGTCGGCGGCTATATCTCGGAAAACATCTACTCCGACGTCTCGGTCAATGCCAAAGGCGATACCGAAGTGAACCTTAACCTCGACATCACCGACAGCCTCACCGCCAAGGGGTCGGTCGACAGCGAGGGCGAAACCGGGCTGGGTCTGTTCTTTGAAAAAGATTACTGATCCAGAAATGCACGGCAACGTCGAGAGTAAGTAATGGATTTCACTACCCGCCCCGAGATTACCGGCACCTTCGGCATGGCCACGTCGACCCACTGGATCGCCTCGGCGGTCGGTATGGCGATGCTGGAAAAAGGCGGCACCGCCTTTGATGCAGCTGTTGCGATGGGTTTCGTGCTGAACGTTGTGGAACCGCATCTGAACGGACCGTTGGGCGACTTGCCCGCCCTGATCTGGCCTGCGGGTGACGCTACGCCAACGGTGATCTGCGGACAGGGGGTTGCGCCTGCTGGTGCCACCATCGACCATTACCGCAGCGAAGGGCTCGATATGATCCCCGGTTCGGGCCTGCTCGCAACGGTTGTTCCCGGCGCTTTCGATGCATGGATGCTGATGCTGCGCGATCACGGCCACCTGTCGCTTCGCGAGGTCCTCGAACCCGCGATCCACTATGCGCGTCAGGGCCATCCGGTGCTCGCCCGGGTCTCGGCAACCATCTCCGGCCTCAGCCGGTTCTTCCGCGAGGAATGGCCCACCAGCCACGCTACGTGGCTTCCCGGCGGCAAGGCCCCTGCCCCCGGCAGCCTGTTCTGCAACCCCGAGCTTGCCACGACATGGGAACGGATCGTATCCGAGGCTGAAAATACCTCCGGTCGAGAGGCACAGATCGACGCGGCGCGCCGTGTCTTCTCGCAGGGATTCATCGCCGAAACCATCGACGACTGGATGCGTGAAGCCTGCGTGATGGATGCCGCCGGTGGACGTCGCAAGGGAGTACTCACCGGGCAGGATATGGCCGACTGGCAGGCCAGTTACGACACGCCGCTCACCACCGATTACCATGGGTGGGAGGTCTTCAAACCCGGCTACTGGACACAAGGCCCGTCGCTCCTGCAATCGCTGGCCACCCTGCGCGGCGTGGACCTTCAGACCGCGTCTCCTGCCGAGTTCGTGCACCAGATCACCGAAGCGATGAAGCTGAGCTTTGCCGACCGTGAGGCCTATTACGGCGACAGCATGGACATGGGCACTGCCCGCGAGGCGCTGCTCATCGAAAATTACGCCGCCACCCGCCGCGCCCTGATCGGCGAACAGGCATCGCTCGACCAGCGCCCCGGCATACTGTCCGGCTACGAAGAGCTGGCCAAGGCCGCCATCGCCCGCGCAGCCCGCAAGCCAGAGGTTCCCGCTGGCACCGGCGCGGGTGAACCGACCATGGCGCATCTCTCGGAAAAACGCGGTGACACCGTGCATCTCGACGTGATCGATCGCTGGGGCAACATGGTTTCGGCCACGCCTTCCGGCGGCTGGCTGCAATCTTCTCCGGTGGTGCCCGGCCTTGGCATGCCGCTCAATTCGCGCGCCCAGATGTTCTGGCTGGACGAGGGTCTGCCGACCTCGCTTGTGCCGGGCAAACGCCCGCGCACCACGTTATCGCCGTCAATGGCGCGAGACCCGGATGGCGGCCAGTTCGCTTTCGGCACGCCCGGCGGCGATCAGCAGGATCAATGGCAGCTCATCTTCCTGTTGCGGCTGGCGCACCAGACCGCCAACCTTCAGGAAGCCATCGACGCGCCGCTCTTTCACACCGCGCATTTCACGGCCTCCTTCTACCCGCGCGTCGCGGAACCCGGCCACCTGATGATCGAGCCCGGTTTTGGCAAAGACGTTCTGGACGATCTCGCGTCTCGCGGTCACCGGCTCGACATTGCCGCGCCATGGACCGTCGGTCGCCTGACCGCCGCTGCGCGCGATAGGGATGGAATGATGCGAGCGGCGGCAACGCCGCGCCTGATGCAGGCCTACGCCATCGGGCGCTGACTGATCGCCAGTCCCAGCCGCGCCATGCCGGTCAGGGCCGCTGCATCATCGGTGATCAGACGCACCGGCACGCGGGCGACCAGCTCATCAAAGCGTCCCTCGAATGCCATCGCGTTCAGGAAAGTATCCCGCGCGGGCGTCTCCAGCACGGCTCGCGAAACGCTCCCGGCAATGTAAATTCCGTCGAGCGGCAGGAACTGGAACACCATCTGTCGCGCCAGCAGACCCAGCGCATGGGCCATGAGTTCAACCGCCTTGCTTGCCGACGCGTCGCCGTCCCCGGCCCGGTCCACGATCAACCGTGCATCGGGCTGAGAACCGCCAAGCGCTTCGTACAGCTGTTCGAACCCGCGCCCGGAAAACAGATGCTCGACCGTCGGGAACCGCGCGACCTCCGCGCCGATCTGCTTTTCCAACTCAAGGTATATCTGCGCAGGCAGGCTAGCATGGCCCAGCTCGGCCTCGACAATGGTTTCCTTGCCGTTTACCGTCTTTGAAAGACAGCCATTGAACCCGGTCCCGAGCCCGAAAACCAGCGCCTGACCGTTGCTTTCGCCGCCCTGTTCGCCCGGCCGGATCATCGACAACTGGCTCTCGCCAAGACCCGACAGGGCATGACCCAGCGCGACCAGATCGTTGATCAGCCGCACCCGGACGTTTTCCCCCGGCAGCACCTCAGCCATTTCGGCTGGCACGAATGTCCAGTCGCGATTGGTCAGACGCGCGGTGCCGGAGGTGACAGGCCCCGCCACCGCGACACAACAGGTGTCGACCGCCGCCAGCGAATGGTCCGCGCAGAACCGGCGCAGCACATCGTTGAACGAGCCGAATTCGTCATTGGCATAGCGCGACTTGGCATGAAACCCGCCCTTGTCGTCGACCAGCGCCAGCCGCGCATTCGTACCGCCCACGTCGGCGACGAGTATTCCGGGTAAAGGCGTTTCTTGCATCTTCAACTTCAGTCGGCAGCGACACCGGGTTTCTTGCCAAGGATGATCATGCCAAGCAGATCGTCATCTGTCACGTCATCCACATCCACCGTGCCCACCAACTGGCCGTTTTTCATCACGCTTGCCCGGTCGCACAGCTTCATCACGTCATGGATGTCATGGCTGATGAGGAAAATCCCGATGCCCTGCGCCTTGAGCTGTTCGATCAGTTCCGACACCATCTGCGTCTCATGCGGGCCAAGCGCCGCCGTCGGTTCATCCATAATCAGGATCTGCGCATCAAAATAGACGGCGCGTGCAATCGCCACCGACTGCCGCTGACCACCGGAAAGCGCCGAAACCGGATCGTTGAACTTTTTAAAGTTCGGGTTCAGCTTGGCCATGATCTTGCGTGTCTCGGCCTCCATCGCGTCATCATCGACCAGCCCCAGCGGCGTGACCAGCTCACGCCCCAGAAACAGGTTCGACGCCGCATCAAGGTTATCGGCCAGCGCCAGCGTCTGATAAATCGTTTCGATCTTCAAAGCACGCGCATCGCGCGGATTCGTGATCGTCGCCTTTTCGCCGCGCACGTAGATCTCGCCGGAATCCGCCTGGTAAGCGCCCGAGAGGATCTTGATCAGCGTGGATTTCCCGGCCCCGTTATGGCCCAGAAGACCAACGACCTCACCGGGGTACAGATCGACGCTCACGTGGTCGACCGCATGCACACCGCCAAAGCTGATGCAGATGTCGCGCATGTCGACCAGCGGGGTCACACCTTGTTTTTGCACCTGCGCCATCATGCGCCTCCTGTCCGTTTGCGATAGACGATGTCGATCAGCACCGCGAGAACCAGCACGCTGCCAACCACGATATTCTGAAGCGGCGCGTCGACGCCCACCATGGCCATGCCCGATTGCAACGACTGCATGATCAGCGCGCCAAGGATGGCACCATGGATCGTCCCGATCCCACCGGCCAGCGCGGTACCGCCAATGACGGCCGCCGCGATCACGCGTAGCTCATCCAGCGTCCCGATATCGTTGGAATGGTTCGTCAGACGGGCCGAAGCCACCACCGCCGACAGCGCACAAAGCGCCCCCATCAGCGCAAAGATCTTGACCGTCAGCCAGCGCGTATTGATGCCGGAAAGCTCCGCCGCGTCCGGGTTGCCGCCCGTGGCGAACACATAGCGCCCGAACCGGGTGCGCCGCGCCACGATGGTCATCGCGATGGCCAGAAAGATCAGAAGCAGCACGGAAATCGGGATGCCGTAGGATTGCGAATAACCCTCGGGCATCTCCAGCCCGGCCCGCTCAAAGGTACGCTGCAATACGCGGGTCGGTACCTCGTAGGCGTTCAGGATCGCGACAAAGCCAAGGATCGCGGCACCAATGATCGCGGCCAGCAGAAACTCGGCCCAGACCGGTTTCACCGGAAAGCCATGCTTCACCTTGTTGCGGCGCGCGGCATATAGACCGTAAAGCGCGCCCAGCAGGGCCAGTCCCCCGACGATCCACGATCCCGTCGCGCCCAGCGTGCCGTTGATGCCGCCGAATTTCTGAAAGGTCTCGTCAAGCGGACCGATTGTCTTGCCGCTGGTGATATACCACGCGACGTTACGCCAGACGAGCAGCCCGCCCAGCGTCACGATAAAGGCCGGGATGGCAAGATAGCCGACGAGATAGCCGTGAAACGCCCCGATCACCAAGCCGGAAAGCAACCCCACCCCGATGGCGATCCAGGGGATCAGCGGATGACCGAACTCCAGCCCCAGCGCATTAGGGAGCCACTCCGTCTGCGTCATCGCCATCACCGCCGAACAGGTTGCCAGCAGCGCACCCACCGAAAGGTCGATATGGCGTGTGACGATGATGAACACCATGCCGGTCGCCATGATCGCGACGCTCACGGTCTGGATCGTCAGGTTGAAAATGTTGCGCGGGGTCAGGAAACGCCCGTCGGTCAGCACATTAAAAACCAGACAGACGGCGATGAAAGCACCGATCATGCCCAGCAGGCGCAGGTCGATTTCCAGCGTGTGAAAGATGTTCTTGCGCGCCGGAGCCCGGCCGCTGTTGGTGTCTGTCTGAGCCATGAGTCTGGTCCTGAGAAAAGAAATGGCCTCACCCCATGTTAAAGGGATGAGGCCGGATAGTACATTGATCAGTTACAGGGAGCGGGGCCGGCGCTGACGCCTTGGCACAGCGCGTCCTTTTCGATCCAGCCCGCATCGACAACTGCCGTCAGGTTGTCCTTAGTGATCGGCAGCGGCTCAAGGAACTGCGCCCAGAGCATGGTGCCACCCGGGGATTCCCATTCCTGTGCGCCTTCGATCTCGCTCATCTCGGTGCCTTCGGCCATCGCAACGGCGATTTCAGCCGCCCGCTTGCCCAGCTCGCGCGCGTCTTTCCAGACGCTGACGGTCTGGGTGCCCTTGGCCACCCGGTTCAGCGCCGCATGGTCGCCGTCCTGACCGGAAACCGGGATGCCGTCCATGCCCTGCGCCGTCAGAGCGGCAACCGCGCCGCCGGCGGTGCCGTCGTTCGAAGCGACGACCGCGTCGACCTGGTTGTCCTGAGCGGTCAGGATCTGCTCCATGTTACGCTGCGCATTCGCCGGAAGCCACGCATCGGTATAGGCCTCGCCCACGATGTTGATCTTGCCTGCATCAATGGCTTCCTGAAGCACTTCCTGCTGACCGCCACGAAGGAAATCCGCGTTCGGGTCAGTGGGCGAGCCCTTGATCATCACGTAATTGCCTTCGGGCATCTGCTCGAGCACCGCACGCGCCTGCATCCGGCCGACTTCCACGTTGTCGAAGGTGAGGTAAAAGGCACGGTCATCTTCGATAAGACGGTCATAGCCGACAACCGGGATACCTTCGCGCGCCGCCGCAGCGACAGCCGGGCCAATCGCCTGCGAATCCTGCGCGAGGATAATCAGCGCATCCGCGCCCTGCGCGATCAGGCTTTCAACATCAGATAGCTGCTTGGACGACGAGCTTTGTGCGTCGGACGAGATATAGCCCGCCCCCGCCGCGTCGAGCGCGGACTTGATCGCAGCCTCATCCGTCTTCCAGCGCTCTTCCTGAAAGTTAGACCAGCTCACGCCGATGGTCAGGTCCTGGGCCAGCGCCGCAGTTCCGACAAATGCGCCGACCATTACGGCCGTCGCGGTTGCAAATAATTTCATGATCTCCCTCCAAATTGGTTACCCCCCGAGCCTGTTGCGATCCTCCGTCGGGGCGAGTCCGGAAATGTTGGTCCATTTTAATTTGAAAATCAAATTAAATCGTCTAAGCTTGCAAAAATTGCCGTCGGGTTATCGGATCATCCCCTGAGGAGAGGGGCCGAACCTACCTCAATTGCAACGGGAGGCAGCCTCGCATGGCAGTACAACAAAGAGAATACGGACGCCGGAGGCTCCTGAACCAGATCCGCCGGTCCGGCCAGATCCCGCGCATCGAACTGGCCGACCTGACAGGAATCAGCCGGGCCACCGTCACGACCATCACCGCCGAGCTGCTTGATCACGGGCTGATCGAGGAAGTCGCCCGCGGCGAGGGCCTGCCTGATGCCCGGCGCGGTAGACCCCGTGTCGATCTCAAGATCCGAGGCGCCGCGCATCTGGTGGCAGGCATCAAGGTTTCCGACCGTCGGCTCTCGCTTGTGCTGCTGGATTTCGAAGGCAAACAGCGCGCCGAGCTGGAAACCGAGATGACGCGCAGCAAGAATTCCCCCGAGGGGCTGGCCGACGAACTCTGCGCGGCTCTCGCCCGGCTTGCGGAAAGCGCCGGTCGTGACATCAGCGATATTTCAGGCGTCGGTGTCGGCATCGCCGGGATCGTTTCTGCCGAACAGGGGGTGGTCTACTGGTCCCCTGCCCTGTCCCAGCGCAACGTCACCTTCACCCGCGTCCTCAGCGAAAAGCTGAACCGTCCCACCTTTGTCGACAATGACGCCAATCTTGTTGCGGTGGCGGAAAAAAACTTTGGCCTCGGCCAAGCGCATTCCGATTTCATCGTCGTGACGATCGAGGCCGGTGTCGGTATGGGTCTGATCATCAACGGCAATCTCTACCGGGGCACGCGCGGCTGTGGCGCGGAGTTCGGCCATACCAAGGTGCATCTGGATGGTGCGCTCTGCCGCTGTGGCCAGCGCGGCTGTCTCGAGGCCTATGTCGCCGATTACGCCCTCCTGCGCGAGGCCCGCACGCTCTCCGATCTCGACCCCGCCGTGAACGACGTGGCCCAGATCGAAAACCTGCTGAATGCCGCCCGTGTCGAAGACGGCCCCGAACGCCGCATCGTGGAACGGGCGGGTCGGATCTTTGCCCTTGGCCTTGCCAACCTCGTCAATATCTTCGACCCTGAACTGATTATCATGGCGGGCGAGCGGATGCAGTTCGATCACCTCTATGCCGAGAACGTGCTGCGAGAGATGCGAAAATCCATCGTGCAGGTCGACAAGACCCCGCCCGAGGTCGTCATACACAAATGGGGCAACCTGATGTGGGCGCGCGGTGCCGCCGCCTATGCGCTCGACAATATTTCGGAACTCGCACTTGAGGGGCTGGGCGAGAATGCGGCGTGACCTGACCCTCCTCGCCGCTTTCCTCGCGCTGCCTGCGCAGGCCGAACCCCTGTTCCATCCCGTCGCCATCCCCGATCACGTCTACGGCGGCGGGTGGGAGCATTTCGTCGGCGGCGGCCTCGCGGTATTCGACTGCTCCGGCGATGGCCTGCCAGAACTCTACGCCGCAGGCGGAGAAATCCCCGGCACCCTGCTGCGCAACATCTCCGACGCCAGGCAGATCGCCTTTCGCAAAGACACGCCCGACGCGCTGACCCTGCGCCATGTCACTGGCGCCTACCCGCTGGACCTCGACAACGACGGCATCCTCGACCTGATCCTTCTGCGCGCCGGGGCCAATGCGCTCCTGAAAGGTGGCCCGGAGTGCAGCTTTGCCCCCTTCCGCGATCTCGGCATCGTCGAAGCGGATAACTGGACAACCGCCTTCTCCGCCACCTGGGAGGGCGACAATAGCCTCCCCACCCTCGCCTTTGGCAATTACGTCGACCGCGACGACCCGAACGGCCCGTTCCGTGCCTGCGATACCAGTTACCTGTACCGACCTGATGGCGACACCTATGCCGCGCCCCTCCCCCTCGACCCCGGTTTCTGCACCCTGTCGATGCTGTTCTCCGACTGGGGCAACACCGGCCGCGCCGATCTCCGTGTCAGCAATGACCGGCATTACTATGTCTCCGGCGGGGCCGAGCAGATGTGGGCGATGGAAGACGCCCCGCGCTTGCTGGGCGAGGAAGACGGCTGGCAGACCCACAGGCTCTGGGGCATGGGCATCGCCGCGCGCGATATCGACCGCGACGGCGATCAGGAAGTTTTCCTCACCTCCATGGGCGACCAGCGCTTGCAATTCCTGCGAGACGGCGCTTCCGGCCCGGATTTTACCGATGCGCCCTATGCCCTAGTGTCGACGGCAACCTCGCCCTATACCGGAGGCGACGGACGCCCCTCAACCGGCTGGCATGTCGCATTCGGCGATGTGACCAATGACGGGCGGGATGACGTTTTCATCACGAAGGGCAATGTCGACCAGATGCCCGACAGTGCCTGGAAAGACCCCAACAACCTGCTGATCCAAAACGCCGATGGCAGCTTTACCGAGGCAGGCGAAACCGCTGGCCTTCTCAGCCTACACCGAGGACGCGGCGGCGCGCTGGCCGATCTGAACGGCGACGGGCTGCTTGATGTGGCAGTGGTGAACCGTCGCGCGGCGATGGAGGTCTGGCAGAACGTCTCGACCGACACCGGCCACTGGCTCAGCGTCGACCTCCGCCAGCCCGCCCCAAACACCCGCGCCATCGGCGGCTGGATCGAACTGGATGACGGCACCACCCTGCAACGGCGCGAAATCACCGCCGGCGGTGGCCATGCGGGCGGCAGCGCCATTGCAGAACATTTCGGTCTTGGCCCCGCGCAATCCGTGCGGCTGCGCGTGATCTGGCCCGATGGCACCGCGTCTGACTGGATCGAACAAACAGCCGACCGGCACCTCACCCTGACCCGTCAGGGCGACACCCTATCGCTCAACAACTAATCCGCTGGGCACCGTGTCTGGTACGCCCAGCCGCCCGGCAAGGCTTGCCTCATCCGTCAGCGCGCCAAGAAACGCCAGTAACTGCCGGATCTCCGCGTCGCTCAGCTCTTGCGGTGCCAGCGTATTGGCGGCGGCAATCGCCTCAACCTCGGCGGCGTCCGTCATAACCTCGTAATCCTCGACCTCAAGATCGGGCAAAACCACCTGCGCCGGATCATAGGCCTTTAACGCGGCAACCGGATCAAGGTGATGGCGCACCACCGCCTCAAGCGTTGCATAGGCGCCGCTATGCCCATAGGGCGCGGTCGCCGTGACATTGCGCAGCGACGGCGTGCGGAATGCATAGGCATCCGCCGCATCGCCCGTCACCCGCATCCGCCCCACATCCCGCGCATGACGTTCGAACCGCGCCGCCTTGCCGGGGCCGATCTGCGGCATCGCGATGGCGTGGAAATCATGATCCGTCTGGAATTGACCGGCATGACAGGCGGAACACCCGGCTTCACCGTAGAACAATGCCATCCCCGCCGCCGCATCGCCGGTCAGCGCGGCCTCGCCCCGCAGATGGCGATCAAAGGCGCTGTCGTCGGCGCGCCATTCAAAAACGATGAAATCCGCGATCACGTTGGCGATGTCGGCGAAGGTCACGTGGCGCTCTCCGATCACCGTATCGAAAGCCGCCCGATAGGCCGGGATCGCCTCGACCCTATCGGCAAGGATCGACCATGCCCCGCCCTCGCCGGTCAGGATCCCCTGACGCACCGCCGCCGAAACATCGCTTTCGGAATAATGTCCGGCCATCTCATCGGGCGAGAGCACCGGGAACATCGCTTGCGCCGCCAGCGCGGAATCAAACCCCTGCTCCATGTCATCGCCAAGCGGCGTGCGAATGCCATCGGGCTGCGCGGGATCGTCCTCAAGCCGCCCGTCATGAAAGAAATGCGTGAACTCTGCCGCGCCAAGATTGAACAGCGCGGGCGAATTGCGTGGCACCCGCTCCTCGGGCATGTTCTCAGGTAAAGCCCGACGGTCCGGCCCAAGTCCTGTAGCCCCATCTCCCAGCCCCAGCGGCAAACCGTCCGAGGTGGCAAAGCGTGGATGATGGCAACTGGCGCAGGACACACCCTTTCCACCGGACAGGATCGGGTCGTAGAACAACAACTGGCCAAGCGCGACCTCTTCCCGGCTGGCCGTCGAAAACTGCGCATCCGCCTTGGGCAGCGGCCCCGCGCTCGCCGCCGTTGCAAACAGACCAACCAGAGCCGCGAGCCGCTTCATGTCTCCGACGCTATCCGAATGCGCGTGCGCTGGCGATAGGGCTGCTCGGGCGTCGCCAGCGACAAGGGAAAACCGGCGTTCATCGCGTTCGGATAGCCATGCGGTTCCAGACACATGCCGCGCTCGCGCCCGTGATCCGCCCCGTGCCGCGCGATCAACTTGCCGGAGGTATAGAATTGCAGGCAAGGCTGGTCGCTGATCATCTCGAGTGTCAGCCCGTTCGGCGCGCGCAGCCGCACCGGGTGGTCAGCCTGTGCATCCAGCCCGGCAAAGGTCATATCCATCCCCTGACCCTCCGGGTCGATCTCGGCAATCGTCCGCTCCGCGCGACGATCGAAAGCCATGCCCGCCAAGGGGCGTACCTCGCCGCTTGTGACCAGATCCGGCCCGACCGGCAGGTACTCCGTTGCCGGAACGGTCAGGCGGTGATCGCGGATCGTGCCCTCTCCTGCCAGATTGTAATAGGAATGCTGCGCAAGGCTCACCGGAGTCGGACGGTCCGCCTCGGCCATCATGTCATAACACAGCCACCCGTCTTCGAGCGAAATCACCACCGTCAGATCAAGCTGGCCGGGATAGCCTTGCTCTCCATGCGGCGAGCGCAGCTTCAACTCTACCGCGCGCGCGCCATCGGGCGACATGTCCCATTGCCGGGTATGCAGGCCCCGCGCGCCGCCATGCAGGTGATTTGGCGCCTCGTTCACGTCAAGCGCCCATCGCGCGCCATCCATCTCGAACGCCGCGCCACCGATCCGGCCCGCCATACGCCCGACGATAAAGCCAAGGAAATCCGGATTGTCGCGGTAACTTTCGGGGTCATCGAACCCAAGCACGACAGGCACGTCGCGCCCCTGATGATGCACAAGCCACGACTGGGTCGCGCAGCCAAGATCAAGGATAGTGACAGATTGCCTGCCGTCTCTCAGCACGTGGCTTTCGACTTTTCTCTCTCCCCGCATCCCGATCTCCTCCTCCCGGCGGCCAGCCTTTCACGAAACGATGGCCGGGCAAGAAAAAGGGCCGGCGTCACCGCCAGCCCCAACCGTCTCAGACGAATTTGTTGACGTAGTTTTCCAGCTTTTCCTGACGGCCCGAGCGCGGCTCGGGCGCGATGCCGCCCGCTTTGACCTTGTCAAAGATCGTGTCGAGATCGCTGTCGAGCATCGCCTTGGCCTCATCCGACCCCCAGCCCGAATAGCGTTCGTCCAGCGCCGCTTGCAAACCACCGTCCTCGATCATCGCAGCCGCCGCCTTGAAACCGCGCGCGCAGACATCCATCGCGCCTGCGTGACCCGCAATCAGGTCTTCGGCATCCAGCGACTGACGGCGCAGCTTGGCGTCAAAGTTCGTGCCGCCCGTGGTGAACCCGCCACCCTTGAGCACGTGGTAATAGGCCAGCGCAACCTCGGGCACGTTGTTCGGGAACTGGTCCGTATCCCAGCCCGACTGATAATCGTTCCGGTTCATGTCAATGGACCCAAGCAGCCCTTCGGACACCGCCAGCGCCAGCTCATGCTCGAACGAATGCCCGGCCAGAATGGCGTGGCCCTGCTCGATGTTCAGCTTGACCTCGTTTTCCAGCCCGTACTTGCGCAGGAACCCGGCACAGGTCGCCACGTCGTAATCGTACTGGTGCTTTGACGGCTCCTGCGGTTTCGGCTCCACAAGGATCTGACCCTCAAAACCGATCTTGTGCTTGTACTCGACCACCATATTGAGGAAGCGACCCATGTGGTCCAGCTCCTGGCTCAGGTCGGTGTTCAGCAGCGTCTCATAGCCTTCGCGACCGCCCCAGAGCACATAGTTCTGACCGCCCAGCCGCTTGGTCGCGTCCATGCAGGTTTTGACCGTCGCCGCCGCATAGGCGAATACGTCCGGATCGGGGTTGGTCGACGCGCCCGACATCCAGCGACGGTGCGAGAACATGTTCGCCGTACCCCAGAGCAGACCGATCTTGCGGGTCGACATCTTCTCTTCGAAATAATCGATAATCTCCTGAAAGCGGTCATAGCTCTCGGCAAAGCTGTCGCCTTCGGGGCGAATATCCACGTCATGCCAGCAGAAGTAGGGCTGGCCGAGAATATCAAACATATCAAAGGCGCAATCGGCCTTGATCTTGGCATTCGCCATCACGTCTTGCGGATACCACGGACGCTGAAAAGTCTGCCCGCCGAACGGGTCGCCGCCTTCCCATGCAAACGAATGCCAATAGGCGACGGCAAAGCGCAGATGCTCTTCCATGCGCTTGCCCATGACCATTTCGTCCGGGTTGTAGTGACGGAATGCAAGGGGGTTGTCGCTGTCGGGCCCCTCGAACTTGATCGGGGCAATATCGGCAAAAAACGGATGTGTCATGGCATGGCCTTCAGGGTTGGATAGGACTGTGCAAACGCTTCATAGGCGGCCTCATAGGCGCCCTGCAGATCCGCACGGGGTTCGATGGTTTGCGAGACCGGCGGTTTGGTCATCACCGTCTCGGGGGCGGCACCGGTGATGCCGCAGATGGCCAGACGCGCCGCGCCCAGCGCCGCGCCGAACTCGCCGCGTTCGGGCAGATCGACCGGCATGTTCAGCACCGTGGCCAGCAGTTCGATCCAGTAGCGCGACTGCGCCCCTCCGCCAATGGCAAGAACGCGATCCAGCCGCGCGCCGGTGGAATTCAGCGCCTCGAGGTTGTCGCGCAGCGCAAAGCTCACGCCCTCCAGCACGGCCCGCGCCAGATCGCTGCGCTTGGTCCCGATCGAAAGGTTGATGAAAGACCCGCGCACCGCGCTGTCATTATGCGGTGTCCGCTCGCCCGAGAGGTAGGGCAAAAAGCGCACCGCTCCGGGTTCGGTAATGCTATCGCCCAGTTCAGCGGTCAGCTCGGCGGGTTTCACACCCGTCACGCTGGCCAGCCAGTTCAGGCAATCCGTTGCCGCCAAAATCACGCCCATCTGGTACCACGTCCCCGGGATGGCGTGGCAGAACGTATGCACCGCGCTTTCCGGGCTGGGCGCGAACCCGTCCCGCGCCGCCAGCAACACGCCCGAGGTGCCGAGCGAGACAAACCCGTCGCCCTCGCCCAACGCACCGACACCACAGGCCGAGGCCGCGTTATCGCCGCCGCCCGCCACCACCTGCACCTCCGCAGGCAGCCCCAGCGCCTTGGCCAGTTCGGGGCGGATCGTGCCGACAATATCCGTGCCTTCGATCAGGTCGGGCATCTGGTCGGCCCGCATCCCGGACCCGTTCAACAATTCCTGTGACCACTCCCGCGCGCCCACGTCCATCCAGGCCGTACCGGCACTGTCCGACATGTCCGACGCGGCGCGCCCGGTCAGCCAGTAGGACAGATAATCCTTGGGCAGCAGCACCTTGGCCACCTGCGCGAAAATCTCCGGCTCGTTCTCGGCAACCCACATCACCTTGGGTGCGGTAAAGCCGGGAAAGACGATATTGCCGCTGATCCTAGGGAAATCCGGATTCGCATCCAGCTTGGCTGCCTGCGCATGGCTGCGCGTATCGTTCCACAGCATGCAGGGCCGCAACACCGCGCCCTCCGCATCCAGAAGCGTCGCGCCATGCATCTGACCCGAAAGCCCGATACCGCGCAGCTGCGCCATTGCATCAGGGGCCTGCTCGACCAGCGCGGCCAATGCCTGCTCGCTCGCGGCGATCCAGTCTGCCGGGTCCTGCTCGCTCCAGCCCGGGTGTGGATGCGACACGCTCAACCCCGCATCGGCTACCGCAACGGCGGCCCCATCAGCATCTACCAACAACGCACGAACACCCGAAGTGCCCAGATCAAGACCGACAAACATCACGAAATTCTCCCTGTGGCGGGAACTCTTTCGCGATTTAATTCCGGTGTCAAATTAAAAAGAGTGAAGGCGGCGGGATTCCGACCTCTTTCACACTTGGCCTTCGCCGCTCCCCGGAGTTCCCTCCGCCGCTCTGGCCCCATGCACATTGGCCGCAAGCGCCACACAAGGCACCGTGATGATGGGGGAAATCCCGGTCAGACGATACATCTGCCCGGCCGAACGAAGCACCGGATGACGCCCTTCCGCAACCAACGCGACAACAAAGGCGAGAATCGTGCTGAACGCCCCGCCAATCGCGATACTCAGCCCGCGAATGTCCGTCACGGGCCGTTCCGGCCTCTGCGCCGGCTCCAGCACGACCAACCGCTCCGACTGCCGCTGCACTTCAAGATCGACCCCGATCTGCGCCTGCCCCCGCCGCTGCGCTGCCAGCGCAATTTCCTGCCGCAGGCGCTGCTGTTCACGCTCCAACTCGCGCGTTTCCGCCCGGCTGGCTGTCGCCGTGACGGCCCATTGCGCCTCCATCGCGGCCAGCTCTGCACGCAGCGCGTTTTCAGCCTGCGCCAGGAAATGCAGCGTGGCGCGCGCCTCTCCGATGCGCATGGCGACACTCTGCCCGATCAGCCGGTGCGAAAATTCCTGCGCCATCAGCCGTGCCAGTTCCGGATGATCCATCCGCGCCTCGACGACCACAACCGCCGACGCGCCCGAAGCGGCGGTCAGCCTGATATCGATCCGCTTGCGCAGGCGCTCGGTCAGCGCCGACATCGAGGTTTCGTCATCTCTGGCGAATAACCCGTAGGCATTGATGACTTCCGCCAGTGAGGTTTCGCTCTGCACCTCGCGCGCAAGCTGCGGCACATGCCTCAACAAGGGCTCGCCCACCGTAGTCGCGGCCAGTTCCTGCGCCACTTTCGGCGGCACGATCTGCAATACCTCGCGCGCGTGATACACAGGCCTCTGCCCCAGTCCGAACCCGATAGAGAGCGCCAGCCCAAAGATCATCACCGCCAGCATCAGCACCCAGCGACGCGCAATCATGTCCAGCATGTCATCAAGCGTTGAAAGCTGCCCCAACACCCGGTCGCGCCCCCTGTCCATATCGTTCAGCATCCGCGATCACGCATAGGCTGGTGCGGGGCCGGTCTGGCGCGCGCGGTTAAGGATCACGCCAAGTATCCGCGCCTGCCCTTCGAGACGGCGTTCGCATTCGGCGATATGCTGCGGCAAGGTCCGCGTACCATCCGCAACCAGCAGCACCCCGTCGACCTGCGGCAGAAAGGCCAAAAGATCATCGCTTTCCAGAACCGGTGGCATGTCGCAGATCAGGACGTCCGGCGTCAGGTCATCCATCAGCTTGCCGATGGCCAGCGCGCAGTTTTCACCGTGCAGCAGGTGCGACGCCTGCGGCGCCGGCCCCGACGCCGCCGCAACGGCAAAGGCATCGTCGGCACGTTTCACATGCGCCCCAACCCCTGATGCGCCGCTCAGAAACCCTTCCATATCCGTCCCCGGCATGCCCAGGGCAGCGGCCAGCCCCGGCCGGTAAAGGTTGAGATCAAGCAGGACCGTGCGGCTGCCCGGCACCCCGGACAGGCTCAACCCCAATTGCAGGGCCGAGAAGGTCGCGCCGCAGCCCCGCGTCGGCGCGGCAATGGCCACCCGGTTCCAGGCGTTGCTGCGCAGCGTTTTCAGCAGGCTGGTGCGCAGGTGATTGAACGACAGGCGCACCGGGTCGTTTTCGCCGGTGTTCCGCGCTTCATCCACGATGCGCCGCGTCACCGACGGCACCCCCGGCAGCCCGCGCCACGCATCCGCCTGCACAAGGCTTGAAGACAGGTGCGAAAAGGCCTGCAGCAAGGGTCTTTCGTTTGATCCCTCACGGGATGCTCCCGCACCGCGCCCCGATCCCTCGATCAGACGCAACTGAGCCTTGCCGCGCTTTGCGCCGAACAACCCGTGCGATTTCGGCTCGGGCAGGTCCCGATACAAACCGTCCAGACGGGAATCGACCCCGTCGCGGTCCTCGTCATCACTCATTTCAGCCCCTCTTCAAACCCGCGAACCCATCGCCCCGAATGCCTGGCGTTCGCTCAACAAGAATAATTTCGTTCAATTTCTTGCAACTCGACCGGCAATCGCTGCGCGGGGGAAACAGGCGGCCAGCGGCGTCCGCCCGGCAATGCCGGACCGGCGATGGACCGGGCGGGATCAAAACGCATCCCCACCCATTCGGACGTCGAGACACCGATACCTGAAGAGGCACCAATACACACACCTCGCCGTCCCTTACCCATATCCACCGCCAAACGCTCCTGACCGCCCGCCCAGACAATGCCTGGTACCCTGGCTGCCCCCAGACAGGTTTACTCGTTACTCTCACACATGGCGCAGGCCCAAAAACACGAACCCTTGCCGCGACAGACCGGCCCCGACCGCGAAACTAGGAAACACCGCATTTGGCAATTTGCATCACAACGCCCGGGTATCCGATCTGTCACGAATGACTTTACTCCCGCTGCAGCCGCGGACCGAATAAAACAGATTGTTTCCAAATCGCCTTTGTTGATTTCATTGGATTTTCCCTTTTTCGAGGGAACCAATCACCAATCCAGGCACACATTGTTCACACCCAAGCAAAAACGGCGCCCCTAGGGGACGCCGCTGAACCGGATTTGGCCCGGCTGATTCCGGTAGAATCGCCTGTCAGGCCGCGCGATGCATCGCCAGAGCCGTATCGAACATGCGGTTCGAAAAACCCCACTCGTTGTCATACCAGCTAAGCACGCGCACCAGCCCGCCATCGCTCACGCTCGTCTGATCCGTGGCAAGGATCGAGGAATGCGGGTTGTGGTTGAAATCCGACGAAACCAGCGGCAGGTCCGTGGTCGTCAGAATCCCCTTGAGAGGTCCGCTCTGCGCCGCGTCACGCACCGCGCCGTTGATCGTGTCGATAGTCGCGGCCTTGCCCGGCACGAAACAAAGGTCGACGACCGATACATTTGGCGTCGGCACCCTGATCGCGGATCCATCGAGCTTGCCCTTCAGATGCGGCAAAACAAGGCCAACCGCCCGCGCCGCCCCGGTCGAAGTCGGGATCATGCTCAGCGCCGCCGCCCGTGCGCGGTAAAGATCCTTATGCGCCGTATCCAATGTCGGCTGATCGCCGGTGTAGGAATGGATCGTGGTCATGTACCCGGTTTCGATCCCGAAAACGTCGTCCAGAACCTTGGCCACCGGGGCAAGGCAGTTCGTCGTGCAAGAGGCATTCGACACAATGGTATCCGCCGCCGTCAGCGTATCGTGGTTTACACCATAAACGATTGTCTTGTCCGCATCGCTTGCCGGGGCCGAACACAGCACCTTGGCGCTGCCGTTCTCAAGATGCGCGCTGGCCTTTTCCTTGCTGTTGAAAACGCCCGTGCATTCCAGCGCGACGTCCACGCCTTCCCACGGCAGATCCGCCGGGTTGCGATGCGCGGTAACGCGGATCGGATGGCCATCGACAACCAGATGTTCGCCCTGCACCGAGATCTCGACATTCAGATGCCCATGCACTGAATCGAATTGAAGCAGGTGTGCATTGGTCTCAATCGGCGCCAGATCGTTGATCGCAACGATCTTGACATCGTCACGCCCGGACTCGATCCAGGCGCGCAGGACGCAGCGGCCGATGCGTCCGAATCCGTTTATGGCAAGTTTCACGGACATTTAAACCTCCAGGCGTGTGTATCGGCGTAAAGCGCTCTGATAGCGCTAACGACGCCTTAGCACGAAGCTGTCCGGAAATCCAACCTGCCGTGCCCGCGAATTGTCGCAAGGGGCGAAATCGGCGACTTAAAGCAGATCGTCGATGGAAATCACACCAGTGAAATCGGCGATCTCAATGGTATCGCCGCGCCCGTATTCGATCAGTGTCGAACCCGACAGCGTGGTGATCCGCACGTCATCGGCCGACGCACCCAGCAGCTTTATCCGATCCACACCGCCCTCGAAATCATGGATCACGTCCTGCCCGTCACGCTTGGCAAAGACGAACCGGTCCGGGCCGCCGTCACCGTAAAGATCATCGTTCCCGCGCCCACCGAGGATGGCATCCCGGCTTCCGCCGCCGTGGATCTCGTCATCGCCGGATCCGCCGTCGATCCGGTCACGTCCGCTACCGCCATTGATGCGGTCATCGCCGGCGTCGCCTTTCAGATCGTCCTTGCCGCCGTCACCGTCGATCCGGTCATTGCCCTTGTCACCCTTGATCGTATCGCTTTGCTTGCCGCCCGAGATCGTATCGCGGCCACCGCCGCCACGCATGACATCAAGCCCCTTGCCCCCATCCATCCGGTCATTGCCGCCGCCACCCTTCATGGTGTCATTGCCGCCGCCGCCGCTCATGTCGTCATTGCCACCGTTGCCGACCAGCGTATCCTTGCCTTTCTGGCCAACGACCGTGTCCTTGCCGCCACCGCCGCGCAGCACATCGGCACCCTGCCCCCCGTCAAGCTCATCCTTGTTGCCGCCACCTTTCAGGACGTCGTTGCCATCGCCGCCGGTGAACATATTGGCGCTGCGGTCCCCGATAAAGGTATCGTTCTGCGACCCGCCCCAAAGACCCTCGATGCCCGTCACATCGTCACCGACCAGCAGCTTGATGTCATTGGCCCCGGTACGCAGATTATAGGTCATCGCAACCGAACTGCTGGTCAGGTCGATCACATCCTGCTTGGAAACACGCCCGTCGAAACGGTTCACTGCGTCGGTCAGGATGATGTTGGACCCGCTCGACCCACCGATCACCTTTTCGATGCCTGAAAACGTCCCAACGGCGCCCTGATCGACCTTGACGAAATCGATCTGGAAATCGTCGAACTCGTCATCGTCGATACCCGGCAGCACCCGCGCCAGATCTTCGGCGCCATTGGCATAGCTCGCCTGCGTCTCGAGCACATCCTGCGGAGTCATCGAAACGCCGCCGAACATCCGTGCCTCGGTACCGTCGCTTTCCTCGACCCCGTCGCCGTCCTGATCCCGTTCAAGCCAGCGCGGCACTTCGTCGACAAAGGTTGCGTCATAGGTGCCCGCGCCGAAATCGATAGTCACGACACCGTCGACCGTCCCGAAGTCGAGCGTGTCGAAATCCGCCCCACCCAAAAGCGTCTTATTGCCAAGCCCCACAACGATGGTGTCATCCCCCGCCCCGCCAGAGGCAAGATCGTTGCCCCGGCCGGTGACCAGCACATCGTCCCCATCGTTGCCGTAAATCTCGTCGTCACCATTGCCGCCGGACAAGAGGTTGTTGCCGCTATCCCCCTGAAGGACGTCATCCGCGCCGGTCCCGATCACGTTCTCGATGGATGTGAGCGTATCTGACCCGAACGCCCCCGTCGCCGTGCCGGCGCTCAGGTTCACTTCGACGCCAGTGAACACATCGGCGAACAACTCGCCCTCCATGCCGCCGGGCCGCGCCCAGACGAATGAGGCGGTGTCGCTGCCATCGCCCCCGTCGAGGTCATCGTTACCCGCGCCACCATGCAAAAGGTCGTCGCCGTCACCGCCCTTCAAGTCGTCATTGCCGGTGCCGCCATAAATCTTGTCGTTGCCGCCGGCCCCGTCGATATCATCCGCACCCCCGCGCCCGATCAACTGCTCGTCACGCTCGCTGCCGGTGATAGCGTCATTGTATTCGGTCGCGATCAGCTCTTCGAAATTCTCAAGAGTCATGCCGACCTGATCAGAGTTATTAGTCACGACGCCCTTGAAAGACTCGACCGTGCCCGCCGCAAGATCGGCAACAATATAGGACTGGAAACTCGGATCGAAAGAAATCCGGTCATATCCACCTCCCCCGTCCGCATGGCCCCTGAACCGAAGGATCTGAAGGAGATCGTTATCCGCTCCCATAAAAGCACGGTTTTCTTTCGAGGAATCCCCAAAGATCGCGTAATCCTCCCCGGCCATGCCGCGGAAAATACCGCCGCCCTTGCGGAAATCGCCCGTGTCATTGCCATCGCCCGCCGACACATCGGCAAAACCGTTTTCGCCGTCGAACCGGTCATCCCCGCCCATCAGGTCGAAATAGGCGGTCTGGCTTCCGCCCGGCGCGTAAATCGCATGATCCGCGAAATTCCCAAGCGAGATGGTCTCGACCCCGTAAGGCTTGATCGAGAAGAACGCGTTGCTGGTGTTGCGCAGGTCATCACCCTCGACCGAGGTGCTGAACGCCTTGAGCGTCAGCGCGATAGCGCTTTCCACCTTGTAGAACCAGCGCGCCTCTCCCACCGCATCGAGCGACATGGTGTCGGAGCCGTTCCCGCCATAGACTTGCAGCGCGGTCGATCCCCCCTCGACATTCTCTACAAGGATAAGGTCGTCGTCATCGCCGCCATAGATATTCTGCGTCCCGCCGGTATGGATCGTGTCATTGCCCCCAGCCCCGTGGAGCATCCGCGCCCCCGGATCGCCGTAGAGCACATCATCCTTGTCCGAGCCCATGAACCCTTCGACCTCGACCGTGTAATCGCTCGTGATTTCCTTGCCCGCGTCATCGAACCGGATAATCCTGTGCTCGCCCGCGCGGATCTCCACCGGGCCGCTATCCTCGATATCGCTCATGTAATCCTTGAGCGTCTGAAGGATGCGCGGGTCGTCGCTCTGATCGCTGACGTCGAACTTGATGGTGTTGGAGCTGCTCGTGTAGGACACCACGTCATAGCCGTCCCCCCCAAGGTACAGATCGCTGACCCCGGCCTTTGCCGCGCTGCCCGAGATCATCACGTCGATATTGCCGCCGCCCGCCATGATCACATCACTGCCCGCGCCGCCGACGATGTAGTCGTCCTCGCCCCCCGCATCGATCATGTCATCGCCGCCCCGGCCCGAGATCACGTCGATCCCGTCGCCGGTATAGATTGCGTTGGCGTCATCGTTGCCTTCGACCTCGTGGTTCTGACCAGCGGTCACGATCACGTTCTCGATCGAGGTCAGCGTATCGCGCCCCTGCCCAAAGGCGGTGCCAGCCAGCAGGCTGACCACCATCTCGCGGTTTGCCCCCGAAAGCACCTGAAAGGTATCGCTTCCCGCGCCGCCATTGGCCTCGTCATCGCCGAGACCGGGCAGCAACAGGTCATCGCCATCGCCACCGTTCAACTGGTCGTTCTCCGTGGACCCGAAGATCTGGTCATCCCCGCCGAACCCGTTCGCCACGTGCAACCCGTTGACCGGCGTGCCGTCGGAATTGAGAAACATTAGGTTGTCCTTGTCATCCCCATTCAGGGTCGACCCGCCGATGATCGCTTCCTTCAGCTGCTTGCCGGTAAAGGAAACGTCAGTGAAGACAACGTGATCCCCGTCATCCATATCGACCAGCTCATCAACGCCGGTGCTGTTTTCCGCATCCGACGGCTTTACATGGCTGACGATGATATTGCCGCTGTCAGGATCACGCGACAGCTCGTATTCGGTGAAGCTCGCCGCGAAATAGAACATGTCATTGCCCGCGCCGCCGTTCAGGATGTCTGAACCGGCCCCGGCAATTAGGATGTCATTGCCGCCATGGCCGAATATCTTATCCCGGTCACCCAGCGCGTCGAGAATATCGTCGCCGTCATCGCCTTCCAGCACATTGGCGACATCATTACCCCAGCCTGTCGGACCCTTGTCGGGCGTGCCGACCACATCGCCAAAGAATGCGTTCTCGGCCACGTCGAGGAACGGGATCGCGCCCAGCGCGTCTATCGCGTATTCGAGCAGGAAGTCCTTCAGCGGCTGAAGCAGGGCTTCCATCTTTTCCAGCAGGTCAAAGGATGGGATCAAGGCATCGAACAGCTCCTGCGCCTTGTCCAGCACCGTGTCGAGCTTCAGGGTCTCCATGATGAAATCGATGACCGGATCGACGATCAGCCCTACCAGCGCGTCGACCGCATTCAAGAGCGGCATGATCGGGTCAATCAGAACGGCCGCCGCATCCAGCGGTTTCTTGAGTACCTCCAGGGCCTTGTAGATCGCCTCCATGTCGATGAACTGGCCAAGGATCTTTTCAAAATTGATATCTTCGAAAATCGCGACGAAATCGTCGATCTCGGCCATCATGTCGTCGAAGACGGCTTTCAGACCTGCGATCAACTCATTGCGCGCCTGCAACTGTTTTTCGACCGCCGTGTTCAGCGCGGTGAACTCACCCTTCCACGCGACGTTGTCGGTAACCGTCGCAACCGCCAACGCCACCTTGAAGTTATTCAGCGCCGCGACCGCGATTTCCACCTGCCGCGTTTGCAAGGTGATGCTGTCGCGGGCAGCCTTTACAACGACCGAGGCGTCTTTCAGGCCGGTCTCGACATTCTCGTAAAGCTTCTTGTTTCCGCCCGGCGTAAGATCAGACGTATCTTCCTTCTCGCTGATCGCATCCATTTTCTTGTCGACTTCCTTGACCGGCTTTTCGACCCGGTCAAGAACACGCTGCAACGCCTTGGTCGGCGTTTTCAGCGGAGAGATAAATCCGACAACCGTCAGCACCTTGTCGATATAATAGATTGAGTTCTTTGTGTATTCGACTGACTTCTCGGTCTTCTTGTAATGCCCCGCGACCGTCGACCCCACCGTCATCCCGCGATCTAGGTATTTGGTTGCGGTCCCCAGCGTATCGAGCCTGTCCAGATGCGCGGCGGAGTTCTTCAGATAGAGATCAAGCTGGGTGCCCATGGTAATATTCCTCGATAAAATGCGCTAAAACCGCGACTGGAAATGCAGAAAATTGCGAATTCGATACACTTGGACGCCGGGAAAATTCACCATGGACCGCGACAATATTAGCCCCCTAATATTCCGACATGCGGCGGTCCCAAACATTTTCGGCCCGGGCTCAAAAACCTCGCAGGAAGCCGAAATATGGCGCCTGTTTAGAAGGCTAAGGGGCAAGGGTCTGTGAAACGTATCACAGTCGATCCATATGCAAACAATTTTTTGCTCAAAACTGCTGAAACCCCGACCTGTGCGGCAGCCACACTTTTGCACAGGGGCCGAAAGGCTATAACGAAAAAACTGCCTCCCTGCCCCCGAAAGGCCCTCAGATGACAACGAACCGGATTAGAATGCGCCACCTGCGCTGTTTCCTCGCGGTCGCGCAGCATGGCAGCGTGACCGGCGCGGCCAATGCGCTCGCGACGGTTCAGCCCAGCGTCTCGCGCTCGATCCGCGAATTCGAGGATGAAATGGGCATGGTTCTTTTCGACCGTACCCCCACCGGACTGTCCCTGAACGCCGCCGGCAAAACGCTCTTTGCCTATGTCGCCAACGGTATGAGCCAGCTTGACCGGGGCGTCGAAGCATTGCAGCAGCGCATGTCGGAAAAACGCGTCACCGCCTACGTGCTGCCCAATGTGGTGCGCGTGGTGATGCCCGGCGCGGTGCGCCGCTTCAAAGAACTTCACCCCGAGGTCGATCTGCGCTTTCTTCCGAACACTGGCGGGGGCTTGCAACAATATCTCGCCAAAGGCGACGTGGATTTCGGCTTTGGCCGGTTGCTGGCCGCCAAACACATGGAGGGAATGCATTTCGAGCATCTCTTCTCTGAACCGCTCTGCTTTTTCGTGCGCGAGGGCCACCCGCTTGCCACCAGCAAATCCCTGACAATACAGGATATTGACCGGCACGAGGTCATCCTGCCCAATGTCGAAACCATCATCCGCGAGGAAATCGACCGCTTTATAATTGCCGAAGGCATCAGCCGCTTCAGCAACCTGATCGAGACGATTTCCTTTGAATTCGCCCGCGCCTATCTCGCCCAGAGCGATGCGATCGTCTGCCAGCCTCTCGGCGCAATGCGGCGCGAGCTGCGAGACGGCAGCGTGGTCCGGCTCGACTTTGCGCGCGGTGAACTCGAAGGATCGGTTGGCATCACCACTCCGGCGGGCCGACAGCTTTCAGCGCCTGCCCAGCTGTTGATCGAGTCGATCCGCGAAGAAGTTCGCGACCAACAGCATAACGAAATCGATATACCCGAAACCAAATGACTATTTCGCAAAAGGCCCTCCCTTCCGTAGGTTGAACAGGGAATCGCAACGGAGGGAGGACCGGCGCGTTCAACCATTGCCCATCGGGCAAGATGAACCGCGCCGGCGCAGAGCAGCTTGGCAAAAGCAAAAAACATACTTTTCATCATGTTCGATCAGCTCCGGTGGGATTACCTGAGCTGCTATGGCCATGAACATCTTCATACGCCCAATATCGACTGGCTGGCCTCACGCGGGGTGCGCTTTACCCGCGCCTATATCCAGTCGCCGATCTGCGGCAGTTCCCGCATGTCCACCTATACCGGACGCTATGTGCATTCCCACGGGGCAAGCTGGAACGGCATCCCGCTAAAGGTCGGTGAGATGACCATGGGCGACCACCTGCGCAAGGCGGGCATGGACTGCTGGCTGGTCGGCAAGACCCATATGCGCGCGGACGAAGAAGGCATGGCAAGGCTTGGCCTCGCCCCCGACAGCATCATCGGCGCAAGGGTCGCGGAATGCGGCTTCGACGTCTTTGAACGCGACGATGGTATGTTGCCCGAGGGGCCCGACGGATCATACGATCCCGACGGCGCAAAGGAATACAACAAGTGGCTCACCGCCAAGGGTTACGAAAGCGACAACCCCTGGCATGACTTTGCGAATTCCGGGCTGGACGCGGATGGCAACGTGCTCTCGGGGTGGTTCCTGAAGAACTCCCCCGAACCCGCCAATATCGCCGAGGAGGACAGCGAAACCCCCTATCTCACCGGGCGCGGGATCGAGTTCATGACCGATCGCGCAGCCCCATGGTGCTGCCACCTGTCCTATATCAAACCGCATTGGCCCTATATCGTCCCCGAACCCTATGCGAGCATGTATGGCTCCGAACATATCCGTCCTGTCGTGCGCTCGGATGCGGAACGGCAGAACGCCCATCCGATCTTCAAGGCCTTCATGGACACGAAAGTCGGCGAGACCTTTTCGCGGCGGGACGTGCGCGAGGCGGTGATCCCCGCCTATATGGGCCTCATCAAGCAGGCCGACGACCAGATGGGCCGCCTGTTCGAGTGGATGAAGCAATCCGGCCAGATGGAGGACACGATGATCGTGCTCACCTCGGATCACGGCGATTTCCTTGGCGATCACTGGATGGGGGAAAAGACCTTTTTCCACGACAGTTCGACCCGCGTGCCGCTCATCATCTACGACCCGTCCGATGAGGCCGACGCCACCCGCGGCACCACCTGCGACGCGCTGGTCGAATGTATCGACCTCGCTCCGACATTCGTCGATGTCACCGGCGAAAAACCAGCCATGCACATCCTCGAAGGCGAAAGCCTGTTGCCGATCCTGCACGGCACCCGCGACGACACGCTCCGCGACTACGTGATCTGCGAATACGATTTCTCGGCCACGCCCATCGCACATCTGAACAATATCGGCGTGCGCGAGGCGGTGATGTTCATGGTCGCCAACAAGAAATGGAAGCTCATCCATTTCGAAGGCGGCCATCGCCCCATGCTCTTCGACCTCGAAAAAGACCCCGATGAGCTGACGGATCTCGGCGACAGCGAGGATCATGCAAAGGTCATTGCCACCATGTATGATAAGCTCTTTGCGTGGACGCGCCGCCAGTCGCAGCGCACCACCCGCAGCGAAGAGCAGCTGATCGAAATGCGCACCAAGACGCGCCGGCGCGGCGTGGTCATTGGCGTCTATGACGAAAATGACACCCCGCTGGAACTGACCACGAAATACCGGGGCCGCAAGGCGCCGGATATGAAGAGCGGGCCGAAACGCCCATAGGACACGACACAAGACCGTGGGGAGCGGTCGTTGACGCCTATGTCATGAGGGAGGAACGAAATGACGAAACTGACCAGAGGGCTGGCCGCGCTTGGCCTGTCCGGCGTGCTCGCGGTCTCCGCCGCCCATGCCCAAAGCAACCTGACCGCCGAAACCTCAAGCCCGGGCAACAGCCCGCACGCCTCGATCCTGCACCTGGCCGAAGTCGCCAGCGCCGCCGGTATCGCGGATCTTCAGGTGCAGGACGGCCAGACGCTGACCAATTCGGTGCTGAACGTCGCCGAGGGGCGCACCGACATCTCGGCCATGCCGCTGATCCTTGGGTTCCTGATGTCCAAAGGGCGCGGCCCCTATTCCAAACTGGGCGAGGCGGGGGCTGAAAAAGCCGCCAACCTGCGCGCGCTTTACCCCTACAACGCGGGGGCTTACGGGCTGATCGCATTGGAAAGCGAAGGCATCGACAGCTGGGACAAGCTCAAGGGCAAGAACGTCTGGAACGGCCCGCCGCGCGGCGCCGCGCTGGTCAACGCACGGCAGGCGATCTTCCTGGCCGCCGGTTTCAAGGATGGAGAGGATTACACCGGCCATCAGGCGAACTGGGGGCAATTGCCGACCCTGCTGGTCGATGGCTCGATGGATGCGTTTGTTTTTCCGCTCACCTTCCCTTCGGCCCGCGCGGTGACGATGCAGGCGGCGGGCAACGTGGTGATGGTCTCGACGCCCAAGGACGTTTTCGAAAGCGAAGCCTATCAGAAAATCTTCAACGCGCCGGGGAACGTGCCAATCGTAATCGGCTGGGATGAGATGGGTTATGAGGATGGCAAGGGCATAAGGCTTCAATCCGAGGACAACACCTTTCGCGGTCTGGGCACCGCCTTTGCCGACGTGGTCCACAAGGACATGTCCGACGACATGGCCAAGGCGCTGACCGCCGAATACATCCGCACCATTCCGCAGCTGAAAGAAAAGACCGCCTACATGAAAAACGTCGGCGTCGGCATCCTTGATCCCAAGCTGTCGGGCTTTTGCGGCATCAACCCGGTCAAGTACCACCCCGGCGCCATCGCCGCCTGGGAAGAGGCCGGCGTGACCGTGCCCGACTGCGCCAAGTAGGCATCAGCCCCCAGCCGGGCGGTATTCTTCGCCCGGCCAATTTCGGCAAGGAGCCCGCCCATGTCATCCGAGCTGCTTCCCCACCAACGCACCGGCCTGCGCAAATTCGCCTTCCTGCTCGGGTTCCTGCTGGTGCTCACCGGGCTGCTGAACACGATGCCCGCCTTTCCGGGCCTTGACGGCTGGGTCACCGCCAGTTTTGGCGACGGCGTGACGATCCGGCGGTTTCCCTACGAATACCTCTTCCCGATTGTCTTCGTGGTGATGATGACTATCGTCGCCATCGAGAACTCTTTTGCCCGCGATTTCCGCGAAAATGGCAAATCCGATGTACAGGTGGTGTACGGCTTGTGCATGGATGCTGCACTGGTGGTGACGTCCATTCTGGTCGCCCTCGCCTACCTGATCGAAATCGACTCCGTCTGCCTGATCGATCAGTTCACCGGCGAACGTGCCGAGCTGATCGCCCGCGCGCTTCAGGAGGAAATCGAGTTCGCCGAGACGATGGGATTGCCGCCCCCGAACTCGGTCGACGACCCAAGCTGCATCAACACGCTGGGCATCTGGATTTTCCCGCTCATGGCCTGCGCCATCGGTGTGTTTCTCGGCTATAACGTCAAGGTCTGGGGCTTTCCGCTGGTGGCCGTGGCCATCCTGATCGCCAGCTATACGCTGATTACGGTTATGGTTTGGTATTTCCTCGGCGCGGACGACATCAACAAATACCTCGTCACCAAGCTGGGCGGCGAGCCGCGCCAGTTGATCGACGGGCGTCCGAACATGCAGGACATCCTTGTAAACAACGCCCAGGGGCTGCTTGGCCGGTTCATGGGCATCCTGATGAACACGGTCTTTCCCTATATCGTGCTGGGCTCTCTCTTTGGCGTCTCCGCCGGGGGGCGGTCGCTGATCAAAATCGCCTTTCTCTGGACCCGTCGGCTCCGTGGTGGTCCGGCCCATGCAGCCATTGTCAGCTCCGCCCTCTTTGGCACCATCTCTGGCGGCCCGGTCGTCAACGTGCTTTCGACCGGCGTTCTGACCATCCCGATGATGCTGCGGCGCGGCTTCAACCGCACCTTCGCCGGCGGGATCGAGGCGGCGGCCTCATCCGGCGGGCAGATCATGCCGCCGGTGATGGGCGTCGCGGCATTTGTGCTTTCGGCCATGACCATCGTGCCCTATCGCGAGGTCATCATCGCGGCCTCTCTCCCCGCCCTCGCCTATTTCGGCTGCCTCTTCCTCACGGTCGTATTTCAGGCGCGAAAACAAGGGATTGAGGCCGTGGGCGAGGCCACTGAAGACATGCGCCTCACACGTGAAGACACCATTCACCTGATGATGATCTTCTTGCCGATCATGCTGATCCTCGCCCTTCTCCTGACCCCGAAAGAGGCCGTAGGCTGCGGACCCTTCTCGGCCCTATGGGGCGTGACGCAGATCATCACCGAAAACGGCTGCCGGGCGGAAAACCTGCCCTGGCTGCTCGAGCTGATCCAGAATTCCGCGGGCGACGCGGGATCGGCGGGATGGTGGGCCGCCGCCCTGCTTCTGATCCTGTTCTTCCTTGATCGTGAAATCCGCCGCGCGCCCGGTCAGATCGTCTCGGCGCTCGCCGATGCGGGCATCCTCGTGAGCCGCCTTTACCTGATGTTCCTTGCCGTTTCAGTAATCGATTTTTGCCTGAACGTTACCGGTCTTTCCAACTACATAGCGGTCGACATCCTTGGCTGGCTACGCAGTTCCGGCGGCGTCATCGGGGACAGCCCGCTGTTCCTGTTCGTCGCGCTTTTCGCGACGATGGTGATGGCGATCATCCTTGGCATGGGCATGCCCACGGTTCCCGCTTACATCAACGTGGCGCTGTTGATGGGGCCGATGCTGGTCGGGCTGGGCATCGCGGATTTCACCGCCAACATGTTCATCTTCTATTTTGCCGTCGCCTCGGCCATCACCCCGCCCGTTGCCGTCGCCGCCTTTGCCGCGTCGTCCATCACCGGGGCGGATCCGCTGCGCACCGGGTTCGCGGCGGTCAAGGCCGGGGTCGTGATCTTTGTCATCCCCTTTATCTTTGCCTTCTACCCCGAGCTTTTGCTGATCGAGGCGGCCCAGCTCAACCCGATCTCGGGTGCGTCACGGTATCTCGACGGGCTCGACGGTCAGGTACATCCCGTTCACCTTGCTTGGATATCGCTAAAGATATCCATCGCGCTCTATCTGTTGGCCACCGTTCTCGCTCGCTTCGAGACGCGGGGGATCAACCGGGGCGAGGCCGTGCTCCGCTTGGCTCTGGCCCTGCTGGTGATCCAGAAAGAGCCGATGCTGAGCGGGGCTGGCATCGCTCTCACGCTTCTGGTTCTGGTCTGGCACCGCTGGAAAGCTGCTGCGCCAGGGCGCGGCGAGGAACATGGGGCGGTCAGCGCGAAAGAGGTCTGATCACTCTTTGCGGCAAGCGCTTCCCGGCTGGGCCAGACCCGTGCCAAACACCGGATCGGGGCCGGAAACCCCGAGATCACGCGCGCCGTCGCTAAGCCAGTCGCGCAGCTTGGTCGCATCGCCAAGCCCCGAGGCGACCGGATCGGCGGCGATGATGGATGTCACGAAGGGCGCAGCAATCGAAGTGCCAGACAGGTACTTGCCTTCGCCTTGTGGCACAAAGACGTCGACACCCGGTGCGGCGATATCGATATGCCGGCCTTCGGGTGCCTTTTCATATGGTTTGAGCGCCGCATCCACCGCCGTTACCGCAATGGTCTGCTTGAACGCTGCCGGATAGCGGGGTGGCCCCTCGCGCCCGGTATTCCCGGCGGCGGCGACAATAACCATTCCGCGCGCGGCGGCGGCCTGCAAGGCGCGGTCGAGGATCTTGTTATAGGGGCCAGCAAGGCTCACGTTCACAAGACGCACGTCATTGGAACGGAGCCAGTCGATGGCCCGAACCAGCGTATCAACGCCAGCGGCGGGCGATTTCCCTTCTACCGGCCCGACGACTGCGGCGTGGAAGATATTGGCGTCCGTCAACCGCCCCGGACCGCCGATCAGTTCCGCAATGGCGGTGCCGTGACCATTGTCACCGCCCTCGCCCACGAATTGTTTGCGCGTGATGTTCGCGCGGGCGAGCCCGGTCTCATCGGGGGCGATATCGGTATCTATGATCCCTATCGGCACCTGCGCCGCGCAGCCCTGCTGCGGCCAGCCGATCAACCCGTTTGCATACTCGCGACCCTCCGGCAATTCGGCGGGCGGCGGTGCACGGTAGGCGTGGTTGACGCCTGCGGTGACCCCAGGCTCGAGCGTCTCCATTTCGCCAATGGCCTCTTTGCCGGTGACACCTTCTGGCAGGCGAAAGACCAGCATTTCCTCACCGATGCCGGTCAGGTTCTCGCGGCTGAGCAATTCGTAGGCCGGAGTCGCCGCGATCAGGCGGTCCGCCGTTTCGGCGTCACCGGCCAGAACCACAAGGGTTGTCGTGTTGTAAAGATCTCCTGCATCCGCCGCGATGAATTCGGGCGCGGGAGGGTCCAGAACAAAGGTCTGTGCAATGACCGGGGCGGCCAGGAAAAGGGAGAAAGTAAAAAGGGAAGAACGGATCATATCTTAATCCTTTGCTGAAATCGGTGAAGCATTTCACATAATCGGAATTTTTTTGCCCTCGCGGATGAACCGATCGGGCATATTATGCGACCAAGGAACAAGGGCAGCAGTTTCGCCCATGCTCAGACAAGGACACAGCCAATGGCCACGCATCAGCCGAGACCCAGCGACGAAGACCTGCTCGACTATATCGCAGGGCGCAGCTCTCCGGAGCAGACGCAGGAAATCGAAGCGGCGGCAAAGGCGGATGACGAACTTGCGGCCGATATCGCCCTGATGCAGGCCGCCCGGGGCGTTCTTGGCGAGACCACGCGGGAGAACGCGCCCGGCGCGCTGGGATGGGCACGGCTGGAACGTCAGATCGACGCCGAGGGCAAAACCGCGCCCGTATTGTCGACGCGCCCGGTCTGGCAGATCGCGGCGGCCAGCGCGGTGGCGGCGATTGCGCTCTGGCAGTTCGTGGCCGCGCCGCTGGTGATGCCGGACGGCGAAGCGCGATACGAAACCGCGACCGGCAGCACGGCGGATGGCCCTGCCCTGACTGTGGCCTTTACCACCAGCGCCACCGAAGCCGAGATCCGCGCCCTGCTCGTCGAGACCGGCGGCCAGATCATCAGCGGGCCCAGCGCGCTGGGGCTGTGGCGTATCGGGTTCGCGGATGAAGCCGCCCGCGATGCCGCGACCGAGCGGTTCTCGCAAAGCGGCGGGATCGTCGAAAGCACCCAGGCAGACTGAATTCGAACTCATGGTGTTTCGCCTTTCGTGAGGCAATGCATCAGGAGCTTTTTTGCGTGGTGGATGCGGGTCTTGACGGTCCCGACCGGCACGCCTTCGACTTCGGCGGCCTCGGGATAGGTCAGGTCCTCGAAGAACGTCAACCGAACCACCGATTTCTGCGCCGCCGTCAGCTTTTCCAGACAGGCACGAAGCCGCACCGCATCGCTGGTCGCCTCGATCACCGCCAGCGCCGAGGGGGTTTCATCCGGCACGGTATCATCTGGCGTTTCGCGCAGGGTCATGCGGGTCGACCGGCGGATCCGGTCCACCGCCTTGTTACGTGCAATGCCGTAGATCCAGGTCTTGACCGATGACTGTCCCTTGAAACGGTCGGCGCGGCGCCAGACCTCCATGAACGCGTCCTGCATCACGTCGGACGCCTCGAACGCATCACCCAGTTTCATGCGGACAAAGTGATACAGCCCGGCCTGATGCCGTTCATAGAGTTCCTTCATGGCGATCCTGTCTCCGCGACCGATCCGCGCCACCAAGTCTACATCTGTCACCGGAACCTCCCACAGGTCTGGTTTCACATCTTTTCGCATCGCGACTGCGACAATCCATTAACGAAAATGACCCCGCCGGCATACCATGTCGGCGGGATCTGCGTCGCCCCAAAGATTTCGGGGCAACTTGGGGGCTCTTTATCAGGCGAGGAAGCTGAAATCATCCGCGCCGAATTGATTGAGGCTCTGGTTCTCGAAGATCATCGTGCCGCTATCGAGTTCGAGCACGACATCGTCGCCAACCTGGCTCAGGTGATCCTTGAGTTCCGCAAAGTTCGCGGCATCAATGCCGATCTGGACGCTGTCGACACCCTGTTCGAAATCCACGACACGGTCGGTGCCGGTGCTGAAGACAAAGACATCTTCGCCTTCGCCGCCGATCAGCACATCGTCACCGCTGCCGCCGTTCAGGACATCATTGCCCGAGCCGCCAACCAGACGGTCATTCGTGTTACCGCCGGTGATGACGTCATCACCTTCGCCACCGTCGAGGTACAGCCTGGCCTTTTCCCACAGGTCCTCGGTTGCGGTGATGGTGTCGTTACCGGCACCGCCGTTGATCTCGATCTTTTCGGTTTTGGAGATATCGAGCGTGAACTGACCGAAATTGGTGCGGGCAAAGTCAAAGGATTTACCATCGCCAGAGAGCTCAAAAACATCGTCGATGCCCGAGCCGTTGACGACAGCGGTATCCTTGCCCTTGCCACCGTTCATGATGTCCGAGCCGTCGCCGTTGTTCCAGATCATCGTATCGCGGCCACCGCCACCCTTCATGACATCGGCACCCTTGAAGCCAACAAGTACGTCATTGCCGCCATTGCCTTTCACCACGTCATTGCCGTCGCCGCCGGTGATCTGGTCATTTCCGGCGCCGCCAAAGAGTTTCAGGTCGATGAGGTCCTGAAGCCCTTCGCCGCCGGTGATGACGTCATCGCCACTCTGACCGCGCACTACCAGTTTTTCAGTGTTGGAGATATCGAGGGTGAACTCACCGAAATTGGTGCGGGCGAAATCGACCGTGCCGTCTTCGCCGGCCTTGATCTCAAAGACATCGCCGCCGCCATCGGAGCCGTTGACCACGGCCTTGTCCTTGCCCTTGCCACCGTCCATGATGTCCGAACCATCGCCGTTGTTCCAGACCATCGTGTCGCGACCGGCACCACCAAGCATGGTGTCGTTGCCCCGGAAACCGACCAGAACGTCATTGCCGTCACCGCCATCAAGAACGTCGTCGCCATCGCCGCCGGTGATCCGGTCGTTACCTGCGCCACCGTTCAGTTCGAGCTTGATCAGATCGGCAAGGCCTTCGGCACCGGTGATGATATCGTCACCGCCGCCACCGTTGACTTCCATCACTTCGGTGGTGCCGATATCCAGCGAGAACGGTCCGAAATTCACACGTTCAAAGCGGACGCGGCCGTCTTCGCCTGCGGTGATTTCGAATTCGTCGCCCGCCGTGTCAGAACCGTTGGCAACGGCGGTATCATGGCCTTCGCCGCCCTCCATGACGTCGGATCCATCACCGTTGTTCCAGATCATGCGGTCGTTACCCGCGCCGCCATCCATCAGGTCAGCGCCCCGGAATCCGACGAGTACGTCATCGCCTTCGTCGCCGAACAGCTTGTCGTCGCCGTCCCCGCCGGTGATCTTGTCGTTGCCTTCACCACCATAAACCTTGAGCTTGATGAGATCGGCCAGACCTTCGCCACCGGTGATGATGTCGTCGCCACCGCCGCCATTCACGACGAGCTTTTCGGTCGATCCGATATCAAGCGAGAATTGCCCGAAATTGACCCGTTCAAACAGCACGCGACCATTTTCGCCCGCGCCGATTTCAAATTCATCGCCCGCGGTATCCGACCCGTTGGCTTCGGCGGTGTCATAGCCTTCGCCGCCTTCCATGATATCGGAGCCATCGCCGTTGTTCCAGATCATCCGATCGTTGCCGGCGCCGCCAGCCATCGTGTCGTTGCCCCGGTCGCCGATCAGGACATCATCGCCCTCTTCGCCAAGCAGGGTGTCTTCGCCCTCGCCTCCGCTCACCTTGTCATCGCCGCCACCGGCCAGAACGAGGTCATCGCCTTCGAGCGCGTCGATGGCTTCGGGCAGTTCGTTGCCGAGGATCAGATCGTCACCGTCGGTGGCGCCTTCGGGATTTGTCACATTAAAATCGGTCATCTCTAAATCTCCATATCGAGGCTGCACTACGCCTTTCTGACGTCGCTAATCCTCGGTCGTTTGGGTCAGACCTTTGGTTCAAAAAAACTTTGCCGGATGAAAATCATTTACTGGAAAAAGCGGGCGCGCCGCGACATGGGCGCGCCCTGTCAATCACTTGACCACGTGCCAAACACCGCCGACACCGTCGCCGGTCATGTCGCCGGGCTTGGCATCGCCTGCCCATGTATAAAGTGGCATCCCCTTGTAGACCCACTGGGCCGAGCCATCGCGGCGGTTGACGATGGTAAAATCAGCACTGGCTTCTGCCCCGTCCTGGGCGATAACCGGCGGCCAGCTAGCGGCGCAACCGTTGTAGCAATTGCTGGTGCCGTTCGTATCCTTGTCGAAGGTATAGACGGTCATGCCGCTGTCATCGACAAGCACATCGGCGTCGGACATAGCCGGGGCCGCCAGAGAAGTCTGGGCGAGCAAAACGAAAAGCGCGCCCGAGGTGAAAACCTTGAACATTATTGAACTCCTAAGATCACTTGACCGGTCCTCGACCGGTTTCTGGCATCCGCTGGCATCAAGGAGGTCTCATCCCCTTTCGACGTCCTTCTGGATGCGGGGCGACTGATCTTTACCATGCGTTGTACCAAGCGTTGTCGCCCGCGTTGTAGTCGCCTCGCGCAAGCGTTGTTTTATTGTTTGGCATGACACCGGAAAGCGTGCGGCGTGCCAATCCAATGCAGTTCAAGAGCGCCCGATGGCACTGTCTCTTCTGCCTCTCGCAGAACTGATCGATCCCTTGAAATTACCGGTGATCGCCTCTTGGTTCTCCCCGCATGGTAGGACATAAGGGCAACGTGTTAACCGGAGGAGTACACATGAGTTTCTTCAAAATTCGGACCATCGCCCTGACAGCCGCCTTCGCTGGTATCGCGGGCACGGCTGCGTTTGCGCAGACCGAGGTCAAGATCGGCTATGCCCTGGCACCGACATCGCATTACGGCGTCGCGGCCCAGAAATGGCAGGAAGTCGTCGAAGCCGAAACCGATGGCAAATTCGCATTCCGCCACTTTCCCTCCTCGGGTCTGGGTGGCGAACGGGAAGTCGTCGAAGGCCTTCAGATCGGTACGGTCGAGGCAACGATCGTTTCCACGGGCACCCTGTCGAACTTTGTGCCCGAAACCGGCGTGACCGACATTCCCTTCCTGTTCCGCGATCTCGGCCATGCGCGCCGCGTTCTGGACGGCCCGATCGGGCAGGACATCCTTTCGAAATTCGACGATGCAGGACTGGTTGCGCTGGCGTGGGGCGAACAGGGGTTCCGCCACATCACCAATAACCGCAACGCGATCCACACTCCCGAAGACGTCGCAGGCATGAAGCTGCGGACGATGGAAAACCCCGTCCACCTCGCCGCTTTCAACGCGCTGGGTGCCGCCCCGACCCCGATGGCATGGCCCGAAGTGATCAGCTCGCTTCAGCAGGGAACCATCGACGGACAGGAAAACCCGCTTTCGGTGATCGTTTCCGTCAAGCTGGACGAAGTGCAAAAGTATCTGACGCTCTCCGGTCACGTCTATTCGCCGGCGATGCTGCTCGTCTCCAAGCCGTTCTGGGAAGGACTGAGCGACGAGGACAAGGCAGCGTTTGAAAAAGGCGCCACCGAAGCGGTTGTCGCCATGCGCGCTTTTGTCGACGACGTCGAACAGAGCGGTGTCGAAACACTGAAAGAGCGTGGCATGGAAGTGAATGAGCTTTCCGCCGACGAAAAGGCTGCGTTCCGCGCATCAGTCGAGGAAGCCTATGAAGGGTATTACGACCAGTACGGCCAGGAGCTGATCGACAGCATCGCCGCTACCGAGTAATCCACACGTCCCGAAGCGGACCGGCGTTCCCGACGCCGGTCCGTCTTTTTCGCGAGAGGGATCATGCATAGAGCTGAACGTGTTTTCGTGGCGGTGAATGCCGCCGTGGTCATAGGTTGCCTTGCCGCGATGGCGCTGATCGTCGGCGCGAATATCGCCCTGCGCTACACCACGAACCATTCGCTTTCATGGTCCGACGAAGCCGCCCGCTACCTCATGATCTGGATGACGTTCCTTGGCGCCGGGCTGGCCCTGCGCACTGGCGGCCATGTCGCGATCTCGAACCTTCAGGATCTGGTCAGCTCCCGCAAGCAGATGATCCTGCGCAGCGTCATCCTTTTGATCCTGCTAGTCTTTTTCGCCTACATGGTACAGGTCGGCTGGGAATACATGCAGCGGAGCCAGTACCAAAAGACACCGGCGCTGCGGTTGTCATTTCAATATATCTATGCCGCGATGCCCGTCGGCTTTGCCCTCATGATCGTGCATCTTCTGCTGATGGCACGGGCCTTTGTCACGGCTGGCACCTATCGCGGCCTTGACGGGACCGCGGATGCGCAGCCGGGGGCCGCCAATGGTTGAGATCCTCTTTATCGCCCTGTTCGGCCTCATGGTGCTGGGCGTTCCTGTCGCCTTTGCGATGGCCATTTCCGTCTTTCTGGCCCTGAGCCTTGGCAGCAGCTACCCGAACATCGTCGTGGTCAAAGAGATGTTCGCCGGGCTCGACAGCTTTCCGCTGCTTGCCGTCCCGTTCTTTATCCTCGCCGCCGAAATCATGACCGGCGGCGCGATCACCGCGACACTTCTGCGCTTTGCCTCGCAGTTTGTCGGCCACCTTCGCGGCGGGCTTGGCTATGCGAACGTAATCTCCTCGACCATGTTCGCCGGGATTTCGGGTTCGGCCCTTGCCGATGCGGCCGGTCCGGGCGCGATGATGGTGCGGATGATGGAAAAGGGCGGCTATGACAAATCCTATGCCGGTGCCCTGACCATTTCGAGCGCGGTTATCGGGCCGATCATCCCGCCCTCGATCGTGATGATCATCTACGCGCTGCAGGACGAAGAAGTCTCCGTCGGTTCGCTCTTCATGGCGGGCGTCATCCCGGGGCTGCTGCTTGCCATCGGGAACCTTGCGGCCAACTGGTACGTCAGCCGCAAGCGCGACTACCGAAGCGTCGCCCCGCGCCCGTCGGGCCGCGAGATGGTGAAAACAAGCATTATCGCCATGCCGGCGATTGGATTGATCGTTTTGATCATCGGCGGAATCCGTTGCGGTATCTTCACCCCGACCGAAGCCTCGGTGATCGCGGTGTTCTATGCCCTTTTCTGCGGGATGGTGATCTACCGGTCGCTCCGGCTTCGCGATCTGCCCGCAATCATCCTGCGTGCCGCGCTTGTAAGCTGTGCCGTTCTCCTGATCCTCGGCGCGGCCCGTGCCTTTGCCTGGGTTCTGATCATCGAGGGTATTCCACAATTCCTTGCCGAGACGATCATCAGCTGGGATCTGGCCCCGCTGGCATTTCTGCTGGCGGTCAACGTATTACTTCTAGCCTTCGGCCTGTTCATGGACCCCCTGCCCGGCGTGATGATCCTTGTCCCGATCCTTGCACCTATCAGCCATGCACTTGGCATCGCACCGGACCAGTTTGCCATCGTGGTCATCGTCAACCTGACGCTTGGGCTGATTACGCCCCCGGTCGGCAGCCTGATCTTTGTGGTATCCTCGACCGTCGGCTTGAAACCCTCGGTCCTCATCAAACAGATGCCGCCGTTCTTCCTTGCCAATTTCATCGTCCTGATGATGCTTACCTTCCTTCCTGCCCTGTCTACATGGCTGCCCCGGATCAGCGGTTTCTAGGAATCCATTGCCTTGACCGGCACCTTCCCGCCGCTTGAGAGCGCGGATTGGCATAATTTAAGAGCAGTTGCGCTGTCGGCATTTGAGAGCCCGGCGAAAAATGCTGAAATCTGGGCTGCAAGCTGCTACGTATTGCAACGTAAGAGCGAATAGCACCTTCAAGACAATAACTTGCAGCCTGCTCATGACACTTCAGTACTAGTATCAAGACCAATTTTGCGACCTGTTTCCGCAAAGCGGAAACCAATTAAACAAATAAGTGACTTATCGAATTATGGAGTAAGAGCATGCGCCTGCGTCTCGACATTGCCGTATTATTCGCCGTTTCCGCAGCCGCTTTCATTATTTACATCCAGATATGGAATTTTTCGACGACGGGCGCTGATACGCTTTCTCTTCTCGGTGTGC
The DNA here is from genome assembly GCF_052826185.1 of Heliomarina sp. Classification (NCBI taxonomy): domain Bacteria; kingdom Pseudomonadati; phylum Pseudomonadota; class Alphaproteobacteria; order Rhodobacterales; family Roseobacteraceae; genus Heliomarina; species Heliomarina sp. The sequence continues at coordinate 21,456 of NZ_JBRBUI010000045.1, read as the reverse complement.
GCGAGGACTTGTCCGACCTGAAATCGCTGCTCTCTGCAAAAATACTCGCCACAACACCCGAATTCCTTGCGGGCCCCTATTGGCGGCCCCTTTCCAACGTCTTCTACTGGGTGGCCGGCAGTGTACGAGAAACCTGGGGGCTCACTCCGATTTTCGTTTTCGGCTTCGTGATGCACTGCCTGTTCGTTCTGCTGGGCACGAAACTATTGATGCGCCTTGTCCCAGAAATGCCCTGGCCGGTATTCGCAAGCCTGATCTTTGTTCATCCGATAGCCGCTGACATACTGGTTGCCATTGCCCGCTATCAGGACATTCTCGGCGCCATTCTGGCCATTGCCGCCGGCTGCATCCTTTTAACGAGACAACACATCTGGCTTGCAATCGTTCTCGCTGCCGGTGCGCCGTTCTTCAAGGAGCTCTACCTTGTTGCGCCGCTTGCCATCGCGGCGGCGATATTTGTCGACGACCTACTTTCACGCCGCCCGATCCGCTTTGCCTACATCTTTGCCGGAATCGCGCTCGCGATGCTTGCGCTTTCCTTGCGCTTTGTCGCCGGGGTCGAGTTGCCGGGCGACGGGTCGATGGGCGGCACGCTTGGTTTTCCAGCAAAGAAACTGGCCAAGATGATCCTCGCGCTGTTCGTGCCGACACCCTATTCCTATGTTTCGGGCATCATCGCCATCTGCGCCTTTGCTGCCGCGATCTATGCCTATATCCGCAGGCGACCAAGCGTTGACAAACTGATCACACCAACTGGTCGCCTTGCTGCGCTGTACCTCGGGTTTCTTTTCGTGGGCATGTTCACGGTCATGATCATCGTCCAGCAACTGCCGTTGCGCTCGGCCTATCTGCTGATCATTCCCGCCATCTATCTTATAGCCTTGATGCTGAAATGGCTTGTTCCTTCTTCGGCTGTACGGAATTCGCTCACGATCGTGCTGGCATTCCTGTTTACCGCCAATTCCGCGTTCGTGCTTCATGACTGGAAAACATGCGACAATGTTTGGAAAGATCTGCGCTCGACAATCGAAAAGGCGGGGCCGGAACCGCTGAAGATACAACGAACAAACATTTATTACGAGAGAGATTATCTTTCGACGGATCCGTCGTGTTTCATGCCTTATACGATAAACCCGCTGGAGCGGGATTATTCCAACGTAGACGTATCAAGCGATATGTCCGGCCATGTGGAAATCAACGATGCGGTGGTTGAATGGGATCCGGAAGAACGGTTGATCAGCTTTACCTCGCGGCGACGGCTTACTGCCAGTAGCACCGACTGAAATACATCTTCCATGGCCACGAACCGGCGGTATTTCCCACCCGTCCTTAAACTTCATCAAATCACCCGAACGTTGCCCTACCCAAATGCCGATTGCGGTAACCAGAGCGACAGGGCGGGCACCAAGAGCAAGAGGATCAGCACCAGCAGGTCAAGCGTCAGGAAGGCCGCCGCGCCCTTGAAGACTTCGGACAGGGTGACAGATCGTGGCGTCACGCTCTTGATGACAAAGATGTTCAGCCCGATGGGCGGTGTGATCAGGCCGATCTCGAGCAGCTTGATGACGATCACGCCGAACCAGATCAAATCGACCCCGTAGTTCGACATGATCGGCACCGTGAAAGGCAGCGTCAGAACGAGGATCCCGATTGAATCGAGGAACATGCCGATCACTAGGTAAAACACCACAATGGCGATCATCACGAGATAAAACGGCGGGTCGAGGCTCTCGAGCCAGTCGAGTGCTAGCGGAGTAATGCGGGTCAACGAAATGAATGCCGTGAACAGCTTGGCCGCAAGTGCCACCATGAAGATCATTGCTGTCTGGCGGACCGTTTCGGACCCGGAGTCGATCAGCGCGCTCCAGTTCAGCTTTTTGCGCGCGAGGCCGATCAGAAGTGCCACGACAAGGCTGACAGCTGCGGCTTCGGTCGGGGTGAATATGCCCCAGTAGATGCCGCCGACCACGATCAGGAATAGAACGCAGGCAGGCCAAAGCCCGCGGATCGCAGCCGCGCGGTCAACCACCTCGTCGAACTGCTGCCGCGGTGCATGCTGCGGCTTAAGCATACACCAGATCAAGATCGTCAGTAGAAAGCCGACCAACGACAGGAGACCGGGAATAACCCCCGCGAGGAAAAGTCCGTTTACGGACTGTTCGGTAAAGATCGCATAGATCACGAAAAGCAGGCTTGGCGGGATCAGCGACCCGAGCGTACCGCCAGCGGCGACCGACCCCGCCGCGAGCCTTGGATGATAGCCGTATTGCAGCATTTCGGGCACCGCGATCCGGCCCATCGCAGCGGCGCAGGCGACGCTCGACCCGGTGATGGCCGAGAAACCGGCACATCCCGAGACAGAAGCCATCGCAAGCCCGCCCGGAAGCTTCCGCAAAAGGATGCGCAGCGACCGGTAGAGGTCGGTCGTGATCTCGGCATGATAAGCGACATGGCCCAGACCGATAAACAAGGGGATCATGCTGAGCGGATAATTGTGCACGAAGGCAAATGTATTCGAACCGATCAGTCGCAGGGCCGGACGCATGCCGCCCAACAAATTCAGATCGCCGCCCGGCCGCCAGGAAAAGAACAACAGCAACCCGGCGGCAGCGCAGGCGCCAATGGCATAGGCGATAGGCACCCGCAGGGCGAGCAGGATCAGAACGGCAGCCACGACGCAGCCGGCGAGTAGTGTCGGTTCCATTGGGACCTCCGGTCAGAAACTGCGGCGCAGATCGATAATGAACATTACGAGAAGTCGGATCAGAAACACCGCCATGCCGAAGAGAAACACGAAATGGCCAAGCCACATGGGAATGTTCAGGACACCGGAGTAATAGTCCTGGCTTTCCCAGGCGCCCAGCGCATCGCGATAAGCCGCATAGGACACCAGTGAGACGAAAACGATGCCGACCAACTGTTCCAGCACTCCAAGCCGGTGCCGGCCACGTTTCGCCATCCACTCGGTAAAGAGGTCGACGCTGATGTGATTGCGCGTTGCGGTCACCACACCCAGCGGCAGCAGAATAACCACCACCATCAGCTCTTTAACAAGCTGGATATCGTCGGGGATGATTGCCCTACCGATCCATCGGCTGATCACGTTGAGCGTAATCAGCGCCGCCATCAGGAAAAGCCCGACGACGGCTATCTGGCCCAATGCCCGTTCCGCGCGTGTCGGCGAAACGGGGGCAAGCTCGTTCTCTGGTTGGGACACCAATTAGTCTCCCCTACTGCTTGGCTTTATAGTCTTCTATCAGCTTTTGGTATTCCGCCAAGAGAGCCTCACCGTCGCCGCCATTCTCGCTGACGCGAGCGGTCCAGTCGTCGATGGATTGCGCGCTGGCCTCGTTCAGCCGGTCTCGATCTTCTTCCGAAAGCTCGGCGACGGTAATGCCCGCACCCTCGCCCCCTGACACCATCGACGCCAGCGCCTCTTCGTCGGTCTGCTCCATCTGTTCGGCGAGGTGATCGATGAAGTCACGCGAGAGCTTGTCAAAAACCTCTTTGTTCTCATCCGAAAAACCCGAATAGGTCATTTCGTTGATCGCGATGCCAAAGGACATGTTCTGGCCCCAGTCCATTGCCAGCACGTAAGGCGCGACCTCATACTGCCGGTAGGCCTGCATGGCGTAGTAATAGTTCTGGTTACAGTCGAGCAGACCGGAATCCAGCGCCTGATACACATCTGCCTGGCTCATGCGGACGATTTCCGCTCCCAGCCGTTCAAGCGTATCGCCATATGGTCCTGACGCCCGGATCTTGAGACCGTTCAGATCGTCCAGCGTGTTGACCTCGGAGCGACAGATAAGCTGTACCGGCCCTGTCGTATAATTGGTGACATACTTGACGCCTGCCTTGCTGAACTCCTCGGCAATCATCTCGCTGTTTGAGAGGTCGTACATGGCATTCAGACCGACCCACATATCGCTGTTTTCGACCGGCAGGTCACCGATGTTGTAAAGCTGCAATTCCTTGGGTGTGAAGAAGCCGATGATCGTGCCCAAGTCGGCCACACCATCCCCGACACCAGAGAGCGTATCGCGCCCGCCAAGCAGGGAACCACCCCAGAAGAACTCTATCTTGAGGTCACCATCCGTGCGTTTGTCCAATTCGGCGGCAAACCACTCGAGCGCTTCGGCGCGCGTTCCCCGGTTCGGTCCGTAATCGGAAAACCGAAGGACCGTTTCGGCACTTGCTGAGACGCTGCCCGCCATCAAAAGTGCGGCAACCGCTGTTGTACGACTAAATATGGAATTCATGATGCTCCTCCCAAGCATTTCGTTCTGCAATATTATGCATGCATAACTCACATTTACAAGCCGATAACTTGCGTTTCGTGCGGTATATTACCAGTTTTTGCACGCAAAAATGAGAGCACCCGTCCTATGACGGCCAGCGCGGACAGCACATGCATCGATGCCAGCATGGCCGCGAACTGCAGCGGCCAGAGCGTGGGGAACACGATGGCGGCCCAATACATCGCGACAAGTCCCGCTACGAATCCCGTCAGCCCCCGCAATACGGTAGCGGCGTTAGGCGACGTAACCAGTTCCAGCAGCGAAGCGACCAACATGCCGCAGACCATGCCCGGGCAATCCGTCAATACGCGCAGGAAAAGCACGATGTCGAAATGCGGGTCTGTCACGCACAGCATTTCCTTGCCGCGAACCGCAAAATCGTAGGCGAACCCAAGGGCCATTGCCGCGGCGTGCGTCGGCACCGGCCAATATGCCAACAGCCCTGCCCGCGTCTTCATCATCTCAGTCGCGCCGCAGCAGGTAATAAACGGAGGGCTGAATCATGACGTGGCCACCATCAGCGGCCTCCATGCCAAGTTCTTCGAACCGTTTCCGCGTTTCCTGACGAATGTCATCGCGCTCCGCTTGCTCGGCTCTTTTCTTGTCGACGTTCACTATTGCCGTGAGAAAAGTATCGAAATCCGCAAAAACGCGCTGCAGCTCATACTCTCCTGACGCAATGGTTTCGAAGGGTGCCGGAGGACTATCCAGTGTCGCTTGGGCAGTGGTGCGAACCTTGGTTTCGTCCTCGATCAGCTTGATCACCTCGGTCATCATGCCGAAAGGACGCGGCTCGAAAGCAACCAGATGACCGCCGGGTCGCAGTACGCGGGCCGCTTCGCCGAGCATCGCCTCATGCACGTCGGCAGGCACATGATGAAAGCTGAAAACAAAGGAAACGAGGTCGAACGCGCCATGGTCGAACGGCAGGGACATGCCATCGCCAAGTGACAGCCGAGCCGGGTCGCAGCCTGCGGCGATGGCACGTTGTATCGTATCCGGGTCAACCTCAAGCCCATGGGCATCGGCACCATGCGTTATGGCGAGCCGCATGAAATCGCCCGTGCCGCAGCCGATATCCAGCAGCGTCTTCCCCGCAATCGGAAAGTGGTTTTCCAGCTTTGCAAGATGTTGGGCAGCACCGGATGGCACCGCCCCTGCACTAGTGCTGCCTGCTGCGCCTTCCATCAGCCGCAACAGTTGCTTTTGAAGCTGGCCGGCTGGACGCCGCTGTGACCGCAGCAACCGCCTGCCCAGAATTCGGCGCCCTTGCCGTGGCAGTATTTGCCGTCAGCCTCGACCATCTCCATGAACCGCGGGTGGTCGTTGCGGCAGATATCGAGCTCGTGCTTGACCCATGCAAGCGGGTCGGCGCCGTAGTCGTTCCAGTAGTCGCCCGGCATGTTGAGCCCCGGTACTGCAGGGTTCCAGGATTCATCAAGCCACAGATCGGCATCGCCATACTGGGACGCCAGCTTGCGGATCTTTGGATCGTCCAGCGCAAGCAGACGCCCGTTCTCGATCAGCAGCTCGTTATCACCTTCCATTTCCAGGTGATAGGTCGGGAAATAGAGGTGCAGGTGCCAGTGCCCCACCGGCAGCCCCTGACGCGCCGCGTTGCGTTCGTCCATCGAAGAGATGATCGTGCCAAAGCCCATATGGATCACGCCGGACCGCACCCGCTCATAAAGGCAGTTCACGAAACCGGACGGGAAGTCCTTGCGCGGGCGGTGAATATGCGGGTTGGTGCCGATGGACGCCTCCCACCAGTGCATCAGGCCCTTACCGTTAAACCCGGGATACTGCAGGTCTTCGGTCTGAGCCATGATTGCACGCAATTGATCTCCAAAGTCGCCACCTGCGTTGATCTGCGTGATCTTTGAATTCTCGACGATCAGCTGGGTCCAGTCGCAGGGCGCGATATGGTTGGTCGTGCCAGCAATGACGCCGCAGCCATCTTCCTTGCCCTTCAGATACATCCACGGGCGGCCGGTGATATGGCCCGGCAGATAGGTGGCGCCGAACTTCGGGTTCCCTTCCCACGTGCTGTTTACGAGGTCGGGGTTATACATCTCGCGGCGGCTGTCCCAGTAGCCATCATGGTTGGTGAATTCGATATCGGTGCCTTCGGGGTCGGTTATGCGTGCGCGCTTTGAGGCGCGGATGCGATCCCAAGTCCACTGATCCATCGCGTTGAGAACTTCGATCGGCATCGCATGGGCCGGAGAGGCAAGGATCTCGGGAGTGATAAAGGGCATGCGCTGAATTTTGACGAACTTGTCGGTCAGCACCGGACCGCCATACCCCATGAAAATCTTGTCGTATTCCTGCTTTCTGGACGCTTCTTCCCATTCGTCCATCCATTGGGCCAGTTCCTTGGTACGGAAAAGATAGTAATCAACCTCGTCCGCGCCGACCCACTCCTTGACCGGCCCGCGATCAATCTCGCCAATCGTGTATTTGACGCCGTATTTTTCAAGAATCTTCTTGCAGGCTTCAATCACCATCGGGCTGTGCCAGTTATCAACGCGCAGCAGCACACGCTCGCCCGGCTTGAGATCCCAGCAGGCATTCAGACCGTGGTTATAGGGCCGCTTCGCCACATGCTCGAGATAGGGCAAGAGCTGGTCTGGATGGGTCACATCGACATAAGGCGGGCAGCGAGGCGGGCGTGTTCCAGACAGTGGGGGTTGCCCGAAAGAAGGTGCAAGCGATTTGGCTTTTTCCGTGTTGGAGACGTAGTTCATGGCATCCTCTTCAGGCAAATATCATTTTTGCATGCATAATTGCGTTTTTGATTCAAATCAACCCACCCAAATGGGCTAAATGCATGCAAATACGCACGCCTTTGGTCCAATCCGCTCGACATTTGCTTTCGCCGCAAATAATCTCTCTTCGGAATATGTACTTAGATGGACCAGCCCCGCATGAGCATCGCTCTCGAAGACGCAACCGAGGCCCTTCGGCACGAGGTCATGGAAGGCCGGTTCCCGCCGGGAAACAAGTTGCGCGAAGTTACCGTGGCCAAGGCCCTTGGCGTGTCGCGCACCATCGCGCGCCTCGCGATGAGCCAGCTTGAACACGAAGGCCTTCTAGTCCGGGAACCCAACCGCGGCTCCAGAGTGCGTGCATTTTCCATCGAACAGATCGCGGATGCGATCGAGGTCAGGGGCGAGCTTGAGGGCATGGCCGTTCGCCTCGCCGCTGAAAAGGGTCTCGACAAGTCGTTGGACGATCGGCTCGAAGCGTTGCTTGAAGAATCCGAAAGCCTGCTTGCCTCCGTCGTCGACGATGACGACAAGCGTGCCCGGTGGATCGGGATAAACGAGGAATTTCACGCGCTCCTGATCGAGGCCAGCGGCAACTGGGCACTGGCAATTTCGATCCCGCAGGTTTCAGCGCTTCCGCTTGTGTCCTCCAGCATTATCATTTTCGACAGGAGGGACATCGGGCGCAGCCAGGAACAACTGAAGGCGGCCCATGAAGATCACCGCCGTATCCTTATGGCAGTACAACTACGTCAGGGACACCGGGCCGAAGCGCAGATGCGAGAGCACGCATTCAAGAACGCGCAGAACAAAAGGTCGAACCTGACCGATCCCGAGGCGCTTTCATTGGTGAGATCGCTGCCAGGCGGACGGCTTATCGTCTGACGCCTGCCCTGAGCAAGACATTTCCAATGCTGCTCTGGCGGCATCCGGTAGAGGCAACCGAAGCTCTCGGGGTCCCGCTTCCGGCAAAGTACCCCCCAGAATAAATTGCAGCCGGGACGGGATGGGGGCCCGACACCGGCTACAAAACAAAAGAAATTGCTATGGGCGCGCACTCACAAACGCCACGGAAATAAATTTACTACAAACAACGTTCCACGCTTACACGCCAGGGATGGATGGGCAGACGCGGCGACGTAAACAAACACTGGCATGAAACAATTGCATAGGAAATGCGTGTGATTGCCTGCGTAATATTGCCTATACGCATTTGGCCCTGCCGCAGTTGCCTCACGCAGAATTTTGTGGAACTCAAATATAGCGGGTGAAGCATTGCTGGCCGGCATCCTGGGAGAAACACGGCCATGCGGAATTCACTTGGAGCCATGCTCGCCATTGGTCTGGCCGGGTTGCAGTTTATTGCGATCCTCGCCGTGGTGTTTTCCTCCTTTGTCACATCAGAACGTGCTCTGCTGGACCACGCACGTGATCTGCTCAGCGATATCGGCACCAATGCCATCGAACATTCGCGCGGATTTCTGAACCCGGCCCGCGGTGCGGCGGAACTTTCGGCGCGGCTGGCTCAGGATCGGGTGATTGCCAGCGACGTTCCGGAACAGCTTGAACGCCTGCTTTTTCAGCAATTGCAGCTCGCGCCGCAATTCGCCGGTCTCTATCACGGGACGGAAAACGGCGAATTCGTCTATGTGATGCGCAGCGAAAAGCCGGGACCATTCCGCACCAAGATCATTCGTAGCAAGGGAGAGCAACGCACGACCGAACTGATCTGGCGGGACGACGACTTTAACGTCATCGAACGCCGGATGGACCCGGAAGACGTGTATGATCCCCGCACTCGTCCGTGGTACATATTGGCGCGGGAACAACTGACGACGATCTGGACCGACCCCTATATTTTCTTTTCCTCGCAGCGCCCCGGGATCACGCTTGCCTCGCCGGTACTGGAAGAAACCGGCAGCGTGCGCGGCATTGTCGGTGTCGACATCGAGATCAGCGACATTTCGGATTTTCTTGCGCGGCTTAGGATCGGCACGTCCGGACGCGCGCTGATCATTCACAGCAATGGCGACGTGATCGCGCATCCGGACAAGAACCTGCTTAAAACGCAGAACGCCGATGGCACCCTGCGTTTCGTCGATATCCAAAATTTCGAAGACCCCATCGCCCGTGCCGCATTTGGCTATTTGATGGAAGACGGCACGGTTTCGGTTGAAAAGGAAACGCTGTCGCAGTTCACCTATGGTGGCGAGACCTATGTTTCCGTCGTCATGCCACCGATCAATGACAACCTGTCATGGATCACCGCGGCATATGCGCCCGAAAGCGATTTCACCTCGGTCATCAAGCATAACCGGCGCGTGAACATCTGGATCGCGGCACTGGTTGCCGTCATCACCGGGTTGTGCGGACTTGGCCTTGCGAATTACATCTACAAACCGGTTCGTGCCTTTGCGGTTCGATCCGCCCTGATATCACAGGGCGAACTCGACCCGGCCGAACCGCTTCCGAAGACATACCAAGAACTCGAAAATGCGAACCGCACGATGATGCAGCAGATTGCTGCCCGGCGCGCAACCGAGATCGAATATGGCAAGACCTTCGATCTGACCTCGCGCGGGATGGCGCAGATCGACGCGGGCACGGGTCGGCTGGTGCGGGTCAATGAGAGGTTTTCCAAGATCACCGGTTACTCGGCAGACGCCTTGCGCGAAATGGCGTTTTCCGATCTCGTCCATCCGGACGATCCGCCGTTCCTCCTTTTTGATGCAGGACAGGGCAGCGTCCCCCATGAGATCAACTCGGAACTTCGCTGCCAGCGCAAAGACGGCGAAACGATCTGGATCGCCGTGAATGCCATCATGATCTTCAACCATGACGGCAAGCCTCTGCATTACGTTTTGACCATAGACGACATCACCCAGACGAAACAGACCGAGGAACAGATTGCCGAACTGAACCGGGAACTGTCCAACCTGTCCCGCGACAATACGATGGGTCAGGTTGCGGCCGGTCTCGCGCATGAGCTTAACCAGCCTCTCACCGCGATAACGCAGAATGCGGACAGTGCTCTTTTTGCCGTCGATCAGCTTGCCGGTTCGGACAGTGAATTGCACACGATGCTGGAGGAGATTGCGACCCAGTCCATGCGGGCGGGCGAGATCATCAAGGCGCTGCGGGCTTTCATCCGCCGCGACGAAGGTATCCGCAAACCGTTTGATCTTGCCGAACTGGTCCACCAGACGCGCCACCTTGTCATTGCCGAAGCCCGCGCGGCAAATGTCACGATCGACGCCGACATCGCCGAACTGCCCCTTGTCTACGCCAACCGGCTCCAGATTGCACAGGTCCTGGTGAACCTGATCCGCAACGCCATCGAAGCCATCAGTGACTGCCCGCGGCAAGAGCGCGTTGTTTCAGTAAGGGCTCATACTCAGGGATCTCAGGTGCTTGTCGTCGTTTCGGATACAGGCCCCGGTGTCGATCCGTCGATCAGCCTTTTCACCGACTTCGAAACGACCAAATCCACCGGCATGGGACTTGGGCTTTCAATCTGCAAATCGATCGTTCAGGCCAATGGCGGAAAGCTCTGGCATGAAGATCGCGACCCGAATGGTGCTTCTTTCCATTTTACCATCGATGTCGCGAATACTTGATCAAATCCGCCAGATGCTACAACCTGTTACCAAAGCAACAAAATTTCCCTGAACAACCGGGTGGGTTTTGCACCCCGAGTTCCATAGTTCGAACAAGATTGCATGACAGACCAACGGCCTCTCGTGTTCATCGTCGATGACGATCAGGATATCCGGACCTCACTGTTGCGGGCGCTGGAACAGCGCGGCTATGAGGTCAAAGCCTATGACTCGGCATCCAGCTTTCTGACCGCCTATGATGGTTCGCGCGCAGGCTGCGTCATTCTCGACTACGGGATGCCAGACATGAATGGCCTCGAGCTTCAGGTCATTCTCAACAACAAGAACTGGCCGCTGGCCGTCATCTTCATCACCGGACATGGCGGGGTGCCTGAATCGGTACAGGCGATGAAGGGTGGCGCGGTAGACTTTCTTGAAAAACCGTTCCGACAGTCGGATCTGGTCGAGCGCATTGACGTCGCCCTTGAACTGGCCGAGAGCCGGCACCAGGCCAGCGCGTCACAAAACGCGATCCGGGCACGTTTCGAACGGCTTACCGAGCGCGAAGCCGAGATCGTCAGCCATGTGCTTGCCAACCCGGCCGAGGTTTCCAGCAAGGAGATCGGGCTAACCCTTGGGATCAGCCCGCGTACCGTGGATCACCATCGGGCCCGCATTCTTGAAAAGCTCGAGGTCCGATCACTCGTCGAACTTGTCAGGCTTGCGGCGACCCTGGAGGGCGAAGACCCGGTAAGCAACTGAACTACTGAAATTCTCGGCGCGCAACACTCGCCGTTCGAAAACGCCCGGCAAACCGGGCGTTTTCTATTTTAAGCCATACGTTGCTGACGTCCGGTGAAATGAAGGACCAATTCGATCCCGGCAAGCACCAGCATCGAAAGACCAACCAGCGGGAAGAACAGGCCAGCCGCGATTGCCATCACCAGCAAGCCGCGGGGTATGCGCCAGTCCGTCGGCACCTGAGGTACACCGAGAGCGCCACTGGGCCGCCGTTTCCACCACATGGTCGCGGCTGAAACGCAAAGCAACACCATCGCAAGGCAGGCCAGCAAAAGGATGATCTGGTTCACCAGCCCCCATTCCTGCCCCATGTGAACACTGATCCCCCATTCGGCCCAGCGACCCAGCGTTCCAAGGTCTTCGAGCCCGGCGTCATAGAGCACCTCGCCCGTGTACTGATCAAGGTGGATCACCCGCTCGTAAGTGATGTCATCGGGATAGACCGAGGCGGTGAAAACGCCCTCGGGACCGTTTGGCATGGACACGGCGTAACCGGGCACAATGCCAAGGTTCTCAACCGTTTCAACAACCACATCCAACGGCTGCGCAGGGCCGTCAGAGACCTCTGACAGCGGCATTGGCTGCTTTTCCATGATCCACGGGGCGCGGTCGACAGCGTCCGACACCGGCTGCGTCGAAACAGGTGTGTTCGACCAGTAACCATCGGGCATGCCAAGACCCAGCGCATAGCTGTAGTCGTAGAACTTGCCGCCCCAGACCGAGGACCAGGGAAGGCCGGTCAGCGCGAGGAACACGATGAAGAGACCTGTATAAAGACCCGTCACCGCATGCAGGTCGCGCCACAGCGGACGTCCGCGTTTTGCCTTGACCGTGACTGTCCCGACCTGGCGGCCCCGGGGCAGCCAGAGATAGATGCCGGTGCCGACCAGCAGGACCATCCACCCCGCTGCAGCCTCGATCAGCCGGTTTCCGAACCAACCGACATATTCGAGCGAATGCAGCTTTCTCACGACGAACATCGCCGGGCTTCCGGCCGGTCCGCTTTCCCAGAGGCTGCCGATAACCGCGCCGCTATACGGATTCACGAAGATGGTATTTTTCAGCCCGTCTTCGCCGAGAATATCCACCTCCGCGCTTCGGTCGGATGCGGCAGCGGGTGAGTAGGACTTGATTTCGCCCGGATGAACCTCAAGCGCGGCCGCTGTAATCTGCGACGGGCGCAGTGGTGTGCCCGAGGCTTTGACAAAGCGCAGATGCCGATAGGCCGCATCGTTGATTTCGTCCTTGAAGAGATAGATGCCACCTGTGACGGCAAGGATCAGTACAAAGGGGAGGATCACCAGCCCCGCGATAAAATGCCATCTCCAGATAGCACGGTAGAGAGCGGCGCCCGCCGCTGTTTTGGTTTGTTCAGTCATGAATCCATTCCGAATGGCCCGTCTGGCAGGCGATAATTTAGCCGTCAGAAACTCTGTACGGCAGATTGCTGGAAGGGACGGCACAAGGCCGTCAGGCAATCGCGGGCGGCGCCCTTGGGGAATGGTTGATATTTCGGGTTTGCGCTGAACGATGCAGGTCGCGGGCCAGCAACCACCCATCGTAAGGCGTCAGGAGGAAAAGCTCTCCCTCATGTCCGAAAGACGGACTTTCGGGAAGGCCATGACAAAACGGACAGTGGTGGTCGGCATGTCCCGAGGTTCCGCAAAAATCGTCTCCGGCGACCCCGTGGATCAGTTCGAAAGCCTCGTATGCGTTAGTGTGCCGGTCGGGTGCCATCATGCCAGCCGAGGTCACACTCGCCAGCAAGAGCATCGCCATCAAGACGAATGCAGCTATGGGTTCGATCCGTTTCAACATTCCGTGACCTTTCGCATGGGCCGGGAGATCGAGGAAGTCGCAAATATTGTAAAGCTTGCTAGAAATGGGCGGAAACGAGGATATTGGGCAACATTTCGCCTCAAGAACCGAACCGAGGGCCTGCGCCGAAGTTACTCAACGATCCGTTGCTCAACCGACATCCCGTCGCTCAGACTGGCAGGCGGGTACAGCACGACGAGATCGCCCTCGGACAACCCATCAAGCACTTCGGCTTCGCTTCCGTTGTCATGTCCAACCTCAATCATCCTCAGTCGGGCGGTTCCGTCGTTGTCGACCAGTACGGACCATGCCTGCTGTTCCCTGAAAAGGGCGCTCGACGGAACCATCAGCGCATCGTCTTTCGACCAGACGACGATCCGCGCTTCGACCGCATAACCGTGCCCCAGTCCCTCGCGCTCTTCTGGCGAACTCGTCAGCTCGACAACTGCGGTCACTCGCTGTTCTTCAACCCCAAGGGCGGAAACTTTCGTTTCACCGAAGGGCTCAACGCGCGTTACCACGCCCGAGAGGGAGGCCGCTCCGCCCCAGTTCTCGATATCTACCGGATCACCGACATGCACGTTGATCGCATCGGGCGAAATCAGTTCAACAACGACTTCCAGACCGTCGCGGATATCGCCCACGACAAGAATGGGTGAGCCAGCAGCGAGCGTGGTTTCGTCCTGATGGAGCACCTGCAGTATAACGCCATCCGTTGGCGCATGGATCGGCATTTCCTCCCCGAGCAGGGCATCCGGCGCGTCGTAGAAATCCGGATCGTCAAAGCCGATCAGTTGCGCCCGCGCGCGTCTCAGTTCCGCCCTCTGCTGTTCGATTGCCGCTGTCGCGGTATCGAACCGGGCCTGCGCAGCACGCGCAGCGCTTTGGGCGCGGTCCAGCGCGGCAAGACTGACCGTTCCGCTGTCGGCCAGCTGTTCGGTGCGTTTCAGATCGGACTTGGCAAGATCAGCATCCGCGCTTGCGGCCTTCATGTTTGCCTCGGCAACATGAAGGGCCGCTTCGGCAGCTTCGACAGCGGCAAGGGCCTGCCCTCGTGTCCGTACGTCCAGCGCGGCGGGATTGGCAGGCCGCATTTGCGCGACGACCGTCACATCTTTCTTAATCGGATCGCCCGGCATGACGTCGACGCGCAGCAAACGCCCGTCCATCGGGGTCGACACGACAAAGGCGTCGCGCACACGGGTCTTGCCCTGCTCATCAACGGTCATACGCATCTGTCCTCTTGTGACCTCTCCAAGATCGACCATCATCGGTCTCGGCCAAAAGGAAAAGGCAATGCCAGCGACCAAAAGAATAACGGCAAAACCAATAAGGATCGGGCGGGACATTGTCTTGCGTGCCATGATCTAATCCCTAGATTTCAGGACCGTCACAAGGTCCATACGGTTCAGGTCGCGTTCAACGAGCAAGCCTGAAATGGCTGCGGCGACCAGAATGAAAGCTGCGGAAAACCCGTGGCTGAACGGGTCGTAGTAGGCCGGTATCTGGTAAAGTTCGGAGGAAAAACCACGCGCTATAGCAAAGGACAATGCGTAGCCGACAAGCGAACCGACCGGGAGTGCGACGAGAATAATGATTGTAAGTTCACCAAGGAGGACAAAGGCAGTTTCCCCCTTGGTAAAGCCCATCACCCGCAACGAGGCCAGATCGCGGGACCGTTCATTCTGTGCGATCCGGGCCGCGTTGTAGACAATGCCGAAGGTGATGATAAAGGCCACCGCGCCCATGATATAGCGCGCCGACCCCGCACCCTGATCCATCAGCTTTTGCAGGGACTCTCGCGCGTTCTCGGACACGCTCACCCCCGCGACTGTCGGCATGTCCTTGAGCCGCTGATAAATCGCATCGGCCCGAGCGCCATCCACCCGGATGTGCGCCCCCGATATCCGGCCCGGTTCGGACATGACATCGTTGAGCGCCGCAAGCCGCATATAGGCCGGGGCCCCGATCAGGCTGCGCGCGACGCGGGTCACCGGAACGGAAAGCGTCGGCTGCCGCCCCTCGCGCACTTCCACCGTAAGCACGTCGCCCGGTTCCACGTCCAGAATTTCTGCAAGGGCTTGTCCCAGAACGAGGCCTTGGGTCGGAAGCGGTATCGCGGAGAGCTTATCGTCGATGGCCCGTGTGAGTTCAGGCTTGTCGATCATGCCGGACACGCCGCCACGATGGGTTTTACGCCCATGTTTCAGAGTGGCCGCGACCTCTCGGAACGGTTCGACGGTGATGACCCCGGGAATGCGCCCTAATTCAAAAGCCGCCTTTTCGCCAAGCGGCGTGTGAAAAAAGACGGTTGCGTCCGACCGGTCGATCACCGTGAAGCTCAGGTCCATCATCCGGTCGAATGATCCGTAGATGGTGGTCATTCCCGATGCGAGCGCCATACCTCCGGCTATCCCCGATGACAACGCGAGGGCCCGCCAGGGTGACCGGGCCAGCCCCCGGAAGACAATCCGTGTCGGCTGGTCCAGCAAGCGTCCGACTGTTCCCCTAAAGGTCACGGTCTTTGAATAATCGGCAGGTGTCGGCGGGCGCATAGCTTCGGACGGGGTCAGGGCGAAAATACGTCTCAGGACAAAGACGCTGCCGGCAGAGGCGGCAGCG
Source organism: Heliomarina sp. (assembly GCF_052826185.1). Taxonomy (NCBI): domain Bacteria; kingdom Pseudomonadati; phylum Pseudomonadota; class Alphaproteobacteria; order Rhodobacterales; family Roseobacteraceae; genus Heliomarina; species Heliomarina sp. The sequence continues at coordinate 5,550 of NZ_JBRBUI010000045.1, read as the reverse complement.
ATGCTGGCCAGAACGCCGATGGCAAATGCCGCGGGATCGGGGCGAAAGACAAGAAAAGGAAAGTTGTAGAAGGTCGTGTAGATCGGGATTATCGCGCGCCCGGCCAGCACGCCGAACAGGCACCCCATCAAAGCCCCTGCCCCCGCGATCAATAGAACAAGCTTGAAGTAATGCGTTCCGACCTCGCGGTTGGTATAGCCGAACGCCTTGAGCAGGCCGATCTCCTCGCGCTCGGCCTGCACGATCCTGTTGACCACGATATAAAGCAGGAAGGCCGCAATCGCGATAAAGAGCGGCGGAACGGCCCGTGACATGGTCGCAAGCCCCTCGATCTCTTCACTGACAAAACGGTCCGAGACCAGCTCGGCGCGCCCATAGGCACCCGTCCCGCCCCAAGGGGTCAGCACCTCGTCCACCGCCGCGATCACGGCCTCACGCGAGGCATGCCGTGACAAAGACAGCAACACCTCGTTGAAAGCGCCCTCCATGTCATAGGCCGCAGCCAGCGCGGAGCGTCGCATCCAGATCGCGCCATACCTTGCCGGGTCAGGCACCATTTCCCCGGGTGCCGCGACAAACAGGAATTCGGGCGACTGGGCCAGCCCAACGATCCTGATGGAGCGACGAAGCCCGTTCATCGTCACATTGATCCGATCCCCGATTCCATAGCCATGCGCCGAGGCGAAACCGGACAGAAGCAGTGCCTCATCGCGATGGCTTTCTTCGGGAAGCCTCCCCCTTATAAGATAGACATTGTTCAGAACCTCCGGCCCGGTGTCGGGAATTCCGATGGCCTGCGACTGGATCGGAACGGGATCACCGGGAATGTCGATCAGGGCGCGCCCCACGACGCGACCGGACAGGCGGGCCACCCCCGGAATACTGGCCAGCCGGTTTAGCACCGCGTCGGGCGCCCGTACCGTCGGGGCAAAGACCTCGGCAAGGTTATTGCGTTCGTAATAGGCCCGCCGGGTTTCTGTCAGGGACGCGACCAGACCGGACATCATAACCTGCAGCAGTACGCCCGTGGCGATGACAAGCGCGATGGCGACGGCCTGCCCCTTGATCCGCCAGAGGTCGCGGAACAGCTTGCGGTCCAGCGAGGTCACCACTCGATCTCCGCTGGTTTTCGGCGGGTTTCGTTCACATGTATCTGCCCGATCTGGCCATCGACCAAACGAATGACGCGATGGGCCATGTCCGCGATGTTCGCGGAATGCGTCACCATAAGGACTGTCGCCCCGAGTTCGGCATTCACATCGTTGAGCACCTCAAGAACCGCGCGCCCCGTCGTACTGTCAAGCGCGCCGGTCGGCTCGTCGCAAAACAGAACATCCGGTTGCTTGGCAATCGCGCGGGCAATCGCGACCCGCTGTTGTTCACCTCCCGACAGTTGCGAGGGGAAATGGTCAAGCCGCTTGGTCAGGCCGACCAGCCCAAGCGCCCGCTCTGGCGACATCGGGTTGGCGGCGATTTCCGTGACAAGCTCCACGTTCTCACGGGCGGTGAGACTGGGCATCAGGTTGTAGAACTGAAACACAAAGCCAACATGGTCGCGCCGAAACCGCGTGAGACCTGCATCGGACAGATCGCCAAGGTTGATATCGCGGAAATACGCAGTTCCGGCGGTTGGCCTGTCGAGCCCCCCTAGAATGTTCAAAAGCGTCGATTTCCCGCTTCCGGACGCTCCTAGCATGACCACGATCTCACCCTCTGGAATGTCGAGATCGACACCGCGCAGGGCATGCACAATCGAACGCCCCTCACCATAGCTTTTGGTAAGGCCGCGCGTCACAAAGGCTTGGGTTTTTCTCTCCTGCACCGTCGGGCCTACCGTCCGTTTCCAAGCCCGGCTCATCCAAATCAGCCGAAGCAACGACATTCCAATAAATCTGCGGCCACCTTCCCGCATCAGGCCCGGATCGGATTTGATGCAGATCAACAAGCCGGGATCGGCCAAAGGGTAAAACCCGACAAATAGATGCTTGTATTGCCTGTGCTGCAAAGATGGGCGCAACAACGCAAAGCAGGTAACCTTGACCGCCTTGCCCGGAGGGTGAGGCTCCAAACCAGACGGATTACAGGCAAGACTTACTTTATGACAAGCAACGAGCAGACGCCCCCTAAACTCCGACGTTCCCTGAACACCCCATTGCTGACGCTCTATGGGCTTGGGGTAACGGTCGGCGCTGGCATCTACGTGCTTGTCGGTGCGACTGCGGATATCGCCGGCCCCTTCGCTGGCATCTCTTTTATCGTAGCGGCTCTGGTCGTGTCGCTGACCGCCCTTTCATACGCAGAACTCGCGACCCGCTACCCAGTCAGCGCGGGCGAGGCCGCCTATGTCGAAGCAGCTTTTCAAAACAAGGGGATAGCGGTGCTGGTCGGCCTCGCCGTCGCGGCCTCTGGGGTGATCTCGGCCTCGGCCGTGGCAATCGGCGCGGCCTCATACCTTCACGACCTGACGGGACTGGGAACCTCGTGGCTGACCATCGCCATCGTATTGCTGATGGGGCTCATAGCGCTCTGGGGCATTACAGAATCCGTCTACATCGCTGCCCTCATTACAATCATCGAAATCACCGGCCTGCTCTTTGTCATTGGCTGGGGCATGTGCATTCCCGATCCGCAGGGCTATGCGGTTTCGGACATGATCCCGACTTTTGAGATTGAAACGTGGCGCGGCATATTTGCAGCGTCGCTACTGGCGTTCTTTGCCTTTGTCGGCTTCGAAGACATGGCCAATGTCGCCGAAGAAGTCATCGACCCGGTCCGCACAATCCCAAAGGCAATTCTGCTAACTCTCATTCTTGCCGCGCTGTTGTACCTGGCAACTTCGGTGACCGTTCTGCTTGTCGTCCCGATCGAGACGTTATCGGTCTCCGCCGCGCCCCTCGCGCTCGTGTTCTCAGAGGCGCCAACGGCCGTCAAAAAAGGCTTCTCTGCCGTCGCAATTGCCGCCACGGTGAACGGCGTTCTTATCCAGATGATCATGGCTTCAAGGGTAATCTACGGGCTGGCCGACCGGGGACACCTGCCGCGGACGCTGGCATTGGTTCCAAGCGCGACGCAGACACCGGTCATCGCGACCCTTCTGGTCGTCGCCGTTATTCTTACCCTCACACAGGCATTGCCGATCAATATCCTGGCAGAACGAACGTCGCAGATCGTTCTGGGTATTTTTGTTCTGGTCAATGCCGCACTGATCCTGTTGAAGAGCAAGCAGACCACAAGCAAACCTCACTTTCGCGTACCTGTCCTTGTGCCCGTTCTCGGGGTTGTTACCAGCGCGATGCTTTTGACAGCCGGCTTTCTTTGAGATGTAAGTCGAGAAACCCGCAACGGACGCTGGATGCCCATGACCACTGAACGCCTGCCCGCCGGAACGAGGCTCTCCAACTGGTGGCACAGGACATTCGTGGATCTGGCCGAGCAGATGAGATGGTCCTATCTGCCGCCGCTGATGGTCTATTTCGCGGCCGGCGTATCGGGGCTGACATCTGTCGTCGGCGCTTTCTTCCTTAAGGACTACCTGGATCTGTCGGCCTCTTTCGTTGCCGGCCTGTCCTTCTGGGCGGGGCTGCCATGGATCCTAAAGATGCCCATGGGGCACGTGGTCGATCTGTTCTGGCGCTGGAAATCGCTGCTCATTCTGCTCGGCGCCTCCCTGATCACGATGTCGCTGATGACGATGTATGCGCTTGTGACCGCCCCTGCCCCGATGGCCGACATCATGCCGCTCGAGACATGGTACGTTATTGCATTACTGCTGGCACCGTCAGGCTATGCCATTCAGGATGTCGTCGCCGATGCAATGACTGTCGAAGCCGTACCGACAACAGACGCGGATGGCCGCGATTTGCCACCGGACGAATTGCGCGCCCGCCACACGACGATGCAAACCCTTGGACGCATCGCGATCATCTCCGGATTCGCGGGGGTCGCTGCGGTCAATATCTGGATATTCTCCGGCACGGAGGACTTGCAGACCGCCGACCGTCTGGCCCTTTACGGGCGGGTCTACCTGATCGCTCTCGCCATCCCGGTGATCTCTGTCAGCGGCGTGGTGCTGCACAGCTTGATTCAACGCCGCCGCGCGAGCAAAGGTAACCCCCCGAGTGTGCCGGAAGAAGCAACCGAGGTGAAATGGCCCATCCTGCTGGGGGGACTTGCATTCGTCATCCTGAGCATCGCGCTGGGAACCGCCGATTTCGACTATGCGCAAGAGAGCATTTTCGTCGTTTCGTTCTCGGTTATCCTCTATCTCATGTCGCGCTTGTTGAAAGAGCTTGATCCCAAACAGGCCAGGGTCCTGATCGGCACGGCCACGATCATCTTCGTATTTCGTGCGGTCCCCCTGCCCGGTCCCGGCCAAACCTGGTTCGAAATCGACGAGCTGGGGTTCGATGAACAGTTCCTCGCCATTCTCTCATTCATTACTTCACTGCTGGCCCTGCTCGGCCTGATCATCCTCAGACCTCTGATGGCGAACCGATCAATCGCACAGGTTGTCGTTCTGCTCACCATCGCGGCCGGAGCGCTAGCGCTACCCAATATAGCGCTTTACTACGGGGTGCATGAATGGACGGCGGCGCATACGGGCGGCATCGTCGATGCCCGCTTTATCGCCATTCTGGACACTGCCGTAGAATCTCCGCTCGGCCAGATTGCAATGGTGCCGATGCTGGCCTGGATTGCCCGGAACGCGCCAACGCACTTGAAGGCAACCTTCTTCGCCGTCATGGCCTCCTTCACAAATATGGCCCTGTCAGCAAGCAGTCTCGGGACCAAATACCTCAACCAATGGTTCGTCGTCACGCGTGCCGTTACAAACCCGGAAACGGGCGTTGTCACCTCCGTCGCAGATTACAGCCAACTCGGGCATCTCTTGATCACGGTCGGCCTGATCACGGTGATCGTCCCGCTGGCCCTGGTCTTCATCATCCAGAACTCTCGTTTCCGCACGCAGGAATGAGACGGGATCACTTACTCTCGACGTTGGTAAAGCCCCGAATTGTTGCCAACGAGATCGTTTCGCATCGCCCGGATCGTCGCCCTGCTCCGAGTTCCAATTCTAAATACAGGCATTCGCGAAACACTTTATCGGATCCCGCTGGTGCTGTGAATGCCGGTCTGCTCCGTCAGCGATTCCGTTACGCGGATATGTTAGATGTTCAATCGGTCCAGACTTTATGTCGCCCGATAAATGCCAATTAGCAATTTTCAATCTCCGTTTGCCTTACCAAGCACCTTGGAAAGCGCTTCGCTTCCACCTGAGTTGTAGACCGACAGTGAAAGGGTGATAAGTTGGGGGAAACGGATCAAACCCATCATTTGATTGGGTCGTTGGTTTTCTCCGACCTCCCAAACCCAGAACGGCGAAAGCCGCCTTACGGCGGCTTGTTGGGTAAGTTGGTTGCGGGAGTAGGATTTGAACCTACGACCTTCAGGTTATGAGCCTGACGAGCTACCGGGCTGCTCCATCCCGCGACAGGGTGGTTCATCGTTAGAGAGATAAGTTTACAGGGTTTTACTAGGTCTGGCGATGAC